>NZ_JBJDRG010000006.1:0-337780 GCF_044987325.1 Rhizobium sp. ZW T2_16
ATGACCTGGTGGTCATGGCGGGGCGGCCGCACCCGTTCCCATTCCGAACACGGCCGTGAAACGCCCCTGCGCCAATGGTACTCCGTCTCAAGACGTGGGAGAGTAGGTCGCTGCCAGGTCTTTTAAAGGCAATGCACGCACAAGCGTGAAACAATCTTCTCACACACGAAACCTATGGCCCCTGGCCAAACTCCAAGGGCCGCCCAAAAGCGGCCTTTCGGCGTTTAATGGCAAAAGCAGAACATATGAAATGCAAGGATCACGCACAGGACTTAGCCGGTGCGTCCCTTACAGGAGACAAAACCAAATGGGTTTTGCTCCGGCAATAAGCATAAACCGAATTGCGGTTTATGCAGTCGCGACAAATCCGATCTCGGATTTGCGCTTGGCGCGGGGTGGAGCAGCCCGGTAGCTCGTCAGGCTCATAACCTGAAGGCCGCAGGTTCAAATCCTGCCCCCGCAACCAATCAAAAATGCCGCCCTCAAGGCGGCTTTTTTGTTTTGGTAAACGGGTCGAGGATTTAACGCCTAATCAGGGGCACACAAAGACCCGTAGCCGACGATGCAGCCCGGTAGCTCGTCAGGCTCATAACCTGAAGGCCGCAGGTTCAAATCCTGCCCCCGCAACCACTGAGACTTGTGGCATCTTCCAGTCAGCTTCGGCTTAGGGTTCTGCATCATCATCGTCCGCTTCAAGGCTTTCCATGTTGATGAGAATATCCTGTTGCCGAAATAGACCGCGAAGTTAGCGCCATGTGTCAAACGGCCCCTTAGCCCGGCAAACAAGGTGATAGGCTTTCCTGCTCGAGAACCAGCCCGGTTTCCCTCAGCGCGTGCCATAGATGTTCAATTGCACTGCCGGAGGCACCTTGCGGGGGGAGGGGGGATCTGCCGGTCGCAGCGACACCATATTGTGTAAGAATAGCAGCGTCCATCAGATGCGGCTGCAATTGCACGCCCTGCGCCTGCAATGCTTTTTCGATATGCCTGAAGATCCGCACCCCGCCTGCATCGAGATCGCCCCAGTGGTAGCAGGCGGTACCGGCTTCGCGGCAGAGACGGGTGATCTGCCGGAGATGGCTGCGGGCCGGGAAGCCGGCGGTGTAGAGGACAAGGCCTTTCTGGCTGCCATTGAATTCACGGGCATGACGAATGAAGGATGTATAGTTTTCGATCGTCAGGACATAGTCGACGGCATGGGAAAGCCTGATTGTCGCGGCCTGATCGGGAGGAAAACCGTAATAGGACAGCGGCGGGAGTAGTACGCCGTCGATTGCGACTGGTCCGCTGAGCTGAAGTGGCTGCGGCATTCGCGAAACGCCGAATGTGGCCAGAGCCTCGTCTGTGTTGAGGCTTTCGGGTGTTCGCTGGCCGGGATAGAGGCGAGAATGGATGGCGACCACACTTGCGGCCAGATGGTCGAGCGCCTTGCTGCCGGTATTGACGGAACGGCAAAAGCTGCGGAAATCGATTGCGACAGCGGCCGGGTCGCTTGCCCGTTCCTGTAAACCGCGAGCAAGCAGCAACACATCCTTCAGGTTCGCCGTATCATTCGGCATGATCCCGAATTTCCGGACATTACGTGACCAGGCCGCGCCGATTTCGTCGAGCACCTCCCGCGCCGTTTCGGGCAGGTTCGGAAGCTCGTAGAAATCGGTCAGCAGGGTATGGACCTGATGGTGGGAAGGCACCCGGCCAAGATGACGATAGAGGACGTCTACATCGACAAGCCTGATCCGCAGGGCCATGTCGGCGGAAGCTCTTGCATTCTCCAGTTTCACCGCCCCCAGCTTCTCGGCCTTGCGGAGTGTCTCGATGAAACGATCACGCGCCTCCACGCTCGAAAAGGCTGCTTCGTTTGCATAACCGAAGAGAGCTGCCACACCCGGCTTTGCCTCATACCGGTCGAGCAGATTTGCGAGAAGCTTGCCGGCATCCCCGAAGCTTATGTGTTTCATGTGCCCGTATCCAGGCCGGCAGGAAGTTCCGAGCTGCTGGCCTTTATTCGGTCAGCCAGCTGGGCGTCGGTCATGTATTGTGGATTTCCGGCACGCATAAGGTCCTGCGCATAGGTCTTGATCCGGATGAACTCGGTCGTTGCCGCATTGCCGTGACGAAAGACGTCGGCAATACTGTCCATGTTTTCATAAACGACGGCACGTTTTTCCGATGGTGCCGCAATCACGACCTGCAGGCCGATATCGCTGTAAAAGCCGAGCAGGGTGCGCTGGTTTGGACCGTCCATCTTGCTGAATGCTTCATCAAAAACCGCAAGTCCAAGCCCGAAATCTGCCCGTTCGGTGTGTCGGCCTGCGCTATGGTAGATGCTTGCCAGTGCCGCACCAATGATGACGTAATAGGGCACCTGGCGCTCTGCGCCGCTTGCCGTACCCTTGCGGCGTTCGTAGCTGGTTTGCAGACCCGTCTCGATGTTGCGTGTCGTCAGGTCGAACGAATAATAGTTCCGGTAATCTTGGTAGATGGTGAAATCCAGCGTCTCGTCGTTCAACAGCCTTTCGACCTCCGCCAGGGCCTGTGCATGTTGCTGGTCGCGCGGCGCTTCATGGCTGAACAGGGATTCGAAGACGCTCTCGTCATCCTGGCTTGCCTGTGCTAGCTGATAAAGGCCCGATAGTTCAGGCTTCGGACGGGCATTCAGCGTATAGATCTCGTGGTTGAAGGGGCGGGATTTCAGCGCCCGGGCAAGCGTGTCGAGTTCGCCGGCCAGCTTGTTGAAGCGGTTGTTGAGTTCTTGCACGAAAGCTGTTCGCAGAAGGCGGCTGATCTGGCTTGCTGCTTCATCCGCCTGCTGCCTGTAGCGGATCAGCTCGTTTGCCTCCAGCATTGCGGTATTGGTTTCGATCCAGGCCCTGATCTCGGTCGAGATGGTCGCAGGTCCGATCAACGGCGCGGTGTTATCGAAGTTCAGCCGATAATGTGTAAGAGCATCGCGCAGCTCTCCTTCGCAGGCGCGAGCTTCTTCCTTTGTGTCTTCCGCGCGTTTCCTCATATCCGTTATGACGTTGGCAAGGATTTTGGGGCGCTGGGCAATATATGTTTCGCGAAGTGCGGCGAGTTGGGCGCGATTTCGAATTCTCTGGCGAAAGAGGTCGCGGCGCATTGAAAAATGGGCCCGTGATCCAAGCTGGTTTCCAACACCACCGAGCGTAAGGCGTATTTCTGTCAGACCGGCCGTGAGCTGGCCGCGTTTTACCAGGCATTCACTTCTGTCGTCCCGGACGTTTTGCAATCTCTGCTTTATCTGTTCAAGAGCAGCCCTGAGGGCCGGATCTATGCTCGACACGACCCGATCGATCTGTTGCTGCAGATCTGCACGTTTTTCATCAAGCTGGTTGATTTCAGAAGCGAGGCTTTCCAATTGGTCGGCAGCCTCGACCGGTTGCATCAAGGCCTCCAGCCGCCTTGCCAGGTCGTCATAGAACTTCTCGTTCTGAACATGATTGTCGATCAGCCCGCGCTGCTCCTGGACCTGCCTTGCAAGATCCTCCTGCATCAGCGGCGCTGCAGCACGGCCGATCTTCAGGCCGCCCTGAGCATGCAGGACTTCCACGACCATATCATTGTTATAGGTGCCGTCCTTCATGATGGCACGGCCGCCGTCCATGAGCTCTGACTGGGTATGGGCAAGGCGCACTTTTCCAATACGGAAATCGATAAAGGCGGCTGCAAGCGGATCGTCGCTCTTCATGACGCCTGCAAGCGAGCCGGGTTGTGCTTCCAGTGTCCTTGTTGCAAGACGTCGCGTGTTGATGACGCGGCAGCCGCGGAAACCGTTTCTGTCGGCCCGCAGGATTTCGACAGCGCGCGCGGCATGTTCCGGATCGATGATGATGGCTTCGCGGTCGCGGGCAAGCAATGCCTCCGCGGCATAACGCCAGTTTTCGTCGATGATTTCGGTGACTTGGCACAGGGCGCGTGGACGCATGCCCTCTCTTTGCAAGGCGCTGATAAGTCTCGCCGTCGCCGCCTCCAGCGGCACCTGGCCCGAGCGTGCGTCCTGCAATCGGTCCTGTAACCCTTTCAGCTCTGTCTCGAGGTTCTTGCGCCAGGTGATTGCCTCGTCGCGCCGCTCCAGCAACTTGGTCTGGCTCGAACCCGCCTGCACTCTGGCGGCTTCGATCAGATGCTCCATTTCTGTCGGGTTACGCGGCCATGCGGGCGGACTGTGATCTCCGGTTTTCAGGCGAATGGTGTCGAGTGTCTCGAATAACCGCCCGAGTTTCAGGGGCGCCAGCTTTTCGCGATAGTCGAGAAGGGATACCGCGCGTATCGTATCCACAAACCGTTGTTGCAGCCGGGTCGCCGTGGCAGACCGGGCCTGTTCCTTCAACCTGAGTCCTGCGGTTAGCAAGGATTTCTGCGAGGTCACGTCCTGTGCGGCGATTTGCGCCTGAAGGATTTCCTCGTCTTCGACAAGCAGTTTGTGTTCGTCATCAAGGCGGGTGATTTCCGACCTCACGTGTTCAAGCTCGACAGTCATCCGGCGGAGTGTGCGAAGTTTTGCAACAAATGCCGCACCGGATTCGATGAGTCCCGCCAGCCTTTCGACACCACGGGCAATATCTTCCTGTTCGAGCAGGACCACATATTCACCAACCAGCTTCTGCATGATGCGCAACGCTTCAAGGCGTCGCTCTAGTTCGTGGATGTCCTTCTGGATATCGCGGTATCGCTGGATCGATTCCCGCAATTCACCGATGTCGATGTCATCCTTTTCCAGTAGGAAACGTCGCACGAAATCCTCAACCGACCGCATCTCCTCGAAAGACAGGGCGGTTATGAAAGCGCGGATGAAACGCTCCGGATCGCCGTGCCGGCGGCCGGTAAAAAGAAGGCGCATATATTCGCGGATGAAATTGCGCGCGACGTCCGGTCTGAGAAGCGTGGTTCCCTGTTCCGCGCAGGCCTGTTCAAGCCTTGAGCGGACAAGTGGCCAAGATGCCGATCGTTGTTGCCCGTCGGGCAAATCCTCGATCAGCATATCGGTGTGAACACGGACTCCCTGGGCGACATAACGGCCGACGACCTGGGCATCCTCGGTGGCCGATGCCTCGATGCAAAGCCCTATGCTTACGGGTTTGCGCAGGCCATCGGGATCATCGAAGACGAGCGCTATATGGGTGACGGATTGCTCGCGAAGGACGTGGTGTTCATTCAGCTGTCCCAGGCAGTAACCGCGTAAGGTCCGTTCCGATCGGCTGCTGCCGGTTTCGCCAGCAGAGCGGTTGAAACGATAGTAGCGGGTGGAGCCCCCGGCCATGACGGCCTGAATAAGGTCGATCAGCGTCGATTTTCCCGACGTGTTCTGGCCGAGGATTGCACTATTGCCGGAAATATCGAGGTCTTCTCTGTGGAAGAGGTGCCATTGCACCAGCGAGATACGGCTGAGCTGCATCATTCGGCGGCATCCTTGTCTTCCTCGGAAAGTTCTTCGTCATTGTCCTGAAAATCCGGACCAGACAGGAGTTGTTCGACGCCAGTCAGGTGCTGCGTGCCACTCACCGTGTCGACGAGAGCCCGGATAATGAGGGGCATGTCATGCGCTTCGTCATCAAATTCGCCGAGCCTGACGATCGCCCGTCTTTCGAGGGATTGTACGAGATTTCTGAATTCGGTTATTCCCAGCGCAGGCCTGCGGCTGCCGCCCACCATGTCCTGATAGGCGTCGTAAGCCTCGTTGAGCGTTGTCAGCATGTTTCCGTATTTTCCGAGATCGCCTTCGCCCCAAAGCCGGCGCATGAGGAGAAGAACCAGCGTCTCGTCAATTCGCATCCGCGGGCCGGTGATGACTTCCGTATCGGGAAGAATGCCGGCCCAGCCTTCTATGTCGCGCACCACGAGGCGATAACCCGCGACTTCGAAATAGCTTGCCACGAGTTTTTCAATGTCCGGCCGCAGGAGCGTCTCCATCATGCCGGGCGCGCCGCGGTCGTCGAGATGAAAGAACTGATGGCGCAGCAAGTGATTGATCACATGGGTGACGCGCTCCAGACGTTTCGAGTCGCGTTCACCCAGATTACGGAATTCGATGAGCATCTCAGTTTTCCCGGTATGTATTGGAGCGGGTGCGGGCAACGCTGAAGTCCGCGCATTGCAGCCAGTCATTGTCGACGATTGCATCCGCCACCGGTGTGAGAATGAACCGGGTAGCAAGGAGATTGGCCAATGGATTGTCGCTCGGCTTTTCCGGCGCATTCGAATGGGCGATCAAACGTAGTGCCTCGAAAGCCAGGAAATCGTCGATCGTGTCGAGCCGGAAGCGGCTGGCCCGGGTTTCACCAATCGCGGATACGCGACTTTCGAGGAAATGCATGACCTGTTCGGGTCTGACGGCCAGCCTTTGCATATAAATACGTTCGAGATGTTTTCTCAGTTCCCAGACTGGATCGACCGGCGGAAGCGCCAGTACGTCGCTGACAATCGGCTGGCGCGTATTACGCGGGCGGGCGAGAAGAAAAGGCGAGAGAGGCGGCAGGCGAGGCTCAATCATGCCCGGTATCGTGGCCTCTGCCCTGCCTGCGGCAATCAGTTTATCGAGCCTGAGCAGGACCGAGCTGCTGCGAAGAAGAGAGCCGCCGCTACGGCGTCCGGCATATCGCACGGTATTGCGCAATCGGGTCTCAAGTCTTGCCCGATGCTGCTGAATGGCTTCGAAAGCATCTTCTATCTGGTCGAAGACGTTGCGGATACGCTGCAGGTCGTCGTGAACCAGTTCGCGGGCACTGGCAATCTCGGTTGAAAGACGCGCTTCCAGATAGGCATCCGCGATCGCTCCGATATCCGCGATGTTATCCTCAAGCGTGTTGAGTGCCTCGATAATTCTGTAACGATAGCGGTATGGATGAGAGGTTGTCGTTATTGCGGCATAGTCCTGCAGCAGAACCCGCTCGACGAAATCTTCGAAATAGTGCTTGAGGCGGTCGCTGATGTTTTCGCTGGCAACGACCTGTTTGTCGATTTCGCGCAGGGCCGACAGGACGCTGCGCATGTATCGTCCGAAAGAGGCGGCATCGCGTGCGGCCTTGTGCAGACCCAGCGCATTTTCACGGGCGTTCAGTTGCAGATGGTCGAGGTTGGTTTTTACCTGCACCACCAGGCCGCCGAGCTGTTCCGAAACGCCGGCAGTCAAGCCACTCAGGAATTCCGCAAGGCGCATTGCACCGGGTGGCATATCGACGGTGATCTTCAAACCATAGTGGATCGGCTCAAGCCAGCCGGTTGCTATAAGGCGGTAATAGATATGCCGAGCTCGCATCATAGCGTCGCTGCTGGCGATCGAATCGGCTTTCTCGTTGCGGCGCCGCCGGATCCGGCGGCCTCTTCCCGTTGCAAGCTGATCCAGCACGATAGGTCTTTCGTCATCTCTCCACAGGTGAGGCTGTTCCGCCAATCGATCGTAGATCAGCGTGAGCAAGTCGTTCTGACTGGGGAAATACAGGTCGGCCTGATAAAAACGCTCGTAAATTTTGGCGATGACGTTCTCATAGATATGTCTGTTGGAGCCGGAAAACACCGTGAATATGTCGGCGTGCAATTTTCCAAACAGCATCGGCACTTCTTTCGCCTATGGTCGATCTACTGCCATTTCGCAGGCGCGCGTATCCGGTCGTCGAGCCGCTTGGATGCAGATCGTGACACACGACACGCCTCGATCAGCGTTAAACTGAGTGCCAGAAATATTGACGCGTAAACATGCGGAAAATCAATTTATGGTTGATTAATTTTGCCTGGTCATCGCGGGCGTGTGGTGTGGTAGCTATGCCACCAATACGGATCGGCTTTTATCTGAGACCGTCAAGGCAACCGCTTCCCTTGATCCGGGCAGAGGATGGACGCAATTCCCTGATGTTCTGGTACGCGCAACGGCGCTTGAAACGTCTGTAAAATCGCTTCCTGACACCGGAATACCCGTTATCAGAGTAATTTATGTACCGTTGTAAAACTCGCATGGAGCTGCCAGACGCTGGGTGGCTTACCGGCGGAAAAATCACGCAGATAAAGCAACTCTCGGAGTGCCTCGGTCAATTCGCTCATGGTTGAAGGCTCGACGGCGTAATGTGTCCGCCGGAGGCTTATCGGCAGCTGGTTTTCCCGCGGGCCGGTTAGTTCAGATGTCTTTGCAGGCTTCCCATCAGCGCTTTAAGATCGGCAATACCTGTGTCGTTCGGCAAAAGAAGCGAGATCGCTGCCTGGCTGTTGAAGGTGTTTGCCTTTTCGGCGGGGAAGGCGATCGTCTTGATCTCGCCGCCGCCGCCATGTTTTCTCGTGCCGAAGACGTAACCTTCCGTCTTCAGCATGGTGATTTCCTGCATGACGGTCTCTGCGTCGACGCCCCATTGGCCGTAGCGCTCTGTGTTGATCTCGATGATCCGGTCGCGGGCAGCTTCCTCCATCTGCGCCAGGACGCAGACGCCGCCCAGCCCGACGCCCAGCGGCAGACGCCCGCCGACGCCTTCAAACAGGGCCTGCATGGGAAGGGTGCCCAGCGCAAAATCCAGACAGACGGAATCCAGCCCCGAGCGCACCATCAGATAGCTCGACAGTCCCGTCTCTGCGCTGATGCTGATCAGCGCCGGGCGATAGAAGTTCACCATGTCGTTGATGCTGTGCGACTTGTTGGCCAGTGCATAGATGCCGGGGCCCAGTCGATAGGCTCCGCGTCGTCCGGATTGCTCGACAAGACCGAACTGGCCGAGTGCGACAAGCGCCCGGTGGACGGCGGATTTGGCATCGTCCAGCTGTGTAGCGAGGTCGGAAAGCGTCAGCCCCGGCGGATTTGCATCACCGAGCGCCATGAGGATCTCGGCCGCGCGCATGACGTTGCTCGACGATTTTTTTTCAACGCTCAATCAACGTCCTCCAAAGGCAATGTATCGGCCTGCACGGTCTTCGACAGTGCAGGCCGATACAGGTTCAAGCTGTGAAACGTTTCCACCCGGCTTGTCAATTCCGGGTGGAATGCAACCGGAACGAGGTCAGTTGTAAAGCGATGCTGCTTCGCCGGCCGTCAACCGTCCTTCACGCACGTCGCGCTCGACCTCGGTCTTTTGGCGGCCGGTCGGTGCTCCGTAACCGCCGGCTCCGGGGGTTACGATTTCCAGGAGATCGCCGGCCTTGAGGTCGACAGAACCATCGACGAAAACGTCGCGGTTGCCGTTCAGCGAGAAGTAACCGCGGGCACCTTCGAGCCCGCCATCGATGCCCCAGGGGGCCGAGATCAGGCGCGAGCCCATGACCTGAACGCGGCAATCAGCCTCGGCCCGATAGACACGGCGAAGGCCCATGCCGCCGCGGAACGTGCCGGCGCCGCCGGATCCATCCACCAGTTCATAACGAAGAAGCGTGATCGGGTATTCGTTCTCGAGCGCTTCGACGGGCAGGTTGGAGGTGTTGGTCATGTGCACATGCACGCCGTCCAGACCATCCTTGTTCCAGCGCGCGCCGGAACCGCCGCCGATGGTTTCCAGATAGACCCAGAGGCTCTTGTCGGGGCGCGTGCCGTTGAAGCTGGCGACGCCGACGGAGCCGTTGGAGGCGGCGGTGACGCGATGCGGAATGACCTGGGCGAAGGCGCCGTGGACCAGATCGACGACACGCTGGCAGGCGGTGATGCGGCCATCCACGGCTGCCGGGTGGCCGCAACGCAGGAGGCTGCCTTCTTCCGCCGTCACATGGATCGGGCGGGCAAGGCCGGCATTCGGCAGGATTGTCGGATCGACGATCGATTTGACCGCGTAATAGACGGTTGCCAGAAGTGCGGTATAGACGACGTTGAGGCCGGCGCGGACCTGTGGCGGGCTGACGAAATCGAGGTGAACCTCATCTCCCCTGACTTCGATCGTGACGCCGAATTCCAGTTCGCCGACAAGCGATTCGCTGTCGAAACGGTCCTTGAAGGAATAGGTGCCGTCGGGGATGGAGGCGATGCCGAGGCGCATCTTGCGCTCCGCATAGTTCATCAGTTCGGCGCCTGCGGCCAGAACCGTGTCGAGACCGTATTTCTCGCAGAGTTCGTTGAGACGGGTAATGCCGAGGCGGTTTGCCGCCATCTGGGCGCGAAGGTCGGAAACGCGCTCATGCGGTACCTGGCAGTTGAGCAGGAAGAGGCGCTGGATATCTTCCTGCAACACGCCTTCCCTGTAGAGGCGGACCGGCGGAATACGCAGACCTTCCTGATAGATATGGGCGTGGCCGCGATCGGCGAAGTCGGAATGGTGGGCGGTGTTGATGGCCCAGGCCACGAGCCGGCTCTCAACGAAGATCGGCGACGCCATGACGATATCGGGCAGGTGGGTGCCGCCGCCCTCATAGGCATCGTTGCCGATGAAGATGTCACCGGGCTTGATGTTTTCCAGACCCGGCGTCTTCATCAGATAAGGGATGAAGCCGATGAAGCTGCCGAGATGCATGGGGATATGTTCGGCCTGGCAGAGCATCGCGCCATTGGCATCGAAGAGCGCCGTCGAGCAGTCGCGGCGTTCCTTGATATTGGTGGAATAGCTGGCGCGGACGAGCGCCTCGCCCATTTCCTCGACGGTCGAAGCAAAAGCGCTGGCAATCACTTCAACGGTAATCGGGTTGATGGCCGTGGTTTGTTCCTGATTGACGTTCAGCATCACTTCGCCTCAAGCATGAGATTGAGATAGGCATCGACGGTCGCGGTCGTATCCATCGGCACAACGGTGGTGGTATCCATCTGGTCGATGATCGCTGGACCATGGACGACATTGCCGGCCTTCAGCCTAGCGCGATCGTAAAGCGTCGCAGTGACGAAACCGCCGGCTTCCATCATCCAGACTTCGCGCGAACCGGTAATCGCCGCAGACGAATCCGGGCCTTCGATTTCGGCCGGCTGGAATTGCGCCTTTTCAACAAGCCCGCTGGCGGCAAGACGGAAGGTCACCATCTGCACCGGCTCACCTTCGGCGATGAAGCCGTAGAGCTGGCGATGGGCGTTGAGGAAGGCTTCTTCGATCGCTGCAAAGGTTGCGGCCGTGACCGTCCCTGCCTGTACCGGGACCGAGATTTCGTAGTTTTGGCCGGCGTAACGGACATCGACCGTGCGAGAGATCTGCTGCGCCTGCGGGGCAATGCCTTCGCTATCGAACCAGGCATAGGCCTTGGCTTCGAGGGCTGCATAGATTTCGCCGATGCCATCAGCGCTTGCCTCGTCGAGGCGAGTCAGCTGGGTGGAAGAGAAATCGGCGCGCAGATCGGTCATCAGCAGGCCGAGCGCGCAAAGGACGCCGGGGGTGCGGGGAATGAGGATGCGCTTCATGCCGAGTTCCTTGGCAAGGCGCGCGGCGTGAACCGGGCCTGCGCCGCCGAAAGCGACCATCGTGTATTCGCGCGGATCGTGGCCGCGCTGCACGCTGATGACGCGGATGGCTTTTGCCATATTGGCGGCGACGATATCGAGAATGCCGTTTGCCGTTTCCAGAACGCCCATGCCGAGCTTGTCGGCCAGCGTCTGAATGGCCGCGCGCGAAAGTTCCTGATCGATCTTCATGCGACCGTTCAGCAGATATTTCGGGTTCTGCGTCTGCAGAAGCACGTTGGCGTCCGTCACCGTCGGTTCCGGGTTTCCGAGGCCGTAGCAGGAGGGGCCGGGATTGGCGCCGGCACTGCGCGGGCCGACCTTGAGGAAACCGCCATTATCGACATAGGCGATTGAACCGCCGCCGGCGCCGACCGTGTGGATGTCGAGCATCGGCGCCTTGATCGGATAACCATGCACGACGGATTCGTTGACGACCTGGCATTTGCCGCCGGTCAGCAAAGCGACGTCGCTCGAGGTGCCGCCCATGTCGAAGGTGATGAGGTTTTCGATACCCGTCATGCGGCCGATCGCCTGTGCGGCGACGACGCCGGTGCTCGGGCCGGAAAGTACGGTGCGGACCGGCAGATCGGCTGCCGCATCAAAACCGATGACGCCGCCGTTGGACTGGGTCAGCTGCGGGGCAACCGAAATGCCGAGGTTCTTCAGCTTGCCGCTGAGCGCATTGACGTAACCCTTCATCACCGGGCCGAGATAGGCATTGACAACCGTGGTCGACAGGCGCTCGAACTCGCGGAATTCCGGAGCGATTTTGTGCGACAGGGCGGAGAACGCTTCCGGAAATTCTTCTTCCAGAATGCGGCCGGCGATCGCTTCGTGTTCGGAATTCAAAAAGCTGTAGAGGAAGCAGACGGCGACCGACTTGACGCCGGCCTTTTTCAGTTCGCGGACGGCGGCGCGGAACTCTTCCTCGTCGAGCGAGGTCTCGGTTTCGCCGTTCGACAGGACGCGTTCCTTGACGCCGATGCGCAGGTCGCGGCTGACCAGCGTATCGGGCTTGTCGGCCTGGATGTCATAGAGGTCAGGGCGCTTCTGGCGGCCGATTTCGAGAAGGTCACGGAAACCGTCGGTCGTGATCAGGCCCGTCTCGACGCCGCGGCCCTGAATGAGCGCGTTGGTGGCGACCGTCGTGCCGTGACCGAGGAAGGCAACCTCGGCGGCCGTGGATCCGACTTCGCGGATACCTTCCTCCACGCCTTGCGTGATACCGCGGGAGGGATCGTCGGGAGTGGACGAGACTTTCCAGATTTTCACCTCACCGGTGTTCTCTTCAAACAGACATACATCGGTAAACGTACCGCCGGAATCCACGCCAATGCGCCAGACCATGAAGTTCCCCTTCTTGTTTTGAGGCCGTTTGCCCCGAGGTGGCTTCATGTAAGAACCAGAAATGAAAATCGTCAAGCTCAATTCCAATAAATGGATCGTGTATTATTTTATGGGCCGATTATCGGAATAACGTGGTGATTTTTGATGATTGCCAGTCATAAGAAGACGTATTTATTCCTATAATCGGACTAATGATAATTATTTGGCCCTTTTATTGGAATTGAGCTTGACGATTTTCATTTCTGGTCCTTAGCTTGAACCAACGGAAACCATCGGCCGCAAGCCTTTCGGATTTCCTTTAAGCCGCCGCTTCGTCATCGGGTGGAATGGATGATTAAGGGAGCGCGGCAAGACAGGTTGATGCTTGATAGCAAGGCATCCGCGAAAGCATGAAGACATGCGCGCCGTGCCTTGAAGCCAGAAACAGACAGATCATAAAAGAGGGAACTGCTATGATTGTTAATCGCCGAGATCTCCTCAAATATCTCGCCATCTCCAGCGCCGCCGCAGCACTTCCCGGTCAGCTTTTTGCTGCTCCGGCAGCCAAGACCCTGCGGGTCGGCCTTTCCACCTATCCGTCGCATTTCCGCCCGTGGATCAATGTCGGTTATGCGGGCCAGCTCGTATCCGCGCTGATCAACCGCAATCTCGTCACCTATGACGCGAAGGGGCAGCTGGTTGGCGAACTTGCGGAAAGCTGGAAGCGTGAGAACGACCTCACCTGGGCATTCGTGCTCAAGGACGTGAAGTTTTCCAACGGCCAGCCGGTCACCTCGGCCGACGTGAAGTGGACGCTGGAAAAGATCGCGGCTGAAGGCTCGGGCGCCTATATGCGCGATCCGGTGACCCAGATCGCCTCGGTCGAGATTGTCGACGACCGCAATTTCAAGCTCGTCACCAAGGCGCCGGACGTGACCATTCCCTCGATCATGGCCTATCCCTTCCTCGCCATTATTGCGGCCGGCTCCGCCGACGCACAGGAACAGGGCATCGGTGCTGGACCCTTCACAATCGTTTCCGCCGAAAAGGGCGTTGGCATTTCGCTCACTGCCTCAGACCATTATTTCAAGGAAGGCCTGCCGTCGTTCAAGGATGTTCAGATCACCCCTTATGCGGACGAGAACCTGCGCGTTGCGGCACTCACCGCCGGCGATGTCGACCTGATCGACTACGTGCCGTGGAGCGCGATGGACACGATCGAGAAGGATGCCAATCTCAAGCTCGATGCGATGGCTTCCGGCGCGTTCATGTATCTGAGCTTCAACGGTTCGGGCGTGTTCAAGGACCCGAAGCTGCGCCAGGCCGTTGCCTTCGGCATTCGCCGCGAGGAAATCGTCAACACCGTGTTTTATGGCCGCGGCGCTCCGCTTGCCGGCGTTCCGCGCCCGTCGGTCTCGCCTTACTACAACAAGGAACTGGCCAATTACTGGTCTTATGACCCGGCAAAGGCAAAGGCCCTGCTGAAGGAGGCCGGTCACGAGAACGGTCTTGAGGTCTCGCTTCTGGCCACTTCGCAATACACGATGCATTCCGGCATCGCCGTGCTGGTCCAGTCGCATCTGGCCGAAATCGGCATCAAGGTGAACCTGACCATGCCTGACTGGGCAACTCGTGTAACGATGGGCAATCGCGGCATCGGTGATTTCGCGGTCCAGGGCATCGGTATCGATACGCTCGATCCGGATGCGGCAGCAACCGTCATCGATCCGTCCCTGACCCAGACATTTCTACGAAGCCGCAACTTTGAGGTTCCGGGCCTGACCGACCTGTTGCAGCGTGGCCGCCAGGAGGGCGACGAAGCCAAGCGCATCGCGCTTTATGCCGAAGTCGACAAGCTCGTCTGCGATAATACCAGCTTCTGCGGCCTCGCCTATCGCGCCACGGGTTTTGCCCGCAACAGGACTGTCGGCAATCTCGAACTGCTGCCGGACCAGATGTCGCCCTTCTCGGCAACGCTGTTCGACAAGCTGGCGCTTGCCTGACACCATCTCCCCCAGCGCTTCCGCTTGCGTTTTGACGCAGGTGGAAGCGGAAATGGTATTGGTTGCCGCGTCGCATGACTGCGGCGGCCTGTGCCGTGACGAAAAGAGAATAGGGGCTTCATGTTCTGGTTTCTGAGACGCGGGTTTGCCAGTCTGATCATGTTATGGGTGATCGTGACGCTGGTCTTCATGTCCATCCACTTCGTACCCGGTGACCCCGTCGAGCTGCTTCTGTCACAGGACGGCGGTTCGGCCGATCCGGCCACCGTGCAGATGATCCGCGAGGATCTCGGGCTGAACCGCCCGATCGTCGAGCAGTATGTGGAGAAGCTGAAGGGCCTTGCCTCCTTCGATCTCGGGCGCTCCATGGTCGACGACAGTTCCGTCTCGGCGGAGATCGCGCGCCGGCTGCCGCGCACGCTGGAGCTGATCGGGCTTGCGGCGCTGATCAGCCTCGTCATCGGAATTCCGGCCGGCATCTATGCCGCGCTTCACACCGGCAGATCGTTCGATCGCGCGGCATCCTATGTCGCGGGTTTCGCCCAGGGCATTCCAGTTTTCGTGCTCGGTACGCTTCTCATCCTAGTCTTCTCGCAGATGCTGAAGCTGACGCCGGCAGGCGGTTTCGTCGCGTTTTCGCAGGCACCGGGAAAACACATGATGCTTCTTCTGATGCCGTCGCTTTCGATCGGTATCGGGCTTGCCGCGATCGTCTTCCGCATCACCCGCGCCTCGACGCTGGAAGTCCTGCCGCTCGATTATGTGCGCACCGCGCGCGCCAAGGGATTGGGCGATCGCCGTATCGTGCTCCACCATATCCTGCGCAATGCGCTGATCCCCGTCATCACCATTTTCGCGCTGCAGATCGGCTCGCTTCTCGGCGGCACGGTGCTTGTCGAATATGTGTTCAACTGGCCGGGGCTCTCGGGAATGCTGGTCAGCGGCGTCAATGCCCGTGACTATCCGACCGTGACCGGCGTCATTCTGGTGATTTCGGCGCTTTTCATCGGCCTCAACTTCCTGGTCGACGTTCTCTACGGCCTGACTGATCCGCGGGTGCGCAAATGACCGGAACCTCCTTGAAATTCACACCACGCCAGATCCCGGCCTATCTTCTGGCTCTGTTGCTCATCGTCGGTCTTCTCGCTCCCGTTCTGCCGCTGCAGGACCCGTTGCTGATGGATACTGCGGCCCGTTTTGCCGGTCCGTCGGCCCAGCATCTGTTCGGTCAGGATGAATTTGGCCGCGACATTCTCGTGCGTCTCATCTTCGCGCTGCGAAACTCGCTGATCGTGGCCTTTGCCGCAGCCATTCTGGCGGGTGTCATCGGCACGGCGCTTGGCGTTCTGGCCGGTTATTCGCGCGGGCTGACCGAAATGCTGGCAATGCGGTTCATCGATATCGTGCTCTGCTTTCCGCCGCTGCTGCTCGCGATGCTGGCCGTGACGCTTTACGGGCCGGGACCGGTGACGCTCATTCCCGTGCTGGCGATCGTCTTCGTGCCGAGCTTCACCCGTGTTGCCCATGCCAGCGTGCTTTCCGTTCGCTCGCAGGATTATGTCGAGGCCGTGCGCAGCATGGGGGCAAGCAATGCTCGGGTTATGTTTTCCACCATCCTGCCGAATGTCGCTGGTCCGCTGATCGTCCAGTTTTCTTTCACGGTCGCGGTGACGGTGGTGCTGGAATCCGGCCTGTCGTTCCTCGGGCTTGGCGTGCTGCCTCCGGCTCCGTCGCTCGGGCTGATGATCGGCACCGGGCGCGCCACGCTGGCGCAGGCGCCGATGCTGCTTGTCTGGCCCTGTGCGGCGCTGACGGCGATGATCCTCATTCTCAATGCCTTTTGCGACGACCTGCGTGACAGGCTCGATCCGAAATCCAGCAAGATCAGGGGGCAGTGATGTCGATAGCCGAAACCACAACAAAGCCCGGCCTGTCGATTTCCGGTCTGAACATATCCTTTCGCAACAAGGACGGATGGACCTCGGTCGTGCGCAATCTCGGCTTCGATATCGCACCGGGCGAGACCGTCGCGATCGTCGGTGAATCCGGTTCGGGCAAGAGCGTCACTGCACTGTCCGTGCTCGGCCTGTTGCCGCAGCAGTCGACTCGGATCGAAGGTTCGATCCGGCTGGGAGACAAGGAGCTTCTCTCCCTTTCGCCGAAAGACCTGAAGGCGCTGCGCGGCAACGAGATCGCGATGATCTTTCAGGAGCCGATGACCTCGCTCAACCCGACAATGTGCATCGGCGAGCAGATTGCGGAATCCATCATCGCCCATCGCGGTATCTCGAAGGCTGAGGCCAAAGTCGAGGCGATCCGGCTGATGGAAAAGGTGCATATCCCGTCTGCGGCACGGCGTTACGGTGAATATCCGCACCAGTTTTCCGGCGGCATGCGCCAGCGCGTGATGATCGCCATCGCGCTTGCCTGCAAGCCGGCACTGTTGATCGCCGACGAGCCGACAACCGCACTCGACGTGACAATCCAGGCGCAGGTGCTGAACCTGATCAAGGAGCTGCAGGAAGAAGAGGGCATGGCCGTTCTCTTCATCACCCACGACATGGGGGTTGTTGCCGAAGTCGCCGACCGCATGGTGGTGATGTATCGCGGCGACGTGGTGGAAGAGGGCACGACGACCGAGATCTTCGCCAATGCCCGGCATCCCTATACCAAGGCGCTGCTTTCCGCCGTGCCGCAGCTGGGATCGATGAGCGGCTCAAGCGATCCGCAGCCTTTTGCCATTTACGATATCAACACTGGCCTTGCGACCGATGCTGCTGTGCTGAAATCCACCGTCGATACGTCGGAAATCCTGCTCGACGTGAAGGACCTGTCGGTTCGTTTTCCGGTGCAGCAGACGATCTTCGGCAAGGTCACCGCGCGTGTCCATGCGGTCGAGAATGTCAGCCTGACGCTTGCACGCGGAGAAACGCTGGCGATCGTCGGCGAATCCGGTAGCGGCAAATCCACGACTGGCAAGCTGATCACCGGCCTGCTGCATCCGACAGCGGGCAAGGTGGAGATCTGCGGCAAGCAGATGCGCAGCGACACGCGGCAATCGCTCAGCCGTTCGGTGCAGATGATCTTTCAGGATCCTTTCGCCAGCCTCAACCCGCGCCTGACGGTCGGTCGGGCGATCACCGAGCCGCTGCGCATCCACAAGCTGGCGACCGAAAAGGAGCAGGACGAGATTGCCGCCTCGCTACTGACGCGTGTCGGCCTGTCTCCCGATATCGCCAAGCGTTATCCGCATGAATTTTCCGGTGGTCAGCGGCAGCGCATCTGCGTCGCCCGCACGCTGGCGCTGAAGCCGAGCGTGATCATCGCCGACGAGGCGGTGTCCGCGCTCGACGTTTCGGTGAAGGCGCAGGTGGTCAACCTGCTTCTGGAACTGCAGCAGGAGATGCAGCTCGGCTTCATCTTCATCAGCCACGACATGGCCGTGGTCGAGCGGATCAGCCACCGGGTGGCGGTGATGTATCTGGGAGAAATCGTCGAGATCGGACCACGGGCGGCGATCTTTTCCAATCCGGTTCATCCCTATACGCGCCGTCTCATCGAAGCCGTGCCGATTCCCGATCCGTCGCGTCGCCGCGATCGCCACAAGATTGCCGACAGCGAGATCCGCAGTCCGGTGCGTCCCGGCGATTATGTGCCGCCTGCGCGCACCTATCGCGAAGTGTCGCCGGGCCATCTGGTGCAGGACGCCGGCCCGGAATGGGCGGCTTGAATTTTTTGAAATCGACCATCGAGGCAAAGGCCATGTCACTTTCCATTCCCGTTTCCCCTTTTCAAGGCGATGCCGAACTGCCGGCACATGCCGATGTCGTCGTCATCGGCGGCGGTATCATCGGCATCAACACGGCACTGACGCTGGCGGAGCGCGGGGTTTCAGTCGCGGTGGTGGAGAAGGGCGTGATCGGCGGCGAACAGTCTGCACGTAACTGGGGCTGGACACGCCAGATGGGCCGCGACCCGGCGGAAATTCCGCTGACCATGGCAAGCCTCAGATTGTGGTCGCAGATGAACGAGCGCACCGGTGAGGAAACCGGCTGGCGGCGTACCGGCATTACCTATCTCTGCTACAACAAGCGCGACATGGATATCTGGGGCGGTTGGTATGAAAAGGGCAAGGCCTACGGGCTGAACTCCGAAATGCTGACCGGCCCGCAAACAGAAGCGCTGCTGCCGGGATCATCCGGCGGGCTGATCGGCGGTCTTCATACGCCGAGCGATGGACGGGCTGAGCCGGCATTGGCGACGGTTGTCATGGCGAATGCGGCGAGACGCGCCGGCGCTCACATCCTGACGCAATGTGCTGCGCGTGGCGTCGAACGTTCGGCCGGCCGGATCTCCGCCGTCGTGACGGAACGTGGCCGGATCACCTGCTCGTCGGTGGTGCTGGCGGGCGGTGTCTGGTCGCGGCTGTTTGCTGGCAATATGGGCATCGATTTTCCGCAGCTGAAGGTGATGGGCACGGTCGCCCGCGTGACCGGCATTGAAGGCATTTCCGACATGCCGGTCGGTGCCGGTGATTTCGCCTACAGAAAGCGTCTGGATGGCGACTATTCGGTGGCGCTGCGCAACGCCAATATCGCCAATATCGTGCCGGACAGTTTGCGGCTGTTCTTCGAATATATGCCGTCCTTCGTCCAGACCTGGCGGGAGCTGAAGCTCCGTGTCGGGAAATCCTTCGTCGACGAACTGATGATGCCGAGACGCTGGGCGCTGGATGAAAAGACGGCCTTCGAGACGATCCGTACGCTCGATCCGCTGCCGACAAAATCCTTCAACCGCACGGCGCTCGCCAATCTGGCGCGCGCCTATCCTGCCTTTGCCAAGGCGCGTGTCGTCAACGAATGGGCAGGCATGATGGATGTGACGCCGGATGCCGTTCCCGTCATCAGCGACGTGCCGTCGACGCCGGGCTTCTTCATCGCCTCCGGTTTTTCCGGCCACGGGTTTGGGATCGGGCCGGGTGCCGGCCATCTGATGGCCGATATCGTCATGGGTGGCGATACGCTGGTCGACCCTGCGCCTTTCCACATTTCGAGACTTCGGCCGAAGCTGGCGATTGCCGCTTAATCAGCAGGCGATCCTATCCTTCCCTATGGGCAAAAAAAGACCTCCCATATGCGTTCGGGCAATATGGGAGGTTAGTTGGGGAGGGGTGTCCGGCTTTCAAAATTCGTTTCGCCGGGACAAATCCTTAGCCAGCGAGGTCGCTGGTCAGCAGGCCGGCATAGGGGAAGAGGGCAGGGGAGCCGCCGCAATGGATAAAGAGGACGGAGCTGCCCTTCTCGATGCTGCCCTTCTCGACGCAACCGATGATGCCGGCAAAAGCCTTGCCGGTGTAGACGGGATCGAGAAGCATGCCTTCGCGATTGCCGGCAAGCTTGATCGCGGCATTGCCTGCATCCGACGGAATGGAATAACCGGGGCCGATATAGTCGTTCTCGATGCGGATATCGTCGGCGATCCAGCGCTTTTCGAGGTCGAGAAGTTCCGCGCCGGCATTGGCCATCACGGCGATACGTTCGCTGAACGGAACGGCGCTGCCGGTGACGGCAATGCCGACGACTTCCGTTTCCGGCCAATAGAGCGAGCAGCCGATATGCAGGCCGGCAAGTGTGCCGCCGGAACCGACCGGGGCAACGAGATAACGCGGGGCGGGCGTGCCAGCGGCTGCATATTGTTCGGAGAGTTCCTTGACCGCGTTGACGTAACCCATGGCGCCGAGTGCGCTCGCGCCGCCGAGCGGGATGATATAGGCCTTCTCGCCGCGTGCCTCGGCCTCAGCAGCATGATGGGCCATGCGCGGGTTGATCTCGGTGAAATAGGCATCGGGATCGAGGAAGTCGATCTCGGCGCCGAAGAGATGGTCGAGCAGGAGATTGCCCTGATAGAGATCCGGGCGATTGCCGCGCAGGACGAGGATGGGCTTCATGCCGTATTTGCGGGCCGCAGCAGCCGTCATGCGGGCGTGGTTGGACTGGTGGCCGCCGGTGGTGATGAGCACCTTGACACCCTGGGCGACGGCATCGGCCATCAGGTATTCGAGCTTGCGCACCTTGTTGCCCCCACCGCCGAAGCCGGTGAAATCGTCCCGCTTGACCGAAAGCGTAATTCCAAGCTCGGCGCTCAGGCGTTCCATCTTCTCGATCGGCGTCGGCAGATAGCCAAGGGAGAGCCTGGGGATCGCTTCGAGTTTCATGCAGATTTCCTCTTGAATCACGGGATGCGGCAGGTCGGATGCGACCAGCAATGATCAATGGATATATAATATATCCTATATCGATGCTGGCAAGATGCTTTCATTTGTGGCATGCAATATAAAGAGGCAAATTATTGCCACGGACCCCAGTTTTAGAGAAAAAGGACCCGTCCATGAGCGCACCTGTGATGACCGTGTCGGGCTTGAAAACCTCTTTCCGCCGCAAGGGCGTCTGGCTTCCCGTCGTGCGTGACGTGTCCTTCGATATTCATGCGGGCGAGACACTGGCGCTGGTAGGCGAGTCCGGTTCCGGCAAGAGCGTTACCGCGATGTCGATCATGCGGCTTTATGCGCCCGAGACCTGCCGGATCGAAGGTTCCGTGAAGCTTGAAGGACAGGAACTGACGACGCTGCCTGAGCGAAGGATGCGCGACGTGCGCGGCGACCGGATCGCGATGATCTTTCAGGAGCCGATGACGAGCCTCAATCCGTCGCTGACGATCGGCGACCAGATTTCCGAGGTGCTGGTTGCGCATCGCGGCCTATCGCTGACGGACGCGATGAAAGAGACGCGCGGCCTGCTGGACAAGGTGCGCATTCCTTCCGCCGCCAAACGTCTCGAAGAATATCCGCACCAGATGTCCGGCGGCATGCGCCAGCGTATCATGATCGCCATGGCGCTTGCCTGCCGCCCGAAACTGCTGATCGCTGATGAGCCGACGACGGCGCTCGACGTGACGATCCAGGCGCAGATCCTCGAACTGATCAAGCTGTTGCAGGAAGAAGAGGGCATGGCCGTTCTCTTCATCACCCATGACATGGGCGTGGTTGCCGAAATCGCCAACCGGACGCTTGTCATGTACAAGGGCGAAGCGATCGAGCGCGGCCAGACCGAGCAGATTTTTGCCGAGCCGCAGCGGGGATATACCAAGGCGCTTCTCTCCGCCGTGCCGAAGCTCGGCTCGATGCAGGGCGAGGCAGGCCCCGCCCGTTTCCCGCTCGTGGATGTCGAGACGGGCGTGCCTGTTGCGATGCCACAGGTCAAGGACACCGTGTCTGCCGAGCCGGTGCCGCTTTTGCAGGTGCGTGATCTGGTGACGCGTTTTGATATCGGCAGCGGGTTTCTCGGCTCCACATCCGGCCGCGTCCACGCGGTCGAGAACGTTTCCTTCGATCTCAAGGCCGGGGAAACGCTGGCTCTGGTGGGGGAATCCGGTTGTGGAAAATCGACGACCGGACGGACGATCATCCGTTTGCAGGATGCGACGTCCGGTTCGGTTAAGCTTGACGGCGAGGAGATACTCGGCCTGACGGGTGAGGACATGCGCGCCATGCGCCGCCATATCCAGATGATTTTCCAGGACCCGTTTGCCAGCCTCAATCCGCGCATCCAGGTCGGCGATGCGGTGGCCGAACCACTGCTGGCTCACAAGATCGCATCCGGCAAAAGCGATGCCCGCGACCGGGTGGCGAATCTGATGGTGAAGGTCGGCTTGCAGCCAGATATGGCAAGCCGTTTTCCGCACGAGTTTTCCGGTGGCCAGCGGCAGCGCCTATGCATTGCCCGCGCGCTTGCCATGGCGCCGCAGATCATCGTCGCGGACGAGGCTGTTTCCGCTCTCGACGTGTCGATCAAGGCGCAGGTGATCAACCTGATGCTCGACCTGCAGGAAAGCATGGGGCTTTCCTACCTGTTCATTTCCCATGACATGGCGGTGGTGGAGCGGATGAGCCATCGGGTTGCCGTCATGTATCTCGGCGAGATCGTCGAGATCGGTCCACGGCAGGCGATTTTCGAAAACCCGCAGCATCCCTATACCAAGCGGCTCCTAACTGCGGTTCCGATTCCGGACCCGGCACGTCGCGGCATTCGCCGGGGCTTGAGCAACGAAGAGATCAAGAGCCCGATCCGACCGCTCTCCTATGTTCCGCCGAAGCGGGATTATGTGGAGGTCTCGCCAGGGCACCTGGTGCAGTCCTGGGGTGATGAGTGGGGCAATGCCGCTGCCGCGGCGTGAGGTGAATTGGCGGGGAATGGAAGAATGACAGTGTCGAACCGGGTGGCAATGATCAGCGGCGCATCGCGCGGTATCGGCGCTTCGATTGCGGAAAAGCTGCTTTCCGAAGGATGGTCCGTGAGCCTTGGGGTCAGAAACCCGGAGGCTTCGGTATTCAATGAGAATGCGAACGCGCTTGTCTGCCGCTTCGATGCGCTCGATCCTGAAAGCGAACGGTCATGGATGGAAGAGACGATTGCCCGTTTCGGCCGGCTGGATGGGCTCGTGCACAATGCCGGGATCATGACGCCGAAGACCGTGCTGGAAGCTGAAGACGCCGATTTCGACCTGATCTTCAATGTCAACGTGAAGTCGCCGATGCGTCTCAGTCAGCTGGCCTGGCCGCATCTTGAAAAGGCCCCGAACGGGCGGATCGTGACGCTCGCCTCGCTTTCGGGCAAGCGGGTGAAATCCGCAGGTTCCGGGCTTTATGCGATGTCGAAATTTGCGGCTGTGGCGCTGGGGCATGGGCTGCGCCAGTGCGGCAAGGATAACGGCGTTCGTTCGACGATCATCTGCCCGAGTTTCGTTGCCACCGACATGGGCAATGCGCTGGCGACCCGCGACAGTGCCGAGCTGACCCAGCCGGAAGATATCGCCAATATCGTTCACATGGTTCTTGAGCTGCCGAAGACAGCGAGCATTGCCGAGATCCCGGTGCATTACAGTGTCGAAGACTGCTATTGATCAGCCGGATGGTCGGGCAAGCTGCGAAACGGCTCGCCCGACGAGGCTCTTATACTTCTTCGGCTGGGCCGATCTCGATCGGCAGGGCGGCATTGCCGGCCCATTCATGCCATGAGCCGACATAGATTTTCAGCTTGTCGAAGCCTGCGAGTTTCAAGCCATAAAGTGCGGTTGCAGCGCGTGCGCCGCGGTGGCAATAGGTGATGATCTCCCGATCCGGCGACAGGCCGGCTGCTTCAGCGATCCGGCGGATTTCCTCCGCCGGACGGTATTTGCCGTCTTTCAGCACATCCTCGTAAAAGGCGAAATGCGAATGCGGAATGCGGCCCGGACGGGCGCAGCAGGCGTGGTGGAAGGTGCCTTCGAATTCCGTCTTGCGGCGGACATCGAAGATATCGGCGTTGTGATCCGCGTGGTTCAGCACGTCATCCGTCGAGGCGACGAGTTCGCGGTGGAAGCTTAGGCCTTTTGTCTCGGATTGTGCGATGACGTCCGGCAACCCTATTCCTGAAGTCGTTTCGCCGCCTTCTGCCTTCCATGCCTGGATGCCGCCATCGAGGATAAGGCCGCCCTTGAGGCCCACGAGTTCATAGAACCAGAGGCCGCGCGGCGAGATCATGCCGGTCTGTTCCTCGAAAAAGACGGGAATACGATCGCCGCCGAGGCCCAGCCGGTCGAAGGCTTCGCGAGCGCCGGCGGCCATGCCGGTTATGCCTGCCTCGTCACTTTCGGGAATGAAATAGTCATAGACATTGAGGCTCACCGCGCCGGGAATGGTGGCTTCGCGCCATGCCGTTTCGGGACGCACGTCGACGGGGACGAACTTGCTTTCTGGCAGCAACTTGATGAGTTCGGCGGCGGTGATGATCATGGCCGGATCCTTTCGGGAATGCGTATCAGATGGATGGCAGAAGAGTGCCGATGTTCATTTCGTTCGCTCGGGCTAGCACTCGCGCGGCAAAGGCGATGTCGAAAACGTTGAGGCCGAAGCTGGAGAAATAAAGCGATGCGTCTGGCGGTGGTCGCCAGCCGTCGAGCAATAGGGCAGGGAGATCCGCCGCCACTTGCTCGGGAGCAAACTCTTTGGCGCGATACATCTGGAACAGGCTTTTGGCGCTCTTCTCGGCGAAATCGCCCCATAGATCGACGGTGACGAGATTGGTCGCCGCGATCGTCTCGAACATGACTTCGTGAAAGCCGATCTGCATGATCAGCCGGCCGGGCCTGACTGCGGATCTGTCCAGAAACGGCTGCGGTGAAGACGTGCAGCAGATGACGACATCCGCATCGGCCAGCGCGTCATGCCAATCGGCATGGGGGAGGATGCGGGTGGAGCTACGCCCGGCCTGTTCGATCAGGGGATCGAGGTTTGATCGTGTCCGGTTCCAGAGGTGGACCGCTTCGAGACCGGGAAACAGGGCGAGCAACATGTCCAGATGGGTCTGCGCATGCGCGCCGGCGCCCAGCAGAGCAACTGTTCTTATGCCGGCCGGCTTCAGAGACTTGATCGCTGCTGCGGAGACGGCCGCGGTGCGCATGCGGGTCAGGAGAGCGCTTTCGACGCTGCCGACCGGTGCGCCGTCAGTCAGCCGGTTGATGACCGTCGTGCTGTTGATGCTCGGCAGGTCGCCGACCGGTTCCGCGCGATGAACGGTCCATTTCAATCCGGCGGCATCATAAGCGCCGCTGACGAAGGCCGGCA
Source organism: Rhizobium sp. ZW T2_16 (assembly GCF_044987325.1). Lineage (NCBI taxonomy): Bacteria > Pseudomonadati > Pseudomonadota > Alphaproteobacteria > Hyphomicrobiales > Rhizobiaceae > Rhizobium > Rhizobium sp. ZW T2_16. The sequence goes on from NZ_JBJDRG010000006.1 coordinate 25,331, forward strand.
GGCCATAGGCCTTGTTGCGGGGATCGCTACCCAGCGGCATGACGCTTTCGGCGACCATGCCTGCTTCGCCGCTGCGCAAGAGCCGGATCGTGGCGTGGATATCCTCCACGGCCGCCACCCAATCGAGCGCGCCGGCCTCGATTGCATCCTTGCGGGAGAGATGGCGGATGGTGTTCATGCGGCCTCCGGTTCGGCTGCGACATGTTCGAGCCAGAGCGTTATCGACTGGATGAAACGCCGAAAACCTTCAAGCGTCATGAACTCATCGATGCCATGCGCATTGCCGCCACGGCCGGCGCCGGCGAGCAGGAAGGAGTTTGCGTGGGGCGCGAAAGCATAAGCGGGTGCTGCGCCGATTGCCCAGGGCCAGATCTGGGGCGTGGCGTTGGCGGTGGTCTCGTAGCTTTTCAGGAGGGCCGGGACGCCGGGCGCATCGGCGCGGAAGCGGAAGCCGGGATAGCTGTCGGCAACGTTGAGGATCGCTCCCGGCGTCTTTTCGAGCGTTACCCGGTACTGGCTGAGGAAATCCGCCGGATCGAGGGAGGGCGGTGTGCGCAGCTCGAAAGCGGCACGTGCGCCATGCGGGATCACGCCATCGGAGCGGAGCGGCATGGTTTCGAGGCTCGATATGTTGAAGGATGCGGTCGAGAGGACGTGTTCCAGCAGTGCCTGCGCGTCGCCTTCCAGGGAAAAGGTTTCCGTCTTGCGGAAGCGCAGTTCGGCTGCTGGATCGAAAGCTTTTGCGAGATCCGAGATGATCCCTGTGGCTTCCGCGTCGATTGCGATCCTTGCCAGTTCGCCGGTTGGCGGGTTGCCGATCAGGGACAGGGCTTCGACCAGCCGGCTTGCGGGATTGGCAATCCATGGGGCGTTGCTGGAATGGATGGCTGTTTTCGGGCCGCCCCATGCACCGCCATCGACCCGGACCTCGCCCTTGGCGATGCCGGAGAAACCGAGATAGACACGCGGCGCGCCTCCGCCATATTCACAGAAGGAGGGAAAGATCGTGGAGGCGCTTTTGCGTACCGGGCAATCGGGCGCAGCGAGATAGTCGCGCATCGCGCCGCTGCCGCTTTCCTCTTCGCCATCAATGAGGATCTCGACATTGACGCGGAGTTTTCCGGTATCCGCCAGCGCCTTGACGGCGAAAAGCATGCCGGCGAGCGGGCCCTTGTTGTTTTCCGCACCGCGGGCAACGAAGCTTTCGCCGATGCCTTCGAGATCGACGATGCCGCCCTTGAACGGATCGACCGACCAGCCTTCCGGCGAGGCGGGCATGACGTCATACATGTTGTAGAGGGTGATGGTCTTTTCCGCGCCGACATCGATGCGGGCGTGGATAACCGGCGGGCGGCCGTTCGAAGATTCAGCCGAGACGATGCTTGCGCCGATTTCGCTCTTTAGCCAGCTGACAACCGCATCCGCCTGTCGCGCGATCTGCCGTTCATCGCCCTTGACCGACGGGATTTCGCACCACTCTCGGGTTAGGTCGAGAGCCGCGTCGAAAGTGGCGTCCGAAGTCACAGCCTGATCCTCGGGTTGAGCCAGACATAGGCGAGATCAACGAGGAAGTTGACGATGACGAAGACCGCCGCGGCAAAGAGAACGACAGCCTGAACAACAGGAAAGTCGCGGTTCTGGATTGCCTCGACCGCCAGACGCCCGATGCCCGGCCAGGCGAAGATTATTTCCGTCACCAATGCGCCACCGAGCAGTGAGGCGAAATACATGCCCTGCACGGTGATAACCGGGATCAACGCGTTGCGCAGCGCGTGATGGACGATGATACGCCAGGACGAGATGCCCTTGGCGCGGGCGGTGCGGATATAGTTTTCGCCGAGTACCTCGATGAGGCTTGCTCTGACCAGTCGTGTGATGGCGCTGAGATAATAGGCGCCGAGCGCGATGGACGGCATGATCAGATGCCAGACCGAGCCGATGCCGCTCGATGGCAGCCAGCGCATTTTAAGCGAAAAGAAGATGATCAGCAGCAGCGCCAGCCAGAAGACCGGGATGGCCTGACCGAGCAGCGAGATGACCCGGATGGCGAAATCGATGGCGCTGTTCTTGCGCACGGCGGCGATCGTGCCGAGCAGGAAGCCGAGCAGCGAACTCCAGATGAGTGCGGTCATGGCCAGAAGTGCCGTTGCCGGCAGGCGTTCGATCAGAAGATCGAGCGCCGGACGCTGGAAGCGCAGCGACATGCCCAGTTCGCCGGTTACGGCGCTCGCGAGAAAGCGGCCATACTGAACCCAGATCGGATCGTTGAAACCCATGGCCTGACGAAATGCCTCGATCTCTTCGCGGGATGCTTCGGGCGGCATCATCAGGGCTGCCGGGTCGCCGGTGAGGAAAAGCGCGAAAAACACGATGGCCGAGACGCCGAACATGACGACAAGGCCCTGAAGCGCGCGACCGGTGATAAAGCTCAAGGTCTTCATATTTTACGCATTCCTGCTGTCTGCACGTCTTACGAGCCAGTCGCCGATCAGATTACAGCCAATCACCAGCGCGCCGATGACGAGGCCCGGATAGAGCACCAGCCAGTTGGCAAGCAGGATGAAGGAGCGGCCTTCGCCGATCAGATTGCCAAGCGTTGGGGTTGGCGGCTGTACGCCAAGGCCCAGGAAGCCGACAGAGGCTTCAAGAATGATGAGGCGCGGCAGGTCGAGCGTCATCAGCACCGTGATCGGCCCGACAATGTTGGGCAGGACATGGCGGAAGATGATGACCATGTTGGACAGGCCGATGGAGCGCGAGGCGTCGATATATTCCAGCTCGCGGATTTCGAGCGTCTTGGCGCGGGCGACGCGGGCAAACACCGCCCAGCCGGTAACGCCGAGCACCACGACGAGATTGCCCATGCTCGGGCCGATGACGGCAACGATGAGCAGGATCAGGAGAATGAACGGGATGGCGAGCTGCACATCGACGGCACGCATGATGATGATGTCGAACCAGCCGCGGTAATAACCGGCGATCATGCCGAGTGTCGTGCCGAGTACGACGGAGATGACCGAGGCGGCAAGGACGATCGACAGCGAGATTGCCGTTCCAAGCCCAAGACGGGCGAGGAGATCCCGCCCGAGCTGGTCTGTTCCCAGAGGATGAAGCTCTCCGCCAATGACGGAGAGCGGCGGCTTGAATGTCGCGGTCAGGGTTCCGCGCACCGGGTCGATCGGCCAGAGGAGAGGCACGAGGACGCAAAGCGCCAGAACCGCGATCAGAAGGAACGTGGCAAATATCGCATCTGCGTTGTCCCTGACATTCCAGAACCGTGTCATGCGCGATTACTGCTTCTTGATGTCGAAGATCGGGATACGGGCGTCCGGGCGTCCTTCGAAGGTGACCGACTTAGCCTTACCGTAAAGGGCATCTTCCTGGTAGAGCGGGATGACCGGGACCTGCTCGGCGGCGAGATCCTGGATCTGAGCAAGAACAGCTTCGCGCTTTGCCGGGTCGACGATCGAGCGGCTTTCGTCGAGCAGCTTGTCGAGTTCCGGAATGGAGGCTGTCGAATAGGGCTCGCCGGTCTTGAAGATGGCGTAGACGGCGGCATCCGCATCGAGCGTCTGGGTGGAGCCCCAGCCGAGCATGAAGATCGGCCCCTTGCGCGGAACCTGCTGGGTGTAGACGGACCAGTCGAGCACTTCCTGATCGATCTTGACGCCGATATCGCCGAACTGCTGGGCAATCGCCTGGGCGACTTCGCTGTCCTTCATGTAGCGATGGGTGGACTGCATCTTGATCGAGAAGCCGTTCGGCAGGCCGGCTTCAGCGAGCAGCGCTTTTGCCTTGGCCGGGTCATAAGGCGTGACGGGCAGATCCTTGTAGCCGAAGTCGGCGGCGCCGACCTGTGTGCCGCGCGGCGATGCCATGCCCTGCAGGATGTTGGTGACGATCGACTGGCGATCGATCGCCATGTTGAGTGCCTGGCGGACCTTGATGTTATCCAGCGGCTTTTCGTTCATCACGAGGCCGAGATAGATGGTGAGGCCACCATTCTTGACCTGGACGAGATCGGTATCCGGGCTGTCCTTGACCATCGGGGCGATATCGACGGGGACGTTTTCGATCAGGTCGACTTCGCCGGTCAGAAGCGCGGTGATACGGGCCGTGCCATCCGGGATGGCGCGCCAGGTCACCTTGTCGATCGACGGAGCGCCGCGCCAGTAATCCTTGTTGGCTTCGAGAATGACGTGCTGGTCGGGAACGAATTCGACGAATTTGTAAGGGCCGGTGCCGACCGGCTTGCGGGCGAAGACGTCGTTGCCGACTTCCTTCACGTATTTCGGCGGCACGATATAGGCAGGATAACGGCTCATGCGGGTGGGCAGAAGCGGATCGGCGCCCTTGGTCTTGATGCGGACGGTCAGCGGATCGACGACTTCGACGCTTTCGACCGTGCGGATATAGGATACGGTCGGCGACTTTGCGGCAGGGTCAATGACGCGGTCGATGGTGAACTTGACCGCTTCGGCATCCATCGCCTCACCGTTGTGGAATTTCACGCCGTCGCGCAGCTTGAATTCCCAGGTCGTGTCGTCGATCGCCTTCCATGAGGTGGCAAGGCCCGGGACCAGCTTCATCTCCTTGTCGCGCATGACAAGAGTGTCGAAGATGTTGTCGACGATCGTGGCGCTCTCCTTGAGGAAGCCGGGATCCATCGCGGTGGTCGACGCGCCGCGACCTACGACGATATCGGCCGCCGAAGCGATGGCCGTGGAGATTGGCAGCAGCATGGATGCAGCGAGCGCAATGGCAGCAAGTCTTTTCATGGGGGCCTTCACTTCCTCTGGTGTTGGTATCTGATATCCTGACAATGTATTCGTCAGGGGGCTATTATTATCTGCTAAGATATATGATATATTCTTTGTGGGCAAGATATGGGCATTTTCGATTGAGTGCCAAAAAACGGGCAATTTTTCCAAGGGTGAGGTCTAAGTGAGTACAGCTTTGTTCAATGCGGCTCCCCGAAGGAGCCTGGTTACCCATGTGGAAGACGAAATCCGTGCCGCCCTGATAGAAGGGCGGCTTGAGCCGGGAACCCGGCTCGTTACGAAGGAGCTGGCGGATTCGCTCGGAATGAGCATCACGCCTGTGCGCGAGGCGCTGGTGCGTTTTGCCGCCTCCGGGGTTCTGACGGCAGAACCGGCGCAATCCTTCAGGGTGCCGACGATGACGGTGGAGCAATATTCGGAGATTTCCGAGATCCGCAAATCGGTCGAAGGCCTTGCGGCATTCAATGCAGCGTCGCAGATCACGCCCGACGAGATCGCCACGATGAAGGCGCTGCTCACACGTTATCTCGCGGCAAAGGCCGAAAAGGACCAGCATCTGGCCCTGACACTGAACAAGAAATTCCGTTTCGTGCTGTATGCGGCGGCCCGGATGCCGACGCTTCTCGGGGTGATCGAATTGTTGTGGCTAAGGGCCGGTCCCGGGTTCAACTACCTTTATCCGGAAGTCCAGTCGGGAACAGGAGAACACCACAATTACGACGACTTGCTGGTTGCCCTGCATGAGCGACAACCGGTTGCGGCTCGCGAGGCGATCGAACACGCGATCGAGGATGGCGCGCGGATCGTTATCGAGGCTTTACAGCGGCGGCAGACACAGCCGGTTCCGGCGAAGTAGGAGAGAAGGCGGACTTCACCAATGGGTAAGACATTCACTGCGGCCCATTGGGGCGTCTATGAAGTGAAAGCCGACGAGACTGGGCTGAGGCTTGAAGGTTTTGCGCAAGATCCCGATCCGTCTCCGATCGGGTTGCACATGGCTGCAAAAGACCTGACGGATGTGAGGATCCGCAGGCCTTCGATCCGCAAGAGCTGGCTCGAAAAGGGACCGGGTGCCAATCCGCATTTGCGCGGGCGCGAGCCGTTCGTCGAGGTCGACTGGGATACGGCGCTTGATCTTCTGGCGGCCGAACTCGACCGGGTGCGGCGTGAGCACGGCAATGAATCCATCTTCGGCGGTTCTTATGGATGGGCAAGTGCGGGGCGTTTCCACCATGCGCAGAGCCAGGTTCATCGCTTTCTCAACCTGATCGGCGGCTATGTGTCGTCGGTCGACAATTACAGTCTCGCCGCCGGACGGGTGATCCTGCCGCATGCGATAGGCTCCACCGAATTCCTGCTGGATCGACATACATCCTTCGATGTGATGGCCAAGCATACCGAGCTTTTCGTCACCTTCGGCGGTGTGCCGGTCAAGAATGCGCAGATGTCGGCCGGCGGGGCAGGGCGGCACCGCGTGGTGGCCGGTATGCTGGAGATGGAGAAGAACGGCACGCGCTTCATCAATATCGGCCCGGTCTCGGACAATATGCCGGTCGACAGCGAGTGGATCGCCGCCCGGCCGAACACCGATGTCGCGATGATGCTGGCGCTGGCTTATGTGCTTCACACCGAAGAACTGGCGCAACTGGATTTCCTCAACAGTCACTGCGTCGGATATGGCCGTTTTTCGGCTTATCTAGCGGGCGAGACCGACGGGATCGCCAAGACGCCGGAATGGGCTTCCGGACTGTGTGGCGTCGATGCCGACCGGATCGCTTCGCTTGCCCGCGAGATGGCGTGCCATCGCACCATGCTCAACATTTCCTGGTCGCTGCAGCGTGCCGTTCACGGCGAGCAGCCCTTCTGGATGCTGGTGACGCTGGCGGCAATGCTGGGGCAGATCGGATTGCCAGGCGGTGGCTTCGGGGTCGGTTATGGCGCGCTCAATTCGGTCGGCCATGACAATGTCCGCTTCAAGTCGGGGGCGTTTCCGCAAGGGGAAAATCCGGTCAAGGCGTTCATTCCGGTAGCACGGATCACCGACATGCTGCTCAATCCGGGCGAGGCCTTCACCTATAACGGCAAGGAGCATCTCTATACGGATATCCGGCTCGTCTACTGGGCGGGCGGCAACCCGTTCCATCATCACCAGGATCTCAACCGATTGCTGAAGGCCTGGCAGAAGCCGGAGACGATCATCGTCAACGAACCCTACTGGACGCCGACCGCAAAGCTTGCGGATATCGTACTGCCGGTCACGACCCCTCTGGAGCGCAACGATATTGCGTCATCCGGCGGCGAGGATCTGATCGTGGCGATGCACAAGGTTTCGGAACCGTATGCGCAGGCGCGCAACGACTTCGATATCTTTTGCGGACTTGCGCTGCGCATGGGCGTGAATTTTTCCGAAAATCTCGATGAGGAAGGCTGGCTGCGGCGGCTTTATGGCGTGACCTCCGCCAATGCTCGCGAAAAGGGTGTCGAGATGCCGAGTTTCGACCAGTTCTGGCAGGATGGTCTTTTCGACCTTCAGCCCCAGGCACTTCCGGTGGTGATGCTGCAGGAGTTCCGCGAAGAGCCAAAGGCAAATCCGGTTCCGACCCCTTCCGGCAAGATCGAGATCTTTTCCGAGATGGTCGACAGCTTTGGCCTTGATGATTGCCCCGGTCATCCGACATGGTTCGAGCCGCCGGAATGGCTGGGCAACCGGGAGAGCGAGGATCAGTTCCATCTGATTTCCGACCAGCCGGTGAGGCGTCTGCATAGCCAGCTCGATGCCAGCCCGCACAGCAAGGCGGGAAAGGTGAAGGGGCGCGAGCCGGTTTTCATCAGCCCCACGGATGCACAGCATTGCGATCTCAGCGAGGGAGATCTCGTCGAAATCCATAACGAGCGAGGACGTCTGATTTCGGCCGTGGTGATTTCCGACGCGATCATGCCGGGTGTGGTCAGGCTCTCGACGGGGGCCTGGTTCGACATGGATTTTGACCGCACTCTGGAGCGCCATGGCAATCCCAATACCCTGACGCTGGATGTGCCTTCGTCGTCGCTGTCGCAAGGATGTAGCGCTCAGACATGTCTGGTCCGGGTTCGCAAGGTCGACGAAGACTATGCGGCCAGCGTACAGGCCTTCGAGCACCCGGAATTTGCGGCCTAAACCATGCGACGATCCCGTCTGCGGGGACTTGGCTCGCAGGTGATCTTGTCTGGCCGGAAGTCACGATGGTGTCCGAAACGGCAGGTGTCTTGAGTATCAGGTGTTTCGGCATTCGCCTGTGCTCACCTGTCAATATGGGGAGTGGTTGCTGTCGGTCATCCTCTTGCAAAGGTGGTCTGAAACTATTCCGTTTTTGTTGTGCCGGTTCGGATCGGGCTGAAGTAGTCTTTGGCCACTTTGAAGACCGGAACCATTCAATGACCATTGAACATCGTGCGCGCCTGCGTGATCTTGGCATATCCATCGGCCACTACGGGACCGGCGCGCTCAACGCGATCACCGATGTCGCGGGCGTTGCCATCGGCCATGTGACCTGCGTCGAAGGTGAACGGACGCGCACGGGTGTGACCGCCATCCTGCCGCATTCCGGCAATCTGTTTCAGGACAAGGTGCCGGCAGCACTCGCCGTATTCAACGGTTTCGGCAAATTCGCGGGTTCGACGCAGATCGCCGAGCTTGGCGAGATCGAAACGCCGATCCTCTTGACCAATACGCTCGGTGTCGGCCGTGCCATCGAGGCGATCAACCGGCATGTGCTGGCACAGGCGGGCAATGAGCGTGTCGTGTCGCTTAATGCCGTTGTCGGCGAGACCAACGATTCACGGCTGAACGATATTCGTGCTGCCCGTCCGAGCGTGGACGAGATGGCGGCGGCGCTTGCTGCCGCGAAGACAGGTCCGGTCGAAGAGGGGGCAATCGGCGCCGGTACCGGTACGGTTGCCTTCGGTCTCAAGGGCGGGATCGGTACCAGTTCACGTGTCGTGAAGGCCGGTGGAGCAGCTTATACGGTCGGCGTGCTGGTTCAGTCCAATTACGGCGGCAAGCTTACGGTCGCCGGCAAGCCTTATGAGGCGGAAGGCGCGCATGACAAGGACGGCTCGATCGTGATGATCGTGGCGACCGATGCGCCGCTCTGCTCGCGCAATCTGAAACGGCTTGCCGAGCGTTGCTTTGGCGGGCTGGCGCGCACGGGCGCTGCACTCAGCAACGGCTCGGGCGATTATGCGCTGGCATTCTCCACTGCCGAAGAGGTGCGCCGCACGCCGGAGCGCCGCAAGGCGGTCGCGAACTACCCGGTTCTTTCCAATGATATGGTCTCGCCGCTCTTCGAAGCGGTGATTGAGGCTGCCGAGGAGGCGATCCTCAATTCGATAACGACGGCGACAACGACCAACGGCTACAATGCCGGGACGAACAAACCTTCGACCATTCATGCCATTTCTCTCGATGCTCTCAAGCGTCGGTGATCTTTTTCCATACAGTCCACCGGAGTTTCCATGTCCGCCAACGCACCCCGCATCGTCTATCTGAACGGTGCCTTCCTGCCCGAGAACGAAGCCCATGTGTCGATCTTCGATCGCGGTTTTCTCTTCGGTGACGGTATCTATGAAGTGACGGCCGTGCTGGACGGCAAGCTGATCGACAGCCCGCTGCATATGACGCGCCTGGAGCGCAGTGTGCGCGAAATCGGAGGTCATCTGCCGATCTCGACCGACGAGATCGTTGCCATCGAAAAGCGTCTGATTGAAGAGAACAAGCTGAACGAAGGCGTGATCTACCTGCAGTACACGCGTGGCGCGGAAGACCGGAATTTCCTCTATTCGGAAAATCTCGAGCCGACGCTGCTGCTTTTTACTCAGGCAAAGACGCTGGAACATGTCGCTGCCGTCGAAAAGGGCCTGAAGGTCAAGGTCGTGCCGGATCAGCGCTGGGAACGCCGCGATATCAAGACCGTCTGCCTGCTGCCGCAGGTTCTCGCCAAGCGGATCGCAAAGGCGGAAGGCTGCGACGAGGCCTGGATGGTTCAGGACGGGTACGTCACCGAAGGTGCGTCGTCGACCGCCTATATCATCACCAATGACGACAAGATCGTCACGCGTGGCAATGGCAACGCCATCCTGCCGGGCTGCACGCGTCTGGCCGTGCTCGAACTTGCCCGCGAGCAGGGGCTGGCCGTCGAGGAGCGTCTGTTCACCGTCGAGGAAGCCATGGCGGCGCGCGAGGCCTGCCTCACCAGCGCGTCCAACTTCATCGTGCCGATCACATCGATCGACGGCAAGCCTGTCGGTGACGGCAAGCCCGGTCCGATGTTTACGCGCCTGCGCAAGCTCTACATGGACAATGCCCGCCGCACGGCGGTCTAAGCATTTCGTTGTTTCAGGGCGATTCCGGAGATTGGAGTTGCCAAGAACATCAGCCGGCGGCCAATGTCTCCCATATGCGTTTGACGATGGGCCGCCGGTTTTCCTTCGAGCGATAGAGGCGGATTTCGACCTCGATATCCCAGTCATTTTCTGCTGCGCGGACAAGTCTTCCGTCCGCCAGTTCCGCATTGGCGAGGCTTTCCGGCATCCATGCCACGCCCCAGCCCGCCAGGGCCATGCTTTTCAGGCCGATGGAATGGCTGCCGACATGGACGCGATTGTCCGTCGGCAGGCGTGTTGCCAGGGCACCGGCCATCAACTGACCGAAGAACGACGTCTTCTGATAGCTTACATGTGCGAAGCCCGCTTCGACCTGGTGAAGCGGCGCGCCTTGCTTATCCGGGCCGCTGACGGGGATGATCGTTTCTGCCCCGAGCGTATGATGTTCGAATTGCGGATCGAGCAACATCGGCACATGCAGGTTCTGGTAGGTCAGCAGAAAGTCGGAATCACCGTCGATCAGGGAATTCAAATTTTCTTCCATGCTGCCGGAATCCGGCCGCATGTGGGAAACGATCGGTCCGAGCTTGGCGCTGAGATCCGTCAGCCAATCCGGAAAGAAGGTGAAGGACAGCGTGTGGAGCGCCGTCAGCGTCACGGTGCGGGCGTCATTGCCTTCCTCATGCTGCAGATTGCGGCGGGCCTGATAGAGATTTTGCAGCGTCTGCTCGGCGATCGGCACGAAACGCTTGCCGGCTTCGGTCAGGCGTGAAGGATAGGTGGCGCGGTCGATGAGGCTGGTGCCGACCCAGGCTTCGAGCTGCTTTATGCGGCGGCTGAATGCGGATTGGGTGACGTTGCGCTCGTCTGCAGCCTTGGAAAAGTTCAGCGTCTGCGCCAGCGCCAGAAAATCTTCAAGCCATTTGACTTCCACGGCGAACTCCAATGCAAAACCGGCGGCGGTCTTCCATTGGTCCGAATGACGGCAAAATGCAATCAGCAGATCATGCTTTTGGAATGCGACCGTGTCAGTACGCTGCCGTCAGGCGCGGTTATATTCGATCATTCTCGCGCGTGACAGAACCAGTTCGAGGCGGCTTTCGGATAGGAGATGCAGGCAGACACGCTTCGTCCAGGGGCCGTCCTTTAAGGTGAAGAGGAAGCGGCCGTTGCCGAGCGCGGTCATCGGCATGCGGTGACGGACCGGGCCGACACCCATAACGAGGGTTTCGCCGTCGATCTCGAACGTCGCGCCTTCATCGGAAAACCAGCGGCCGGAAAGCGATGCCGGGACGCCTGTATCGACAGCCGGATGGAGGCGGCGGGCGGGGTAGCCGATCTGGCCGACGATCGCCGTGCCATCCATCTTCAGGCGCATGGGAGACGTGGCGGAGAAGGACGAGGCATAACCGTCTTCGTCCTCATAAACGGCGGTATCTGCGTCGAGCCAGTTGACGCTGGAGCCTTTGACCTCAATCCAGGAGGGACCGGTTTCGCTGGCATAAAGGCCGTCGGTCAGGGCAGAGGAGGGGACGGGGAGGGCGAGATCGAAGAGGGCTGCCATGGCTTCCTGCGCGATCTTGCTGCCGTTGGTGTCCTCGCGGTTTGAGACGATGACGAAACCGGTCTGGTTTGCCTGATCGAGAAGGAAATAGGTCTTGTAGCCGGGATGGGAGCCACCATGGCCGGTGAATTCGTGACCATCCAGCACAGTGCGGCAGATGCCGAGGCCGTAGCCGCTTTCGGCCCCATCTTTCAGGGCGCGGGGGGCGGCAAGGCGGGCAAGCGTGCCAGCGAAGGGCGCGTTTCCGGACAGCAGGAGTCGCAGCCAGTTGGCGAGGCTTGTGGCGCTGCCGGTCATGCTGCCGGAGGCGGAGATATGCAGGCCGGCGGCGGAGAGCTGCCATTTTTCGCCATCGTGCCAGTAGCCCGGTACGAGATCGGCGACGGGATCGTTCCAGACATCGGGCGCGTCGAGCGTGGCGCCGGCCTTTATGCCCGCATCACGGATGAAATCTCGGAAGAACAGGCCCTTGCGCTCAAGCGCTGTTTCGACCAGTCGATAACCGGTGTTGGAATAGGAAACTTCGGTGCCGGCTTCGTAATTCAGGCGAGTTTGGCGGGCGAGATATTCCATCAGCGGGCCGGCCTTGGTTTCGGTATAGACCGAGAGGCCGAGAAGGGAGAGGCATTCGCGTGTGTCGGGCAGGCCACCGCTCATGTCCAATGCGCGGGCGACCGTGACACTTGCCATCGGCTCGTGAAGCTCGGGCAGATGCTGGCCGAGCTTGTCGTCGAGGGAGATTGCTTCCGGGTGTGATAGGACCATCGCACAGAAAGCGTGCTTGGTGACGGAGGCGTAACGCACGACCGTATCGGCGCTGAAAGGCGCCATGGTCGAGAGGCTTTCGACACCGCCAACCTCGGCAAAACGGATGCCGTTGGCGTCGAAGCCGATCACTGCACCACCGGGCTGATCCGCACCCCATCCGTCAGTGAATTTCCTGACGGCTTGTTGCGCCTTATCCCAATTGGCCGTGATCGACATCTCGCTTCTCCACTTACTGCTCTAAAACCGGACCGGGTCCGCCAGAACCTTTCCTTGGAAAGTTCAGGCCGGTTCTTCGAGCTCCACGCTCAGACTGCGCAATTCGCGGGTATGAGCGTGATTGACATTGCCGAGTCTTAGATCCTCGGCAGTTATCTGTTCAACCATGTGACCATCGATCATCACACCGACTTCGGTGCAAAGATGGGTGATGACGCTGAGATTGTGGCTGACCATCACGTAAGTGAGGTTCCGCTCTGCGCGCAGATCAGCCAGAAGGTTGAGGATTTCCGCCTGAACCGAGACGTCGAGCGCCGAAGTCGGTTCATCGAGCAGCAGCACTTCCGGTTCCGCGATCAGCGCGCGGGCGATTGCCACGCGCTGGCGCTGGCCGCCGGACAGCTGGTGCGGATAACGGAAGCGCGCGGTCTGCGGCAGGGCAACGGCCGACAGCACCTTGGCGATGCGATCATCGATATTGTCCATCCCATGCACGAGCGGCAGTTCCGACAGGATGCGGTCGATCGTCTGGCGCGGGTGCAGCGAACCATAAGGGTCCTGAAACACCATCTGCACCTTGCGGAAAAAGGCAGGCGGACGATAGAGCGGGGCGTTTTCGCCGGAAAAGGCGATACGGCCGGACCAGTCGTTGTTGAGGCCGGCCATGGCGCGCAGCACGGTGGATTTGCCTGAGCCGCTTTCACCGACGATACCGAAGCTTGCGCCCTTGGCGACGTTGAAGGACACGCCCTTGACGACTTCGCGGCCAACGAAGCTGATACGCAGATTGTCGATCTCGATCGTCATTTCAGCCACTCCGGATCACGGGTAAGGACGGGCAGGCGCTCCTTCGGGTGCATCAGCGAGGGCATGCAGTTCAAGAGGCCGCGCGTATAGGGATGCTGCGCGGAGAGCAGGTCCGACGCCTTCAGTTCTTCCATCACATGACCGGCATACATGACGGCGACGCGATCGCAGAAATGCGAAACGAGCGGCAAGTCGTGGCTGATGAGCAGAAGGCCCATGCCGCGTTCCGACACCAGTTCCTCGATCAGGCGCAAGATTTCGGCCTGCACCGTGGCATCGAGCGCAGACGTCGGCTCGTCGGCGATCAGCAGTTCCGGATCGGGGGCGAGCATCATGGCGATCATGACGCGCTGGCCCATGCCGCCGGAGACTTCGTGCGGGTAGGAGGCGGCGACCTTCTTTGGATCGCGGATCTTCACCATTTCCAAAAGGTTGATCGCGGCTTCCAGCGCTGCGCGCTTGCTGCCGCCCTTGTGGGTGCGCCATGCTTCGGCGACCTGGCTGCCGACGGTCTTTACCGGGTTCAGCGAATATTTCGGATCCTGCAGGATGAAGCCGGCCCGCTTGCCGCGGATCGTGCGCATCTGCTTTTCCGACGCCGAGCGGATGTCGATGCCGTCGAATTCCAGCTTGTCCGCCTCGATGACGGTCTGCGTGGGCAGAAGCTTCATCAGTGCGCGGGCGGTCAGGCTCTTGCCCGAGCCGCTTTCACCGACGATGCCGAGCTTTTCGGTGCCGAGCTTCAGCGACACGCCCTTGACTGCCTGATGGAAGCCGGTGCGCGACTTGAAGCCGATCTTGAGGTTTTGAATATCGACCAGCATCCGTCAGTTCCCCTTCGGATCCAGAACGTCGCGCAGCGCATCGCCCAAAAAATTGAAGGCGAGCGAGACGAAGAAGATGGCAATGCCGGGAATGGCGGCAACCCACCATTGTTCGAAGATGAAGCGCTTGGCTGTCGCGATCATCGCACCCCATTCCGGCGACGGCGGCTGGGCGCCCATGCCGAGGAAGCCGAGCGAGGCGGCGGTGATGATGATCGACGACATGTCGAGCGTGACGCGAACGATCAGCGTCGGCACACAGAGCGGCATGATGTGACGGAAGATGATGCGCCAGGAGGAGCCACCGGTCAGGCGATAGGCTGCGATGAAGTCGCTGCCGCGAACCGTCAGCGTTTCGGCACGGGCCATCCGGGCATAGGGCGGCCAGGCGGTCAGCGCGATGGCGAGAATGGCGCTTTCGACACCCGGCTTCAAGGCGGCTACGAAGGCGAGGGCCAGAACGAGGCGCGGGAAGGCGAGGAAGATGTCGGTGATGCGCATCAGGATCGTATCGACGATGCCGCCGAAATATCCTGCAATACAGCCGATGGCGAGGCCAATCGGGGCGACGAGCACGACAACGGCGATGACCATGCCGAGGGTTACGCGGCCGCCGTAAAGCAGGCGCGAATAGATGTCGCGGCCGAGTTCATCAGTACCGAACCAGTGCAGCGCGCTTGGGGCTGCAAGGCGGTTGGCCAGATCCTGCGCTGCCGGATCGTGGGTGGC
This sequence comes from Rhizobium sp. ZW T2_16, assembly GCF_044987325.1. NCBI lineage: Bacteria > Pseudomonadati > Pseudomonadota > Alphaproteobacteria > Hyphomicrobiales > Rhizobiaceae > Rhizobium > Rhizobium sp. ZW T2_16. The sequence goes on from NZ_JBJDRG010000006.1 coordinate 40,381, forward strand.
GAGCAGCGGTGCGAAGATCGCGATGCCGATGAAGATCGCGATGATGGTCAAGCCGATCATGCCGAGCGGATTGCCGCGCAGGTTCAGCCAGATGCGGTACCAGTTGCCCCAGGCGGCCTGGCGGCGCGAGGACGGATTTTCGTCCAGCGCCCAGTTTCGGAAGGTGGCGTTCATTATTGTACCCGTGGATCGAGGACGCGGTAGAGGATGTCCGCAATCAGGTTGAGGCCGACATAGATGAGGCCGATCAGCAGCGTGGTGCCGACGACCGGGTTCATGTCCGCATTCATAAGCGATACGGTCAGATACTGGCCGATACCCGGCCACGAGAACACGGTCTCGGTGACGACGGCGCCTTCGAGAAGGCCGGCATAGGTCAGCGCCATGACGGTGACGAGCTGCACTGCAACCGTCGGGAAGGCGTGGCCCCAGATGACCTTGGTCAACGACAGGCCCTTTGCGCGGGCGGTGATGACGTATTCGCCCTTCAATGCGTCGATCATGAAGGCGCGCGTCATGCGGGCGATATAGGCCATCGAGAAATAGGCGAGGATGATGACCGGCTGGGCCATATGCGCAAGCGCATCCTTGAACGCATCGAAATCGCCGGCGATCAGGGTGTCGATCGTCAGGATGCCGGTGACCGTATCGATCATGCCGTCAAAAATGATGTCCTGGCGGCCGGGGCCGGGGGCGAGGTCGAGCCAGGAATAGAAGATCAGAAGCGAGATCAGCGACAGCATGAACACAGGCACAGAATGGCCGGCGAGGCAGACGACGCGGATCGCCTGGTCGGTGAACGTGCCCTGGCGCACAGCTGCCCAGACGCCGAGCGGAATGCCGATCAGCGCGGCCAGGATGAGGGCCGCGGTGGCAAGCTCGAAAGTGGCCGGGAAGAAACGGACGATATCGGTCGCGACCGGGTTCTTGGTCAGAACCGACATGCCGAAGTCGCCGTGGGCCAGCTGGTAGAGATAATGCAGGAACTGCACCGGAATGGGCTGATCAAGGCCCATTTCGGCGCGTACGCGAAGAATGACATCCTCAGGTGCATTGTCGCCAACGGCGGCAATGACCGGATCGACCGGCATGACCCGGCCGATGAGGAAAGTCAGGACAGTCAAACCGAACAGCGTCAGGAGGACGCTGCTCAGTGTTGCTGCAAGGCTTTTAAAACGTCTGTTCACGCCTTGTTGGTCCCGAGGTAGGAGTTGCCTTCAGACAGAACGCCGATCTGGAAACCGGTAACGCCCTTGCGGCAAGCTGCGGTCTTGGTGTTCTGGAACATGACCGCGAACGGGCTGTTGTGCATGAATTCGCGCTGCAGGGCTTCGTAGAGTTCCAGACGCTTGGCCGGGTCCTTCTCGTCGCGGGCAGCTTCTGCCTTGGCGGTCAGCTCGTCGTTCTTGAAGCTGGAGCGCCATGCGAACGGCTTCTTCTTGGCGTCGTCCGAATTGTCCTTGTTGATGCAGAAGACTTCGGCATTGGAGTTCGGGTCGAAATAGTCGGTGCCCCATGCGGACAGCGCCATTTCGTGCTGGCGGGCGCGCATCTTGGTGAGAACCTGGCGGTTTTCAGCCGACTGCAGCTTCACGCGGATGCCGATTTCGCCGAGGTTCGACTGGATCGCCTGGGCGATATCCGGAGCCGGCTGTGCCGAGTAGTGGTCGAGAGTGATGTCGAAACCGTCTGCGAGACCGGCTTCAGCCATCAGCGCCTTGGCCTTGGCGACATCCTTCTGGAACGGCGTATCCATGACCGTGCCCGGGAAGCCTGCCGGTTCCATGCTCTGGTGGACGGCATGCGTCAGCGGGATGATGTTCTTCTGGATGCCTTCGTAGTCGAGCGCCCACTTGACGGCTTCCCAGACCTGCGGCTTTGCGAGGTTCGCATTGGTCTGGTTCATCGAGATCAGCATCAGGGATGCGATCTGCTTGCGGACCAGAACGACGTTCTCGTCGGACTGCAGCACCTTCAGCTGTTCCGAGGTCAGGTCGCGGGCGATATCGACGTCACCCTTCTGCAGCATCAGCATCTGCGAGGACGGATCGACGACGTGGCGGATGATGACGCGCTTGAGATTGCCCTTGTACGGGCCGTGCTCGTTGAGCGTCAGCGCGATGCTTTCGGAAGCCTTCCAGGACTGAAGCTTGAACGAACCGGAGCCGGCGCTGTTCTTCTGCAGCCAGGCATTGCCGAGGTCGCCGTTCACTTCGTTTTCGAGAACCGTCTTCTTCTCGACGATGGCGCCGATGTTTGCCGAGAGGCAGAACAGCAGGAAGGAGATTGCGGTCGGCTTTTCGGTCGTCAGCGTGACGGTCTTTTCGTCCTTGGCAACGATCATGGCTTCGACATTTTCTGCCGTGAAGCCGAACTGGTTGATGATGAAGGCCGGGCTCTTGTTCATCTTGATGGCGCGCTGCAGCGAGAACGCAACGTCGTCCGCGGTAACGGCTGCGCCTGAGGCGAAGGTGGAGTTGCCGAGCTTGAAGGTGAAGACCTTGTTGTCGGCATCGGCTTCCCAGGAAGCGGCGATGACCGGGAGGACTTCATTGGGGTTGTCGCTGTTGGCGCGAACCAGCTTTTCGTACATGTTGCTGATCATCTCGCCACCGACGGCCTCAAAACCCTCATGCGGGTCAAGGCTGGTCATGTTGTCGAGCTGCTGGGCAACAACCAAGATGTCCTTCGGCGTGGCCGCGAAAACGGTGTCGGCCAGGTTGATGTAGGACAGGAAGGGCAGGGCTGCGCCGCCGATCAGGAAGTTACGTCTGGATACCATTGCTATATTCCCCATTGAACAACTGAACCCCCATAATTTGAAGGGTCAGCAAGATTTTGCCGCAATTTGTCGCGCGTCTTAACAGTGCGTTTACGGGCCGACCAATTCCATTTTTCGAATAGGTTATGCGCGGTTTGCATTTGCGACCGCGGCCCCACCTACTTACGGATAGCCACAACTGATAGGTTCCGGCAGGACGATTTTGAAAATGTTGAACAATCCTCTCCCGATTTTCGATGGCCACAACGACGTGCTTCTCCGCTTGCGACGTAGTGGCGGCAACGATCCGGTAAAGCGTTTTATTGAAGGCGAAGAAACAGGACATATCGACCTGCCTCGCGCCAGGGCCGGCGGCCTGGCCGGCGGTCTATGCGCTATTTACGTGCCCTCGCCAAGCCTGACGAAGGACGCGAACGGGGATTATCCAACACCTTCGCAGCCCGATGCACTGAATGAGACGCTGGCGATGGCGCGGCTTCTTTTCGATATCGAAGCCCGCTCGCAGGGCGCAGTGACCGTATGCCGCACGGCCGACCATATCCGCCGATCGATCGAAACCGGTAGTTTTGCCGCGGTCTTTCATATCGAGGGAGCGGAAGCGGTCGCCGCCGATCTGGATGCACTTCACGTGCTGCATCAGGCGGGCCTGCGCACGCTCGGCCCGGTCTGGAGCCGGCCGAATGTCTTTGCTTACGGTGTGCCGTTCCGCTACCCGTCATCGCCGGATATCGGTCCGGGCCTGACGGATGCCGGTCGCGACCTGATCCGTGCCTGCAACGAGCTGAAGATCATGATCGACCTGTCGCATATGAACGAGGCAGGTTTCTGGGAGATCGCCAAGCTTTCCAAGGCGCCGCTGGTTGCCTCGCATTCTAACGTGCATGCGCTTTGCAACCACAGCCGCAATCTCACCGATCGCCAGCTCGATGCTATTCGCGATACGGGGGGGCTTGCCGGCATCAATTTCGGCGTGCTGTTCCTGCGTGACGACGGGGTGAAGGACCCGAATACCAGCATCGATCTTCTGGTGCGCCATGTTGCCTATATCGCGGAGCGGATCGGCATCGAGCATGTGGCGCTCGGTTCTGATTTCGACGGCACGACCATTCCGGCTGAGATGAAGGATGCAGCCGGCCTTCCCCTGCTGGTCGAAGCGCTACGCAAGCATGGCTTCAACGATGCCGAACTGAAGAAGATCGGCCACGAGAACTGGATTTCGGTTCTGGAACGCAGCTGGGCTGCTTGAGACTTAAGTGATTTGGCGGCATGAGAGCATGCCGCCAGGTTGTTCCGATTAATGGTCAGGCAGCCTTTGCCCTGATCGCCAGAGTGGCTTCCGCATAGGCCATCATGAAGGGGCCGACCCCCTTGGCGTCATCGGCCACGACTTCCTCGACGAGATAATAGGCCGGCGAGCCGTCACGATAACGGCCATTGAAGGGGCCAAGGCCTGCCACCTGGCAGATGCCTACAAGGCGGGTTTCGCCGTTTTCTTCGACAAGCCGTGTGTCGATAAGCGCTTCTGCCGCCTTCTGGCCGGAGGCGCGGATTTTCGACGCTTCTTCCGGGGATGTCAGATCCAGTCGCTCGGCCCGCAGCAGGGCATAGGCGAACATGGCCGATGCAGAGGTTTCGTCGTAATTGCCGGCAAGATCCGGGGCATCCAGCACCTGCGGCCAGAGGCCGGATTGCTGTTGCCTTTCGGCAAGTGCCAGAAGAACCGCGCGTGTCTGTTTTCTCAGCGTTGCTGTTGCCTGATCTGCGGGAAGAACTGCAAGGATATCGACCAGCGCCATGATCAGCCATCCGACGGCGCGCGACCAGACGGCCGGAGATTTGCCGGTGAGTTGATCTGCCCATTTTTCCGCGCGGCTGTCGTCATAGCCGTGGACATAAAGTCCGTTGCCGACCTGGGTCAGCGCGAGTGCCGTTGCCAGTTGCTGCAGGGCATCGGCGATCCTTGGCGTTTCACCGGACCGGAGCGCATATTCGACCTGGAAGGGCAGGCCCATATAGAGCCCGTCCAGCCAGACCTGGGAGGGATAGCGCTTCTTGTGCCAGTAGTTGCCGGCCGGGATGCGCGGATGCGCATCGAGCTGTGCGATCAGGCGGCGTGCTGCCGCCATGTAGCGGGGATCGCCGGTTTGCCGGTCGAGGAAGATCAACGCACGTCCCGGCAGGACGTTGTCGATGTTGAACTCTTCCTGAGTGTAGCCGGCAAGGCTTCCGTCCGGGCTGACCTGGGGATCAATCAGACGCAGGATATGGTCGAGCCAGCGCTGCTCGCCAGTTGCCTGATAGAGCAGTTCCAGTCCGCGATAGATGCAGCCGTCCTCATAGCACCAGTTGCCGTTCTTGTAGGCCTGGTAGCGAGTGCAGAATTGGTCGAAATAGTCGGTGGGTTTCATCGGGGTGCCAGTACGTTTGGGAGGGAGATCGGGTCGGTGGAGAGCAGGCTCGCATCATCGATGTCGATCTGCGCATGTTCGCAGAGGATCTGTTCGTGACGCATGGCCCGCACGCCATCGGCCATGATGGGAGGTGCCGCTATTGCGGCCGGGTCTGTGGAGTGAATACGCAGGCCGCGGATGCGGATGTTGCGGACCGGCATTTCCGGCAGGCCGAGGAAGACGCCTGCGGCAAGCGCCAAGCCATAGACATCGACGTCCTCGACGAAAATGCCGTCGACATAGGGCGTTCCCTCGACGACCGGTGCAGGTGTGCGAGACTGGACCCAGTTGTCATGGCCGTCTGCATCGCAGAAATAGTGGACGTTGGCCGAAAGCGTAACCAGGACGCCATCCATCTTTACACGGCGCATGGTGATGTTGCTGATGCCGCCGCCACGACCGCGGCGGGTCTTTATCCGCAGACCGCGGTCGGTGCCGACCATATCGCAATCCTCGACGGTCACATCATGAACGCCGCCGGACATTTCCGAACCAATGACGACGCCGCCATGGCCGCGTTCCATGAGGCAATGGCGGATTTCGACGCCGCGGGTTTCGCTCAGGTGGTCCGCTTCGCCCTTGTTGCCGCGCTTGCCGGCCTTGATGGCGATGCAATCGTCGCCGACGGAGAAGCGCACGCCCTCGACCGTCACATTGCGGCAGCCTTCGGGGTCGAAGCCGTCGGTATTGGGGCTGTCATGGGGCGCCTGGATGTGGAGTGCCACCGCCGCCAGTCCGTCGCAGCCCTGCGGGTGGACGGTCCATGAGGGAGCATTGCGAATGGTGAAGCCGAGAAGAAGGGTTTCCTTGCAATCGACCAGGTGAAGGCCGCGCGGACGGCGTGCACCGTCGCGGGTTTCCTTCGGCCATGTCCACCAGTCGCCGGCGTCACCGGAGCCGTCGAGAGTGCCTTTGCCTTCGATCGTCAAACGTTCCGCGCCGATGGCATGAACGGGAGCTGCAAAGCAGGCATCGGGTAGTCCTTCCCAGCTGCCCAGCATGCGGCCGTCGTCAGCGCGCGCCGGGAGGATCGGCCAGCCGTCGCGGACGCTCGGTGCGCGAAGCACCGCACCTTCTGCGAGATGCAGGGTCAGGTCGCTCCGCAGCTTCAGGGGGAAGGCTGTCCATGTGCCGGGTGCAATATAGAGTGTGCCACCCAAGGGGGTGTCCGCCAAAGCCTTGGCAAGAGCGTCGGCATTTTTGCGCGCTGCGGCTAGGTCGGACAGATCGGTATTCTGAACAAGCCCATAATCGGCTGCCCGCACGAGGCCGGCGCAATCGCGGGTCCGGAATGAAAGAGGCTCGAAACCTTCCGCCTCGAAACGATAATCCGTGGCGGGATAAAGGGCATCAAGGAGGGTCACCACGGTGGTTGCCGTTCCCTGCTGTACGGGGTCACTTCCCCCATTGCGCAACAAGCGCCAGGCTAACGGCTGCGGCAGGGCATGACGTGCGCCAGGCACAGCCAGCCTTATGGCCGCGATCCGTGCTGAGATCGCAACTGAAATGGCTTTGTTCATCGTTTCTCTCTTGATTTATGCACCACCCGGCCCGCGCTCAGGCCGGGTGGAGAGTTCCGTCCGCGCTTAGTCGAACTTCTTCAGGGCGTCGTTCACGCCTTCGATGATCTGCTCGGCGGCTTCCGTCGAGTTGATCTGCTCGTAGGCATATTCTTCGAGCGTATCGATGATGATGCCGCGGATGACCGGGTTTTCGTCGAAGGGTGAAATCGTCGGGCCTTCGGAGGCCATGACGATTGCGTTGGCGGCGCGGACTTCCGGTTCGCCGGCATTGGTCAGTCGTGCCATGGCGGCCTTGGAGGCCGGAATGCCACGCGACGTACCGAGAATGTCGATGCCTTCCGGTTCATTCAGCAAGCAGTTGGTGATCTGTGCTGCTGCTTCCGGGTTCTTCGAGTTCTTCGAGATGGAGAAGACCATCGAGGGCTTGCGGAAGACGCCTTCGCTCTTGCCATTGGTCATCTTCAGCATCGGTACCGGCTTCAGGACCTGACCGTCTTTCAGCGGATCGGCATATTTCGAATAGGTCGAATCCCATTCGTAGGAACCTGCGATCTTGCCTTCCGACCAAGCCGGCTTTTCGAAAAGGTTGACGTTACCGTCGGCTGCTTCCTGCTTCTGCGAGCGGATCGCGCCGGTTTCCACCAGCTTGCCGAGGAAGTCGATGCCGGCTGCCAGTTCTTCAGGTGTCCAGGCTACACGGTTGGTCTTCGGATCAACCATGCCCTTGCCGGTGGCCTGGGTTACGGCCAGCGTCATCAGAAGATGCGCCGTCTCCTTGACTGCGTTGAAGGTGTAGTAGTCCGGACCGAGCTTTTCCTTGACCGTCTTGGTCATCGCAAAGAACTCATCCCAGGTGGTCGGAACGGCTACACCGGCTTTTTCAAGCGTCGTCGTGTTGAAGAAGAAGACGCGGCCGCTGGTGGAGACCGACAGGCCCTGCAGCACGCCATTCGTGGAGCCCGATTCCAGATCGCCGTCGCTCCAGTTCGAAAGGTCGAGACCCTTCAGGGTGCGCAGGTCGGCAAAACCCTTGCCGTCCTTCGAGAACAGCGGCAGCCACGGCCAATTGACCTGGATGATATCGGCTTCCGTCTTGCCTGCCATCTGGGTCGTCAGCTTTTCCAGATAACCGTCGAAACCGGTGAATTCGCCCTTCACCGTGTGTCCATATTTAGCGCCGCAGGCGGCAATTGCCTTCTGCGTTGCGACGTGGCGGCTTTCACCACCCCACCAAGACATGCGTAGTTCCGCGGCGCTTGCCGATGGGGCCATTGCGATGACCGCAAGGGCTGCTCCTGCAAGAAAGACGGATGATTTCAGTATGCTTTTCATGGTTGCCTCCTCAAATTGGCTTTAAATTGTTATGCCGCAATGCTGCCTCCATGCAGCGAAACGTTGCGGCCATCTGACTTGTCGAAAACGTGCAATGTCTTCGGGTCGGGGCGCAGGCGGATCACGTCGGATTGTCCCCTTGCCTCAAATTCTGCAGCACCCACCACGCTCACCAGCCTGCGGCCTTCGCAATCCGCATGCATGTAGACTTCGTGGCCCATGAACTCGGCATTCACGAGTTTTGCCTGCAGCGCCGGTCCTTCCGAGACCAGTGAGAACTGCTGCGGGCGGATGCCGAGAACGGCGTTGCCGGGCTGACTGGAAAGCCGGCCTGCGAGATCGCTGCCGAGCGCCAGGCGCTGGCTGCCCATGATGAACTCTCCGCCTTCCATAGCGCCTTCGACGAGGTTCATTTCCGGCGTACCGATGAAGCCTGCGACGAAAAGATTGGCCGGAGCGTTGTAGAGTTCCTTCGGGGTGGCGACCTGCATGATGTGACCGGCCTGCATGACGCAGATGCGGTCGCCCATGGTCATTGCCTCCGTCTGGTCGTGGGTGACGTAGATGACGGTCGGCGAGCTGCCTTCCGCCTTCAACTGGCGGTGCAGGTCGGTAATGCGGACGCGCATCGAGGCGCGCAGCTTGGCGTCGAGGTTCGACAGCGGTTCGTCGAAGAGGAAGACGCCGGGGTTCTTGATGAGTGCACGGCCGAGCGCGACGCGCTGGGCCTGGCCGCCCGAAAGCTGTTTCGGCAGGCGATCGAGCAACGGTTCGATTTCAAGGATTTCCGCGACCTTATCGACTGCGGCGGCGATTTCCGCCTTCGGACGACCGGCGATGCGCAGGCCGAAGGAGAGATTGCCGCGCACCTTCATATGCGGATAGAGCGCATAGTTCTGGAACACCATGGCGATCTGCCGCTTGCTTGGCGAGAGATCGTTGACGCGCTCTCCGCCGATGATGACGTCACCAGCCGTAATTTCTTCTAGGCCGGCGACCATGCGCAGTGTCGTCGACTTGGCGCAGCCCGACGGGCCGACCAGGACCATGAACTCGCCGTCCTTGATATCAAGATCGATGCCGTGAACGACCTTGTTGGTCTTGTTGTAGACTTTCTCGAGGTTTTTCAGTTGTACCTGTGCCATGTCAGCCCTTTCTGCCTCCCGCAGAGATTCCTTCGATGAAGTACCGTTGCGCTGCGAAGAACACGACAAGCGCAGGGGTGATGGTGAGCACCGACATCGCCAGGATGCGGTTCCATTCGAAGGCTTCGGTTGTATCGATTGAGAGTTTGAGCGCGAGGCTCACCGGATATTTGTCGACGGACGAGATGTAGATCAGCGGTCCGAGGAAGTCGTTCATCGTCCACATGAACTGGAACAGGCAGACCGAGACCAGCGCGGGCCCGAGCATGGGGACGACGATGAAGATCAGCGTCTGCAGGCTGTTTGCGCCATCGACACGGGCGGCTTCCTCCATGTCCGTCGGCAGCGAGCGCAGGAACTGCACCAGCATGAAGACGAAGAAGGCATCACCGGCGAGTGCGGACGGTACCCAGAGCGGCAGGAAGCTATCCAGCCAGCCGAGATCCCTGAAGAGGATGTATTGCGGAATGCGGGTAACGACGTTCGGCAGAAGCAGGACGGCGATGACCGATCCGAACAGGATCTTCTTCAGCGGGAACTCGAAGCGGGCAAAGGCGTAGGCCACCATCGTGCAGGAGATGGCCGTGCCGATGACCTTTGGCAGGATGATCAGGAACGAATTCCAGAAGAACCGGCCGAATGTATAGGGCGTGGAGGTCTGCCAGCCTTGGACATAACCTTCGACGGTCGGGCTTTCCGGCAGGAAACCGGCGCCGGCAAAGATCTCGGAATTGGTCTTGAAGCTTGCACCGACCAGCCAGATCAGCGGGTAGAGCATCAGGAAGCCAACACCGAAGAGCAGGGAGTAACGGACGACCGCGGAGATCAGGTCCATGCGGGCGCGTTTTGCTGCTGCTGCTTCATCCGAGATGCGGGCCGCAGTTTTGGGCATAGTGATATCGGCCATGGCTCAGCTCCTCTTGTCGCCGGCGTAGTAGACCCACTTCTTCGAGGACCAGAAGGCCACGATGGTGAGGATCATGATGATGGCGAAGAGCACCCAGGCGATCGCCGAGGCGTAGCCCATGTTGAACTTCTTGAAGGCCTCCTCGTAGATGTAGAGGGGCAGGAGATAGGTGGATTTCAGCGGGCCGCCTTGCGTGATGATGTAAGGGCCGTTGAACTCCTGGAATGCCTGGACCATCTGCATGACGAGGTTGAAGAAAATGACCGGTGTCAGCAGCGGCAGTGTTACGAAGAAGAAGGTCGTGACCTTGCCGGCGCCATCGATCGAGGCCGCTTCATAAAGCGACTTGTCGATCGACTGGAGGGCGGCAAGGAAGATCACCATGGCCGAACCGAACTGCCAGCAGCGCAGAAGCGTGATGGTGAAAAGTGCATTTGTCGGATCGCCGAACCAGTCTACCGGCGCAAAGCCGACAGCGCCGATCGCCATGTTGACGAGGCCTTCGGCCGAGAAGAGGTAACGCCACAGAACGGCGATGGCGATCGATCCGCCGAGGATGGACGGGACATAAAAAGCCGTCCGGAAGAAATTAATGAATTTAAGCTTGTAGTTGAGTATGGCGGCGATGAAGAGCGCGAAAGCAAGCTTCAGCGGCACGGTGGAAAATACGTAAATAAGCGTGACAGTCAGCGACTTGTCGAAAGTCCGGTCGCGGGTGAACAGGCGCTCATAGTTCGACAGCCCGGTCCATTGCGGGCTGCTCATCAGGTCGTAGCTGGTGAAGCTCAAATAAAGCGAAGTCAAAAAAGGGATGGCCGTGAATATGACGAGGCCAATCAAATATGGGGTCAGATAGGCATATCCCAGGAAGCGCTGAGACCTCATGAGGCGCCTCCAACGGGCAAATCACACCCGGTTATGAGAAATACATTTTTGTGCAAATCAAATTCCTCCTCCAGCCAATAGGTGCAAGGCTGTTATGCGTCAGTGGCTTAGCTGAAAGACTGAACATTCATCAATTCTGTTCCCCCTCCAGTATTTAGCGTGACATAATTTCATTTTCAGTCGAGAATGAATGAACAAACACGGAAAAAAAGATGGACGAAATCGAAGGTGGCATTCTCTCCAGCATCGCGCCCTCTGCGCTGTCGTTGAAACTCACTCGAGCGACGATCAAGATGGAGCATTCCAAGACGTGGCGCATTGACAAGACAAACCCCGTCGAAGATTTCGTCATCTGCCTGGAAGGCTGCGGCCACTATGTCATCGAGGGGGAGCGCCGGGTGATGGAGCCCGGTGACGCAATGCTTATCCGGCGTGGGCAGCGCTTTCGCGGCTGGAACCGCGGAACGACAATCTATAGGGGAATTGCCCAGCATTTTTCCTTGGACATCTACGGCAAGCATGACCTGATCGCGCAGATGCAGCTGAGACCTCATGTACGCCTGAAGAAGTGGCCGCTACTGGAGCCGCTGGTGCGGCAATATCGCCAGACGGCGCCGCCTTCTTCGCTGACCCTCAGCCAGCACCATCTCTTCATGTATCTGCTGATCGCCTATATCGAGGACGCGTTCATCGGCTGGAACGATAGTGCGACATATCAGACGGAAGGAACCGACGCCCTTGATCTGGCGGTAATGAAGGCTGCGGCGATGATCTCGGCCAATCCTCTCGATCCGGATATCGCGGAACAGGCGGTCGATGCCTCGCCCTTCAATGCTGACTATTTTTTGCGCGAGTTCAAGAAGCGGGTAGGCCACACGCCGCGCAAATACCAGGAGCAGAAGCGCATGGAGCGCGCCATGCATCTGCTGGAGGCGGGGATGCCGGTTGCCAATGCGGCGGCGGACGTCGGTTACGGCGATCCCTATTATTTCTCACGCATGTTCAAGCGTGTCTTCGGGGTGAGCCCGCGTGCGCATGTCGAACGGGTGAAGCGCAACCGGAACGGCGGCTTGCTCCGTTTCGATGAGGCCGAACAGATCAGATTGATGAGCATCGATCCTGGCTGATGCGCGTCACGGGTTATGCGGCGATATCGTCCATCTTGGGCTCGCGCGGATCCATACCGCGCGGCTTGCCATAGAGGCCGATATTGGCATCGCCCCAGAGTTTTAACGCAAGCAGGATGGGTTCCATGCTGCGGCCGAGTTCGGACAGGCTGTATTCCACCTTTGGCGGCACCTGGGCATAGACCTTGCGCTCAATCAGGCCGTCGTCTTCCAGTTCGCGCAGTTGATTGGTCAGCATGCGCGGTGTGACGTTGACGATATGCCTGCGGATTTCGTTGAAGCGCAGGGTTCCCGACAGAAGGTGGTAGAGCACGACGGACTTCCACTTGCCATCGATGAGACCAATTGCCGCTTCCACCGAGCAGCCGGGAGAGCAATCGAAACGGGAATGGCGGGCCTTGGCCATAACAGTATCCTTTTTGATACTACGTGCTGTTTTTGTGCGTATTGCACACATGTGAATATAGCCCATTTTGGTGACACATCAATCGACACTGCATTCGTCATCAAAAGGAGCAGATCATGAAGGCCATCGGTTACAGAGAAGCCGGCGCAATTGGGCGCGACGAGGCGCTGGAGGATATCGAGCTTCCCCGGCCGGTGCCGACGGGCCGGGATATTCTCGTCGAGATCGAAGCGATTTCCGTCAATCCGGTCGACACGAAGGTTCGCAGGGGCGTAACCCCGGAAGCCGGCCAGTGGAAAATTCTCGGCTGGGATGCTGTCGGCAAGGTGGTGGAGGCCGGGCCCGATGCGAAGAATTTCGAGATCGGCGACGAGGTGTTTTATGCCGGTTCACTGATCCGTCCCGGCGCCAACAGCCAGTTTCATCTGGTAGATGAGCGCATTGTGGGTCAGAAGCCAAAAAAACTGTCCAATGCCGAGGCCGCTGCCCTGCCGCTGACGGCGATCACCGCCTGGGAGATGCTGTTCGACCGGCTGGATATCGCCAAGCCGGTGCCGGGTGCGGCCAATGCGATCGTTATCATCGGCGGTGCAGGCGGCGTCGGCTCGATCGCCATCCAGCTTGTGCGGGCGCTGACCGATGTGACCGTAATTGCCACAGCTTCGCGGCCGGAAACGCAGGAATGGGTGAAGACGCTCGGTGCCCATCATGTGATCGACCATTCGAAGCCGATCGCTGCGCAGGTCGAAGCGCTTGGGATCGGCGCGCCCGCCTTCGTGTTCTCGACGACCGAGACCCATCGCCACCTGAAGGAGATCATCGATCTGATCGCGCCGCAGGGCCGGTTCGGGTTGATCGACGATCCCGAAAGCCTCGATGTGCTCGGCTTCAAGCGCAAGGCCGTGTCCATTCACTGGGAGCTGATGTTTACCCGCTCGATCTTCGAGACCGCCGACATTGCCGAACAGGGCAAGCTGCTCAACGAGGTGTCGCGACTGGTCGACGAGGGCAAGATCCGAACGACCGTGACCGAGACGCTATCGCCGATCAATGCCGCCAATCTGAAGAAGGCGCATGCGGCGATCGAAAGCGGAAAGACCAGGGGCAAGGTCGTGCTGGAAGGTTTCTAAGCCCGCTGGAAGGATGGCGTGCTGGTCTTCTGCCGCTACGCCATCCTCCTTTCAGCCTGTTCCAGCGCATTCCCCGATTGGCGGACGGCGATCGATCCTCCCGTGCGTTTCCTTCACGTAATCTCACTCGCGAAACCCGGTTTCACCGTGTTGAAAATTCTCCATTGACGACTGACATGTTAGTGAGTTAGCATTGAGAAATCAGTGGAGGATGACTAATGACACGCTTCGGACTTTCCGTCGCTTTGACTACGCCGTTTGGTGAGGATGGCGAGATACTCATCGACATGATGATTGCGCAGGCCAGGCGCAGCCTTGATGCCGGCTGCGCGAGCTGCACGCTGTTCGGCACGACCGGCGAGGGCTCGTCGATTGGTACGCAGGAACGCGAGCGTGTTCTTGCGGCCTTTATCGAGGCGGGCATCGCGCCCGAGCAGATCGTTGTCGGCGTTCTGGTGGATGCTGCGGAAGACGCAGCGCTTCAATCGTCGCAGGCGCTTTCCAAGGGCGTGCGCAACATCCTTCTGGCACCGCCATCCTATTTCAAGAATGTCAGCGATGATGGGCTTTTCGGCTGGTATTCGAAGGTCTTCAAGGATCTCGGCAAGCTGGCGCGCGATATCATCGTCTACAATATTCCGTCCGTCACCATGGTGCCGCTCAGTGTTTCGCTTGTCGGCCGGCTGAAACAGGCCTTTCCGGGCATCGTGACTGGAGTAAAGGACTCGTCTGGCGACTGGCCTTATACGCAAGAGCTTCTGAAGGCAAATTCGGACCTGATCATCTTGATCGGTGACGAGCGTCATCTGGCCGAAGGTGTGCGTATGGGCGGGCAGGGGGCGATCTCCGGCATGGCAAATTTTGCTCCGCACGAGATCGGTGCGATGGCAAATGAAGGTCGAGACGATGCCCGTGTGGTGGTTTTCGTCGCCGAGCTTCTGAAATATCCGGTCACGCCGGCTGTGAAAGCCATGGTGGCACGTCAGCTTGGCGACGAAAACTGGCTTGCGGTTCGCGCTCCGCTGCTTTCTATATCGAAGGACGGACAGAAGCAGCTCGGTCTTGTCTTCGACGGCCTGTTCCGGACGAAAGCGGCCTGAGGCCATAACAGGCTAAGCCTAAGAACAGGACGATGATGGACCAGCGCCACGATCAGCAGACGGAAGAGCCGACGCTCAGGGAAAAGGCTTATGAGAGCTTTACCCGGCATCTGCTGGCGCGTGACGTGCGTCCGGGGCAGTTCGTTTCCCAACGTCATCTGGTCGAGCTGACCGGTCTCACGCTCGGCGCCATCCGCGAACTTATTCCGCGGCTGGAGGCCGAGGGGCTGATCAAGACCGTGCCGCAGCGCGGTCTGCAGATCGCCCATATCGACCTGAACCTGATCCGCGAGGCTTTTCAGCTGCGTCTCTTCCTCGAGAAGGAGGCGGTTGCGCTGTTCGTCCAGACGGCGTCCGACGAGACTGTTGAAAAGCTGATCCGGCAGCATAGGGAAATCTCGGACGCCATCGCTTCGGGCAATGAAACGCCCGAACTCGATGCTCATGCGCAGGCTGTCGACTGGGGCATGCATGATGCCTTCGTCGCAGCACTCGACAATGCCATCATCTGGAACGTCTATCGGGTCAACTCGATCAAGATGCGCCTGATCAATCAGGAACGTTTCCGTATCAACGGCCGTGTCGCGCCCGTCATGGGCGAACACATGGCCGTGCTTGAAGCAATCAAGTGTCGTTCTGCCGACGGCGCCGTCGAGGCGCTCGTCAAGCATATCGGCCATGCAAGGGATCGTGCCTTGAGACTTTAAATACACGCGAAGCCGGGGTGAGGAGACCCCGGCGAAACCTGGAGGAGGAATACATGACATCATCGTTCTTTACACCGACACGCCGGAGTTTTCTGGCGGGATCGGCAGCGCTTGGCGCCGCCGGGCTGATCGGATCGCGGCCGGCTTCTGCTGCCGTCGACTGGAAGCGCTTTGCCGGCACGACGCTGGAAGTGAACCTGGTCAAGAGCCCGCGCGGCGAAACCATCCTGAAATATATCAGCGAGTTCGAGGCTCTGACCGGTATCAAAGTCAATGCCGAGGCAACACCGGAACAGCAACAGCGCCAGAAGACGACGATCGAACTGTCTTCCGGTCGCCCGAGCTTCGACGTCGTGCACCTGAGCTATCATGTGCAGAAGCGGCAGTTCGAAAAAGGTGGCTGGCTTGCCGATCTTTCCGGTTACTTCAAGGATCCGTCGCTTACCGATCCATCGCTGGTCGAGGGGGATTTCGCAGAGGCTGCGCTGAAATTCGCCAAGGACCCCGATGGCAAGCTGCGCACGCTGCCCTTCTCGGTGGATTACTGGATCGTCTACTGGAACAAGGAGCTCTTCGAAAAGAAGGGCCTGAAATATCCGACGACTTTCGATGAAATGGTGACTGCTGCGGAAGCACTGACCGACAAGTCCGAAGGCACTTACGGTTTCGTTGCCCGCGGGCTTAAGAATGCCAATACGCCGGTCTGGACCTCGTTCATGCTTGGTTACGGCGCAACGCCGCTCGATGCCAGCGGCAAGCTGAATACGACATCGGAAGGTGCCGTCGAGGCGGCCAAGCTCTATCAGCGGCTGATGTCCAAGTCGGCGCCGGTCGGCGTATCGGGTTTCAACTGGGCGGAAGCTCAGTCCGCCTTCCTGCAGGGCAAGATCGGCATGTGGTTCGACGGCGTCGGTTTCGCGCCCCCGATCGAAGATCCGCAGAAGTCGCGTGTCGTCGGCAAGGTCGGCTACGGCGTCATGCCGGCAGGCCCGAAGGCGCAGGCTGCAGCGACGACCGGTGACGGGATCGGTGTCACCGCCGCCAGCAAGAACAAGGAAGCCGCCTATCTCTTCTGCCAGTGGGTCATCTCCCATGACATGGGTGCCCGTCTGCTGCAGGCCGGTGCCGGCGTGCCGTTCCGTCAGTCGATCCTCGAGGACGCCAAGGTGCGTGAAGGCGTGAAGATGCCGTCTGCCTGGGTCGATGCGGTCGTCGCCTCCGGCAAGATCTCGCAGCTCGCGCTTCCGGTCATCATCCCGGTCACGGAATTCCGTGACATCTATGGGGTGGGCCTCACCAACATGATCGGCGGTGCCGATCCGGCGAAGGAACTGGAATCGGCAACCGCTCAGTTCGAGCCGGTGCTTGCCCGAAGCGAGGGATAATGGCTTCCGTGACCATAGAACCCACCGCGGCCAGGGATCTGGCCGCAAAGGGGGGCAAGCCGCAAAGGCTTGCTCCCAACTACTGGCCTTTCGTGGTGCCCGCCCTGGTGGTTATCGGCGCGGTCATCGTCTTTCCTTGGGTGTTTACCCTCTGGATGAGCGTCAATTCGTGGACGCTCGGACAGGAGCAGACATTTGCAGGCCTAGACAACTACATCCGGCTTGCCGGCGACATGCGGTTCTGGGAATCCATGTGGCATACGCTGGTCTATACGGCGCTGTCGGTTATCGCACCGCTGATACTCGGAACGCTGGCAGCCCTGATCTTCGACGGTGAATTCCCGTTGCGCGGCTTTCTGCGCGGGGTATTCGTCATGCCGATGATGGCGACGCCGGTGGCGATCGCGCTCGTCTGGACGATGATGTTCCACCCGCAGCTCGGCGTGCTCAACTATCTTCTGTCGCTGGTCGGCATCGGCGCGCAGGAATGGATCTACAACCAGTCGACCGTCATCCCGGCGCTGGTTCTGGTCGAGACCTGGCAATGGACGCCGCTGATCATGCTGATCGTGCTTGGCGGTCTGGCTGCCGTTCCGCGCGAGCCTTATGAGAGTGCAGAGATCGACGGCGCAAATGCCTGGCAGAAGTTCCGCTACCTGACGCTGCCGATGATCGCGCCCTTCCTGATGATCGGTGTCATTATCCGTAGTATCGATGCGGTCAAAAGCTTCGACATCATCTATGCGATGACGCAGGGCGGGCCGGGTACGGCGTCGGAGACGATCAACATCTATCTCTACAACACCGCCTTCTCCTACTATGACATCGGTTACGGCTCGGCCATGGCGGTTGTCTTCTTCTTCGTCATCATCGCGCTGTCCTTCGTTCTGATGATGGTTCGCGCACGCACCAACTGGTCGGACATGGAGGATCGCTGATGATACCCAAACTCACCCATCGAGCCTGGAACCGTCTCGGCCTGTTCTTCGTCGCCCTGGTGATGATTTCGCCGGTCATCCTGTTCTTCGTCTGGATGATCTCGCTGTCGCTCAAATACGAGATCGACAACGGCGCCTATCCGCCGATCCTGATCCCGGAAAATATCGCCTGGTCCAACTATGCGAAAGTGTTCGAGGAGAACAATTTCCTCCTTTATTTCTGGAACTCGATCCTCGTCACGGGTGCCGCCACCATTCTCGCCCTCGTGATCGGCGTTCCCGCCGGATACGGGATTGCGCGGCTGAAAGCTGAAAAGGCGGCGATGGTGATCATGATCGCCCGCATGACGCCCGGCCTGTCCTTCCTTATCCCGCTCTTCCTTCTGTTCCAATGGATGAACCTGCTCGGAACCCTGTGGCCGCAGATCATCATCCATCTGGTCGTCACCGTGCCGATCGTCGTGTGGATCATGATCGGGTATTTCGAGACGACACCGAAGGAACTCGAAGAGGCTGCAAGCATCGACGGCGCGACGTCCTGGCAGGTCTTTCGCCTCGTGGCGCTGCCGATTGCCAAGCCCGGCATCGTCGTCGCCTTCATTCTGGCGGTGATCTTCTCCTGGAACAACTTTGTCTTCGGCATCGTGCTCGCCAGCCGCGAAACGCGAACCCTGCCGGTGGCCGTCTACAACATGCTCTCCTTCGAGCAGGTCAGCTGGGGGCCGTTGGCCGCTGCCGCCCTGATCGTCACCCTACCTGTTCTGGTGCTGACCATGTTCGCCCAGAAGCAGATCGTCGCGGGCCTTACCGCCGGCGCCGTCAAGGGCGGCTGAAGAAGAGCAACAGATAACGACCCGAAAATCGGGAGGATTTTCAAATGGCAACAGTCAATATCCAGAACATCCAGAAACGCTACGGAGCCGTCGAGATCATTCGCGACCTGAGCGTCGATATTGCCGACGGCGAGTTCGTCGTGCTGGTCGGCCCGTCCGGCTGCGGCAAGTCCACGCTTTTGCGCATGGTGGCGGGTCTCGAGGACGTCACCGGCGGCGCGATCCGCATCGGGCCGCGGGAGGTTTCGCATCTTCCGGCGCGCGACCGTGACATCGCCATGGTGTTTCAGAACTACGCGCTTTATCCGCATATGACGGTGGCGGAAAACATGGCCTTCGCGCTGAAACTGAAGAAGGCCGATGTCAACGAGACACGCAAAAAGGTCGAGAATGCTGCCGGCATTCTCGGACTGGACAAACTGCTCGACCGCTACCCGCGTCAGCTTTCCGGCGGCCAGCGCCAGCGTGTCGCCATGGGCCGCGCGCTGGTGCGCGATCCGCAGGTGTTTCTATTCGACGAACCGCTCTCTAACCTAGATGCCAAACTCCGCGTGCAGATGCGCGCCGAGATCAAGGCGCTGCATCAGCGGATCGGCACGACGATCATCTATGTCACCCATGACCAGATCGAAGCCATGACCATGGCCGACAAGATCGTCGTGCTGCAGGAAGGCAATATCGAGCAGGTCGGTGCACCGCTCGATCTCTACGATCGTCCAGCCAACCTGTTCGTAGCCGGCTTTATCGGTTCGCCCGCGATGAATTTCGTGGACGGTAAGATAGAGGAAGGCGTGTTCCGCAGCGAAAAGGGGCTTGTTCTGCCGTTGCCGGCCGGGGCCGACCCCGCAAAGCTCGGCGGCAAATCGCTGGTCTACGGCATTCGCCCCGAACATATCCGCGCCGACAATGCCGGCGGTGTGCAGGGACGTGTCGAGATCGTCGAAGGGACGGGTTCGGAAATCTTCGCCCGTGTGGCCAGCCATGGCGAGCAGATCTCCTGCCTGTTCCGCGAGCGCCTGAGCATCCATTTCGGCGACGAGATCGGATTGGCGATCGATCCGAGCAAGGCGCATCTGTTCGACAAGGTGAGCGGCCAGCGGCTTTGAACCTTCAGGGGGCCAGACCCCTCCCAACCCTCCCCACAAGGGGGAGGGCTCAACCTAGCCGAGCCGTCGAGGCGAATTGGGCTTGGACGTTGCCGCGGGTATTCTCCCCCCTTGTGGGGGAGATGGCCGGCAGGCCAGAGGGGGACTTTTCCCAAGTTCAAAGCCAGTTGTCGTCCGGCTCCATATTGCAAGCGGATAAACTGATATGACCTCATTCATCGGAATTGACGTCGGCACCGGAAGCGCCCGTGCCGGGATTTTTGATGCGCAAGGGACTTTGCTCGCGGCGCATTCGCAGGCGATCGCGACCGAAAAGCCGAAGCAGGATTTCGTCAATCAATCCTCGCGCGACATCTGGGCAGCGATCTCAACCTGCGTGAAGACGGCGATGGCGGATGCCGGGCTTGCTGCCTCCGATATCGCCGGTATCGGGTTCGACGCGACCTGCTCGCTCGTCGTGGTAAATGAGGCGGGCGGGCCGGTTACGGTCAGCCCCGGCGGTGATGACGACTGGAATATCATCGTGTGGATGGATCACCGCGCCATCGGCGATGCGGACCAGATCAACGCGCTGAAAAACCCGGTTCTCGATTATGTCGGCGGCGTCATCTCGCCCGAGATGGAAACGCCGAAACTGCGCTGGCTGAAACGCGAGATGCCGCAGAGTTTTGCCCGCGCGCATGCGTTTTTCGACCTGCCCGACTGGCTGGTCCATAAGGCAACCGGTGAAGATATCCGTTCGCTGTGCAGCACCGTGTGCAAATGGACCTATCTTGGCCAGAACGGTACGAAGGGCGAGGGCTGGGACAAGGCTTTCTTCGAAAGCGCCGGGATTGCCGAACTTGGCGCGGATAATTTTCGCGCCATCGGTAACAAGTTTGCGGCACCGGGCGACAAGGTCGGTGCGCTTTCGAATGCTGCAGCCGCGGACCTCGGCCTTGCACCGGGCACGGCGGTTGCTGCAAGCCTGATCGATGCCTATTCCGGCGCGCTCGGCACGATGGGTGTGGATCTGGGCGAGGGTGCGCTCGACGATCGTCTGGCGCTGATTGCGGGAACCTCATCCTGCCACATCACCGTCAGCGAAAAACCGGCCTTCGTGCCGGGTGTCTGGGGACCGTATTTCTCCGTTCTGCTCCCGGGGCTCTGGGCCAACGAGGCGGGACAATCGGCGGCCGGTGCGCTGATCGACCGGGTGATCGAAGGCCATGCGGCGATCCATGAAGCGCGTCAGATGGCGAAGGTGGAAGGCATTTCCGTGTTTGCCCTGTTCGATCGCTGGCTTGAGGCGATGGCCGATGATGGCGAGACGGCCACGCTGACCAAATCTCGGCATGTGCAGCCGGATTTTCACGGCAACCGTTCGCCGCTTGCCGATCCGCTGCGCAAGGGCGGGGTTACCGGCCTGTCGCTCGACCGCGGGCTTGACGATCTGGCGCTTGATTATCTCGCGACGCTGCAGGCCTTGGCTTACGGCACCCGACATATCATCGCGGAAATGCGGGCCAATGGCGTCACCGTCGATACGCTGGTCGTCAGCGGCGGTCTCGCCCAAAACAGGCTTTTCCTGCGTGAACATGCGGATGCGACGGGCTGCGCCATCGTGGTGCCGGACCAGCGCGAGCCGGTTCTGGTCGGCAGCGCCATGCTGGGCGCTGTGGCGAGCGGCCATTATGCCGACCTGCCCGCCGCCATGCGCGCCATGAGCGGCCCCGGCAGCCGCATGACACCACGCGGGGGCGAGATCGCCACCTATCACGACCGCAAATATCACGTCTTCCGCCGCATGCAGGAGGACTTTGTTGCCTATGCCGAGCTGATGGCCGGCGCTGATCATTGATTTGAGGGATGAGGAACATGACCAAGGAAATTGCACTTTTTGCCAGCGGCGACCTTCGCCTTTCCGCCAACCAGCAATGCTGGGCGACGCAGGATGCGATGGAGAAGAAACTCGGAGAAGTACTTGCCAGCCTCGGCTACACGGTGAAGCGCGCTCACGCCTACAAGCCGGAAGAAGGCCACGGTTTTCTCGCCTCGCAGCGCGAAGGCATGGATGCGTTTGCGAAGATCGATCCCAATGTGCCGGTGATTGTCGCAGAATCCGTCTGGCAATATTCGCATCATGTGCTTGCCGGTCTCACCAGCCACAGGGGACCGATCCTCACGGTCGCCAACTGGTCCGGCCAGTGGCCGGGTCTGGTCGGCCTGCTCAATCTCAACGGCTCGCTGACCAAGGCGGGTGTTGCCTATTCCTCGCTGTGGAGCGAGACATTCGACGACGATTTCTTCCGCAGCGGTCTTTCCCAATGGCTTTTGGAAGGTACGGTCGACCATGACACG
Source organism: Rhizobium sp. ZW T2_16 (assembly GCF_044987325.1). Classification (NCBI taxonomy): domain Bacteria; kingdom Pseudomonadati; phylum Pseudomonadota; class Alphaproteobacteria; order Hyphomicrobiales; family Rhizobiaceae; genus Rhizobium; species Rhizobium sp. ZW T2_16. The sequence continues at coordinate 62,477 of NZ_JBJDRG010000006.1, forward strand.
AGCCATGTGACGCCGTTTAAGGCAGGCAAGGTGCCGCAGGATCTCAAGGATCTGGCGAAGGAGATCGCCAGCGACTTCCGCACCAACAAGGTCATTCTCGGCATTTTCGACGAGGGCTGCATGGGTATGTACAATGCCATCGTGCCGGATGAACTCCTGATGCCGCTCGGCATCTTCAAGGAGCGCCTGTCGCAGTCGGCACTGTATTTCGCCACCAATCAGGTGCCGGTGGAGGAAGGTCGTGCCGTCTATCAGGACCTGCTCGCCAAGGGCATGACGTTCCATCTCGGGACCGATCCGAAGCAGGAGCTGACCGAGGATCAGGTGATCGACCAGTGCCGGATGTATATCGCGGCCGTGCGCATCGCCGAAGATTTCGGCTGCGAGGCGATCGGCATCCAGTATCAGCAGGGGCTCAAGGATCTGCTGCCGGCATCCGATCTGGTGGAAGGTATTCTGAACGACGACGGGCGTCCGGATGTCAAAGGACGGGATGGCAAGGTAATCCGCCAGGGCAAGGCGATCGTGCATTTCAACGAGGTGGATGAATGTGCCGGTCTCGACGGGCTGATGACCAACCGCTTGCATCGGGCGCTCGGTCAGCCGGTGGAAAACACCCTGCACGACCTGCGCTGGGGCGGCGTCGACCCGACCGGTACGGTCGATGGTTTCGTCTGGGTATTCGAGATTTCCGGCGCGGCCCCGCCTGCCCATCACGAGGGCGGCTGGGCCGGCTCGGACAGTATGCGCCAGCCGCCTATGTTTTTTCCCGCAGGCGGCGGGACCTTGCGTGGCATTGCAAAACCCGGCGAGATCGTCTGGTCGCGCATCTTCGTCGAGGATAACCGGCTGAAGATGGATATCGGCCGCGGTCAGGCCGTAGCCCTTCCAAAGGAAGAAACCGAGCACCGGTGGAAATCCACCAACGAACAGTGGCCGATGATGCATGCGGTGCTGACCGGCGTTTCCCGCGACCAGATGATGGCTCGTCACAAGGCCAACCATATCCAGGTGGTCTACGCGAACTCGGCGGCGGAAGCGGATCGGGCCGCACTTGCCAAGGCAGCACTTGCGGCGGAACTCGGGATCGAGGTCAACTTCTGCGGCGTCGATCTCGGCTAAGGCGATTTTCTGTCGATCGAAATTTTGGAGGAGGGCGATGCAGTCGCCCTCTCTTTTTGGTTTGACGTCATGTGTCCTGCGTCTGACGCAACATGCGGATGATGGCGGAGAAGTCCTCGGCGCCATGGCCGGCACGTTCGAATGCTGCATAGACTTCAGCCGCATGTGCACCAAGCGGCGTTTTGGCGCCGCTGTGTTTTGCGGCCTCCTGCGACAGAAGCAGGTCCTTCAGCATCAGGGCTGCAGCAAATCCCGGTTTGTAATCGTTGTTTGCAGGTGAGGTCGGCACCGGGCCGGGGACGGGGCAATAGGTCGTAAGCGACCAGCATTGGCCAGATGACGTCGAGGCCACGTCGAACAGGGCCTGATGCGAAAGGCCGAGCTTTTCTGCCAGCACGAAGGCTTCCGCGACGCCGATCATCGAGATTCCGAGGATCATGTTGTTGCAGATCTTTGCCGCCTGACCCGCGCCGTTGCCGCCGCAATGGACGATCTTTTTGCCCATGGCTTCGAGGATCGGCCTGCCCGCAGCAAAGGCCTCATCCGAACCGCCGACCATGAAGGTAAGCGTGCCGGCTGCCGCCCCCGTCGTGCCGCCGGAGACCGGGGCGTCGAGCGAGGGGCAGTTCATCGCGCCGGCAAGACCGTGGGCCTTACGGGCGCTATCCACATCCACCGTCGAGCAGTCGATAAGAAGCATGCCTTCCGCCACAAGGGTAGCGAGATCGGTCCAGACGGAGACGACATGCTGGCCCTTGGGCAGCATGGTGATGACGCATTCGGCGTCCCGTACCGCCTCAGTGAGCGATGCGGCCGGATCGACGCCCGCCTCACTGGCGGCTTTCACCGAGGCTTCGGAGAGATCGAAGCCGGAGACCGCATGTCCTGATTTCACCAGATTTGCGGCCATCGGGCCGCCCATGTTTCCGAGGCCGATGAATGCGATCCGGGTCATGTCTTCTCTCCCTTTCGTCTTGCGCCGATTGTCGTCAGCGATTGTCCGCGAGGATCATTTCTGCCGCCTTTTCGGCAATCATGATCGTCGGCGAATTGGTGTTGCCGGATGTTATCGTCGGCATGATCGATGCATCGGCGATGCGCAGTTTTCCGAGTGCCCGAAGCTTTAGCCGCGGATCGACGACGCTGTCGGGATCAGCGCCCATGCGGGCCGTGCCGACCGGGTGGAAGATCGTCGTGCCGATCTCGCCGGCAGCGCGTTCCAGATCGGCGTCCGTGTCGTAGCTCGGGCCGGGCTTGTATTCCTCAGGATTGTAGCGCGCAAAGGCAGGCTTTTTGACGATTTCACGGGTCAAGCGGATAGAGCGAACGGCCACGTCGCGGTCGGCGGCGGTCGAGAGATAGTTCGGGCGGATCGCAGGCGCGGCAGCGAAATCCGGGCCTTTCAGATGGACCGAGCCGCGGCTTTCGGGCCTGAGATTACAGACGCTTGCCGTCATCGCCGGGAAGGCGTGGACGGGTTCTCCGAACCGGTCGAGCGAGACCGGCTGGACATGATATTCGAGATCGGCGGTTTCCTTGTCCGGCCCGGACTTGGTGAAGATGCCGAGCTGGCTCGGGGCCATTGACATCGGGCCGGAGCGTTTCAGCGCATATTCCAGCCCGATTGCCGCCTTTCCGAGCAGCCGGGATGCCTTTTCGTTCAGCGTCGGCACGCCGGTTACCTTGTAGACGAGGCGGAGTTGCAGGTGGTCCTGCAGGTTTTCTCCGACGCCTTTGACCTCTTTCACCGTCTCGATGCCGGCCTCGGAGAGTATGTCGCCGCGGCCAATGCCGGAGAGCTCCAGCACATGCGGCGTGCCGATCGCACCGGCGGAGAGGATGGTCTCGCGACGGGCATGTGCGGTCTTTGTGATGCCGTCATGCTGGAATTCGACGCCCTTCACTTCGCCGGTCTCGACGATCAGTTTTCGCACATGCGCCTTGGTCAGGACGTTGAGGTTCGGGCGTTTCATCGCCGGGCGCAAAAAGGCTTTCGATGTGTTCCAGCGGATGCCTGAGCGCTGGTTGACGTCGAAATAGCTGGAGCCTTCATTATCGCCGCGGTTGAAATCGTCGATGGCAGGGATGCCGGCTTCTTCGGCCGCTTTCTGGAACGCGTCGAGCACGGCCCAGCGGACACGTGCCTTTTCCACCCGCCATTCGCCGCCGGCACCATGCATCTGATCGGCGCCCTTGTAGAAATCCTGGCTCTTTTTGAAGAGCGGCAGCACGTCATCCCAGCCCCAGCCGGTACAGCCCATCTGTCGCCAGAGGTCGTAGTCGCGGGACTGGCCGCGCATGTAGATCATGCCGTTGATCGACGAGCAGCCGCCGAGCAGTTTTCCGCGTGGGTAGCTGAGCGAGCGGCCGTTCAGGCCATCTTCCTTCTCGGTCGCAAAACACCAGTCAGTGCGCGGGTTGTTGATGCAGTAGAGATAACCGACAGGGATATGGACCCAGTGGTAGTTGTCATTGCCGCCGGCTTCCAGAAGCAGGACGCGATTGCGAGGGTCGGCTGACAGGCGGTTGGCAAGCACGCAGCCGGCGCTGCCCGCACCGATGATGATGTAATCGTAGGTGTCTATGGACATATGCTACTCCGAGGTGCCCCTCATCCGCCTGCCGGCACCTTCTCCCCGCAGGCGGGGAGAAGGACACGAGCCGCACCGTTTCCAGCTTTCTCCAGCGCTGAGCAGGGCACGTTCCCTCGCCCCGCTTGCGGGGAGAGGTGGAGCGCAGATTCTGCGCTCTGGGTGAGGGGCAGAAGCCGGCGCAGACATCTCACTCACCGCCTGTGCTCGAACCCGAGTTTTCGGCCGAGCCTTGAGGCATAGAATTCGCCGATGATGCCGCGGCGGAAGAGGAGGACGCAGACCATGAAGACGACGCCGGTGATGATGGTGACGGGGAATTGCGAGGTTGCCAGATAGTTCTGCAGCGTGACCACGAGGCCGGCGCCGAAGACCGGGCCGATCAGCGTGCCGATGCCGCCGAGAAGGGTCATGAGGATGACCTCGCCGGACATCTGCCAGCCGACATCGGTGAGCGTGGCGAACTGGAAGACCAGCGCCTTGGTACCGCCGGCCATCCCCGCCAGCGCTGCCGACATGACGAAGGCGCCGAGCTTGTAGCGGGCCACCGAATAACCGAGCGAGATGGCGCGCTGTTCGTTCTCGCGGATCGATTTGAGGATCATGCCGAAGGGCGAGTTGATGAAGCGCCAGATGACGATCATGCCGATGAGAAAGACGGCGAGCACGAAGTAATACATGCTGGTCGTGTCTGCGAGATCGATGAGACCGAAGAGTTGGCCGCGCGGCACGGACTGGATGCCGTCCTCGCCATGGGTGAAGGATGCCTGCAGGCAGAAGAAGAAGAACATCTGCGATAGCGCCAGCGTGATCATGGCGAAATAGATGCCCTGCCGGCGGATGGCGAAGAAGCCCATGACCAGGCCGAGCGCTGCTGCGCCCGCGACGCCGATAAGAATACCGATCTCCGGTGTGACGCCCCATTCCTTCGTGACATGGGCGGTGAAATAGGCGGCACCGCCGAAGAAGGTCGCATGGCCGAAGGAGAGAAGGCCGGTATAACCGAGCAGCAGGTTGAAGGCGCAGGCGAACAGCGCGAAGCACAGAAGCTTCATCAGGAAGATCGGGTAGAAGAACAGTGGTGCCACGATCAGCAGCACGAGGCCGATGCCGAGAAAGGCCGCATAGGCTTTCGAGGCGGTTGCCGAACGCTCCGTGCGGGTGGTGGTCGTTGTTGTGGTCGAATGGACGACATGGCTCATGACTTTGCCTCGCTTACGCGTCCCGGCCGAACAGGCCGGCAGGGCGGATGAGAAGCACGATCGCCATGATCACGAAGATGACGATATTCGAGGCTTCCGGATAAAAGACCTTGGTCAGGCCCTCGGCGATGCCGAGCATGTAGCCGGTGAGGATGGCGCCCATGATCGAGCCCATGCCGCCGACCACGACCACGGCAAAAACGACGATGATGATGTTCGATCCCATCAGCGGCGAGACCTGGTAGACGGGGGCCGCCAGCACACCGGCGAAGGCGGCGAGACCAGCGCCTAACGCGTAGGTCAGCGTCAGCAGCATCGGCACGTTGACGCCAAAAGCCTGCACCAGCGTCGGGTTCTCGGTCGCAGCCCGCAGGTAAGCGCCGAGCTTGGTCTTTTCGATCAGAAGCCAGGTGCCGATGCAGGCGATTAGCGACACGACGACCACCCAGCCGCGATAGTTGGGCAGGAACATGAAACCGAGATTGGTGGCGCCGGTGAGCGCCGGCGGCGGGGCGTAGGGCTGGCCTGACGAGCCGTAAAGATAACGGAATGTGCCCTCTATCGTCAGCGCCAGGCCGAAGGTGAAGAGCAGGCCATAGAGATGATCGAGCTTGTAGAGCCGCGACAGCAGCAGGCGCTCTATGATCGCACCGAACAGGCCGACGACGATCGGGGCCAGAATGAGCGCGAACCAGTAGTTGATGCCGAAATATTGCAGCATCAGCATCGCGACAAAGGCGCCGAGCATATATTGCGCGCCATGGGCGAAGTTGATGACGCGCAGCAGGCCGAAGATGACGGCGAGGCCGAGGCTCAGGAGCGCGTAGAAGGAGCCATTGATCAGGCCGATGAGGAGCTGGCCCATGAAGGCTTGCAAAGGGATGCCGAAGATCATGGTCATGGGGTGAACCCTCCTGCAATGCTTGTAGGTAAAAGCCCCCCGCTGGCCTGCCGGCTTGTCGGGGCCGAGCCATAGGTCTCGGCCAGCTCTTTCCATATGGAAAAAGTCCCCTCCCAACCCTCCCCACAAGGGGGAGGGCTTAACCTGGCGGCACCGCCGAGGTCTACGTGAGGCTGGTGGTTGCCACGGGTCTTCTCCCCCCTTGTGGGGGAGATGGCCGGCAGGCCAGAGGGGGACTTTGCCGATGCGAAAGCAGCTTCAGTTGGCATCCTCACACCCCCAACACCTTGTGCAGCGTATCCATCCGCTCAGGCAATTCGCCGACCGGGAAATCCGCCACCATCTTTCCGTGATCCATCAGGTAGAAGCGATCCGCCACGCGGCTGGCGAAGCGGAAGTTCTGTTCGACCATCAGAACCGTCATGCCGCGCTGCTTCAGCGTCTTCAAAACCTCGCCGATGCGCTGGACGATGACGGGGGCCAGCCCTTCCGTCGGTTCGTCGAGGATCAGGAGTTTGACGCCGGTGCGCAGGATGCGGGCGATGGCGAGCATCTGCTGTTCGCCGCCGGAGAGTTTGGTGCCGGGGCTGGAACGTCTTTCGTGGAGGTTGGGGAAGAGCGCGTAGATTTCATCTAGCGGCATTCCTCCCTCCGCCACGACCGGCGGCAGCATCAGGTTCTCGTCGACCGTCAGCGTCGAGAAGATGCCGCGCTCTTCGGGCACGAAGCCTAAGCCCGCATGGGCCGTCCTGTGCAAGGGCACGCCGAGCATATCCTTGCCGGCAAAGCGGATTTCGCCCTTGCGCTCGCGGATGATGCCCATGATGGTGCGCAGCGTCGTCGTCTTGCCAACCCCGTTGCGGCCGAGGATCGTGATCGTCTCGCCTTCGCCCACAGTCATGTTGACGCCGTGCAGGATGTGGCTTTCGCCATACCACGCATTGAGGTTGGAGACTTCGAGAAGCGGTTTCGCCATCACGCGTCCTCCGTGCCCATATAGGCGAGTCGGACGCGCTCGTCCTGAGCCACCGCCGCATAGTCCCCCTCGGCGAGGATCTGGCCTCGCTGCAGCACCGTGACGTGGTGACAGATATCGGCGACGACCGAGAGATTGTGTTCCACCATAAGCACGGCCCGGGTTTTTGCCACCTCGCGGATGATGCCGGAGACGGTGCCGATATCCTCCTGGCCCATGCCGGCCATCGGTTCGTCGAGCAGCAATACCTTTGGGTTGAGCGCCAGAGTTGTGGCGATCTCCAGCACGCGCTTGCGGCCATAGGAGAGGTCGGCGGCCATCGCATTGCGCTCGCGTTTCAGCCCGACGGTTTCGATCAGCTCGTCGGCGCGGGCGTTCAGCCGGTCGAGCGACGAGGTTGGCAGCCAGAACTGGGTCGAAAGGCCGTTCGGACGTTGCAGGGCAACGCGGACATTGTCGAGAACGGTGAGATGCGGGAAGACCGCGGAAATCTGGAACGAGCGGACCAGGCCCATGCGGGCCACCTTGTCCGGCGCAGTTTTGGTGATGTCGGTGCCGAGAAGCGTGATCGAACCCGCGGTCGGCTGCAGGAATTTTGTCAGCAGGTTGAAAACCGTCGTCTTGCCGGCGCCGTTGGGGCCGATCAGAGCGTGGACGCGGGTGTGGTGGATATCGAGATCGACATCTCTTACCGCTGCGAAAGCGCCAAAACTCTTGGAGAGACCGCGGGCGGACAAGACCACCCGCGGCTCCTCGTGCAGGTCCTGAAGAGGCGCTGCCATTATTTCACCAGCTCGCAACCGGCCTTGGCAGGATCGAGATAGGCATCCTTGCCGGGAATGGTGGCGAGCACATTGTAATAGTCCCAGGGTTCCTTGCTGTCGGCCGGCTTCTTGACCTGCAGCAGATACATGTCGTGGATCATGCGGCCATTGGCAGCGACAGTGCCGCCGCGGCCGAAGAAGTCGTCCACCGGCATGTCACGCATGGCCTTGGCCACTGCATCCGCATCGTCGGAGCCAGCCTTCTCGACTGCCTTCAGATAATGGGTGACGGCCGAATAAGTGCCGGCATGAACCATGTTCGGCATTTTCTGGGTCCTGGCGAAGAATTTCTTGCCGAATTCGCGGCTCTTGTCGTCGAGATTCCAGTAATAACCTTCGGTCAGCGTCAGGCCCTGCGCGGCTTCAAGGCCGAGGCCATGCACTTCTGCGAGGGTGAAGAGCAGTGCCGCGAGGTTCTGGCCGCCCTGTGTGATGCCGAATTCGGCGGCCTGCTTGATCGTGTTTGCCGTGTCGAGACCGGCATTGGCGAGGCCGATCACCTTGGCGCCGGACGACTGGGCCTGCAGCAGGAAGGACGAGAAATCCTGGCTGGAGAGCGGATGGCGCACCGAGCCGAGCACCTTGCCGCCATTGGCCTTGACGTAATCGCTCGTCTGCTGCTCCAGCGAATAGCCGAAGGCATAGTCGGCGGTCAGGAAGAACCAGCTGTCGCCTCCCTGCTTGACCATGGCACCGCCAGTGCCGACGGCGAGCGCATGGGTGTCATAGGCCCAATGGAAGCCGTAGGGGGTGCAGGCCTTGCCGGTCAGGTCGACGGTTGCAGCACCGGTGTTGATCGTGATCTTCTTCTTGTCCTTCGACAGCGCCTGAACGGCAAGACCGACCGACGAGGTGGTCAGGTCCATGATCGCATCGACCTGCTCGGTGTCATACCACTGGCGAGCAATGTTGGAGGCGACGTCCGGCTTGTTCTGGTGGTCGGCGTTTACGAGTTCGACCGGGACGCCCAGCACCTTGCCGCCGTAATCCTCGATTGCCATCTTGGCGGCCTCGACGGACGATTTGCCGCCGAAGTCGGCATAGACGCCGGACTGGTCGTTCAGGATGCCGATCTTTACCTTGCCGTCCGATGCCGATTGAGCAAATGCAGTGCCGCTCGCCAGCAGCACGGCCAGCGACGTCAGGAACGTCTTACGCATAAGGTCTCCTCCCAAGAGATTGCAGAGCGCTATCTGTTCAAAATTGGCAGGCCGCCCTCCTCAAAGCAGCACTTCCATAAGCACATGGTTGAGGAAAACAGCCGTTGACGCAAGAAGCTCGCCACTATTAATTGCAAACAGCATCTGTGCATTTTTGAACAGATCGGCTCGGACCGGGGAGGGGTTATGAGCGGCAATCCCATCTTTACCTGGGATGACCTGCAGTATTTTCTGGCGGTTGCCCGCACGGGGCAGTTGTCGACGGCGGCGCGCCACCTGCGCACCAGCCATGCCACCGTCTCGCGCCGGATCGACCGGCTGGAATTTGCCCTCAAGGTCAAGCTTTTCGAGCGCAATCCGCGTGGTTACGTGCTGACAGCGGTTGGGCAACGGTTCGTCGAGACGGCGGAGCGGATGGAGGGGGAGGCCGATCGCTTACAGGCCGAGATCACGTCCGGCAATGCGGCGCATCAGGGTGTCGTGCGGTTAAGTGCGCCGGAAGGTTTTTCGAACTTCTTCCTTGCCCATCATCTCGGAGATTTTACCGAGCGGCATCCGAGCCTGTCGCTGGAACTGGTGACGATCCAGCAGATCATGTCACTGTCGCGCAAGGAGGCGGATATCGCGGTGGCGCTCGATCCGCCCAAGGCCGGACCTTACCTGATCGAGAAGATCACCGACTACAAACTTAACATTTATGGGGCGAAACGCTATCTGGCGGGTGCGGCCCCGCTCAAGCGCCGGGAGGATCTGCTCGATCATCCGTTCATCGGCTATATCGAAGACATGATCTTTGCGCCTGGGCTGGATTATCTCGGCGACGTGCATCCCGGCATCAAGCCGAAATTCCAGAGCTCCAGCATTTTCGCGCAGCTGACGGCGACGCTGAACGGGCTGGGGCTTTGCATCCTACCGCATTTCATCGCCAGCCGTCAGAGCGAACTGGAGATCGTGCTGCCGGGTGAGGTGCAGCTGACCCGGCATTACTACATCGTGCGCCATCGCGATATGAGCCGGGTTCCGCGCGTGCGGGCGGTTGCCGATTATCTGACGGCGCTGGTGCAGGACAATCAGGATGCCTTTGTGGGAGGCTGATGTTTCGGCCTCCCACATACCCGGGCAGGCTCAGAAGCTGGTGATGACGGCGATGCCAGGGGTCTCGGCTTTGTCGAGATTGACCAGTTCGGTGACGCCTTCGGCGAGGCTCACCCGCTTGGAAATGAGCTGCTGCGGTTTCATCCTGCCGGCAGTCAGCATCGAAAGCATTGCGTCGTAACGCCAGGCCTGCATCCCGTGGCTGCCGTAGATTTCCAGCTCGTGGCCGATGACCTGCGCCATCGGGATCTGCGGCGTCGCGTGTTCTCCGAGCATCAGGCCGACCTGAACGTGGCGGCCGCGGCGGCGCAGGTTCTTGATCGAGTTGAAGCAGGTTGTCGGGTGGCCGAGTGCGTCGATCGAGACATGCGCGCCGCCCTTGGTGATTTCCCGCACGGCCTCGACAACGTCCGGCACCGAGCTGCCATTGATGGTGGCGACGGCGCCGCATTGGCGCGCCATCGCCAGCTTGTCTTCGGTCAGGTCGATGCCGATGACGTTTGCACCGAGGGCCGTCGCGATCATGATTGCCGGAAGGCCGATGCCGCCGCAGCCATGGACGGCCACCCAGTCACCGGGGCCGGTGCGGGCCTGATCGGCAACCGCGCGAAAGGAGGTTGCGAAACGGCAACCGAGGCTTGCGGCGGTTGCGTCGTCGATTTCCTCCGGTAGGTGCACGAGGTTGGTGTCTGCATAATCGATCGCGACATATTCGGCGAACGAGCCCCAATGGGTGAAGCCGGGCTGGAACTGGTCGGGGCAGACCTGCTGGTTGCCGGAATGGCATTCGGCACAATGGCCGCAGCCGGAGACGAAGGGAACAGTGACGCGATCGCCGACCTTGAAGCGCATCACGCCCTTGCCCTTTGCCACCACCTTGCCGGCCAGTTCATGGCCCGGAACATGCGGCAGCTGGATATCGGGATCATGGCCCTTCCAGCCGTGCCAGTCACTGCGGCAGAGGCCGGTTGCCCCGACCTTGATCACGACGCCGCCGAAGGTCGGCTCGGGATCAGGCAATGTCCTGATCTCGGGCATCTGTTCGAATGCTTCGTAATACATGGCCTTCATGACGCATTCCTCGCCTGTTCAATATGAAAATCCCCGATCCTCTGGGAGACCGGGGATGTCTGATTTTCATGCTACCGTAGCGCGCTAGCCTGCGTTTACGAAGCCTGTTTCTGCTGATCCTTCATGAAGGCGATATCGCCGACGACGCGGACGCGCACACGGCGGGCATCACCCGGCAGATAGGCGATCGGGATGTCTTCCGTATCCAGCGTGACGATCGACTTCGGATCGGCACCGGATTCGATAGCGCGCTCGTGGGCGATGCGCTCGGCTTCGGCAATCGCCTTGTCGCGCGACATGTCGGAGAATACCTGATCCACTTCGCCGGAAACCTGCGCCATCGCCGCACCGAGTGCATTGGCAACGCCTGCATGTTCGACGCGCAGCACTTCGCTGGCACCCTTCAGCTTTTCCGGGATGAGGAAGGCACCGCCGCCGACTGCGATCAGGCTCACGCCTTCGGCCGAGGTCTTCATCCGGTCGACGCCGTCTTCAACCATGGCTTCGATGCGCTTCAGGAGGTCGGCAACCATTGCCTTGTCGAGATGCTTGACGCGGTCGCGGTCGCCGATTTCGACGAGACCGGCAGCTACGGCAACGTCGGTCGTGGTCAGCGTATCGCCACCGAAGACGAGTGCCTTCTCGGTGATGCGATACCCGACCGAACGCGGGCCGATCTTGCGGGTTTCCGGATCGATGATCGTGCCGCCGCCGAGTGCCATCGGCAGAAGGTCGGGCATGCGGAACAGGGTGCGCACACCACCGACTTCGACGACGTTGTTGGCTTCCCGCGGAAAACCGCCGACGAGGCAGCCGACATCCGACGTTGTGCCGCCGACATCGATGACCATGGCTTCCTTCAGGCCGGTGAGGAAGGCCGCGCCGCGCATGGAGTTGGTCGGACCCGACGCGAAGCTGTAGACCGGGTTTGCCGCTGCAACATCCGCCAGAACCACGGTGCCGTCATTCTGGGTGAGGTAGAAGGGCGCGTTGACGCCAGCCTTGACGAGCGCGTCCTTGAAGGCGTCGATCGTCTTGCGGCCGAGGCCCTGAAGGGCGGCGTTCAGCAGCGTGACGTTTTCGCGTTCCAGAAGACCGATACGGCCCAGAGTATGGGAGAGCGTGATGCGCGCATCCGGGATGACCGAACGAACGATCTCGGCTGCTTCCAGCTCGCATTCGGCAGTCAGCGGCGAAAAGAGCGCGGTGATGCCGACGGAGGTGATGCCGGCGTCGCGGATTTTCATCGCCGCGTCGCGGATTTCGTCGCGGGCAAGCGGAACCAGCGGGCGTCCGTCATATTCGTGGCCGCCATGGACCATGAAGGACAGAGGATCGACGCTTTCGCGCAGATCATCCGGCCAGTCGATCATCGGCGGCAGGGATGCGCCGGCCGGCATGGCGATGCGGATCGCGGCGATGCGCTCAAGGCGGGCACGTTCGACGACAGCATTGGTGAAATGCGTCGTGCCGATCATCACGGCGTCGATCGGCGAGGCGCCGGGCACCTGCGAGGATACGACGTGGCCAATGGCGTTGACGACGCCCTGCATCACATCCGCGGTGGTGGGAAACTTGATGGCGGAGACGACTTTCTCGCCATCGATGAGCACGGCATCCGTATTGGTGCCGCCGACGTCAATTCCGATCCGCTTCATGCTGCAAACACCGATTTGAAATCAAGATCATACCCGAAGGCGCGAGGGCCGACGTGTTCGAGGCCCTTGGGGCTGGTCAGAACGGCCGGGGCCGGCAGGGCGACAACCGTGACGCGCTGGCCGTAACGCACCGTTTCCGTGCCGATCGCTTCGCCCGACACGGTGTCGAGCAGGCAGATCAGGTCAGGGGTCATGGCAATCGGCTGGCCGTCGCGGAAGGCGACTGCCCATTCGTTCTGGAAGGCGAGTTCGACACGCGCGCCGCGATCGTCGTCAAGGCCGTCGATCATGGCTGCACCGCGCAGGAAGCCGCCGGTCGTGGTGCGATCCACATCGGCAACCTTGCCCTTGAATAGAACCTTGCCGCCTTCGTGAGCCAGCACGGCTGCGATCGGGTCGGTATGGGCCGCACGGGCTTCAAGGACCGCACGGCCGAGGCTGACGGCCTTGGTCACGGTGTGGAGCACGCCCCACTCCTTGACTTCCTTGCCGGTGCGCGGGGCCTTGCAGGTGGCCGAGGTCGAACCAACTTCGGTGCAGATCTTGCGCGAGATGCGCTCCATCCACTTCCACGACGCGGCCTTGGCCACGATCGCCTCGTTGTCACGGCAATCGACCAGTGTCAGCGGGTACATTGGCAGGTCGCCGATGGCGAAGCTGGTCATCTGCGCTTCCGGATAGGCACGGCCCATCGCATCGGCGTCAACGACCGGGATATCCAGCATGGCGGCTGCGAGGAAGGGCGACAGCGCATTACCGCCGCCGATCTCGACGCTCATCACGGCGCGGAACTTGCGGCCGGTATATTCTTCCATCAGCTGCATGGCGCGGGCAAGATGGGCCGGGTCGACCAGACGTTCCTGGCCCACCAAAGGGGCGCCCATCTTCGACACGACTGCGACGGCATCGCCATCGTCCAGAGCGTTCGGATCGATAAGCTTGACGCGCTTGCCGTCCTTGTAGAGCTTCTTCAGGTTGAGCTGCGCCAGATAAGGACTGCCACCACCGCCGGTCCCGAGAATCCAGGCACCAACGGCAAGCGGGTCGATCTCGCTTGCTTCGAAATCACGGATCATGTTTGCCTCCGAATATTGTGCTAGAACCTAGCCATGTGCGACGAAGAATGCCTATAGGGGACTGCCCCTAGAATGGGCTTGCCTTTAATTTGTGCATGTCTAGAACGGCTATAGCGATACGATCAGAAGGACCGATTCACTGCCCGTGACGAAGCATCCTCACACTCCGTCTTCGACCATCGCGGAAGCAGCGGAACCGCCCCATCGCGTAATGTTCTTGAGCGTCGGGCAGACGCCGCGCGCAGACATTATCGACGACATGCTCGTGAACCTCGATCTGCCGATCGAGGCGCTCGAAATCGGCGCTCTGGATGGTCTTTCGCAGGCCGAGATCAACGACCTCAAGGTGCGGCCGGGCGAGACGAGCATCGTCACCCGGTTGGCCGACGGCAGCGATATCGTCGTCTCCAAGCCGCGGATCGCCGAGCGGATGGCGAAGATTGCAGCCGCCTTTCAGCCGAACGAATTCGATCTGGTGGTGATCCTGTCGACCGGATTGTTCCGGGATTTCGAGAGCACATGTCCGACCGTGAATGCCCAGCGCGCGATGGAATCGACGGTGATTTCGCTTGCGGCGCATGGGTCTGCTGTCGGCCTGATCCAGCCGCTGGAACAGCAGATCGACGAACTCGATATTCCCGCACTTTCGCCCTACAAAATCACCGCAAGTTACGCCGCGGATGGCGACAAGCGGTTGCTGGCGGGGGCACTGCTCGATCTCGCGGATGCCGAGATCATCGTGCTGAATTCTGTGAGTTTTACCGAGGCCGACAGGCAGACGGTTGCCAAGGCGAGCGGCAAGCCGGTAGTGCTCGCTCGCCGCATCGTTGTCAGCGCAATCCGCCTACTCCTGCACGGCACGCATCCGGTGGCATTGCCCGGCGTTCCGGCGGAATTTTCGGAAAAGCTGCAGCGGTTGACGCCGCGGGAGCGGCAAGTGCTTTCGCTGGTGGCGGAAGGCCTGTCGAACAAGGCGATTGCGCGCCAGCTCGGTATCAGCCCGAAAACGGTCGAGATCCACCGCTCCAACGTGATGGCGAAAATGGGAGTGACGTCCTCTAATGCGCTCATCCGCATGGTCGTCGCCGCGGGCCATCCATAACAAAAATAATCTCAAATGCGTAAGAAAATTGCGTGAAAATGGCGATTTGCCTAAAAAATGATCGTAAAAGATCTTTCCGAATTGTTACCCACTAGGGGCATTACCCTATAGTGAAGTCGCGCATTCGAGCGCTAGGCTCCCTGCCAACAAGATAAAGCAGGGAATGAACGAGAGCATGCCTTCCACATCCAAGATTGCCTTCGTGACTATCGGTCAGACGCCTCGCGTCGACCTCGTACCTGAAATGATGGCCGAGATTACCGTCGGTCTGCCGGAAGGCCGTATCGTACATGAAGAGTTCGGTGTGCTGGACGGCATGAGCCCGGCGGAACTCGATGCGATGCGCGCAAGGGATGGCGAACATTCGTTTGCGACCCGTCTTGCGAGCGGCGAAGAGATCGTTTCTTCGAAGGCGCTGACGGAAGAGAAGCTGAACGTGCTCTTACAGAAGATTGATGGCGAAGGTTTCGATCTGATCGTCCTGCTCTGCACCGGCACGAAGATCGAACCGTTGAAGAATACGC
This sequence comes from Rhizobium sp. ZW T2_16, assembly GCF_044987325.1. Taxonomy (NCBI): domain Bacteria; kingdom Pseudomonadati; phylum Pseudomonadota; class Alphaproteobacteria; order Hyphomicrobiales; family Rhizobiaceae; genus Rhizobium; species Rhizobium sp. ZW T2_16. The sequence continues at coordinate 77,779 of NZ_JBJDRG010000006.1, forward strand.
TCGTGGTTGAGGCCCAGCGGATCGTCGACTCGACCGTCGAGGCGCTAGCTGCTTCTGCCCGCAAGCTCGGTGTCATCGTGCCGCTTGAGCGGCAGATCCGGGATTTCGAAGAACGCCATGTGCTGCCGGGCAATCCGAGCCTCGTTTCCGCATCGCCTTATGCCGGCCACGAGATGGGGGAGCGGGCGAAGCTGCTGGAAGGCTGCGATCTCATCGTCATGCATTGCATGGGCTATTCGGCCGAGATGCATGAGGAAGTGCGTAAATCCACCGATGCGCCGGTGCTTCTGTCGCGCCGGTTGGTGGCGGGTGTCGTCCGCCAGATGCTTTAAGGGTTGAAAGTCAGTCTGATCTAAAGCCGTCTAATAAGAGAGGGAACTACATGTTCGGCAAAATCATCAGGAATATCGCAATCGCGGGGCTTCTCGCCTCGTCGGTTCTTGCTACCCCTGCCAACGCTTTCGAGCGCACCGACAAGGGCAATGTCATCGTCTTCGGCGGCCGCCAGGCCATTCCGGTTCTCGATCCGCATATCCGCTACGACTGGTCTACCCGCATGATGCAGCAGGCCGTTTATGACGGTCTCGTCAAGTATGAAGGCGATCCGGCGGTCATCAAGCCATGGCTCGCAGAAAAGTGGGAAACCAGCGAAGACGGCAAGACCTGGACCTTCCATCTGGTCAAGAACGCAAAATTCCACAATGGCGACCCGGTCAATGCCGAGGCCGTCCGCTATTCCTTCGAGCGCGGCCTGAAGCTCAACAAGGGCGTCGCCTGGATGCTCAAGGACTTTCTGGCGCCGGAAGGCATCAGCGTCGTCGACGATTATACCGTCAAGTTCGAGCTGAAGGCTCCCTACACGCCGTTCCTCTCCTTCCTGCCCTGGTGGTACATCGTCAACCCGGCGCAGGTTAAGGCCAACGAAGTTGACGGCGATTACGGCCAGAAGTGGCTGACCGACAACGAAGCCGGCTCCGGTCCGTTCAAGCTCGGCCGCTGGGAACCGAATGTTCTTTATGAAGCCGAAGCCGTTGCCGATTACTGGAAGGGCTGGCCGCAGGGCGATGCAAACCGTCCGGCCGGCGTGATCTACAAGATCATCCGCGAGCCCGCCGCCCAGAAGGCAGCTCTGCAGCGCGGCGAAGCCGATATCGTCGAAGGCCTGACGCCGGACGACTATGTCCAGATCGCGCGTGCCAAGGGCATCGCCATCGAAGACCACAAGGGCATGACCACCTTCGGCATCAAGTTCAACACCCAGCAGGGGCCGACCGCCGACATCAACCTGCGCAAGGCAATTGCCTATGCGATGGACTATGATGCGCTGATCCAGGTCTATAACGGCGCTGCGTCGCTCGAAACGAGCCCGATCCCGGATGCGATGAAGGGCCATATCGACGTGCCCGGCATTCCGCGCCAGGACCTTGCCAAGGCCAAGGAATATCTGGCGAAGTCCGGTTATCCGAATGGCGGCATCACCCTGCCTTACGTTCACGTTGCCGGTCTCGAAGAAGCCCGCCGCATCGGTCTCGTGCTGCTCGACAGCCTGAAGCCGCTCAACATCAATGTCGAGATCAAGCCGGAACAGTGGCCGAACATGGTCGCCAACGGTTCCAAGGTCGAGACGTCGCCCTCGATGACCTCGGTCTACACGACCCCGGTTTCGACCGATCCGGACGCTGTCGCTTACCAGTATCACAAGAACAGCTGGGGCCAGTATTTCGCGATGATGTTCTACGACAATCCGAAGGTCACCGAGATGATCGACAAGGCTCGTTCCTCGTCGAACTGGGATGAGCGCGCCAAGCTCTATGCCGACATCCAGACCCAGATCGTCGCAGACCAGCCGGAAGTGTTCGGCATGCTGCAGAACCGCCGCTGGGCACGTCGTGATTACCTGCAGGGCTTCCAGTTCAGCCCTGTTCGTTTCACCGGCGAAGTCGACATCTACCCGCTGTGGGTGAAGGCCGAATAAACACTGGCTGAAGTCCCCTCACTCAAGCCAGAATGGTGCGCATGGCCCGTTCCCCTACCGCGGGCCATGCGCAAATCATAACAAACGGAGAAGACGATGCTGACATTCGCCTTCCGCAAGTTGCTGACGCTGGTCGGCACGATGATCGGCATAGCCGCGCTGACATTCCTCATCACCAATGTCGCGCCCGGCGATCCGGCCCGTCTCGTGGCCGGTCCCAATGCGACCGAGGATATGGTCGCGACGATCCGCACGGAATATGGTCTCGACAAGTCGCTGCCGGAACAGTTCATCGTCTATATGGGCGAGCTCGTCCGCGGTGATCTCGGCACTTCGATCGTCACCACACGGCCGGTGCTCGAAGAAGTGATGCGTTATGCGCCGGCGACGCTGGAACTCGTCTTCGTCGCCATGTTTCTCGGCATTGTCATAGGCGTTCCGCTCGGCATGTTGTCGGCCGTCTACAAGGATGGGCCGCTCGACCAGGTGACGCGCATTTTTTCGATTTCCGGCGTGGCGATCCCGGCCTTCTGGTTCGGTATCCTGCTGCAGCTGCTGTTTTCCGTCGATCTCGAATGGCTGCCCGTCTCGGGGCGCCTGCCGCTCGTTACCCGCCCGCCGGAATTCGTCACCGGCCTGCTTCTGGTCGACAGCCTGATTGCCGGTAATTTCTCGACCTTCTGGACTTCGCTGCAGCATATCATCCTGCCGGCGATCGTGCTCTCCTTCCCCTGTCTTGCCTCGATCCTGCGCGTCAACCGCGCCGAGATGATCGAAGTGCTGCAGTCGGATTATATCGTAGCGGCCCGCGCGCATGGCATCTCTTCCTTCCGTATCGTCGCGCTTTACGCGCTGAAGAATGCCATGTTGCCGACGCTTGCGATGATCGGCCTGCGTTTCGGCTGGATGCTCGGTTCGACCGTTCTCGTCGAAACCGTCTTCGACTGGCCGGGCATCGGGCTTTATGCGGTCTCATCCGCGCTCTCCTCCGACTTCAAGCCCGTTGTCGGCGTGACGCTGATGATCGGTTTCTTCTTTATCGTCGCCAACACCCTCGTTGACCTGGCCTATGCCTGGATCGACCCGCGTCTCAGGAAAGCGTGATGACGGCTCATCCCATGACACCTATCGATACTTCCGTGGAAGACACGCGCCCGCTGACCTTCCGAGAGCGACATGCCAGCCAGATCCGCCAGTGGCGGCTCTATGCACACATGTTCCGCAAGAGCTTTTCATCCATGCTCGGGCTGGCGCTTGTCGTGCTCTTCCTCGTGCTGGCCGCCATCGGCCCGCTGATCGTGCCTTATCCGGAAGCGGCAAGCGGTGCGATCAACATGTCGGCCAAATTGCAGCCGCCGAGCAGCACCTACTGGTTCGGCACGGATGAAATGGGTGCGGACATTTTCTCACGCGTCATCATTGGTGCACGCACGTCGCTGTGGATTGGCGTGGTCATCACCGGCATCGCGGCGATCGTCGGCATCACGCTTGGCATCATCGCCGGTTATCGTGGCGGCTGGGTTCGTGCGGTGATCATGCGCTTCACCGAACTGTTCCTTGCCGTTCCCGGTCTGGCGCTCGCACTGGCGATCGTCGCGGCGCTCGGCCCCGGCATTACCAATTGCGTGCTGGCGCTCGCGATCGTCTGGTGGCCCGGATATGTGCGTCTGGTCGAGGCAAAAACGCTGTCGATCAAGGAAGAGCTGTTCATCGAATCCGCCCGTTCGATCGGCGCGAAAACGCCGTGGATACTCTGGCATCATATCCTGCCGAACTGCATGTCGTCGATCATCGTCAAGATGAGCATGGATATGGGCATGGCGATCCTCTCTGCCGCCAGCCTCGGCTTCATCGGGCTTGGCGCCCAGCCGCCGTCGCCGGAATGGGGTTCGATGATCTCGGTCGCCCGCACCTACATGCCGGACTGGTGGTGGTATTCGCTCTTTCCGGGCGCCGCGATCTTTCTCACCGTGCTTGGCTTTAATCTTCTGGGCGACGGCCTGCGTGATATTCTCGATCCAAGGAGCCGCGACCGATGACAGCTCTGCTCGACATCAAGGATTATCGGCTCGACATCGGCACGTTCGACGGCCCGGTGCATGTGCTGAAGGGCATCAATCTCACCGTCAACCGTGGCGATACGGTCGGTATCGTCGGGGAAAGCGGTTCAGGCAAGACCGTTCTGGTGCGTTCTGTGCTCGGCATCGGCCCGCGCAATTCGAAAGTCATCGAAGGCTCCATCTCGTTTGACGGGCAGGACATAACCAACCTGCCGGAGAAGGACTGGACGAAGATCCGCGGTATCCGCATCTCGATGATCTTCCAGGACCCGATGACCTATCTCAACCCGCTGTTTACGATCGGGCGACAGATTTCGGATGTCATCGCGGCGCATGAGAAGGCAGCCGGCGCGGGCGTTTCCTCCAAGTCGGCACGCCGTGCCCGAACCGAGGAGCTGCTGGATCAGGTCGGTCTGCCGAACCCGTCCATGTTGTTTTCGCAATATCCGCACCAGCTTTCCGGCGGCATGCGCCAGCGCATCCTGATCGCCATGGCGCTGGCCGGCAAGCCGGACATCCTGATCGCCGACGAGCCGACGACGGCGCTCGACGTCACGGTTCAGGCGCAGGTGCTGGATCTGATCAACTCGCTGGTTGAAAAGCTCAACCTCACCGTCATCATGATCAGCCACGATATCGGCGCAATCGCCACCGTGGCGAAGCGCTGTGCCGTGATGTACAAGGGCGAGATCGTCGAGCAGGGGATGACGCAGGATATCCTCAACCGTCCGCAGCATGAATATACGCAGCGCCTGCTTGCTGCCGTGCCGGATATCGATGTCGCGCCGGAAAAGGTAGCGGCCGAAGTCTCGGAAGCAAAGCCGGCCAAGCGCGGCAATCTTCTCGAAGCGATCGATCTGAAGAAGGTCTATCGCAGCCAGTCCGGTGCCGATTTCACGGCCGTCAACTCCATAAGTCTTGCCGTGAAGACCGGCGAAATTTTTGGCGTGGTCGGCGAAAGCGGCTCCGGCAAGTCGACGCTCGCACGCATGCTGATGCGCCTGATCGAGCCGACCTCCGGCGACATCATCTTCGACGGCCAGAATATTTCCGGCCTGTCGGGCGAGCCGCTCAGGCAGATGCGCCGGCACATGCAGTTCGTTTTCCAGAACCCGCATTCGGCGCTGAATGGCCGCCATACGATCGGAGACGCGATCGGGGAACCGCTGCGCATCCAGACGAACATGAGCCGGCGGGATATCGAGGCACGCGCGGAAGCGTTGCTCGACATCGTGCAATTGCCGAAAATGTTCAAGTATCGCTACCCGCACGAGCTTTCCGGTGGCCAGAAGCAGCGTGTCTGCATTGCCCGTGCGATCGCGCTCAACCCGCGTCTTTTGATCCTCGACGAGCCGACCTCGGCCCTCGATATCTCGGTTCAGGCACAGGTTCTCGACTTCCTGCAGGAATTGCGTTCCGAGCTTAACCTCACCTATGTTTTCATCTCACATAACCTCGCGGTCATCCGGCAGATTTGCGACCATACGATCGTGATGAAACGCGGCGAGATTGTCGAACAGGGCGATACCGAGCAGATTTTCCTCGCGCCACGCGAGGAATACACCAAGTCTCTGATCGAGAGCGGTCAGAAGACGTCGCAAGCGGCGAATCTTCAGGTGTAGGCCGATTGCTGAAGCGGACGGATAAGAAACCCTGTGCCACATGTGGCGCAGGGTTTTGTCTTTTCCGGATAGTGGAGGCACGGCTGGCGCCAGATGAAGGGCGGTGTCTTTCAGCTCAGGTGTCGGCCAGGGCCTTCAGCTTCTCATAATTCTCGGCGGACAGGGGGATGCCGTCCTTCTCCGCCTTGGCGCGAGTGACGTGTCGGCGGTCGCCGGGCAGGCGTTCCTGGCCGGCTTCCAGCACGAGATCGCAGATGCCGGCGACACGTTCTGCAAAGACGTCGTTGCCGCCGCGGGCGGGATCGATGACGATGAAGAACTGGCCGGTGAACGGCGTCTGCGCCCCCTTGTGACCACTCCAGTCGAACTCGCCGGAGAAATAACCGCCGGTCAGCGCGGCACTGAGGATCTCGACCATCAGGGCGATGGAATTGCCCTTGTGGCCGCCGAAGGGCAGAAGCGCGCCGCCATCGAGGATGGCTTTCGGATCATTGGTCGGCTGGCCATCGCGATCGACCCCCATGCCCGGTTTCAGCTCATGGCCGGCGCGGGCGGCGATCTGCACATCGCCATGGGCAATCGCGCTCGAGGCTTGGTCGAAGACGAAGGGGGCAGCCCCTGCACGCGGTGATGCGAAGGCGACCGGGTTGGTGCCGAACACCGCCTTCTTGCCGCCATACGGCACGACGCAGGCCATGCTGTTGACCACGCTCAAGGCAACAAATCCCTCGTCGGCAAAGGGTTCGACATCCGGCCAGAGTGCGCTGAAATGATGCGAGCGGCGGATGGCGAGAACCGCGACACCGTTCTCTCTTACTTTCTCGATCAGCAGCGGGCGGGCGGCAAGCATGGCAGGCTGGGTGAAGCCCCCCTTGGCATCGACACGGACGAAGGCCGGTCCGACATCCTCGACTTCCGGCACCGCCTTGCCATCGACCCAGCCGCTGTTCAGCGACGAAACATAACCGGCCATGCGGAAAATGCCGTGGCTGATCGAGCCGTCGCGTTCGCAGGACGCGCAGTTTTCCGCCAGAATCTTCGCGTTGTTTTCGGACACACCATTCTTGACGAAGATCTTCTGCAACAGCGCCACGAGATCGGCATAGGAGAGATGGATGTCGGTGGCTTTGGTCATGTCATTCTCCTTGCGTCGCCGGTAAGGCGCTGATTTGCGGCCGCACGAAGATACAAACAAAGAGGCCGTGTTCAACCAACTTTGCAGCGCATTTTTGCGGTGAGTTTGGCTCAGGTGAGGGCCTTCTCGTAGGTGACTTTGCCGTCGCAGATGGTGAACACCGGCCGGATAGCATCGAGATCTTCCGCCGCCGTTGCTTCGACATCACCAGAGAGAACGACGACATCGGCGAGGTAACCGGGTTTCAGCCTGCCTTTCCGCTCTTCCATGAACTCCACGTGCGCGCCGGTGCTGGTGTAGGCGGCGAGTGTCTCTGTGAGTGTCAGCCGCTGGTCCGGCAGGTCGTCGGCCCAGCGTTTTCTCGTCATGGCATCGTGGATGCAACCCATCGGGTCGAGTGGCGAGACCGGCCAGTCGGTGGCGAAGACAATCTCTGCTCCGGCATCGGCGAGCGTTCTCCAGGCAAAGGCGAGCGGCCAGCGATCGCGGCCGATGAAGGAGAGATAGGGTTCTAGCGGCAGGCCGGCATTACCGGGTGGATGGGTCGGCTGCATCGAGGCTATGACGCCAAGCTCTTTGAAACGCGGAATGTCATCTTTGTGGATAACCTCGATATGTTCGATACGGTTGCGCGCATCGCGCTTGCCGTTCGCCTCCGATGCGGCATCGTAGGCGTCGAGCACCATGCGCACCGCGCCGTCGCCGATCGCATGGACGGCGACCGGAAGTTTCAGCCCGTCTGCTTCGGTGACGATGTCGTCGAGATGCTGCTGGCTGAACAGTGGCTCGCCCTTCCAGCCGGGGCGATGGGCGTAGTCGCCGAGGAAAACGGCACTTTCGCCTTCGGTCACGCCATCGATGAACATTTTGACGAAATCGCAGCGCAGGCGGTCGCTATCGAAACGGTCATGCCATGCGGTAGCCTTTTCTCTAAGGTCCGAGAGCGGCATGAAATTCTTCATGTGATAGGGCATGCGCACCCGCACCGGCAGGCCGGAGGTCTTCTCTATCTCGTCCAGAATTTCCAGCTGATAGAGATTGCCGTCCATGTTCTGAATCGAGGTTATGCCCAGCGAGGCGCAATAGGCGAGGCCGTCGCGGATGATATCAAGGTCGATGGCGCGTTCTTCCCGCGTCACGCTGACCGGTTCGCCACCGGTGCCAATGCCCAGGCCCTCGCGACCGCCGGTTTCACTCAGGTCGAAGACCGGCTGCATGGCATCGGCCTCGCGCAACTCGCCGGAGGCAAGGCCATCCTCACCGATGACAACCTCGTTGCCGACGCCGACTTGCCTGCCGTGCAGAAGGCCGGCGAGTTCGAGCGCCCTGGTATTGGCCCATGCGGTGTGGTGGTCCGGAGAAATCATCGCGAAAGGCCGGTCGGATATAACCCGGTCGAGATCATGGCGGGTGGTGCGTTCGGTTTCCGACAGGATCGTGTAGTCGGCGGAACGGGCGAGAAGCAGCTTCAGGTCTACGTTCCTCGCCGCATAGTCCTCGACCTTGGCCTTCAACTCGTCAAAGCCTTTGACCTTGTAGAGCGACAGCTGACGCAAGCCGACCGAGCCCATGAAGATATGCATATGGGCTTCATTGAAGCCCGGCAGGACCGTGCCTTGCGCCGCATCGATCACCCGCGTCGCCGGTCCTTTGAGGGGCTCTATCTCGGCTGTAGAGCCGACCGCCACGATCCTGTTGCCGGAGATCGCAAGGGCTTCGGCTTTCGGTGCAGTATCGTCCATTGTCAGCACACGGGCGTTGACGATGATGATGTCGGCGAAAGTCTGCATCTTGCGTCCTCACAGTGCCAGGCGGCTAAGGGTTCGGAAGAAGGCGAGATTGTCCTGTTTCAGCTCGTCGTCGAGCGGGTTTGGCTGGGACGACAGTTTTACGATCACCGCCTCGTTTTCGGGATCGACGTAAAGCCACTGGCCATGAATGCCGATGGCGCAATAGGCGCCGTCCGGCTCGCCGGTCTGGTACCACTGGCTGCGGTAACGGCCGTTCGGCATGGTGGTGCTGTTGGATGCCTTCCATGCCTCGGGATCGCCGTTGGTCAGCATGTCCGCGATCCAACTTTTCGGGATAACTTGCCGGCCGTCCGTTGCGCCACCAATGCGGATCAGTTCGCCGACGCGGGCCAAATCGCGTGCCGTCAGGCAGACGCCGCCGGCGGTGCGGGCTGTGCCGATACTATCGACCGTGACATAGGCATGGTTTCTGGCACCCATCGGTTTCCACAAAAGCTCCGACAGCAGTTCACCATAGCGGCGGCCGGTAACGCGCTCGATGACGACGCCAAGTAGATCGGCATTGGGCGAGAGATAGGCATGTCCGCCGCCATGCGGGCGGTCGGCCTTTTTCAACGTCATCAGGAAGGAGGCGAGTGTCTCGACCTCGAAGTTCGGTTCGACCGGGTTCCACAACATGGCGCGGCGATAGCGGGCAAAAGGGCCGTTCCTGTCGAGATAGGTTTCCTCGAAATCGAGACTGACGCGCATGTCCAGCACATCCCGATAACGGCAGTCCTCATAGGCGCTGCCCCTGGCTTCCGGCAGATAGGTTGAGACCGTTTTTTCCGGATCGATCAGTCCCTGTTGTTCGAGAATGCCGGAAAGGATGGCGGTGAGCGATTTGCTGATCGAGAAGACGAGATGTTTGGCGTTCACATCTGCATGCGGCGCGTAATATTCGCCGATGATCTTGCCGCGCTTCATCAGCAGGAAGGCATCGGTATGGGCGTATTTCAGAAAGCCTTCGATGGTCGAGATGCCATCCAGTCCGGTTTCGATTTCGCGGGCGAGGAATTGCGGTGAGGGGAGGGCCTCTTCCGGCTGCTCGGTGCCGCAGGAAATTTCCGAGGTCGGCACCAGTTCGCGGACATTCTGGAAACTCCAGCGGCTGAAGAGTGTCTCGCGCCAATTGGCAAGCGTCACCGATGCCCGGTCAACGGTGGTCATGTTTTTGATGCTGTCCATATCCTTGCGGTCGCGACAGCGCAGGAACTGCCTACGCTGCCGGCCTCCCTTGTTCGGCTTACTTCTGCAACTCGGTCCAGATCTTGGTGTAGAGTTCCTGCACTTCCGGCGCGCAAGCGAGATTGAACTTGCCTGCGGCCTTGGAGGCTTCCGGAATGTTCACTTCCGGCGCCGTCTTCATGTCCTCAGGCATGAAGGCCTCGGAGCCCTTGATGCCATTCGAATAGCGGGCAAAGGCGGAGATCAGGGCCGCGTTTTCCGGCACCATGATGAAGTTGATGAAGAGTTTTGCGTTCTCAACATTCTTTGCATCGGCAAGGATGGCGGCATTGTCCATCCAGACTGGATACCCCTCTTTCGGATAACCGTAGACGATGTTCTTGTTGGCAAGCCTTCCCCGGAAAGCGGCGCCGTTCCAGTCGACGCTGGCTGCAAGATCGCCCTTGGTGTATTTTTCCACCGTGCCGTAATCCATCGAGATCCATTTCGGTTTGGCGGCGACGAGGATGTCGCGAGCTTTCTTCAGGATCGTCAGATCACCCGTGCAGGGCTCGCCGCCGGCATAGGTGACGACCATGTGCATGACGTCCGACATTTCCGGTACGACATTGACCTTGCCGACCAGTTCAGGCGGAGGGTCGAGGAAGATCGCGGACGTGTTCGGATCGCCGGAATAGATGGACTTGTCGACGGTCACGCCCGTCGTGCCCCACTGCCACGGAACCGAATAATGGCGGCCCGGATCATAGGCGACATCCACCCATTGCGGGTCCATGTTCTTGAAGTTCTCCATCTGGTCAGGGCGCGATTCCATGAGCAGCCCTTCCTTGATGAAGACCGGCATGGCGCTGGCGGACGGCACGACGATATCGAAGCCGTGGCCGCCCTGACGGATTTTGGCGAGCGCGGTGTCGTTGCTATCGTAGTCGGTCAGCGTAACCTTGACCTTGTAGGCTTTCTCGAACTTCTTGATCAGTTCGGGATTGGTGTAATTGCCCCAGTTGAAGATGTTGAGTTCGCCCTCTGCATGGGCAAGCGTGGTCGAGGCAAAGAGCGCTGCCAGACCGGCGGCAAGTTTCAAGACAGTCTTCATTGTTCCCACTCCTGTTTAATCGGATTTTTCGTTGGATCTGCTGAGGAAGAAGAAGATCGTCACGATCGCCAGCGACAGCAGCAGAAACACTGTCGAGATGGCGTTCATTTCGGGTGTGATGGCACGGCGAAGCTGGCCGAGCATGTAGGTCGGAAGCGTCTCCTGGCCGGCTGACTTGACGAATTCGGTGATGACGATGTCATCTAGGGAGATGACGAAGGACAGCATGAGGCCGGCGAGAATGCCGGGCCAGAGCAGCGGCAAGGTGATGTAGCGGAATACCTTGAAGGGCGTGGCGTAAAGGTCGGCCGCCGCCCGCTCCAGCGCCAAATCCATGTTTTCAAGTCGTGCCCTTATCGGCAGATAGGCGAAGGGAATGCAGAAGGCGGTATGGGCCAGGATGAGGTAGCCGAGGCCGGAATAACCAGTCCAGACCTTTATGCGCGAGAAGAGGATGAGCAGGGCTACGGCGGTGACGATTTCCGGCACCATCAGCGGCATGTTGATGAAGGAATATTTGAAGGTGAGGCCGCGGTAACCGGCCGTTCGCGTGGTGGCGATGGCGGCAAGCGTGGCGACGGCCGTGGCGATGATGGCGGCGATGGCTGCTATCTGGACCGAGCGGATAGCCGCCTCGATGACGAGGTTGTTGTTCCAGGCGGCGACGAACCAGCGGAACGAAAAACCTTCCCAGCGGGCGATCGAGATGCCCGAGTTGAAGGCATAGACGACCAGCGTGAAGATCGGCACGTAAAGCAGGAAAAAGCAGAACATCGCGATCATCGCAAAGCCCGGCTGGACGCGGATGTCGAAGCGTTTACGCATGGCCGCCTCCGGTCTTTCCGGCATTCTTCACGTAATACAGCATGGCGACGAGGACGATGATGACGAGGGTGATGGAGAGTGCTGCTCCAAGCGGCCAGTTGCGGCCCTGGCCGAACTGCAGCTCTATCAGATTACCGACCATCAGGTTCTTGCCGCCGCCGAGAATGCGCGGAATGACATAAGATGACAGAGCCGGAATGAAGACGAGAATGGAGCCGGCGATGATGCCGGGTTTGACCAGTGGGATGATGATCCGCCACAGGACTTTCAGCCGCGTCGCATAGAGATCGTAACCCGCCTCGACGAGGCGGAAGTCGAGCTTTTCGAGGCTGGCATAAAGCGGCAGCACCATCAGCGGCAGGTGTACGTAGACCATGCCGAGCAGGATGGCGAAATCCGTGTAAAGCATCTGGATCGGGGCCGAGATGATGCCGAGCTTCATCAGGATCGTATTGGCCAGACCTTCGTTGCGGATCATCTCCTGGATCGCAAAGCCGCGGATCAGCATGTTGGTCCAGAAGGGGATGGTGATCAGGAAGAGCCAGATCGATCGGTTATGCGGTGCGCGACTGGCGATGAAATAGGCCGTCGGAAAGCCGACGATCAGGCAAAGCACCGTGGTGATGACAGCGAGCTTGGCGCTGCGCCAGAGGATCATCACATGGGCATCCGCCAATGAGATCGTGTCATCGAATATGTCACGCGAAAGAAAGACATTGAACCAGCCCTGGCCTGAAAGCTCCCATTTCACGTCGCCATAGGAGCCGGGCGCCAGCACCGAATAAAGCAGCACGATCAGGAGAGGGCCGACGGAGGCGACGGCAATCAAGACAAGGGCCGGAGCGCTGAGCAGCCAGCGATTGGTAATCTCCTTCTTCTGCGCCGCCGAAGCGGCCTGTCTCGCCCGCTCGGTCATCGTCTCAATCCTTCAGGATCTGTGCTGCGCCTTCGCTGATATTCAGGGACACGGGGTCGCCGGCGGAAAAGCCGATCGGCCCGACCCGATTGTTCTGCTGTCTTATGGTGAAGAGCGATGTGTCGGGCAGCCTGACGCGGATATGGGTGTCGGTGCCGAGATAGGTGAGATCTTCGATTTGGCCATTGAGCATTGCCGTGCTGGACGGTGTGTCGAGCTGCGCATGTTCGGGCCGAATGACGATCGTCACCTTACCTTCCGGCATGAGGTCCACGGGATAGGTGGCGTCCAGCAGGCTCCCATTGAACAGGCGAACTCTGGTCTTGGGGCCATCGATGGAAATCACGTCGGCGGCGAGGAAGTTAGTCTCTCCGATGAAGTCGGCGACGAAGCGCTCTGCCGGGCGATCATAGATTTCCCAGGGCGCCCCGACCTGCCGGACTTCGCCATGGGACATGACGGCAATCCGGTCGGACATGGCGAGTGCTTCTTCCTGATCGTGAGTGACGAAGATGAAGGTGATGCCGGTTTCTGCCTGTACCCGCTTCAGCTCGACCTGCATTTCCTTGCGCAGCTTGTAGTCGAGTGCCGACAATGGCTCGTCGAGAAGCAGGACCTTCGGTTTGGGGGCAAGCGCGCGGGCAAGCGCCACGCGCTGCTGCTGGCCACCGGAGATTTGCATGACCTTGCGGTTGCGCATCGCTTCCATGTGAACCAGCGCCAGCATTTCTTCGACGCGAGCGGCGATCTCGTGCTTTGGCTTGCCCAGCATTTCCAGCCCGAAACCGATATTCTGTGCAACCGTCATATGCGGAAAGAGGGCGTAGTTCTGGAAGACCGTGTTGACTGGGCGCTTGAAGGGCGGCAGCGGGGCTATATCCTCACCATAAAGCAGGATTTCGCCGTCTGTCGGAAAGTCGAAACCGGCGATCAGCCGCAGAAGCGTTGTCTTGCCGCAGCCCGATGGTCCCAGAAGGGTGAAAAACTCGTTTTGCCTTATATTCAGGAAAATATTGCTGAGGGCGGTGACCTGACCGGCGCCGTCACCATAAACACGGCCCACGCCCCTGACTTCGATTGCAAGTTCCTGCTGTTTTCTCAAGCACGCCTCACATTTCGTTGCTCGTCATTGCAACTCCAGACAGCATTTCATGTCAAATTGTCGCGGGCAAGCCGCGTTTGCGACACTCGGGAAATAATCAAGCAAACCCCATGCCAGCGGTCGGACGCGAGTTGGAAATCGGCCGATCTCTCTGTGCGATAGAAATGAGAGAGGTCTGCGGGAGATGGCTTGAAAGACGCGAGCGGAAGATCGATGACAACGGATATAGCCATATTAAAACAATGGCTTGTGTTTCGTCATTTCTAGTCGGGGCAGCGGTTGTTGTAGGCTCTGCGACATGTATTATCGCAAGGCAAAAGTGCATTTTCAGGTGAGGACAATAATGGTAGCGAGCGATTTTTTTGTTTCGGCGGACAACGCCGATTGGGTAAATCCGGAGCCCGGCGTTAGGCGCCGCATCATGACCTATCTGCCGGAGATGATGATGGTGGAGGTTGTGTTCGAGAAGGGGGCGATCGGCTCGAAACATTCTCATCCGCATATCCAGGCAAGCTATGTCGCAGAGGGCAGTTTCGAAGTCACGATCGATGGTCGGACGGAAGTGCTGAACAAGGGCGGCAGCTTCATCGTGCCGCCGGATTTGGTCCATGGCGTCAAGGCGCTGGAGGCCGGTCGTTTGATCGACGTTTTCAACCCGCATCGTGCCGAATTTCTGAAGTAATGTTTCTCGGCCGCGGTTGCGGTTGAAGCCAATAAAAGCCGGTCGCATCGTTGCGGCCGGCTTTTGTTTTGCGGTGATGTTTGAGCCTTCACGAGCGCCCCGGTCGGGACCAGATTGAACGAAAAAGCGCCCGGTGGAAGCCGGGCGCTGGATTTTCGAGCTGCGGGCTGTTGCTTTTAGTGCATCAGCAGGCGTGGCAGCCACATGGAGAACATCGGCACATAGGTGACCAATGCCATGGCGAGGAAGAGTGCGCTGTAGAAAGGCAGAATGGACTTCATGACTTCGCCGACAGAGATTTCACCGATGGCGCAGCCGATGAACTGCGTGGTGCCGACCGGCGGCGTGTTGAGGCCAAGTGCGCAGTTGAGCAGCATCACCATGCCGAACTGCACCGGGTCCATGCCATACTGCATGGCAATCGGCAGGAAGATCGGCGTGCAGATCAGGATGGTCGAGGCCATGTCCATGAACGTGCCGAGCAGGAACAGGATGATGTTGATCATCAGGAAGATGACGATCGGGTTGGTCGAAATGTGGCTCATCAACTCACCGGTCATATCGGCAACGCCGTAAAGACCCATGAGATACTGGAACATGGTCGACACGCCGATCAACAGCAGGACGATACCGGTCGTTTTGACCGTCTTGGCTGCTGCCGCAAGGAATGCCTCCCAGGTCATCGTGCGATAGATGAAGAAGGTCAGAAGCATCGTGTAGATCACGGCGATGGAAGCGGATTCCGTCGCGGTGAAAATGCCCGAGATGATACCGCCGAGGATGATCACCACGATCAACATGCCAGGTGCTGCTGCTGCAAGCGAGCGCATGACGATGTGCCAGCCGGGGAAGGTGCCTGCCGGGTAACCGCGTTTTCTTGCGACGTAATAGGCTGCACCGAGGTTACAGACCATCAGAAGCAGTGCAGGCATAATGCCGGCTGCGATCAGGGCGCCGATCGATGCCTTGCCGCTGGCGGCCAGTGCATAGATGATCATGTTATGGCTGGTCGGCATCAGCGCGCCAACCAGAGCGGCGTGCGTCGTGACGTTGACCGCATAGTCGGCGTCATAACCTTCCTTCTTCATCATCGGGATCATGACGGCGCCCATGGCCGATACGTCGGCAACGGGGGAGCCGGCGACACCGCCGAAGAGGGTGCAGGCAACGACGTTCGACATGCCGAGGCCGCCGCGAACATGGCCGACCATGGCCTTGGCTGCATTGACGATCTTGTCGGCAACGCCGCCATGCAGCATCAATTCACCGGAGAAAATGAAGAAAGGAATGGCGAGAAACGAAAATACGTTCATGCCCGCCATCATCTGCTGGAAGCCGACGGCGATCGGAAGACCTTCATAAAGAATGGTGCAAAGCGCCGACAGGCCGATCGCAAAAGCAACCGGGATCCCCGCGATGAGGAAGCCGACAAAAGTGATACAAAGAATGGTTAGTGCCATGACGGTACGACCTCCGCCTTACGGAAAATGGCCAGGATATGTTCGATTGAAAACATGATGATCAGGACGCCCGAAACCGCGAGCGGAATGTAGCGCACGGCTTCTGTCACATGGAGATTGGGCATCAGGTAGGGAGCGACCGACCAGCCGAGGATCCAGCCATTATAGGCCATGGCGGCACCGAACAGGCAGATGGCGATGTAGATGACCAGCTCTACATAACGCTGCATATATTGCGGCAGGAGAACGGTCAGCGAATCGAGAGCAATGTGACCGGCATCGCGAACGCCAACGGCGGCCCCGATCATGGTGACATAGAGAATGAGGACGATTGCGAGGTTTTCCGTCCAGCTGGGCGAGTCGTTCAGCACGTAACGGCCGAAGACCTGGTAAAAGACGACGGCCACAAGCGTCAGCAGACCGGAAATGGCCAGGATCATGCCGATCTTGGCAAGCGGTGCGTTGATGCTCGTCAGCCAGCCAGTCATCGCAGGTGGATGAGCGGCTTCAGATTTGCTGTGAGTGTTCATATTATCCCCCGGGCGCACCCGCCCGAATACCTGGCTCGGTCTTCGGAGTGTACGATGCGCGGTGTCTTGAGGTTTGTAGTGCCCGGCGCCTCTTATCCGGCGTGCAGGCTTTGGAGGAGGAAGCAGCTCCGGTCTGAAGCTGCTTCCTTCATGGTTTACTTGGTTGCCTGGATCCGCTTGACGAGGTCCTGAAGTTCAGGCGTCTTGGCGAACTGGTCGTAGACAGGCTTCATCGCATCGACGAATTCCTGCTTATCATTGACGTCCTCGATAATGCTGCCGGCCTTTTCGACGATTTCCTTCGAAGTGGCTTCGCGTGCATCCCAGAGACGGCGCTGTTCAACCACCGAGTCCTTGGCTGCCTGACGGATCAGAGCCTGGTCTTCCGGCGGCAGCTTGTCCCAAATCGGCTTGGAGAAGAGCAGCAGTTCCGGCACCATGGCATGTTCGGTACGGGTGTAATACTTGGCTGCTTCGTAATGGTGGGACGATTCATAGGACGGGTAGTTGTTCTCGGCGGCATCGATGATGCCGGTCTTCAGGCCGGTATAGACTTCGCCCATCGGCATCGGCGTTGCGTTGGCACCGAGAGCCTGAACCATTGCGACGAACATGTCGGACTGCTGGACGCGGATCTTCATGTTGTGAAGGTCGGCAAGCGTTTTGATCGGCTTTTTGGTGTACATCGAGCGTGCGCCGCTGTCGTAGAAGGCAAGGCCGACCATGCCCTGCTTCTCAAGTGCCTTCAGGACTTGTTCACCGATCGGGCCATCAAGCACGGCGCGTTCATGGGCCGTCGAGCGGAAGATGAAAGGCATCGAGATGACGATGGTTTCCGGCACCATGTTGTTGACCACGGCGGCGCTGATGCGCAGCATGTCGAGGCCGCCGATGCGCAGCTGTTCGATGGTGCCGCGTTCGTCACCCAGTGCGCCGTTCGGGAAGACCTTGACGCCGAGGCGACCGTTGGTGCGCTCGGACAGGATCTTGCCCATATACATGGCGCCCTGAACTGTCGGATAGTCATTCGGGTGAATGTCGGCCGACCTGAAGTCGCGAGACATAGCCGGAGACGCAAGAAGGACACCTGCTGCCCCGGCAGCCAGGAGCATCGTGCGGATCGCCTTGAAAGTTGGTTTCATTCGTATTTCCTCCATTAATAAATGATTTAATCAGAAATCTGGCCAGCCGGACCCGGTGCCGGAAATGGATGCTGTTGCTCCATTCCCGGCTTTCCGGAAGCCAGTTTTGATAGTCTCCTCAAGCCGACGCCTTTAAGCGTCGGTCAGAGCCGATACGCTTTTTTCGCAAGCGTATAGGCAAGCTCCGTGGCAAGCTCGAAAGCTTCTTCTTCCCTGAGCCTGTGTTCGCTGACGAGTCGCGCCAGGAAAGCGCAATCCACCCGTCGAGCAACGTCGTGGCGCGCCGGTATGGACGGGAAGGCGCGCGTATCGTCATTGAAGCCGACGGTGTTGTAGAAACCGGCGGTTTCAGTGGTCATCTCGCGGAAGCGCCGCATGCCTTCCGGACTGTCGTGGAACCACCATGCGGGGCCAAGCCTCAGCGCCGGATAGGCGCCTGCGAGCGGAGCCAGTTCGCGGGCATAGGACGTTTCGTCGAGCGTGAAGAGCACGACGGTCAGGTCGCGCTCCGCGCCGACGGCATCGAGCAACGGCTTCAGGGCGCTGACATAGTCGGTGCGGCCCGGAATATCGAAGCCCATGTCGCGGCCATGATTGGCGAACACGGTCGGCGAATGGTTGCGCCTGGAACCCGGGTGGATCTGCAGCACAAGCCCGTCGTCGAGGCTCATCTTGGCCATTTCCGTTAGCATCTGGCCGCGGAACAGCTTGTGATCATCCGCATCGGACTTGCCCGCGCGGATCCGGTTGAACAGCGCTGCAGCTTCCTGGTCCGACAGGTTGGCGGTATCGGCTGTAGCGTGACCATGGTCCGACGACGTAGCGCCGAAGGACTTGAAATAGGCACGGCGTTTCCGGTGAGCGGCGAGATAGCCCGTCCACGAACCAGTGTCCTCGCCCGTCATGTCGCCCAGCTGGTCGAGATTGGCGGAGAAGCCCTCGAAGTCCGGGTCGACCACGGCATCAGGCCGATAGGCGGTAACCACACGCCCGTCCCAGCCGCTGTCGCGGATCGCCTTGTGCCAGCGGAGGTCGTCGAGAGCGCCTTCGGTGGTTGCGATGACTTCGATGTTGAACCGCTTGAAGAGTGCGCGAGGCCGATATTCCGGCAGGGCGAGTTTCTCGGCGATCTGGTCGTAGCTCTTGTCCGCAGTCTTTGCCGTGAGCGGTTCATCGATGCCAAACAGGTTGGAAAGGACGAAGTCCATCCACTGACGTGTCGGCGTACCGCGGAAAAGATAATAGTTTTCAGCGAAAAGCCGCCAGATCCGGCGACCATCGGTTTCCACGGTCGAGCCGTCGAGGCGGCGTACGCCAAGATCCTCGAGGCGGATACCCTGGCTGAAGAGCATCCGGAAAATGTAATGATCCGGAACGATCAGAAGCTGAGCCGGATCCGGAAATGGTTCATCCAGTGCATACCATTTGGGATCGGTATGGCCATGAGGGCTTATGATCGGAAGATCCGAGACAGTTTTGTAAAGTGCTTGAGCAATAGAGCGAATACTGTTTTCGGCCGGAAATAAAACGTCAGAATGTATAAGTGATTTCATTGGGGAGCCGACCTCCTTTCGACAACATCAACGCTAGATTGCTGTGAATTGGGATGTCAATGATCTCGTTGCAGCAATGTACAGGTCGCATTTCTTGATTTTCGTCAATTCTTGCGAACGTCTTTTTTGCGGGAAATCCGCATTGAATCATGGTCATAAAATCCCTATCGGCGGTGTCCAAAAAATCGCGAAAATCGGTTTCATGCCAGATTGGGTGTGCGAAATTGTCGCAGGTACTTGTCGTGTCCAGTCGAAGGTGTCGCAGCTTTTTCCTGGGGCCGGAGATTGGTTTTCCTGCGTTTGGAAAATTCGAGTTGAGGGGATTTTTTCACGGCTGGTTCGCGGAAACATCATTTGGCGAATTGGATAGGTGTTGAGGTGGCTTTCGCCTCGGTCCCATGAAAAACCAGGCGGCAGCGAACGGCAATTTTATACATCTCACTGATAATTATAATTAAATCTCGCAGCCCGTGACAAATGTCAATTTCAGGGTGCCTTTCAAAATGTCGCACGCTCGTTATGAATTTTGCTATTCAAGTTCACCCATATGGTAGTATACGTATATGGTAGTGAGGATCGAGGATGAGGGAACGCGGCTGGTGTGACTACGGTAGTGCATGGATTTCGAGGTCAGAAAATATAGAAGCTGCTGGTTTTGAGGCCTGGTCCACCGGCATATGCATCGGCTGACCATCGACATGGTCAGCGAGAAGATAGTGGTTGCTGCCGTGCTTCGTTCGGTACGGTGTCAGGTCACCATGGCTCGTTATTCATTGGTTCATTTTGAGTGAAGGTCGAAGCTTGCAGGGGCGTCGTGCCGTGTAGTCGGGCGATTTGTCTGTTACATGAGATGCACGTAAAAAGTGTAATTTTGAGACGGAAAACCCGAGGCTTTATTGTGCCTGCAAGGACTGCCGAAAGACATTGAGTTACGTTTGACGCCCCGTATCTCCTCCTGAGATATCCGAGGATTTTTCATGACTAGCAATTTGAGGAATGATGTTGTCCCGAAACGTCTGGGCAATGCCGCGCTGGCCGGCCTTCCGGATGCAGTCGAGCGTCCGACCTATGACCGCGAGGCGGTCTCCGCCGGCATCGTGCATATCGGTCTTGGAGCTTTCTGCCGTGCCCATGCCATGGTCTACACGGATGACGTTCTGCAGGCCGGGGCGACGGACTGGGGTATTATCGGAGTGTGCCTCATGTCGCCCGCCATGCGGGACGCCCTGAAACCACAGGATGGACTTTACACGCTGCTAAGCCGTGACAATGACACGGATGTGCTGCGCATCATCGGGTCCATCCTTGATGTGATGGTGACGGCGGAGCAGAAGTCCGAAGTTTTCGAGCTGCTCTGCAGGCCGGAGATTCGTATCGTGACGCTGACGGTCACGGAAAAGGGATATTGCCTGGACGGTGCGACCGGCGGCCTTGATGAAACACATCCGGCAGTCGTTGCGGATCTCGCCAATCCCACAAATCCGCGAAGTGTTCCCGGCTTCCTGACTGAAGCGCTTCGCCTGCGGCGTGCGGCAGGGCAGGCGCCTTTTACGGTTCTGGTTTGTGATAATCTGGCGCAGAATGGAATCAAAGTTCGCAACGCGGTAACCCGCTTTGCCTCGCTCCGGGATGAAGAGCTGGGGCAGTTCATCTCGCAGAACGTCGCCTTTCCTTGCACGATGGTTGACCGGATCACGCCCGCTACGCAGGACGCCGATCGGCAGAAGGTCGCGAATGGTCTTGGGATCGTGGATGCTTGGCCGGTTGTTACCGAGCCTTTCCGCCAGTGGGTCGTGGAGGATCATTTTCCGCTGGGAAGACCGGATTGGGAAAGAGCCGGTGCAATCATGGCCGAGGATGTTCTTCCCTATGAGTTGATGAAACTGCGCTGCCTCAACGGGTCTCATTCGACGCTTGCCTATCTCTCGGTGATCGCCGGTATCGAAGCGATCGCTGACGCCATGATGGACGAGGATCTGCCCAAGGTGATCCGCCGATTGTGGGACGAGGATCTGATCCGCACCCTGCCGCCGGTTCCGGGGACCGATGTCGTGGCTTACACCCATGACCTTGAAGCGCGGTTCCGTAATACGGGCGTACGCCATCTGACCCTGCAGATTTCCTGGGATGGATCGCAAAAGCTTCCGCCGCGACTGCTGGAAGCCGCCGTCGAACTTTATTCTTCCGGTCGAGATCCGAAGGCCATTCCGCTGACCGTTGCGGCGTGGATGAGGTTTCTTTCGGGCAGGAATGAGCTCGGACTGGATTATGTCGTCACCGATCCGCATGCGGCGCGGTTGACAAGCATTGCCAAGGATGCCGGCGCTGATGCCGTCAAGCTGGCCAATGCCCTTTTCGACATTCGCGAAATCTTCGGAGACGTGCTGCCCGCCAATGCGCATTTCCGAGCCGAAGTCACCAAACATTTATCGAGCCTGATGAGCCGTGGGGTCCGCAAAACCCTGAGAGCTTTCCTGGGCGAAGCTGAAGCCTGAAGCGTGCAGCTTAGGGCGATACATAATTAGGGTAGGAGAATACCAAATGGAACAGACATGGCGTTGGTTCGGCCCGGATGATCCGGTGAGCCTGGAAAAGATTCGCCAGGCGGGTGCGACCGGCATCGTCACTGCTCTTCATCACATGAACCAGGGTGGCGTCTGGCCGTCTGACGAAATCGCCAAACGTAAGGCCGAAGTCGAGGCCGCGGGCCTGACGTGGTCGGTAGTGGAAAGCATCGGGGTCGGTGAAGAGATCAAGACCCGCAGCGGCAATTACCGGGAGAAGATCGACAACTACCAGCAATCGATCCGCAATGTCGCCCGTTCCGGCGTGAAGGTGATCTGCTACAATTTCATGGTGATCACCGACTGGAGCCGTACCAATCTGATGTACCGGCTGCCGAATGGCGGTTATGCGCTTCGTTACGACAGCGTCGATTTTGCCGCCTATGATCTCTTTGTTCTTGGCCGAACCGGGGCCGAGGCATCCTATTCGGCTGAACAATTCGCTGCCGCTAAGGCCCGGTTCGAGGCCATGGACGAGGCAAAGATTTCGGAACTGGAACGGAACCTTATCGACTGGCTGCCGGCGCGCGACTTTGCCTATACGCGCTCCACGTTCAAGGAGATGCTCGAACTCTACCAGCAGATCGGGGTCGAGGATCTTCGCGCCAATCTGATCGAATTCCTGCGTGAGATCACGCCGGTGGCGGAAGAGGAAGGTGCACGGCTGTGTATCCATCCCGACGATCCGGCTTTCCCGATTTTCGGTCTTCCCCGTGTTCTGTCCACTACGGATGATGTGCGCGCGTTATTCAGAGGCGTTCCCCAGGATGCCTGCGGCCTGACGTTGTGCACCGGCTCTTTCGGGTCCAACCCGAAGAACGATCTGGTGGCCATGGCGAAGGAATTCGCGCCGCGCATCCACTTTGCTCATTTGCGCAATACGACCCGCGAGCCGGACGGGTCCTTCTACGAGGCAGATCATCTCGGCGGCGATACGGATCTCGTTGCAGTGACGGCGGCTCTGATGGCGGAAGAAGACCGTCGTGCTTCGATTGGTCATCCGGTGCCACAGATTCCGATGCGCCCTGATCACGGACATCTTCTGGGTGACGATATCGGCCAGAAATCCAATCCCGGTTACTCTTTTGTCGGCCGTCTCAAAGGATTGGCGGAGCTTCGGGGCGTCATGCAGACGGTGCAGGCTTTCAGGGAGGGGCGCGTGGCATAACAGACAGAGTAGTTTCGCAGCCTGCAACGGCATCAATGTTGCCGATACGTCGGAAATCTCGCAAAAGAGGATAACTCGCCCTGACTGCAACAAAGAAGATGAGTGACTGAATGGTGGATCGCAGCCGTTCCCGTTTGACGAGCCAGGTGTTCGACAAGATCCGGGAAGATATCGTATGCGGCCGTCTTGCTCCGGACGCCCCCTTGTCCGAGGCCGACCTTTGCCAGCAGCTGGAAGTGAGCCGGACGCCTGTGCGCGAGGCACTTATCAAGCTTGCCGAAGAAGAGCTGGTCGTTATCTATCCGCATTTCGGGACGTTCGTTGCGCCGATTTCGCTCGAAGCCGTCACGGTTGGGCAGTATATTCGCGAGAAGCTGGAATGCGCACTTGTCGAGGATGCGATCAAACGCATGGATGACGATGGGCGCGAACGCATTCGCGCCAACTTGCGAGAGCAGGCTGCAGTGGTCGGAAACGGTGACGCGTTCTACAGGCTCGACAACGTCTTCCATGCCCTCATCGCCGAACTCAGCGGCTATGCTGGCGCGTGGAATGCGATCTTGCGGGCCAAGACACAGCTCGATCGCGTGCGATATCTGACGACGCAGGACAGCGACCGGATGGCCGTCACCCTGATCGAACACCAGATGATCGCAGACGCGATGATTGCAGGTGATGTCGATGTTACGGTGGCCCACATGCGTTCTCACCTTCGAACCGTTTTCGGGCATCTCGATGGCCTCGGGCTGGACGATCCCCGGCCTCGCCTGCCGTCCCGCAAGCGCGGTGGCAGAGGCAATTCGACAGCACAGGACGCCTGACGCAATCTCAGTCTGAAGGCTGAGGCAGGCGACAATTTAAAGACTTCGATGCATGGCCTGGAGACCGGCCGGCAATGCACCCGGCATGGAAGCCGGATCAGGAGAAAGATAGCTATGATCAAGAACAGCATTTGCCTTCATCCCGCCGACAATATCGAGATCGCATTGCGCGATCTCAAAGCTGGCGACATCCTGACGACAAGCGGTGTCGCGACCGGCCAGGCCATTGCGCGCGGACACAAGATTGCGACCGCTGCAATTCCCGCCGGCGGCAATGTATTGCGCTACGGACAGATCATCGGCCAGGCCAAGGTCGACATCGCCGCCGGCGATCATATTCATGTCCACAACCTGGGCATGGGCGAGCATGCGCAGGATTACGCGTTCGCCAGCGCCAACACGCCTTTGCCGGCTGCCACCGAAGCGCGGACGTTCATGGGTTACAAGCGGGCGGACGGCAAGGTTGGTACCCGCAACTATATCGGTATCCTGACGACGGTGAACTGTTCCGGTTCGGTCGCCCGTTTCATCACGGAAGCGGCCGAGAAATCGGGTTTTCTCGATGCGTTTCCGAATGTCGACGGTATCGTGCCGATCTCGCATGGTACCGGTTGCGGAATGTCGACCGATGGCGAAGGCTATGCCACGCTGTTTCGCACGCTTTCCGGTTATGCGCAGAACCCCAATTTCGGCGGCATCCTTCTCGTCGGTCTCGGCTGTGAAGTCATGCAGATCCCGGATCTGGTCGGTGGCCGTCGCATCCGCCAGGACGGTATGCTGCGTTACATGACGATCCAGCAGGAAGGCGGTACGCGCAAGACGATCGAAAGAGGTCTGGAAGAATTGCGCGGTGTTGCCGAGTTCGCCAATCGCACGACGCGCACGCCTGCTCCGGTTTCGGAAATCACCATCGGCATGCAGTGCGGCGGTTCGGACGGCTACTCGGGTATTACCGCCAATCCGGCGCTCGGTTACGCCTCTGACCTTCTCGTCCGGCATGGCGGTACGACCATTCTTTCCGAGACGTCCGAAGTCTATGGCGCCGAACATCTTCTGACGCGCCGTGCCGAAACGGCGGAGATCGGCAACAAGCTGATCGAGCGGTTGAAGTGGTGGGAAGACTATTGCGCCCGCAATGGCGGTGAGATGGACAACAATCCGTCCCCCGGCAACAAGAAGGGCGGGTTGACGACGATCCTTGAAAAATCGCTCGGTGCTGTCGCCAAGGGCGGTACAGCTCCGCTGCTCGGTGTCTACAAGTTCGGCGAGAAGATCGACCGCAAGGGCTTCGTGTTCATGGACAGCCCCGGTTTCGATCCGTGCTCGGTGACCGGACAGGTTGCATCGGGTGCCAACCTGATCGTCTTTACTACCGGCCGCGGTTCGGTTTCCGGCTACAAGCCGACACCCTGCATCAAGATCTCGACCAATTCCGAGATGTATGAGCGGATGAAGGACGACATGGACCTCAACTGCGGCGATATCGTCACGCAAGGGGTGACTATCGAGGAAAAAGGCAAAGAGCTTTTCGAGCTGATCATCCGGGTTGCATCGGGCGAACAGACCAAGAGCGAGGAGCTGGGTTATGGCGGTGCGGAATTCGTGCCGTGGCAGATCGGCGCCGTGATGTAACGGTTTTATCAGGCCGGCTGAGGTGGTGGTTCTCAAAAACAACGCCGCCCGTTGCGACCGGTTAATTTAATGGCCCGGTGTTTATTTCATCGGGCCATTTTCCGTTTCCTGCCGACAAGCGGAGGCATGGTGGTTTGGGACAGGCCTTGGCGGATCGCCGGTCGTTGATCTGCCGCAAGGTTGACATGCTTGCGGCCAATTACGACTTTGCTGCGACATTCCGTACACCGGCGGTGTCAGTTAAGAGCATGTTCTTTCCCGCTGGATGACTTGAGCGCATGAGAGTTCTGATCGTAGACGACGAGACCCTGGCACGTGATGAGCTGAAATCACTCATCGCGGAAGAGAGCGATATCGAAATCGTCGGCGAATGCGCCAATGCGATCGAAGGGATTGCGGCGATCAACCGGCTGTCACCGGAGATCATGTTTCTCGACATTCACATGCCGCAGGTCACCGGGCTGGAAATGCTCAGGATGATCGATCCCGAAAGGATGCCGCGTGTCGTGTTTCTCACCGCCTATGAGGAATATGCGGTGCGGGCCTTCGAGGAGAATGCCTTCGATTACCTGTTGAAGCCGATCCAGGAGGAGCGGCTGCAGAAGACGCTGGCGCGTCTTCGCAAGACGACTTCGGACCAGCGGGAAAAGCTGCTTGATGTTGCGCCGCCGCTGCGCCATATCCCATGCACCGGCCTTAACCGGATACGGCTGATGAAGCTCGAAGAGGTCGAGGCGATCTTTTCAAAGCCCGGCGGTATCTATGTGCTCGGCAATGACGGGCATGAGCATTTTACCGAACTGACCTTGCGGACGCTGGAAGAGCGGACACGGCTTATCCGCTGTCATCGCCAGTACATGGTCAATCCGGAGCATATCAAGGATATCGCGCTTGGCGAAAACGGCGTTGCCAATATCCTGACCCTTGGCGGGCGCTCCATTCCTGTCAGCCGGCGGTTTCTCGGGCCGTTGAAGGAACAGCTCGGCATCCTCTGACGCTGACGATCCCCGACACTATATTATGCACGTCCTAAAAATTCGAACCGGGCGCATGTGGGTTTCACATGCGCCCGGTTCCGGCTCGGGAGGAATTTTGGAGAGCCGTTTATTCGGCCGGTGTACCGAGATATTTCTCGGTTCCACCCGCTCTGTTGGTGCGAAGCATGTCCTTCCACTTGAAGATCGCGGTGACGAGGATGATGACACCCAGCGCCATCATGATCATCGAAAGCACGGCGTTGATGGGGTTGTAGCCCTTGGCTGCTTCGTTGAGATAGACATTGGCGATCATCCAATAGCCTGCATAGTTCACTGTCACGAACAGGTAGGCGAGCGGGATGAGGCAAGTCAGCACATAGATCCGCTTGGCCGAGAGCCGCAGGATGATGGTTGCGCCGATGGTGAGGCCGAGCGAGGCCATCATCTGGTTCGACACGCCGAACAGGGCCCAGACCGAGTTGATATCGCCCGAATTCAGGAGATAACCCCAGAGAAGGCAGGCGACGACGCTGGCGAAGATCGAGCCGGGCAGCCAGTTGATCTGCTTCATCGGAGCCCAGAGATCACCGAGGATGTCCTGGATCAGATAGCGGGCGACGCGGGTTCCCGAGTCGATCGCGGTCAGGATGAAGACGGCTTCGAACATGATGACGAACTGGAAGAAGTAGGCAGCCAGTGTCTTGAACCAGGGAATGCTGGTGAAGATCTCCGTCATGCCGACGGCGAGCGTCACGGCGCCACCGGTACGGCCGGCGAGGTCCATGCCGATCGACTGTTCAAGGCGGGGCAGATCCTGAACGGTCATGCCGAGCTTGGCGAAGACTTCCGGCGAGGCATTGATGGCGAAGTAGTCGGCCATCGGAAGTGCTGTTGCGGCGATCAGGGCGAGCACGGCAACCAGGCATTCGACCAGCATCATGCCGAAGGCGACGGGGCGGATGTCGCTCCACTTATCGACCAGCTTGGGCGTGGTGCCCGAGCCGATGAAGGCGTGGAAACCCGAGATCGCGCCACATGCAATGGTGATCGAGATGAAGGGCCATACCGGGCCGGCCAGAACCGGGCCGCCGCCATGGATGAATTCGGTCAGGGCCGGCATCTTGATTTCAGGGTTGATGATGACAACGCCGACGACAAGGGCGGCGAAGACGCCGATCTTGAGGAAGCTCGAGAGATAACCGCGCGGGGTCAGGAGCAGCCAGACCGGCAGCGCGCTGGCGAGGAAGGCATAGATCGGCAGCATGATGCCGAGCGTATCGTAGTGGAAGGTGAACCACTGGCCGAGTGCCGATTCCTGGACATAGGGGCCGGCGAAGACCGAGGCGAGAATGGCGGCAAGGCCGACATAGGTTGCTATCTTGCCGTTGCCGCCCATCTTCTCATAAAGGCCGACGATCATGGCGATCGGGATGGTCATGAAGACGGCGAACGTGCCCCAGGGGTTGCGTTCCAATGCATGGACCACGACCATCGAAAGGCCTGCCATGGTGATGGTGATGATGAACAGCATCGCAAGACCGGTGCACCAGCCGGCGACCGGGCCAAGTTCCGCCTTGGCGACTTCCGACAGCGACGAGCCCTTGTGCTTCATCGAGGCGAAAAGCACGACCGTGTCATGCACCGCGCCGCCGATGACGCAGCCGACGAGAAGCCAGATCAGGCCGGGCAGATAACCGTATTGGGCGGCAAGAACCGGCCCGACAAGCGGGCCGGCGGCGGCGATGGCCGCAAAGTGCTGGCCGGCATTCACCCACTTCTTGGTGGGTACGTAATTGCGTCCATCCGCCAGCGAGTGCGATGGAGTGGTTTCGGCGTCGTTGATGCCAAGCACCTTGCGGACAAAGAAGATACCGTAGAAGCGGTAGCAGATGGCAAGGATGCAGGCCGACCCGATGACAATCGATAAAGCATTGCTCATGGTACGTCCTCCGTAAGAATGACGTCACGCTTACACGCGCGTGTAAGAAGCGGGAGTGGGTGTTTCGGCCAGCGGCGTCATCGCGGCGCGAGCGGCGGAGAATGAACCTTAAGCGGTGGAGAGGTTTTGGCCTTTTGAAGGCTGCGGCGCGGCAGACCGTTCCTGAAGGCCGTTTACTTTGTCGCCGACCACAGGCGGGCGACCTTCAGGCGGCCGCGAAGAGGTGTGCGTGCGGGTATAACGTCATCATGTGAATGATCGTGATGATGGTCATGCCGGCCATCATGATGGTGGCTATGGTCGTGTACGGGCTCACTCATCGGCACGCGCAGGTTCACGGTGGTGAACACTTCCGCTTCCCATTTCACGTCGATGCCATAGGCGTCGCCGAAATGTCCCTTGGTGCGGCGGTCGACGATATTCATGCCGAGCCCGCCATCGACGGACGGTTTGCGGACGAACAGGCCGGCATTGTCGGTCACCGATATCAGCAGATCATCGCCATCCGGCTTTGCCGAGATCGTGATCCGGCCCTCTCCGATCAGTTGTGACGTGCCGTGCTTGATGGCATTTTCCACTAAAGGCTGGAGCGAAAAAGCAGGAAGACGGACCTCTGCCAGGTCGTCTGGAACATCGATCTCGATCTGCAGATGTTCGCGGAAACGCGCCTTTTCGATCTGCAGATAGGCATTCACATGCTCGATCTCGTCAGACAGCGTGACGATGTCGTTGGTTCGCTTCAGGTTCTTGCGGAAGAAGGTTGAAAGGTTCTGCACGAGATTGCGCGCTTCGCCCGGATCTATCCGGATGATGGCCGATAGCGTGTTGAGCGTGTTGAAGAGAAAATGCGGATTGACCTGAGCGTGCAGGAGCTTGATCTCGGATTCGACCAGCATCTGCTTCTGGCGTTCGTAGCGCCCGGCGAGGATCTGGGCAGAGAGCAGGCGCGCGACACCTTCGCCGAGCGAGCGGTTGAAGGTCGAAAACAGTTTGGTCTTCGGTTCATAAAGCTTGATGGTGCCGATGACCGCATTGTCCTCGCCTTTCAAGGGAATGACGAGCGACGATCCGAGCGGGCAGTTTGGATGGATCGAGCACTGATAGCTGACCTCGTCGCCATCGGCATACATGACCTTGTTTTCGGCAATCGCTTCCATGGTTTGAGCGGACGTAATGGCGCGGCCGGGCAGATGGTGATCGGCGCCAATGCCGATGAAGGCGAGGATCTTTTCGCGGTCGGTGATCGCAACCGCGCCGACATTGGCTTCCTCGTAAAGGATGCGGGCGACCTTGGTGCTGTTTTCGGCATTAAAGCCGTTGCGCAAAACGCCTTCGGCGCGTTCTGCGATCTTCAGCGCCTTGCCGGAGAAGACCGTCGAGTGAGTTTCGAAAAGTTTGCGCCGGTCGCCAAGGATGTTCATGAACATCGCGGCACCGATGGTATTTGCCACCGTCATCGGCAAAACGATCGTCTCGACCACATGGGCTGAATCGACAAAGGGTCTGGCGACGATCAGGATGATCGACATCTGGACGATTTCGGCAACAAGCGTGACGCCGGCGATCAGGGGAGGCCAGAAGAGGAGATCGGTCCTTTTGCGGCGCATGAGATAGCTGTGAACCAGCCCGCCAATCAGGCCTTCGGCCGTCGTCGCAATCGCGCAAGCAAGTGCTGTGAAACCGCCGAGCGAATAGCGGTGCATGCCGCCGGTGAGGCCGACTGCAAGACCGACCAGCGGGCCGCCTAAAATGCCGCCGAGCACGGCGCCGATCGCGCGCGTATTGGCAATCGCCTCGTCGATATGCAGGCCGAAATAGGTGCCCATGATGCAGAACATCGAGAAGATGACGTAGCAGGCGATCTTGCGCGATGGCCGGACGGTAACCTGCATCAGCGGCAGAAACAGGGGCGTCTTGCTGAACAGGTAGGCGATGACGAGATAGACGCAGGTCTGCTGCAAAAGGCCGATGACAAGGTTCGTCCAGCCGAACATGAAATGTCCTTCGTTCTATCTTCGCCAGCGGATGAGGCGTTCGATCACCGCACCGAGACGATCCATGCCATAAATCGCGACTGCCGCAATAGAAGGCGGCGCGCAACAGCTGCCACGTGCTTCACATTGACGTTTTACACGTTCAAGCGAAGCCGAACCGTCGGTTTCGGTCGAGGCCGTATCATCGGTCGGGGTCAAGCGTAAGCGCATGTGTCCATCACGGCAAGCGGATCGTTTTGATCTGATCCGCCATCAACGCCACCCGCTGACGGGCCGTGCATTGACCTGTCGCAATACCGGGCTGGCGCTTCTTCCCGGTTCTCGGTGTTTCGGTCCGGGATCGCTTGCGCAACCCCGAACCCATTTTGCGTGTGTTACTTGATCATCGGCAGGAGTTCGGAGACGGATTTCTTCGCGTCGCCATAGAACATCCGTGTGTTCTCCTTGTAGAAGAGCGGGTTCTCAATGCCGGAATAACCGGTGCCCTGGCCACGCTTGGAGACGAAGACCTGCTTGGCCTTCCAGACTTCGAGCACCGGCATGCCGGCGATCGGCGAGTTCGGGTCTTCCTGGGCGGCCGGATTGACGATGTCGTTGGAGCCGATGACGATGACGACATCGGTATTGGGGAAATCGTCGTTGATCTCGTCCATTTCCATGACGATGTCGTAGGGCACCTTGGCTTCGGCCAAGAGCACGTTCATGTGGCCCGGCAGACGGCCGGCGACCGGATGGATGGCGAAGCGCACTTCCTTGCCGCTGGCGCGCAGCTTGCGGGTGAGTTCCGAGACCGCCTGCTGTGCCTGCGCAACCGCCATGCCGTAACCGGGGACGATAATGACGCTGTCTGCATCGTTCAAGGCATTGGCGACACCTTCGGCATCGATGGCGATCTGTTCGCCCTCGATTTCCATCGCCGGGCCGGTGGTTCCACCGAAGCCGCCTAATATGACCGAGATGAAGGAGCGGTTCATCGCCTTGCACATGATGTAGGAAAGGATAGCACCCGAGGAACCGACCAGCGCGCCGGTGACGATCAGAAGATCGTTGCCGAGTGTGAAACCGATGGCTGCTGCCGCCCAGCCGGAATAGCTGTTCAGCATCGAGACCACGACCGGCATGTCGGCGCCGCCGATGCCCATGATCAGGTGATAACCGATGAAGAAGGCCAAGAGCGTCATCAGGATCAGCGTCCAGACGCCTGCGCCGTTGCAGTAAGCAAGAAGCAGCAATAGAGAGAGGCCTGCCGCACCGGCATTGAGGAAGTGCCCGCCGGGCAGTTTCTTCGCCTTGCCATCGACCTTGCCGGCCAGCTTGCCGAAGGCGACGACCGAACCGGTGAAGGTGACTGCGCCGATGAAGACGCCGAGGAAGACCTCGACCTTCATGATGGCGAGTTCGACCGGATCCTTGTGGGCGAGGATGGCGGAGAAGCCTTCGAGCGCTGCCCGCGCAGCCTCGTCCAGACCACCGACGCGCCATGCCTCGATATGGGCATTATAGCCGATAAAGACGGCGGCAAGGCCGACGAAGGAATGAAGTGCTGCCACGAGCTGCGGCATTTCCGTCATCTGCACGCGGGCAGCAACGTAATAACCGGCGATAGAGCCGGCGCCGACCATGATCAGGATGATCAGGCCGATGCCGAAGCTGGTGGCGACGCCCGGTCCGAAGAAGGTGGCGATGACGGCGAGCGCCATGCCGATGATGCCGTACCAGACGGCGCGCTTGGCGCTTTCCTGGCCGGAAAGGCCGCCAAGCGACAGGATGAAGAGAACAGCCGAAGAGATGTAGGCGGCCGAAACGATACCGATCGTCATGATAATAACCCCCTACGCACTCAAGACTTCTGGAACATGGCGAGCATTCGCCGTGTCACGAGAAAACCGCCGACGATGTTGATCGTCGCGACCAGAACCGACAGGGCGCCGAGGATGACGACCAGCCAGTTGCCCGAGCCGATCTGCAACAGTGCACCCAGGATGACGATGCCGGAAATGGCGTTGGTGACGGCCATCAGCGGCGTATGCAGCGAATGCGAGACATTCCAGATGACCTGGAAACCGATGAAGCAGGAGAGCACGAAGACGACGAAGTGGCTCATGAAGCTTGCCGGCGCATAGGCACCGACAATCAGCAGCAGCACGGTGGCAACGCCCAGAAGAATGGCCTGGTTCTTGGTCTGCGCCTTGAAGGCTGCGACTTCCTTCGCCCGCTTTTCCTCCGGCGTCAGTTCCTTGGCCTTTTCCTTCGGCTTCTGGGCGGCGATCGCCTGGATTTTTGGCGGCGGCGGCGGATAGGTGATCTCACCGTCCTTGGTGACGGTCGCGCCGCGGATGACGTCGTCTTCCATGTTGTGAACGACGACACCGTCCTTGGCCGGCGTCAGGTCCGTCATCATGTGGCGGATATTGGTGGAATAGAGCGTCGAGGATTGGGCGGCCATGCGGCTCGGAAAATCGGTGTAGCCGATCACAGTGACGCCGTTGTCCGAGACGATCTTCTGGTCGGCGATGGTGAGGTCGCAGTTGCCGCCGCGTTCGGCCGCAAGGTCGATGATGACCGAACCCGGCTTCATCAGGGCCACCATGTCGGCAGTCCAGAGCTTCGGTGCATCACGGCCGGGGATCAGCGCCGTGGTGATGACGATGTCGATCTCGGGGGCGAGTTCGCGGAACTTTTCCAGCTGCTTTTCGCGGAATTCCGGAGACGAAGGAGCTGCGTAGCCACCGGTGGCGGCACCATCCTGCTGGCTTTCCTTGAAGTCGAGGAAGACGAACTGCGCGCCCATGGATTCGATCTGCTCGGCGACTTCCGGGCGAACGTCGAAGGCATAGGTGATGGCGCCGAGCGAGGTGGCGGTACCGATGGCGGCCAGACCTGCAACACCTGCACCGATAACCAGAACCTTGGCCGGCGGCACCTTGCCTGCAGCCGTGACCTGGCCGGTGAAGAAGCGGCCGAAATTGTTGCCGGCTTCGATGACGGCGCGATAACCGGCGATGTTTGCCATCGACGAGAGAGCATCCATCTTCTGGGCGCGCGAGATGCGCGGCACCATATCCATGGCGATGACGTTTGCGCCCTTGGCCTTGGCCTGTTCGAGCAGGTCCTTGTTCTGGGCCGGGTAGAAGAAGGAGATCAGTGTCTTTTCCGGGCCGAGCTTGTCGACTTCAGCGATTTCCGGCGGACGCACCTTGGCGATCACGTCGGAGGCTTCGATCAGCGCGTCCGGCGTATCGACCACCGTCACGCCGGCGGCGCGATAAGCTTCGTCCGAAAAGCCTGCAGCCTTGCCTGCACCGGTTTCGATCACGCAGTCATAGCCAAGCTTCTGCAAGGCCAGCGCACTGTCCGGCGTCATCGCCACACGCGCCTCGCGGTCCGCGCGCTCTTTAAGAACCCCTATCTTCAATAGTCCCGTCCCCAATTCGTTTTCATCGTGGCCAAGCCGGCAAGTGACCGACATTCCTGCCGTAAACTGTTACGACAAGGATTTCCGAGCGGAAAGGCCGGGGATGGTACTTGGCGGTACGGTAAGCGCAAGTGGAATACTGCGGGAAGTCGTCTTTTTCTCCCGCATTCCTTGTTTAGTCTTCTGTTTAGCCGCTGCATTACGCGGTTTGATGGCACAGTCGGCCTGTCGACAGCGACGATAGGTCGCTGGCCGGTATTCAATGAGCAATCTCGTTTCGCAGCCTCGCCGGCAAGGCATTTCGCGCTTGCGTTGAGCAGGCCGATCAGGCTAACGCGGTTACGTGAACTTTGGGCAAGTCGCCAAAATTCCACTTTCCCTCAATCGCGCGTTCGATCTGGGCCGCAAGCTGCAGCAGCAGACCATCCCGGCCAAGGCCGGTCTGGATCTGCATGCCGAGCGGCAGGCCATTGGCGTGGCGGGCAAGCGGCAGGCTAAGGCCTGGCGTGCCGCAAAGATTGCTGAAAGGGGTATAGGCGAAGAAGCCCCAGAGATTGAAAAACCAGTCGAGGGCAGAGGGATTGTCAGTCATCGTCAGATATTGAGTCGTGCCGATCGGCGGTGTTTCCCGCGCCGTGATCGGCGTCAGCACGATGTCCCATTTCTCGTAGAATTCACCGAAGGCGCGGGCGGTTTCGTTGAAGGCGAGCTGCATGTCGGCGCGCTCGGTATAGGTCGCGTCCTTGCCTTGTTCCCAGATGCGGATGTTCATCGGTTCGATGAGATCGCCGGGTGGTCGTTCTAGGCCTCGCATGCGCAGAAGATTGTTCACCGTCTGGGCAAAGTTGGTGATGTAGCAAGCCGTCTGTGCCGTATAGGCTTTCTCGAAGTCTATCGAGGGTTTGACCCATTCGACATGATGGCCGAGGCTTTCGAGGAA
This sequence comes from Rhizobium sp. ZW T2_16, assembly GCF_044987325.1. Taxonomy (NCBI): domain Bacteria; kingdom Pseudomonadati; phylum Pseudomonadota; class Alphaproteobacteria; order Hyphomicrobiales; family Rhizobiaceae; genus Rhizobium; species Rhizobium sp. ZW T2_16. The sequence continues at coordinate 112,302 of NZ_JBJDRG010000006.1, forward strand.
ACGGGCCACACGCTCCAGTTCCGAGACGATATGCGGCGATGAATTATACGGCCCCCATTCATGGGAGACTGCGATGCGCAGCGGCTTTGGATCACGCTCGATCAGGCTGAGAAAGGATACTTCGGGAGACCAGTAGGGCATGAATTCGCCCGGTGCACCGCCGCGGCAATTGTCGACGAAGGCCGCGGTGTCACGCACTGTTCTGGTGATGCAGCCCTGTGTCGAGACGACGGAAGTGAAGTCGGAGGCGGCGGGGGCGATCGAAAAAGTGCCGCGGGAGGATTTCAGCCCGATGCCGCCGTTAACGCCTGCCGGAATGCGGATCGAGCCCCCGCCGTCTGTCGCATGGGCAAGCGGCACAACACCGGCGCCGACCATGACGGCGGAACCAGCGGACGAGCCACAACTGGTAAAATCTGTGTTCCAGGGATTGCGGGTCACATAAAGCGCCGGGTTTTCCGCCGAGCTGCAGCAGCCGAATTCCGGGGTCGTGGTGCGGCCGATGATATTGAGGCCTGCGGTCTTCATTTTTGTGGTGAGGAAGGTGTCGGAGGTCGGGCGATTGCCCTTCATGTAGAGCGAGCCTTGCTCCTGCAGCCGGCCCGCAAGCGTCGGGCCTAGATCTTTCAGGAGGAAGGGCAGGCCTGCGAATGTGCCTTCGGGATTTGCACCGTTGACGGTGGCGTCGGATACCGCATCCTCGAAAATCTCGACCACGCCGCAGATCTGCGGGTTGACTGCCTTGATCGCTGCTGCCGCCTGTGCTGCGAGTTCGGATGCGGTGACCTCTCCGTTTTTTACCAGTTCCGCAAGGCCAAGCCCGTCTCTGCCGAACCATTCGGCCCAGCTCATCACCATCGTCATCTGCATTCCCCAATGTTTTCGTTCTAACGAAATTCTGTTTTGAAAAAGCCAAGCCAGAGCTGCCCGGTCACGTAGTGCAGGGGCTCAGATAATCACGCCTGATGCGGAGTGTCTCAGGAAATCTGCTGCGGTGCGCGAAAAGGCTGAGCCGTTACCGGCCGCTTCTGCCGGAGACGTTTTGGGATGTGTCTTCCCGCAATTCCTGCTCATGCAGGTAGCGGAGATAGGCGATATATCCCGACAGATAATGCTCGACGTCGTCGATGCGCACCCGGAATGCATGGTGGCGGATGAAGAAGGATCCGAGAATCTTTCTCGGGTTGCGCATGAACATTGCCATCTCGGGCCAGAAATGCCCGTTGAGCATGTAATGCGCCCGTTTTTCCAGCGCGCGTTCGAAGCGGCCGGGATCTATGCGGTTCAGGAGATCAGTAAAACGCCCGTCGATTTTCAACCGTGTCAAAACCTGCCGCGTCGCCATCATCAGTTCGAGCAATGTCGGGAATGTCGTGATCCTGTTGGCGACGAAATCGAGATGATCGGCAATGTTGTCTATGGCGAAGCGGTAATAGTCCTCTTCCGGGCGATGTCGTGTCAGCTCATTGGCGCAGTAGGCGAGCCAGTGGTCGTGATGGCGTGCATGGTTGTTGCGGATGAAATGGCGGAAGGCGCGTTCGACGGCCTTCAGCCAGCGATCATCGCGAAGCTGGTCGTAGAGCCGCATCAGGGCAAAGACGGCCTCTCCCTCGTAATAGATCGTGCGGAATTCCTGCCGGGTTTCCAGACTTGGGAAGGTCAGGACATGGCGGAAGGCGCCGGTCTTTTCATCCTGCATAAAGCAGATGCCGGAGGCGAGCCGTTCCATCAACTCGTCATGGCTTTCGTCATCGAAGACGCTGGCATATTTGGCGAGCGCCAGGATGGCGACGGCATTGCCTCCCAGCTTTATCTCGTTGTTGGCTTCGACAAGGAAAGCCGCAATCCTGCCGTTGGGCAGAAGTGCATGGACGATCAGGTCGCGCGTCATGCAGGAAATCGACTGGCTGATCGCCTCGCGCAGGAGCGGCGTGCAGGTCAGTTCGTACGCCTCGATCATTGCATAAGTCGTGCTGGCATGGCGAAGCGTGTTGTAGGTGCCGATCTCCCTGTCGAAACAGGGGTGATAACCGTAAACGAAACGGCCGTTGGGGCTGACCTGGCGGGCGAGGAATTCGGAGGCGTCATAGATCAGTGACGTGACCTGCCCGACGTCCAGCTTGTCGATGATCCTGTGTCCGGCATTGAGGCCAGAGGGATGAAGCGGGTAGACCGTCGTTCCGTCGAAAAACGCGCCTGTGCTGGCGAAGGGATAGATCACTCGATCATCTGCAAAGTCCGGCGGTAGGTGATCAGGGAAACGGGAGCTGAAATAAAGAAGAAAGTTCTTTTTGTTCAGGTCGGCTGAGACATTGCGGTTGCCGCCATAGAGCATCGCGTTGGCGTTCAGTTCCTGTTCCTGAAAGGCGATCTCGAACCGGTCGTCCAGTGAAATGCCGAGGCGGAAGTAATTGCGTTTTGTGTCGCTCAGCACATCGCGAAGTTCGGCCCAAGTCGAGGCTTCCAGGGCGGTTGGCCAATCGACCCGCAACCACCGATGCCGGCCGGATTGGCGGCGTTGAATGGTTAGGACTGCCTCCATGCCCGCCTGCCAGGCCTGATCAAAAGACGAACCGCGTGCAATGCTGACGCTCGCCCTTTCCTCACCGTCGGAACAGGAAAAGAACAGCACATAAGCCGGATAGGGCGCGGGCAAGGGATGGCATGCGGATCGTACATGGTCCTGCAGCAGGGTCATATCCGGTGGCGTCGTCATGCAGTCCTCCTTGCACCAGCGCCGTTTTTCTAGCGTTCGCGCATTGCCTCTTTGGCCTTGTTGAAGGGTTTAAGCAGGTAATCCATCACGCTCTTCTGGCCGGTATGGATATCGACGGTGGCGACCATGCCGGGCGAGATCGGAAATATCTTGCCGGCATGATTTTCCAGCGCGTCTTTTTCCGTCTTCACGAAGACGCGGTAATAATAGATCTCGGGGTCTACCTCATCCTGGATCGTGTCGGGCGAGATGGTGACGACCTTGCCGTCGAGTCCGCCATAGATGGCGTAGTCATAGGCGGTGATCTTCACCGTGGCGCGTTGATCGGGATGGATGAAGGCGATGTCGCGCGGCAGGATGCGTGCCTCGATCATCAGCTGGTCGCCAAGCGGGATGATATCCATCAGCTTGCCATTCGGCGGCACGACACCGCCGATGGTGGAGACCTCGATGTTCTTGACGATGCCGCGCACCGGTGAGCGAAGAGTGAGGCGGGCGAGGCTGTCCGAACGGCCCTTGATGATGGAAAAGAGCGAGTTGACTTCGGCATTTGCCTTGGCCAGTTGCTCGCGAGCTTCGACGACATACTGGGTGCTGGTCTCGACCTTTTTCAGCTCCAGTTCCGCCCGTTCGCGTTTCAGGCGGATGATCTCGACGCTGCTGGCTGCACCGATCTTCGACAGGTCTTCATTGACCGCGAGTTCCTGACGGGAGAGCGCCAGCGATTCATCGATCCATTGCAGCGTCTCTTTGAGATTGTGCTGGCGGGCTTCATAGAGCCTGGTCTCCGAGGTGACCAACTCGGGATAACCGGTAAGTTCATCCGGAAAGGTGAGGGGGGTCTGGTTGACTTCCGCCGTCAGCCTGGCCGAACTCGCCAATGCAGCCCGGTATGTGGCAGCGGATTCTCCGACGCCGGATTCGGTGATGGTCGGATCGAACTGGGCAATCAGCTGTCCGCGTTCGACGACCTGGTTTTCCTGAACCATCAGTTTCGAGACGATACCGCCTTCCAGCGACTGAATGACCTGTTCTTTGCTGATTGGTACGACCTTGCCGTCACCGGTCGAGACCTCGTCGAGAATGGCGAAGTGCGCCCATATGAGAACGACGACGATAAGGAGGGCCATGACCTTGATGACTGTCTTTGCTCCGGACAGCCGTACCTCGTCCTCGCCGCCATATTGCCAGCTCTCTTCGACGAGGCGGGGGAATGACATGGCCATGGCTAGTTCGCTCCCTTGACGCTGCGCAACTGCTGGGCCGGCTTTTCGCCTTTGAGGACCCGCAGGGCTTCTTCCTTATCGGCATCGAGCACGATGCGGCCACCGTCTAGCGCGACAACGCGCTCGACCAGATCGAGAACACGCATGCGGTGGGTGGCGATCACCACGGTCTTGTTCTTCGCCCAGACGGAGAAACGCTGGATGAACAGCTTTTCGGTAGCCTCATCCATGGATGCCGTCGGTTCGTCGAGCAGCACGACAGACGGGTTGCGGATCAGCAGCCGCGACAGAAGCAGCGCCTGCTGCTGGCCACCGGAAAGACCGCGCCCACCCTCATCGATCAGGTGATCGATACCTTTCGGAAGCATGCGGATGAATTCATCAGCACGGGTCATCTGCAGCGCCTCCAGCATCGCCTGTTGTGAGGCGTTCTGGGCGCCCATCAGCACGTTTTCGCGGATCGAGCCATGGAACAGACGGGAGTTCTGGGTGATCAGGCCTACTTCCCGGCGCAGGTCGGACGGGTCGATCTGGTCGATCGCCAAGGTATCGATCAGCGCCTCGCCTGTATGGGGCTGCAGCTGGCCGGAAAGCGCCTGCAGCAGGGTGGATTTTCCCGCGCCGTTCTTGCCGAGGAGGGCGATCGTGTCACCGGCCTCGGTCGAGAAATCCGCAAGTGACAGCGCCGGCCGGCCAGCCGGTTCGCCGTAATAATAGACGGCGCCGCGGAAACGATATTCGCCGAGCAGCGAACCGACCGAAAGCCTTGCTTCCGCCGGCGGATGGTCGACCGGCATTTTCATGATCGTGTTGAGGCTCGACAGGCCGATCTTGGCATGCTGCAGGCGCCCCAGAACCTGGGTCAGCTGCGCCATCGGCGCCATCATGCGCGAACCGAGAATGGAGCAGGCGACAAGCGATCCGGTGCTCAGGTCGCCCGCCATGACCATCGGCGCGCCGCAGAAGACAATGACAGCAAAGACGCTGGTCTGGACGCCATGTCCCCAGCTTGTCAGCGTGCTGGTGATGGAGCGAAGTTTTACCTGCGCATCGGCGCTTGCGGAATTGAACGTGTTCCATTTCTGCTGGAACACGCTTTCGGCCTGCAACGCCTTGATATCCTCGATACCCTGGATGGATTCGACCAGCATGGCATTACGCAGCGAGGATTCACGCATGGCAAGGCTGGCATTGCGCTTCAGCTTGCCCTGCGCCAGAAGGCCGGGGGCAACCATGATGAGCAGCGCTGCCGCCGGAATGACGGCAAGCCAGCCGCCGATATAGGCGAACAGACCGAGGAAGAGGAGAAAGAAGGGCAGGTCAGCGATGGCGGAGACCGTCGTCGAGGTCAGCATTTCGCGGACCTGTTCGAGTTCCCGTAACTGGGCGATGAAGGTGCCGGTCGCCTTGGGCCGGTTCTGGTTTTTCACCCGCAGCGCATGGCCGAAAACGACATCGGAGATGCGGATATCCGCGCGCTTGCCGACGATGTCTATAATGGCCGTCCTGACCTTGCGCATGATGAAGTCGAAGACGACCGCCACGCCGACGCCGATGAACAGGACGACGAGTGTGCTCATGGAATTAGCGGGCACGACCCGGTCATAGACCTGCATGGAGAAGATGACGCCGGCAACCGAGAGGGCATTGGCGACGAAGGATGCCAGGAGAACGTAGCTGTAGGGGCGAAGATCGCTGAGCGCGAGCTTGCGGAACCAGCCATGCGTGTCGGGCGCGATATAGGCATCAATGCGCTCGTCGGGTCGGTTCCGCGCATCGCGGGCGATCAGAAGATGGGTGATGTGGCCATCGATCTCGGAAAGCGGGATCCAGGTCCAGTGACCGTTATCGCCGGCAAAGGTGATCTTCACCTCGTCCCGGTTGATCTCGGTTATCAGGCCGATATCGCCGTAGCTGAGTTCGATCAGCATTGGCAGGCGGCGAGCCGTGATGCCTTTGGCCAGCGGCTCGACCGGCTTTGCATCGAGACCGAAACGCCGTGCCAGCTTGCCTATCCGATGAACGGGAGGCGCTGCCTCCTGCATGATTGAGATGTAGTTCGTGGCAAATTTGGAATGGGCGATGCCATAGTGCTGCGCCAGCAGCCCCATGATCTCGATCCAATCCTTTGCATTGCTCAGCGAGGCTGCATTTGCCTCGGTCTTTTTCTGATCATTCGTTTCGGGATTAGGTGGGGGAAGGGCAGCTGCCCTTTCCCCTGTCGTTGCCTGCATCCTTTCGGAAGGAGCCTGTCTGGCATCCATCAGCTCATCTCCTCCGCGCTAGACCACCGGCAGCCTTGGTGTCGCAAGATCATCGTCCTGGTTGAGCGGTTCGAACGGATCGAGCGATGGGGTCTCCACCAGATCCAGAACTGCATCGACTGTATTCGATAGATCGACATTGGCCGACACGTCGACGCCCGAACCGTCGCCTGTATCGATGGAGACCGAGGTGTCGCCGGTCAGGCTGTCGAGCGCACTCAGATCGACTTCCTCGCCGCCCTGAACAAGCAGGCTCAGGCCATCATCCGTATTCAGGGATGCTTCGACCGGCTGCGGCTCATCGGCGGTGGACGGATCGGTATCTTGCGCATCGGAGCTATCGGATGAGGTGTCGCCGTCCGACGCCATTCTGGCGTTGGTGTCGGGGCTGTCAGCCACATCACCGCCGCCGCCATCGTCAGCCATGGCGAGGCTCATCGTCTCGTCGGATGCAGATGCCATGGTAATGGCGCTGGTATCCTGAACCTCGACATCGATGGTGAGATCGGAAGACAGTTCGTTTCCGGTCACGGGATCGACGACGACAACGGTGAAGTTATCGGTTCCGCCGGCCGTGGCATTGGTGTGAGGGGTGTAGATATAACTGCCGTCGGCGCTGAACACGAGAGTACCGAACGCCCCTTCCACCGTCACCGTACCGTTGACCAGAGCATGGGTCACGCCGTTGAACTCGACCTCACCGATGCGAAGATCATCCGTATTGCCGGTGGCCGCGGCGTCGATGAAGTTACCGTCCGCCCTTTCTCCCACGGTGATCTGGACATTCTCGACCTGATCGGTTGCGGTAACGGAGATTTCGCGGAGCGTTCCAATGCCGAGCGTGATGCCGGGATTGGGGACGAGCGTGGCGCGATACTGACCGGCATCGAGGTCGGTCAGGGTGATCTCGCCGGTGGGCGCCCCAAGCAGGTTCAGCTGCAGAATGCCATTATTGACATCGTCGGTGCCATAGGCTCCCCGCACCCATGCGGTACCGTTCCAGCGCTCGATTATCACCGAATAGTTGCTGAGCACGCCGACATTAACGAGCCCGCCGATCCGCAGGTCCAGATCGACCGAGTTGGTGCTGCCCGAAAGGTTGAAGTTAACGACCGGGTTGGTGGCCGAACCCAGGTTGACGTTCAGCAGGCTGGTGAGGGTAAGCGAAAGCAGCGCCGTGACAGTGGAACTGGCCGTGGATGGCGTCGCTTCGTTCTGGCGGGTGATCGTCTGGTCGAGAATGGCGGTGTCGGCCGCGTTGGTCAGTGCGAAATCCACGCCGGGGGCTGTGGTCGTGGCCGAACCGGAGAGATTGCCTGCCGTATCCCGTTGCACGACCTCGAGTTCCTGGCCGTTTACCTGCGCGGGCGAGAGGCCAACGCTGAACGTGCCGTTGGCGGCGACCGTTCCTGTGCCGATAACCGCACCGCCGGTGCCGGTAACCGTGATGGTGGCGCCCGGTTCGCCGGTGCCGGTCAACTCGTTGCCGGCCGGGCTGACAGCCAGATCTTCCGGCGGGTCAGGGGGGAGCAGGTCTGGTGTGTCGGTGACGACCGACGGTGACACGTTTCCGGCCGTGTCGGTCAGAACCACAGTCAGGTCTCGGCCATCGGCCTGTGTCGGGTTAAGCGTTATGCTGAATGTACCGCCCGGGAGCACGGTTCCGGTCCCGACGACGATACCATCGGCATTGGTAACCCGAACCGCTGCCCCGGCTTCGCCATTGCCGGTCAGAATGGTGCCGGTGCCGTTGACATCGACATTGGTCGGAGCAGGCGGCGCAAGCAGGTCCGGAGAATTGACCGAGGCCACGTCGGACGGGTTTCCGGCGCTATCCGTCAATACGACATCGAGTTCGCCGCCATTCACCTGTGAGGGTGAAAGGCCGATGCTGAACGTGCCGTCCGGTGCGACCGTGCCGGTGCCGACGACCTGGCCTGTGGCATTGGTGACGGTGACCGTGGAGCCCGGTTCACCGCCGCCGCCGATCAGCGTGCCCGAACTGTTGACGACGAGGCTGGTCGGTGGTTCGGGTCCGGTCAGGTCCGGCGAAGCGACGGTGCCCGGATCGGACTCGTTGCCGGCATCGTCGGTCAGGGTGACGTTCAGGTCACCACCATCGGCCTGAGCCGGGTTGAGCGTAATGCTGAAAGTGCCGTCCGGATCGACTGTTCCCGTGCCGACGACAGTACCGGCGGCATTGGTGACCGAGATGTCCGCGCCGGGTTCGCCTTCACCCGTCAGTACGATGCCATCATCGTCGAGAACAAGGTTGGTTGGAGCATCCGGCGCTGTCGTGTCCGTCGTGGAAGCGGTTCCGGGGTCCGAAACATTGCCGGCGGCATCCCTCAGAACGACATCCAGTTCGCCGCCATCCGCCTGGGGTGGGTTGAGCGTGATCGTGAACGTGCCGCCTGCGCCAACGGTACCGGTGCCGACGACAACGCCTTCTGCCGTCGTCACCGTGACGGCTGCGCCCACTTCACCGTTACCCGTGAGTTGGGCACCGTTTGGAGTGACGACCAGATTGGTCGGTGCGTCGGGCGGTGTGAGGTCCGGCGTTGTGGCCGTGCCCGGACCGGACTCATTGCCGGCAGTGTCGCTCAGGACGACGCTGAGTGATCCACCGTCGGTCTGCGGTGAGGTCAGGGTGACGGAGAAATTGCCGTTGGTACCGACAGTGCCGGTTCCGACAATGTTATCATCCGCATCTCTGATGGTTACCGCTGCACCCGGCTCGCCCTTGCCGCTGACGATCGTGCCGGTGGCGTTGACGTTGAGATTGGTCGGGGTCTCCGGCGCATCGAGATCAGGCGTGGGGACGGTCCCCGGTTGAGAGATGCCTCCGGTGCCGGTCAAGGTGACCTGCAGATTGCCGCCGTCCGTCTGGGGTGGGTCGAGATCGACACTGAATGTACCGCCGACGACCGTATCCGTGCCGACGATCTCACCGGAGGCGTTGCGGACCGTGACAGTCGTACCAGTTAGGCCGGAACCGGTAAGGGTCTCTCCCAGAGCATCGACAGCCAGTCCGGTCGGCGCGGGTGGTGCATCGGGATCGGGGGCCTGTACGGCTGCGGGATCCGATATATTGCCGGCGGTATCTTCAAGAACCACTTGCAGGGCTTCACCATTGATCTGAGCAGGTGCAAGCGGAACGCTGAATGTTCCGTCCGTATCGACTGTGCCGGTGCCGATGATTGTGCCGCCGGCATTCCGGACGGTCACTTCGGTGTTCGGCTCGCCAACACCCGTCAAGGTCAGTCCGTTGTCGCTGACAACCAGTTCGGTCGGGGGCGCAGGAGGCTGAATGTCGGTGATCGGCAACGTCGTCGTGGGCGACGTGTTTCCGGCATCGTCGGTCAATGTGACGTTCAGTTCGCCCGCGTCCGTTTGGGGTGGGTCGAGTTCGATCAGGAACGTACCACCGTTCCCCACGATACCGTTCCCGACGACAATGCCTTCCGCATCGGTCACCCTGACTATGGCGCCGGGCTCACCCTCGCCGAAAAGCTCGGTTCTGTCGGGACTTGCCTCCAGTCCGGTGGGGGCGCCGGGGGGTGTCAGGTCCGGTGTGGCGACGGGGACGGGATCGGTCTCGTTGTTGAAACCATCCGTCAGCGTGACCTCAAGTCCGGAACCGTCATTCTGCGCCGGTGAAAGCGGAATGGAGAAGGTGCCGTTGGCACCGACCGTACCGGTCCACTCATTCGTTCCGTTGGTCACCGTCACTGTCGATCCGACCTCGCCGCGGCCGGTGATCTGTGTTCCGTCCGCGCTGACGCTGAGATTGGTCGGCAAGGCGGGTGGTGCCTCATCGACGGAGGTGATGACGCCCGGGGCCGATGAATTGCCTTCATCATCTGTCAGGACGACCTGCAGATTGCCGCCGTCGATCTGCGCCGGGCTGAGGGGCACGCTGAAGGAACCGTCCGTGCCGACCTCTGCCGAGCCGACCTGCTGGCCGGCGGCATTGGTGACGATCACGGTGGCGCCGGGTTCGCCGGTACCGTTCAGGACCGTACCGCCTGCCTCGACGTTGAGGCCGCTCGGTGCCGCAGGCGGCGTCGCATCGGTGGTCGGGACGGTACCCGGATCGGAGATGTTGCCGCTTCCGTCAGTCAGGACCACGGTCAGGTCTCCGCCATCGATCTGGGCGGGACTGAGACCGATCGTGAACGTTCCATCAGGACCGATCGTGCCGGTGCCGACCGTATCGCCGGCTGCGTTGGTTACCGTTACCGTCGTGCCGATTTCACCTGAACCGGTCAGGACCGTACCTGCGCCATTCACGGCGAGATTTCCGGGCTGGTCTGGTTCGGTGATGTCCGGTGCGGTCACGGTGACGGGATCCGATGCATTTCCGTCGCCGTCGGTCAGGACCACAGTCAGGTCCCCGCCATCCGATTGTGCAGGATTGAGTGGGATGCTTATCGCGCCTGTTGGCCCGACTATGCCCGTACCGACCACATCTCCGGCTTCATTGGTAACTGTGACGGTGGCGCCGGCTTCGCCCTGGCCCGTCAGTGTCGTGCCTCCATTGCCGACAGTAATGCCGGTCGGCGCATCGGGGCCAACGAGATCGGGTGATGGTGCAAGGCTCGGGTCGGACGTGTTGCCCTGAGCATCCGTCAGTATGACCTCAAGATTGCCGCCATCCGTTTGCGGCGGGGTCAGCCCGATACTGAATGTGCCATTCGGCCCGACCGTGCCTGTTCCAACCGGATCTCCGGCCTCGTTGGTGATGGTAACGGTAGCGCCCGGTTCTCCGCGGCCGGTTATGACTGTACCGGCGGCATTGACGTCGAGGTCCGAGGCGGGATCCGGTCCGGTTGTATCCGGCGAGGTTGCCGTCACTATCGGCGACGTATTGCCGGCAGCATCCTGCTGCACAACCGTTACCAGGCCGCCATTGTCCTGGGTGGGGGTTAGGTCGATGGTGAAGCTGCCATCGCTGCCCGCCGCGCCTGCGCCGATGATAACTCCATTGGCATCTCTCACGGTTACTGTCGCTCCCGCTTCACCCTGACCGGAAAGCTGGCTGCCATCGCCGCTGACTGTCACACCGGTCGGTGCCTCCGGAGCAACGAGGTCGGGAGTGGTCACCGTTGCTGGTGGTGACAGGTTTTCACCGCCATCTTCGAGAATGACGGTCAGATCGCCGCCATCGGTCTGTGCCGGGGCGAGCGTGATGGTGAATGTGCCGTTGCCGTTCACCGTTCCTGTGCCTATTTCCTGCCCGGCCGCGTTGGTTACGGTGACGGTCGTGCCAGGTTCGCCGCGGCCGGTCAGCGTGGTTCCGGCGTCGTTGACAGCAAGGTTGGTCGCGGCCGCGGGATCTATCAGATCGGGGGAAAGCGTCAGCGCCGGCTGCGAGGTGCCGTTGGCATCCGTCTGCGTCACTCTCACTTCGCCGCCATCGATCTGTGCGGGGGTGAGGGTAATGGAGAAACTGCCATCCCCCTGAACGGTTCCGGTGCCGATCGTCGTGCCGACTGCGTTGGTAACCCTCACCGTTGCACCGGGTTGCCCCTCGCCGGTGAGTATCGTGCCGGTACCATTGATGTCCACGTCCGTCGGTGCTGGCGGTGCATCGGGATCCGGTGCCAGCACGGTGCCGGGCGCGGAAGCGTTTCCTGCTGCATCCGTCAAAACGACATCCAGCTCGCCGCCGTCCAGCTGGGCCGGATCGAGATCGACACTGAACGTGCCGTCCGGGTCGACGGTATCTTCGCCAATCACATCGCCAGCCGCATTGGTGACCGTGACCTTGGTTCCGGGCTCGCCTCGGCCTGTCAGAACCATTCCGCTGTCGCTCACTGCCAGATTGGCGGGTGATGCCGGGGATTGGTCATCCTCCAGCGTTACCGTTGCTGGATCCGAGACGTTGCCTGCGGCATCCTGCTGCACGACCTTCAGTTCGCCACCATTATTCTGGGTGGGATCAAGATTGATCGTAAAGCCGCCGTTGCCGGCAACTGTGCCGGTTCCAACGATCACGCCGCTTGCATCGCGAACTGTCACTGTCGCTCCCGGCTCGCCGCGGCCGGTGAGGATTGTTCCGGCGTCATTGACGTCGAGAGATGTCGGTGCGTCGGGTGCGACAAGATCCGGGGAGGCTATGATAGCTGGCGCGGAGTCATTTCCTGAAGTGTCTTCGGCAACGACCTGCAGGTCGCGACCGTCTGTCTGGGCGGGGTTAAGCGGAATACTGAAATTGCCGGTCGCGCCGACAGTTACAGTGCCGACCACGACACCATCCGCATCCGTCACAGTTATCTTCGCACCCGGCTCTCCGCGTCCCGTCAGCACCGTGCCGTCATCGTTGATACTCAAATTGCTCGGGGCGGAAGGGCCGGCCAAATCCGGTGCGTCGGTCGTTCCCGGTAGGGATGTGTTGCCGGCCGCATCCGTCAGTGTGACTTCGAGCCTGCCACCATCGGTCTGTGTCGGGGCAAGCGTGACGGTGAACGTGCCATTCGGGCGCACCGTCGCAGTGCCGATCTCGTCGCCTGCTGCATTGGTGACGGTGACCGTCGTTCCGGGTTCGCCGCGGCCGGTGAGCGTAGTGCCTGCGTCGTTTACATCCAGATTGGTGGGGGCAGCCGGGTCGATCAGGTCGGGAGCCGACGTTAGGCCGGGCTGCGACGTGCCGTTGGCATCGCTCTGGATCACACGCAGCTCGCCGCCATCGATCTGGGCCGGCGCAAGCGTGACTGAGAAGGTTCCGTCATTTGCAACGATCGCAGTGCCGACGACCTGGCCGGCGGCATTGGTAACCCTGATCTGAGCCCCCGCCTGTCCGTCACCGGTAAGCACTGTTCCCGAGGCGTTTACATCCAGATCCGTCGGGGCAGGGGGTGCGTCGGGATCCGGCGCAAGCACCGTGCCCGGGGTGGACGCATTGCCTGCGCCATCTGTTAACACGACCTCCAGCTCGCCACCGTCGAACTGGGCCGGGTCTAGGTCGATTGCAAATGTGCCGTCGGCGGCGACCGTGCCGGTGCCGACGTCTTCACCTGCCGCGTTGGTCACGGTTACCGTCGCGCCCGGTTCGCCGCGCCCGGAGAGCACCGTGCCGTCGTCATTTACACCGAGATTGGTCGGCGGCGGCGGTGCCTGGATATCGTCGACATCGACCGTGCCGGGTTCCGAGGCATTGCCGGCTGCATCCTTGAGAACAACCTCAAGCTCTCCTCCATTGTCCTGTGTCGGATCGAGGTCTATCGTGAAAGTGCCGTTCGCTCCCACGGTTCCGGTGCCAACGGTTACGCCATTGGCATCTCGGACCGTTACAGTCGCTCCCGGCTCTCCCCTGCCTGTCAAAACTGTGCCACCGTCGCCTATCGCAAGGTTGGTCGGCGCGTCGGGTGCAACCAAATCCGGGGACAATGCGGTTCCGGGATCGGAGACGTTTCCGCTCGCATCTTCCAGCACGACGCTCAACTCGCCGCCATCGATCTGGGCGGGATCAAGAGTGATGCTGAACGAGCCGTTTGCGCCGACGATGCCGGTGCCGACCACAACACCGGCCGCATTCGTCACGGTGACTTCCGCCCCCGGTTCCCCGCGACCGGTCAGGGTCGTGCCGGCATCGTTGACGGAAAGATTGGTCGGAGGTTCTGGTGCCTCGGTATCTGAATCGGAGTCCGAGTCGGCATCCGCATCGGCGTCAGCATCTGCATCGGCATCCGCGTCGGCATCCGCATCCGAATCTGCGTCCGAATCGCTATCATCGGAGTTCCCGCCGCCAGAGCTGGCGCCGACGCCAATTGCTGCAGCTCCGAGCCCGAGTGCTGCTGCAAGGCCAAGCACCGAAGCCCCGCCGCCAGTACCGGCCGCTGCACCCGCCAGCTGGTCGATCGGGGCACCTTCGACAAACTCGAAATTGGCGAGTTCGTCGGTATATTCGCCCTGCCAGACATTGCCGGCGGAATCTTCAAGCACGAGTTCGCTACGTTCGGCGCCGTCGCCCGTATAGAAATTCTCGATACGGATATCGGCTCCATTCCGGACGTCGATGATAAGATCGTTGCCGGAGCGTGTGGTGGCCGTGATCTGATCGGGAGATAAGGAGAGTTTGACTGTGCTTGGCTTGGAAAGGACGATATCGTTGTCGTTTACAGTGGTTGTTTGCCCACTTGCCTTATCCAGTATTACAGCGACCATCTGACTCTCCCTGTGAGGTGCCGGGCATCATGCCCTTTCCAGTGCGCCGCCCCCCGCCTTCTAGGCGAGTTCTCCCGTTCCTCGTCACCGTTCAGGCCGACGCGGCTCGTTGGATGTCGTTAGCAGCACACCAGAATGAAGTTGCTGTAATTCATGCAATCTTCAATTAGATATCGCTTATGTTTGTCTTTGTGGCTTAAGGAAGGGTAAACGGGCGACCTGAAATGAAGCGAGGCTGTGCCGTGACGCGACGGACAGCGCTTGGGGACGCATCATCTCGGTATGCATTTGTCACGCAGTTGTGAAAAATGTGAGATTCAAGTCAGGTTCGAGGTGCGCGCAGCGGTACTTTCTGAGCGTCTGCCGAGATTTGTTCCGGGGAGGGCGAGGATAGTCCAAAAGCGTCGCGAAGCCTGCCAGCCGCATATGCACATTCGACGTTCAGCTTGTAGAGATCGAACCGGGTGTTGATCTCGTCGAAACGGGCGGAATGCAGCTCCTGGTCGGCGTTCAGCACATCGAGCAGTGTTCGAGTTCCGAGATCGAGAAACTGTTTCTGGTACAGATCTCGCGTTTCACGCATCATTGTCTGCCGCGATCCGAGCGACTTCAACAATGTGCTGAGGCTGCCTACCTGAGAGGCCGATTGGATCCATGATCTCTGGGCGTCGTATTTTCCAACTGCAATGGCTGCTTCTGTTGCCTGTGCACTGTAGCGGGCGGCGTTCTGGCGGGCCCTGAAAGAGCTGCCGTTATAGAGATCGCTCTTGATAGTCACGCCGACCATGTAATCAGTGTCGCCGCCACCCCAAGTCTTCATCCGGGTCGTACCTTCCAATGCTATCGTCGGAAGCATGTCGGCGCGTGCAAGCTTGACGCGCGCATCAGCTTCGCGCTTGCGGGATTTGGCGGCGATGACGGTCGGAACGGTTTCCCAGGCTGGTTCGGGACCGGCGCAGGCCTTGTTGAGGGTGGAGGGGAAAGACGGGCGCAGGCGCACATCGTTTATCTGGCCCAGAAGCGAGTTCAGGGAGCCTTCCCAGCGCTGCTTTTCTGCGTTGATCTCAAGCGCCGTGGACTGTGCAGCCTGGATGCGGGCCTGTGCCTGAAGCTTGTCCGATCGCGTGCTGGCGCCACGATCGGTTCTGGCGGTTACCAATTCAGCGATGGCAGAAACGTCCTGAACCTGTTCTCTGGCGATCGCGGCCAGCCTGGCGTTGCGCATGACCTCCACGGAAGCAAGTACGGTTTCCCGGATCATATCGTCGACAGTGGCCAGAAATTCTGCCCGGCGGACGCCGGATATGGCGGATTCCGCTTCGACCCGGCCTGACACCTTTCCAAAGTCGTAGATCATCTGGCTGGCGGTGGCATTAAACCTCGGCGACCAGTCTCCGCTGTCGCCTTTCTGTGCGGCGAGGTCGATCCCTCCTCCGATGGACGGCAGATATCCCGATCTTGCGTCCGCGATCAGCTCGTTTTGTTGCCTGATACGGCCGGCCGCCTCCTGGATCGAGGGATGCCAGCTGACAACCCGGCGCACGGCAGTCTCGATATCGGTGACCGGTACCGGCTTGGCTATCGATCCAGTCACTTCGGGCGAGGGGGGAAGCGTTGATCCTGCAAGCATCTGCGTTTTTGCGGCCTGCTGTCTCTGGGCGGCAGTCTTGTCAGGTGTCTGGCTGCAGGCCGTCTGGATGACGGCCGCAGTTATCACGAGGCCAAGTTTGATGGTGCGACCTGAACGCATCTAGTCTCCATAGACCGACAATCGAAAGCTGAACCGGCCTACGCGACACCATTGGCTGGAGAAACTCTCCCAAGCACTTAGATTCGCTAGATATATAAGTGATTCGTGAGGTACTGCAAACCAGGGTTGAGCGTCGTGGTCGTAACCTGAGATCGTATCCCCTCAGGGCAGCCTGTCCCACGAGTTGTGATCAGGCGGATGAACGCAATTAGGATCGCAGGAGCTGGTTTAATCTGTCCTTATTATGAATGATACAATTTTAATAAAATTCGATTAAGTATTAAATGGATGTATGGAAATATATCGTAACCATTTCCTTCATTTGTATTTGAATGGCACGCCGGTGTTGTGTTTTATGGGGTGGAAGACAGGACGTCTTTACAACGCAGCGGATGTTTTGCTTTGCTCTCTATGGCCCTTGAAGCGCACGACATAAATGTCTCTAGGATGGCTGACTGGCCCCAGGTGATGCTGGGCGGGCTGCCTATCGTGCGTTCGACCATGGAGCAGGCTGCGACGGGCTTCATAGAACAGGCGCTTCGCGCGCGAGGCCAGAATAATCTTCCCTTCTATTCGACCTCAGCAAACGGCCAGGTTCTGGCCATGTGTGTTCGTGACCGCGAATTCATGCAGCTCATGCTGGAGGCAGACCAGATCCATGCTGACGGCATGCCGATGGTTCATTGCTCGAAACTTCTCTGCGAGACACCGCTGCCTGAACGGGTGGCGACGACCGACCTTGTTCATGCGGTGGCCGAACGGGCGCAGGATGAGAGCGTTAGTTTTTATTTTCTAGGCGCAAGTGAAGAGGTCAATTCCAAGGCTGTCGCCGCGATGCGGAAGCTCTATCCGCGCCTTCGCTTCGTCGGGCGCCGCAATGGCTATTTCAGCCCGGAAGAAGAAGAGGACGTCGTTGCGGATATCCGCGCCAAACGCCCGGATATCCTCTGGATCGGCCTTGGTTTTCCATTCGAACAGAAATTCGTCAGCCGTAATCTGGAAAAGCTGCGTGGCGTCGGTGTGATCAAGACATCGGGCGGGTTATTCGATTTTCTCTCGGGCAAAAATCCGCGCGCGCCGATGTGGATGCAACGCCGGGGACTGGAATGGGCCTATCGGATGTATAACGAGCCGAGGCGTCTGACGCTTCGATACATGCTGACAAATCCCGTCGCGGTTTATGCGTTGCTGCGTTATTCGCGATAGCATTTTTCGGAACGGTTAAAATGGTCTGCGCGATTTTGAGCCGGCGTCCTTTGGGCGCCTTTTTCATTTCTGCTTCCGGTGCGCGGTGTATCTGTTCCTGATTTCGTCGCCTCATCGACCCGGTGGAGCGCCTAGCCGACGAACCGGCTCAGACCCGGCGCTCTTCCCCGGATTGCCTGAATATCAGCATCGCCAAGCCGAGGATCAAGGCAGCCATGCAACCCAGCACAAACCCGCCAAACATGCCGCCCGCAGTCAGATAAAGCGTGCGGGGCGGATAGCTGCGGGTTTTTGGTATGGTCGGAGGCGAGATCACCCTGACATTCGTGGTATTGATCTGCTGGCGTTCGGCAATCTCCTTGGCACGCGCCATGAAGGCCTGATAAATCGTTGACTTGGATTCCGCCTCGCGCTCGAGCTGACGAAGCTGAACGAGAGCGTCATTGTCACCGAAGACAACCGACTTCATCGTATTCGCCTGATTTTGCTGTGCCATCAGGGCGGCTTCAGCCTGAGCCAGTTCCGATCTGGCTGCCGTGAGGATGCGGTTCTGCTCGGCGGTTATCTGAGCCTGGATGGCATCCAACTGTGGCCGCATTGCCGAGATTCTCGGATGCCTCGCTCCAAAGACTGCAGATTGCGCGTCGAGTTCCCGCTTGGCCGCTGCATATTGTGTCCGCAGCGCGGTCATCGTCTGTGACTCGATCGATGCGCTGTCCAAGCGATTGTCCGGACTTCCTGTTGAAAGCTCCTGATAGCGGCTGCGAGCGCGAATGACCCGGGCCTGGGCGTCAACGAGCTGGGTGTTGGTCTGGTTGGCGACGATGCTGCTCACGAGCTCGCCGGAGCTTGAAAGGATATTGTGTTCGCGCTTGAACTGTTGAACTGCTTCATCCGCTTTGGAGACCTCACTCTTCAGGGCATCGAGACGGCCGGTTAGCTCAGTCGCGGCCCTGCCTGCGCCGTCTGCCTGCGCTTTGACCAACTCGTCCTGGAAGTTGGTAATGATCGAATTTGCGATTTCCAGCGCCTTGGGTGCCGATTGGCTCCAGACATCGAGATTGACGACGAAAGAGTTTTCTTCGCGCTTTGCCAGGACATGCTTTTCAAGCGAACGCAGCGCGTCCAGCCGGCCGGATTGCGCATCAGGGGATTTCGTATCGCCGAATTCCGGATCCTGATCGAGATGAAGCGCATCGATGACGCTGTTGAGCACGTTTGCCGAAGTCAGTATCCGCAGCTTGCTTTCGACATCATAGATCTGCATGTCGAGCTGGTTGTTGGAAGCGTAGATATCATCGTTCATGACCCTGAGATTGGTCGGATCGATGAAGATCTGCGAGCCGACGGTGAATTTGGCTTTGGAGAAATTGCCAAAGCCATATCCCGCCAGAGCGCCGAGGATGATGCACAGGAGAACGAGCCATTTTCCGGCCCAGAGCCAGCCGATAACCATTCCGGTGCTGATTTCCGGCCATGTTATCGATGGCGACATCGGCTGTGGCGTGGGCATTGCCGGCGATGAGACGGCCTGCGGTTCTTTGTTCGGTCCAAGATAGGAAAGCAAGGAACGCGGGCCAGGCGCAGGCACATGGTAAGCCTCGTCATCGCGAGCCTTGTTCGAATCTGCGTCGCGCCGAAGAAACTTGGGTGGTCTTAACATGGCATACATGGGGCCGGACCTGCCTTTCGCGGCCAATGAAACTCTATCTGCGCTAATAAGCGGTAAACCATGCCTCAGAAGAACGCGCTACGGACCGGTTATTGGTACATAGTTCCTCACACTAGGGGTAAAAGTTTAAGATTTATCGGTTCTGGTTGGAGCAATTTCCCGATTTGGATGGATCGCCGACATTGACGCGCTATCTCGTGCTTAGATCCGATGCAACGACCGTGTGCGGGGTGGAGGCATTTACCCGAAACCTGGCCATCCAGCTTGGTTCACGCGCTTCCAGCGATGTTATGGACGGGAATTTTCGCCGTTTGTCGGAGCGTCTGGCGGAAGCTGATGCAATCGTTTTCAACTTTCCCATCGTTGCATGGAAAAGGCGGCTGGTGGAGCCGTTCGCCACGGCAGCACTGGCAAAACTGAAGCGCAAGCGGGTGATCGTCATTTTGCATGAATGGGCGAGCCTCGACTGGAAACGGCGGCTGATCCTCTGGCCGGTTATCCTGCTCGCCGACGCCATTCTCTTTTCAGCTCCGGAGGTCCGGCGGGAATGGCTGGAGAGCCGTTATCCCGTCGGTAAAAAAGCGATCGCCGTTATCCCGATCCCCCCCAATCTTTTGCCGAGCGGGCATGAGAAAGCCGGTCCGGCGGCACTTGCCATTCGTGCGCTGCGTGCCGGCGGACGGACGATCATCGGCCAGTTCGGTTCGATCTATCCCAAAAAGAACTGCGCGGAACTTCTCGCAATCGCTCGGGCGCTTGTGGACGACGGGCAGGATGTTGGGGTTGCCTTTGTCGGCTCCTTCATCAAGGGCATGGACAATGTCGAGGAGGATTTCCGCGCCCGTGTCGAGACGCTGGATCTCGGTGACCGGGTAATGGTGACGGGCTATATTTCGACCGACGAAGAGGTTTTTGCGGCGTGCCGCGAAGTCGACATCTTCTGCTACAGGTTTATGGAAGGCTTGACCGCGCGGCGCGGCAGCGTCCTGGCGGCAGCATTGGGCGGTCGTATCGTCGTTACCAACGCGCCCGCCGATCCGGCGGGGCTTGAGCACCATACCCTTTTTCAATCCCTGATCGGAAACGGAAACATCGTCCTCTGCCAGCATGATGCAGATGCCGGTGCGATGGCAAATGCCATTCGTGATGTAATCGGACGCGTGCCGCCTCCGCTGAATATCGACGCCGAGATCGCATCGCTTTGGTATGCAATCATCGGCAAACTTGAGGGCGTCGAGAGCGCCGGTCAGTCAAAGACACGACCGATGGAAATCTCCGGCTAACTCCACAGATTACGCGTCAGGGCGACACGACGGATCAGGGATGGCTCGGTTCGTGTGTGGGACTGGATGGCGATGGCGTATTGATCCTTGGCCATTGCGTCGATCAGTTTTCCGATGCCTGCTTCGTCCAGCGCCGGCCCGCTCCAATAGGTGGCACAGAGGCTCTGTTCGACGATCCGATGACGCCCCATCAGTGACGGATTGCCGGCAACGCCGACGCCATAGAGGATGTATTCGGAAAAGTCCCTGGCCTTGCAGAGCGCCTTCCACCAGGGGAGGCCGGTCACGGCTTCTATCCTGTCGACGATCGTGTTCAGACTTTCCCGATCCCAGACGATCATCTGGCCGATATAGTCGTCACCCGGCAGGGCAGGTTCCTGTGTGTCCATCAGTCGGTAGGCATTCTTCTGCCAGAGGACGTGGCTTGGGCGCGTTTCGTTCACCCCGCCCAGATCGGCATAAAGGGGCGAAAGCAGATCGCCGGCAAATCTCCCCACGTCGAAGGGACGCACGAAGCAGTTGTCGGAGTCGATACACATGACCCGTTCGCAGGATTGCAGAAGCGCCATCGCGAGTTTGCGCAATTGCTGCACGTGCCAGCCATAGACCGGCAGTCCGATACCGGGCGCCCAGTAATATTGGCGCCCTTTCCATTTCAGAAAACCCGGAAGCGCATGCAGCGTGCCCGGCAGAAGAACGGAATCGGGAAGCACCAGCCGCTTTTCGTTGCCGAGTTGGGAGAAGAGTTCGAGGTCGCTATCGGCGACAAGCAGATAGTGCCGATCGTAGCCGGTAACGAAAGCATCGATTGAATCACACAGGAGACGGCATGACTCGAAATCCCGAAAATAGCTTGGTGTCACGAGACTGACAGTGGCGGTCATTCGATGATCATGGCTCCGGAGGCAGATGAGCCCAGACTGCCAAGGTTCGACCTAAGGCTCCGTTAATCCCGTTCATGCATAGTGCTGGCCGGTGCGATTATCCGTGGATAGACAGCCGCACCGGCATGCAGGCCCTGGCGAAATCAGGGCCGCCGGTTGGAGATAACGAGTGGGATTGAGGTCCAGGCACGAATTCCGGCAGTTCGCCCGTCATCTCGGATCCTATGTCGGATCGAGCGGGGCACTGCTTGCGTCGAGCGTCACCATGCTTTTGACCTTCGCGCTGCTGGCCCGCCATCTCGGTCATGAACAGTTCGCGCTCAATGCGACGATCACCGCGCTGACCAATCTCGGCATTCAGGTTTGCGGGCTGGGATCGCAAGAATCGCTGGTGCGGCGTGTCGCGCAGGAACCGGGCTTCTATCCCGACATGCTCGGGCATGTGCATATTCTCAATCTTGTTTCGGGCGCGGTGCTGGTGATCGCCGGGATGATCGCGATCCCGCTGATGTTTCCCGTCTCGGATCACCTGCTGACGACGCTTGTCGCCACGGCGCTGATACTCTTCACCAATATCATCCTGTTGAAGATTATCTGGCTCGCAACCAACAGCTACATCGCGCATTCGCGCTTTTCGGTCGCCAACAGGATCGAATTTCTGTTTGCCGTGCTGCGCATGGCCGCCGCTGTCGTCAGCTGCCTCGTGTTCAATATCACGACGGTGGCGGAATGGGCGGTCTGGAATTTTGGCGCGCATGCGGTTGTCGCGGTCATTGCGCTGATAGCCATACGCCGATTGGGCCGGCCGAAGTTCAGGATCGTTCGCGAAGAGGTGCCGATCGGCATCATGTTCGCCAGCCAGTTCTTCTTCAAGGCCGGACGCAGCAATGCCGACATTCTCGTCTTGAGCGCGGTGGCCGGGTCTGAAATCGTCGGCAGCTATTCGATCGCGCGTCGATTGACCGAAGCATCCTATATGGCGGTCGAAGCTCTGAACCGGATCGTCTATCCCAGCTATGCGGCTGCAGCCCTGAGCGGCATCGGCGCAGTTCTGGGGCGCGCCAAGCAGATGCTGGTTCTGACGACCGGAATCGGGATCTGCTCCGGTCTCTTCGTTTGGATCATCACGCCGTGGCTGCCGGTTCTGTTCGGCCACGAATATGTTTCACTAACCTGGATGACGCACGCCCTGTGCTGGGCGGTGATCCCGATCGCAATCAGCGCTACCGCATTTGAAGCGCTCGGCGCATCAAGCCTGCAGAATGTGCGGGCGCGAATTCTCAATGTCTCTAACATTGTAGGTGCCGGACTTGTGGCGCTGGCGGCGTATTACGCCAGTGTAAGTGGTGTGATAGCGACTACCTACATGCTGGAAATCGTGATCGCTATTCTGGCCTGGCGGGCGCTTTTAACGGCGCAGAACGCCATTGAACATCCAGAGCGGTCCTCCGAGACCGAGGCCGAGCCGGTAAAACAACGCACGGCATGACCTGAACTGGAGATCAGTTTTCAGCGATGTGATTGCCGGCCTTCAGGTTCGGGTGCCGTTCGACGGCCTTTATTTCACTGGCCTTGTAGGGTACCGGGAGGAAGCCGAAGCTTGCTGTGATCCGTCCGATCGACATCAGCACCGGATGGCTGGCAGGAAGAAGGCGCCTTGTCCGGATCAGAAGCCCCATCGCCTTGAAAATGCTGAGGCCAAGCGAAATGAAATTCTTGGCCTGAAGCCTGGCGGTAACGGCAGGTTTCGCCATCTGCTTGCCGTCAATAACGTAGTTGATGCTTCCGGTGCGGATGGAACGGCGCATCAGCCATTTGGGGGTCGTCCGTTCGGCTGCGACGGTCTCGTGAATGACCGCTTCCTCACACCACCAGAAAGTGAAGTCAGCGGCGCGGCAGCGGGCGAAGAATTCCATGTCGCCGCCGCCGAGGAAGTTGAATGCGACGTCGAACAGGTTCGGCTCCATCCGTGCGAAAACCTCGCGGTGGATAAGGCAATTGCCTGTGCCATGGATGGCCGGTACCTGTCGGCTCGGCCCGTCGATGAAGCCGTAAAGGGGATGCTGGCTGACGGATTGCGGTACCGGTATGTCGAATTGCCGGATGACCGGGCCACCAACGATCCTGGCGCCGGTCGTGCGAGCCGTCGACACCATATGTGCCAGCCAGTCGGGACTTGCGATCTCGTCATCATCGATCATCAGGAAGTAATCGGCGGCGGGGAAGCGCTCGCGTGCTTCTGCGAATGCGCGGTTGATCGCATGGCAATTGCCCTGGCGGGATTCAATCACGACGGCAGACGGGATGTCGGAACTGTCGAGCGTTTCGCGCGCAGCCGCGGCGCCTAAAGGTTTTTCGGCGTCATTTTCGATAACGACGATTGCGAAACTCAGGTCGCCCTTTTGCGCCAGCAGCGATTGAAGCGTGCGTGCCACGCCGTCCGGCCGGCGAAAGGTCGGAATGCAAATGACGGCTTCTACCGAAGCTTTGCTTTCGTCCTGCACGCTTTTGTCTCCGGGGCGTTGTCGCGCTTGTGAGGGCGTCCGTAGGCTGATCACCAGATGGTTCAATACGAAAGGAAATCAGCGAATACAAA
Source organism: Rhizobium sp. ZW T2_16 (assembly GCF_044987325.1). Taxonomy (NCBI): domain Bacteria; kingdom Pseudomonadati; phylum Pseudomonadota; class Alphaproteobacteria; order Hyphomicrobiales; family Rhizobiaceae; genus Rhizobium; species Rhizobium sp. ZW T2_16. The sequence continues at coordinate 136,068 of NZ_JBJDRG010000006.1, forward strand.
TGTATGTTGGGCTTTCAGTTAATATCACGTGGCGCTAACGGGTGCGGCCCACATCACTGCCGGGACTGGAGGCTTGCGCCGGCCTGCAATCTCAGTCCGAACACGGCGATGAGCATCGTGAACCACAAAGGGCCGTTGTTGACGAAGAAGAGATTTTCGAGGCCTGCCAGAAGGATCGAAAAGATCCAGATGCGCAGGAAAAGGCGCGTCAGGCCCACATCGTTCTGCGTGGCAAAGGCCTCCCCCGCATCCCTGAGCGGCAGGATGAGAAGCCAGAGGATCATCAGGATGAGAGCCGGAAAGCCGCCATTCAGAAGTGTTTCAAGGAATGAGTTATGGGAATGGGCAGCGAGAAAGGCCCAGGATTCGGTTGTGATGTCGCGCAGGAATTCGCTTCCCCACAGCAACTGGAAGCCATAACCCATGATCGGGGCGTCGGAGATGCGGGCAAGAGCGAAAGCCCAGATCGAGCTTCTACCCGTGAAGGTCGCGTCGATTCCGACGCTTGCCAGTATGGAACTTGTCGCGGGCGAGCTTGAAAGCCCGATGAGGATGACGTTCATCGCGATGACGAGGCCGATCGTGAGCAAAGCACGCAGCGGTCTGCAATGCTCGAATAACCAGCTCAGCAAAAGAACTGCGGGAAGCATCGCAGTCGATGTCTTTCCTCCGGCGAAAAGAAGAAAAATAACGGCCAGGATCGCAATAATCGATCCTAGCCGCGGATATGAGGCTTTGCGCAGGTAAAGACCAAACAGAACCAGATAGACCATGCCGGCCGCTGCTGCGTTCTTGTGGCCGAAAATTCCGCGCCAATCTCCGGCCAGGGCCGCTTCAACTTCGTTCGATCCGTGGATGCCGACGGTGGGCATCGCTATCACGGCGAAATAATTGAGCAGCAGGATCACCACCGTGCCGGTGGCAAGCACTCTTGCAAAGTCACGGCTGTCACGCGGCAGCAGTAAAGCTGCATTCGCGCAGCCGCAGACGAGCAACGCGTAAACGATCCTTCGAAACGCCGTTGCGGGATCGAAGGACAATAGCGAGACGAAGCAGAACCAGAGAAGTATCAAGACCAGCAGCGCATGCGGGCTGAAGAGCGCGCTCCGGCCCGGATTGCGCCACAGGTTTGCAATCGCCATGGTGAACAGGACTATGATCACCATCTGGTTCAGGAGGTTGCCGGTGGAAGGCAGGCCGCCCTTGCCATCCGAATGGGCAAATGGCGTGAGGCCGATCCAGAAATAGCAAAGGAGCAAAAGCAGGATCACGGAGCCAGCGCTCCATGTCGCGCGGCCGGCATTCATGGCCGGCAACGCTCTCCCTTGTGAAATTGCTCCTGCTTGCCGCAAAATGACGGGTCCTGTCGTGCTGCGAGACATCATGGTTCATCTCAACAGGAGACCGATATACGTTAACCGGCCGTGAAGAACCTTCGTCGGGCAAGGTAATATTATCATAACGCCTGGCAGCTAGCTTCCCATGACGTGCCGGTGGCCGCGCTATGGCGGCTTACCCTCCGATCAAGGCGAGAAAGTCCATGCGCAGACGGGATTTCGTTCAGGCAAGTCTTGCTGTTGCGGCACATACGGCACTTCAGGCGCCTGTCGCCCATGCTTCGCCACCGCCCAGGATAGCCTACGGTTCGGCGGTGCGTGGCGATGCTCTCGTGGACGACTTCGCGTACCGAACCGCGCTCGTGGATCATTGCCAGCTTGTGGTGCCTGAAGGCGGGCTGAAATGGGAGGCAGTGAGGCCTTCAGAGGATCGGTTCGATTTTTATGAAGGTGACAAGCTCCTCGCCTTTGCCGACCAGAATGGCTTGAAGATGCGTGGGCACACGCTGATCTGGTATGCAGCGATGCCCGAATGGACGTCCTCCATTCGCGGCGGAAAGGCTGCCGAAAAAGCGCTGAGCAAACATGTTCGAACCGTTGTCGGACAATATAAGGGGCGGATTCCCAGCTGGGACGTCATCAATGAGGCGATCGCCGAGGACCCGCGTGGTTCCGATTATCTGCGGCCCAATCTTTGGCTGGAAAACATGGGTAAGGGATATATCGAAACCGCGTTTCGCCGGGCTCAGGAAGCCGATCCGAAGGTTCAGCTCGTGATCAACGAGTACGATATCGAATGTGTCGGTGAGCAGTTCACGAACCGGCGGAATGCACTTTTGCGCGTTGTTCGCGATCTTCGTGATCGCGACGCGCCGATCCACGCCGTCGGTTTCCAGGGGCATCTGAAAGGGCAATACGAGATCGACAAGGAAGGCGTTTCCTCCTTCGTGGCCGAACTCAAGGCGATGGATGTCGATGTGCTGGTCACGGAACTCGATGTTATCGACAATCTCCTGCCTGCTGATGAAAAACAGCGCGACGAGGTTATCGCCGGCCGTGCCAGCGATCTTCTCCAGGCAATTCTTGATGCAAACCGGCCAACCGCGATCCTGACCTGGGGTATTACCGATCGCTATACCTGGGTGCCTATGTGGTTTACACGCGATGACGGAAGCCCGAACCGTCCCCTTCCGCTGGACCGCGATTACAAGGCCAAGCCATTGATGGACGTGATCGGGCGCTTTGTCAGTCGCGCCTAGGTCAATACAAAGCCGCGTTCAAGCTGGATCGCGGGAATCGTAAACCATGCTTCAACCTACGACAATTCTGTCCGTGATTGGCCCGGTTGTTGTAAAACGAGCCAAAGTTACGCAAGGCCGATAATGTAATAGCGTTTTTCCGAACAATTGTCGGAAACGAGGTAACGCTTCATTAGCAACGCCTTCCAGTGAATTCTAAACCCTAATCGGAATTGACTGAGAAAACGCGCTCCAAAGCGAAGCAAGGCTGCATGTTATTAACTGCTGATTCTTGGTTGCGGCATATTTTCCCGGTCAGCTGCAGCGCAATGTTTGGTTGTGGCGGATGTCATGTGCCAACGGAAAGCTGCCTGCCTCAACGAGGCGCAAAGCTATTTCATCCCTGTTGCGGTGACGTTCCTACTATCGGCAAAGGGACCATTTTGACAATGAATGTGCGTCTACAGAACATCGTTGACATACCTTTGGCGGTTGATCTGGACGGAACGCTGATTTCGACAGATTTGTTGTGGGAAAGCGTTTTCCAGCTTTTAAGAGCAAACCCCCTATACCTGTTTCTCCTGCCGATCTGGCTGCTTTCGGGCAAGGCATGTCTCAAGACCGAAATCGCGCGTCGCGTGACGCTTGATGCCAGCCATTTGCCCTACCGCGAAGATTTCGTTTCCTATTTGCGCGCAGAGCGGGTGCGAGGGCGCGAACTTATCCTGGTCACCGCAGCTGCGGAGCCTTTTGCCAAAGCCGTTGCGGCTCATCTCGGCCTGTTCAGTGCTGTCTATCACACGGACGAAACGACCAACCTTGCTGCGCATAACAAAGCTGCGTTGCTGTCGAAACTCTATGGATCGCAAGGTTTCGATTATGCCGGAAACGATCGTGCAGATATCGCGGTATTCGAGAGCGCGAGAAATGCAATCGTCGTTGCTCCCGATGCTGCAGCGGACCGGTATCAGAGAGCCCATGCCTCCATGCGTTTCGATGCCAAGTACGTTGGTATCAAGACCTATATCAAAATGCTGCGGGTGCATCAGTGGCTGAAGAACTTTCTCGTTTTTGCCTCTCCGGTTCTTGCGCACACCGTCGTCGAGCCGCAGACCTTCATTGCGACAACGCTGGCCATGGTGGCATTTTCCTTTTCGGCCTCCGCCATCTACATCATCAACGACATCCTCGACCTTCCGCTTGATAGGCAGCATCCGACGAAGCGCAACCGGCCTTTCGCAAGCGGTGCGATCTCCATTCCCTATGGCCTTACGGTTTCCGCGCTGCTGCTGGTCGCGACGGCTGCCATCTGCTCGCTGCTGCCATTGCAGTTCGCGGCAGTCATCGTTCTCTATCTGGTGGTGACGACCGCCTATTCGCTGGCCTTGAAGCGGATGTTGCTGATCGACGTGCTTTGCCTTGCAGGGCTCTACGCCCTGCGGATACTCGGTGGCAAGGCGGCGACCGACCTGCCGCTTTCCTTCTGGCTGATCGCTTTCGGCCTGTTCTTCTTCCTGTCGCTGGCTCTGGTCAAACGCTATGTCGAGCTACGCTACACGACGGTCGATGTGGGAGACCGTATCGCCGGTCGCGGTTATCGTCCGGAAGACATTCACATCGTTGCACAGAGCGGCGTGGCGTCGGCATTCGCTGCTGCGCTGGTTCTCGCCCTCTATATCCAGTCCCCGGACATCCGAGCGCTCTATAGCGAACCCTGGGTTATCTGGCCGTTGGTGCCGATGGTGCTCTATATCAACATCCGCATCTGGATCCTTGCCCACCGCAAGGAGCTGGACGACGATCCGGTCGTCTTCATCGCAACCGATTGGCGCAGCCAATTGATCATTGCGGCCGGTGCCGTACTCTTCATCGCGGCAAGTGTGTTGTGATGCAGGCAAGCCTCGACAGTTTCGGCCGTATCAATCGCCATTCCCGGCAGGCAATTGCCTTTGAACAGGCGGTTGGCCTCTTGCGCGGCGGCGCAGCCGGAAGGTCCAACCTTTTGGCGTTTGGAAACGGCAAGTCCTACGGCGACAGCTGCCATAACGACGCCGGCTCGCTTGTGCCGATGCGGCAACAGAAGTCGGTACTCAATCTTGATGCCGAGGCAGGCGTGGTCGAAGCGGAAGCGGGCATTTCGCTGGAAGAGCTCATTGCCCATATCGCTCCTCACGGATTTTTCCTGCCGGTGACGCCGGGCACCCGTTTCGTCACGCTCGGCGGTTCGATCGCCAATGACGTTCACGGCAAGAACCATCACCGTCGCGGTACGTTCGGTTGCCATGTGGAAAGTTTTCGACTGCTGCGTTCCGACGGTCATACCTATCAATGCAGCGCCGCAGAAAATACTGACCTGTTTTCGGCAACGATCGGCGGGCTTGGTCTAACGGGTCTTATCCTGTCTGCACGGCTGAAGCTGATGAAGGTCGGCTCGCTCGACATCAACGAAAAGATCACCGCCTTTTCCAGCCTCGACGGCTATTTCGATCTCGCGGCAGATGCCGACGAGGAAAACGAATATTCCGTCGCCTGGCTGGATCAGCTGGCATCCGGCACATCGGCCGGCCGTGGCGTGCTGATTACCGGCAACCATGCCGACAATGGCAATTTTCGCACCGAAGGTGTGAAGGCGAAGGTCAGCGTTCCGTTCGAGCTGCCTTTCTCGGCACTCAACAGAGTAAGCCTCGGACTGTTCAACACGGCTTATTTTACCGTCAACAGGCTCAAGTCTGCCCCGCATCTGGCCGGTTACGGCAAGTTCTTCTATCCGCTCGACGGTGTTGGAGACTGGAACCGGCTTTATGGGCCGAGTGGTCTCTACCAGCACCAGAGCGTCATTCCGTTTGAGGCCGGGCGCACGGTCATTCCGGCGATGCTTGAGGCAAGCCGCAAGGCCGGATTTTCGTCCTTCCTCACCGTCTTGAAGCGTTTCGGCGATGTGCCCTCACCGGGCTTCATGTCGTTTCCGCGCCCCGGCTACACGCTGACGATGGATTTTCCCAATCATGGCGCGCGGACACTTGAGTTGCTGACACTTCTCGACCGGATGACGCTTGAGGCCGGCGGGCGGGTCAATCCCTACAAGGACAGCCGCATGAGCGCCGAGGTGTTCAAGGCCGGTTTTCCAGAATGGCTGCAACTGGAAAAGCTTCGGGACGAAAGCTTCTGCTCGGATTTCTGGCGCCGCACGGCGCTTGCCACGGATCACCCACGAGGACGCCCATGAAATATATCCCGTTCATCCTCTTCACTGTGATGACCAATGCGGCTGCGCAACTGCTTTTGAAACAGGGCATGCTGTCGCTCGGCCCGATCAGCTTTTCGGCGGACACGATGATCCAGCGGATCTTCCAGATCGTCTTCAATCCGTGGGTCTTTTTTGGTCTTGCCACCTTCGTCATCTCGATGGCGTCGCATCTCTATGTGCTCTCCAAGGTTGATCTATCCTTCGCCTATCCCTTCCTCAGCCTCGCGTATGTCGCTGTCGCGGTTCTGGCATGGCTGCTGTTCAAGGAAGAACTTGGCGCGATGAAGATCGCCGGCATCGCCTTCATCTGCGTTGGCACGGTGCTGATCGCGCAGAGCGGGCACAGGGAAGTACCGGACCAGACGGCATCCATCGAACGCGCCAATTCCTGACCAACCCAATTTAGAACCGACAGAACGACGGGGATTTAAACCATGAGACATATCATTTTCGGCGGTGACGGTTTCGTAGGGCGTCATCTCGCGCCGAGGCTGCAGGCCGCAGGCCACGAGGTCATCGTCGCCGACATCGCCAAGAGCGATCTGCCGCATTATCGAGAGATCCGCTTCGAAAACGTCGACGTGACCGATCCGGCCTCGATCGCCCGGGTCGGCATCAAGGCCGACGACATGGTCTACAATCTTTCCGCAAAAATGCTGTCGCCCCTGCAGGTGCGCGCCAAGCGGCATGATTTCTTCTTCCCGGTCAACTATTATGGCACCGAGAACATCATCAAGGCGATGGACCAGGCGGGTGCGAAATCGCTCGTCCATTTCACCACCGACATGGTCTACGGCCACACCTTTGTTTGGCCGCAGACGGAAGAGCACCCGGTCGCGCCGCTCGGTGAATACGGGCTTTCCAAGCTGAAGACCGAAGAACTGGCGGTCGAATGGCGCAAGCGCGGGATGAACATCTCGCTGTTCCGCCCGCGCCTGATCATCGGTCCCGGTCGGCTCGGTATCCTCTCCAAGCTGTTCAAGCTGATCGACAACAATCTGCCGGTGCCGATGATCGGTTCGGGCAAGAACCCTTACCAGTTCATTTCGGTCTTCGACTGCGCTTCTGCGGCCCATGCGGCCTTTACCGCCGGCGTGCCGAACGAGGTCTACAATCTCGGTTCGCTCAATCCGCCGCCGGTAAGGAAACTGCTGGGCGATCTCGTCAAGCATGCCGGTTCGAAGTCGATCCTTTTGCCCACGCCCGCCTGGGCGGTGAAGCGGACACTTGATCTGTTCGACCTGATCAACATGCCGATCATGGATCCGGAACAGTATCTGATCGCCGACGAGATGTGCGTTCTCGACGTATCCAAGGGCGAGCGCGAGCTCGGCTGGGTGCCGCAATATCGCGACGAGGACATGCTGATCGCCGCCTATTCCGAATATCGCAGGGGACTTGCCGGCGGTTCGCAGGACAATGTCGCCCACGCCAAGGCAGCTTGAGAGGAAATTACGATGGCCAATGCAATCAGCCTCAACAACCACGATGACGAAGTGATGATCGACATTTCCGCCAATCCTGCTCGCGAACCGGTCGCCAAGCCTGCGCTTCTGTCGGTCGAGGAGGCCAAGGCGCTCGACGTGGCGAAGATGACCGATCTCTTCACCCGCCATCTCAACCCCGGCCAGCTTCATTTCATGAAGCTTCTCGGCTTTCACAAGGTGAAGATCGAGCGCGCCGAGGGCATGTATTATTACGACCAGAACGGTCGCAAGATTCTCGATTTCTTCGGTGGTTTCGGCTCACTGGCGCTGGGTCACAACCATCCCCGCATCCTCGATGCGCGGCGGAAATTCCAGGACGAGAACCGCCAGGAAATCGCCATTGCCTTCATGTCGCAATATGCAACCGCGCTGGCGCATAATCTTGCCGCCTGCTCGCCGGGCGAGCTGGACATGGTGTTCCTCGGCTCCTCCGGTTCCGAAGCGATGGAGGCGGCGATCAAGGTGGCAGAGCGCGCCGCCGGCCCGAAGCGTCCGAAGATAGTCTATGCGGAAAATTCCTTCCACGGAAAGACCAAGGGCGTTTTGTCGATCACCGACGGCTCGCTTTATCGCGGCGAATTCAAGCTGGTCGACAATACGGTGAAGGTGCCGTTCGGCGATATCGACGCGATCGAAAACGCCTTCAGATCGGATCCGGAAATCGGCGTGATCGTGCTGGAAACGGTGCAGGGCGGCGGCGGCATCATTCAGGCCGAAACGGCCTTCTGGCAGCGTCTGCGCGAGCTTTGCGACAAGTATGGCGTGCTCTGGGTTGCCGATGAAGTGCAGTGTGGTTTCGGCCGCACAGGAAAGTTCTATGCGTTCGAGCACCATGGCGTCGTGCCGGACGTGACTGCGCTCGCCAAATCACTCGGTGGCGGCAAGTCCGCCATGGGTGCGATGATTGCCAAGCGCGATGTCTACATGAAGGCCTACGGCACGCCGAAGACGGCGATGATCCATGCCATGGCAACCTTCGGCGGTATCGGTGAAGCCTGCGTCACCTCCATCGAGGCGATGAACGTGCTTTATGACGAGCACCTGATCGACAATTCGGCGAACACCGGCGATTATCTACTTTCCCGCCTGAAGGAGCTTCAGGTCCGTTACCCGTCGCTTCTGAAAGAGGTGCGCGGCCAGGGCATGATGATCGGTATCGAGTTCCACGACCTGTCGAAAACCATGCCGCTGGTGCTGCGTCCGGTCGTTGCCATGCTGGACGACAAGCTGAAGGGCTCGCTGCCGGGCTTTATCGGAAGCCATCTGCTGCGCGATCACGGTGTGCTGGTGGCGTTTACTGAATACAACCGCAATGTCATCCGTCTGGAACCGCCGCTCATCTGCGAGAAGAGCCATGTGGACGATTTCATCACGGCGCTCGACGAGGTCATGTCGCGCGGCATCGTGCGCATCGTCAAGGATTTCGTCGCCGCCCAGGTGAAGTAAGGCTGTTCATACAGGGAACACGGAAGGCCGGGCTTGCGCCCGGCCTTTACCGTTTTACAGCCACGATATCGGGGCGGAGCAGGAGATCCCAGCAGGGATGAATTTCGACGACATGCCGGTCTTTCAGGGCTTCTTCGTAATGGTCGAAAAGCATGCGGCGCCCGGTCGTCAGCGGGCATTTCGGGCGCAGAACCGCTGCCGTTTGCCGGATCGACTGGATGGCCTTATCCGTCAGTGGCGGAACGGTGCGGTGGGGATCTGCGCCGATCTGGATGTTTCTGGTCGCATCGCGATCCAGAAGCCAGGGGAAAGGGTTGGTGAAGTCTAGGTTCATCAGGCTTCCCAGCCGGATATTGTTCTTCTCCTCGAAGGCCTTGAGGGATTTCACCAGGCTGTTGGCCGAAATGATCCAGTAGAGCTGGAAGTCGAGTTCGGAATAATATTGCCAGCTCGGCAACTGCCCGTGGGCGGAGAGATCCGCGTAGGCCGAGGCAAAGTTCTCGTAATGAGGTTCCAGATATTCGGCCCGATCGATGATCTCCCGCCGCTGGGAGACCTGCGCCATGTTTTTCACATCCGGCAGGTGCAGCCGTTCATAGGTCGGCGCAACGACCACGGCGCGCAGCGTCTTGTGCGCCACCTTGGTGAACGTGGGGATGACACAGAACGCGGCCAGCGCAAGGAAAGCCATCTTCGGTCCCTGCTCGAGCAGCCTGATGCGTTCGAAGATCATCAGCAGGACCGGCCATATGAAGATGAATTCCTGGCTGCCGGTATTCTGCGTCTCATAGATTGAGCCGCCTGCGATGACGACCGAAAGCCACCAGAAATTATGATCGAAGAAGCGGATCGTTTTGTCGGCGCGGGTCCAGTCCAGCCATATCAACAGCAGCGCCAGAAGTCCCGCCGGAAGAAGTACGTCAAGCTTCAGCGATGCGACGGTCAGGAACCGGGGGAGCAGGGAATCCTCATTCATCCCGGCAAGCTCGATGATATCGCGTATATAGGCAGATACGAAACCGCTCATGAGTTCGGCGATGCCAAGCGGGATCAGAAAGAGCAGGACGGCCAGAATGCAATAACGCAGCGAGATGCGGCCGGCCAAAAGCGCCAGGAGGCAGAAAAGCCCGCCAACCAGAAAACCCGTCACCTTGGTCAGAAACAAGGCCAGCATGGCTGCGGCGATCAAGACCGCCATGCGGCGACCGTCTTTCAGGAAAACAAGGCCGCTGGTCAGCACATAGAGAAAGATGACGCCGTGGCGGTTGTAGATGCCGAAACCGTCCAGCGTCGGAAGCGGATGATAGGCGGCCACATTCGACGGGAAGGTGGCAAAGACGAGGAAGGGAACAAGCAGCGCGAAAGCTTGAGCCACGTTACGGCTGGAAAGCCTGGCAAGTACCAGTGCGAGAAGCGGCGCCGCCACCGGCAATATGCACCATTGAGCCAGAAGCAGCGGCTGCGCATTCGCAAACAGCTTCAATCCACCGGCGAAGAGATAGTAGGGGAGCGGGCCGACCGGGGTCGAGAAGTCGACGCTCGGGACCTGGCCCATCCAGATCCGTTGTGCGGCATCGAGATAAAGATAGGTATCCCAGTACATCGGACCGATAGGTGCAGCGATTGGCAAGATGAGGAGCAGTATCAGTGGGACAAAAGCCGCGAAAAGCCAGAAGACGGGTCGCGAAAAAATGCCTCGCAGATCAGTTGCACCAGTCATTTTTGTCCCTTGTATTGTCGCGATCGACAATGCCCCATGCTGCATGAGCAGCCGACACGCCGTGTGTACGGAGCCCTGCTGAAAGGGCTAAAGGATTACCGTCCCGATACTTAGGTCGGAAAGATAATTAATTCATTATCAGCGGGTGGCTAGAACCCGTGCGCTGTCAGGCCCCGAGTCCTCATGGATTGCGCGAGCCGCCAGCAGGCAATTTATTTGAAGCTTGTAATTTCTCGATTGTTGGTGTTGGCTGCGACTTCTGCATCATGGGAGCTGCGCTATGCTTGACGCCTTCATCTGCGATTATATCCGCACTCCGATCGGGCGTTTCGGCGGGACACTTGCTTCGGTGCGTACCGACGATCTGGCGGCCATCCCGATCAGGGCGTTGATCGAGCGCAATGCTGCAGTGGACTGGAATGCCGTCGATGACGTGATCTATGGCTGCGCCAATCAGGCAGGTGAGGACAATCGCAATGTCGCCCGCATGGCTTCGCTGCTCGCAGGCCTGCCGGCTGTCGTCCCAGGCACGACGATGAACCGGCTTTGCGGTTCGGGCATGGATGCGGTCATCGCCGCTGCCCGTGCGATCAAGGCGGGAGAGGCGGAATTGATGATAGCAGGCGGCGTCGAGAGCATGAGCCGCGCGCCGTTCGTTCTGCCCAAGGCCGAGAGCGCCTTTTCCCGCAATGCCGAAATCCACGACACAACGATCGGCTGGCGGTTCGTCAACCCGTTGATGAAAAGGCAATACGGCATCGATTCCATGCCGGAGACGGCCGAGAATGTTGCGGAAGACTATGGCGTTTCCCGCGAGGATCAGGATGCGTTTGCGCTTCGCAGTCAGTCGAAAGCTGCAGCCGCGCAGGAGAATGGCCGCCTTGCCGAGGAGATCACGCCGGTCGTCATTCCGCAGCGCAAGGGCGATGCTGTGATTGTTTCGAAAGATGAACATCCGCGGGCAACCACGATCGAGGCGCTGGCCAAACTGGCAACTCCGTTCAAACAGGACGGAGGGACCGTGACGGCAGGCAATGCTTCGGGCGTCAACGATGGCGCGGCGGCAATGATTATTGCCTCGGAAGCTGCAGCGAAGAAATATGGCCTGACCCCGATTGCCCGTATCATGGGCGGAGCCGCCTCGGGCGCCGCGCCGCGTGTCATGGGCATAGGGCCGGTTCCGGCAACGCAGAAGCTCTGCGTAATGTTGAAGCTTTCACCGGAGGATTTCGACGTGATCGAGTTGAACGAGGCCTTTGCCTCACAGGGCATTGCGGTGCTGCGCGAGCTTGGGCTTGCGGAAGATGCCGGGCATATCAATCCGAATGGGGGTGCTATTGCGCTCGGCCATCCGCTCGGCATGTCGGGAGCAAGGATTTCAGGAACTGCGGCGCTTGAGCTTGCCAGACGTCAGGGGCGTTATGCGCTTGCAACCATGTGCGTCGGTGTCGGGCAGGGAATCGCCGTGGCGCTGGAACGGGTGTAACAGCGCCACGGGTATTGATGATCAGTGGTGGGGCTTGCCCGGACGACGGTAGATGAACCAGTAGACGCCACCAACGAGGAGAGCGCCGCCGACCCAGTTACCAGCCGTTACGACGGCCAGATTGGTAAGGACGCCACTCAGCGGGATTTCGGCGGGCGCATGGCCGATGGCGGTCCAGAAGCTTTCCGGTGCACCGTAACGGATCATCAGGCCGAGGCCGAGATAATACATGTTGGCGACGCAGTGTTCGAACCCTGCTGCAACGAAGGCCGTAACCGGGAAGACGATCGCAAGGATCCTGTCGGCAACCGTGCGTCCGGCCAGTGAAAGCCATACGGCCAGGCAGACCAGTATGTTGCAGAGTATACCGAGCGAGAAGGCTTCGACGACCGGAAGGGCAGACTTGGCTTCTGCGTAATGCAGTGCCGCGACACCGATTGCGTTGCCGCCGAACGTGTACTGGCCAGACAAGAAGACGAGGCCGGCGATGACGAGGGCGCCTATCAGATTGCCGAACCAGACGAAGACCCAGATGTGGACCATGCGCGTGGTGGCGATGCGTCGGCTTGCCCAAGCCATGACCATCAGCATGTCGCCGGTGAACAGCTGCGCGCCACCGATCAGGACGAGGATCAGCCCGAGCGAGAAGCTCAGCCCGGCCAGAAGCCGTGTGAGACCGTAGGACAGCATTCCGTCGGCACCGGCGACCGTCGTCGTCGCAAACATGGCCCCGAGCCCGATGAAGGCGCCGGCGAGAACCGCCAGACCCAGGAGGGTCAGCGTGTCATAGCTGGCTTTCTTGACGCCCATTTCTTCTGCCGCGACGGCAATTGCGTCGGGTGTCAGCGAGCCTCCAGCCTCCGGCCCTCTGAAGAAGGCCGAAGTCATCTTGTCCCGACTCTCCGGGTCCTGCTGTGCGATGTTCATGCGTTCACCGCATCCTTCCGTGCCGGCTCGGAAGCAGCTTCACCCGCCGATTGCTGGTCGGCCTGGATAGCGGTGAGCGCGATGGTGAAGACGATGTCGTCGACGAGGGCGCCGCGCGACAGGTCGTTGACGGGCTTGCGCAGTCCCTGCAGCATCGGGCCGACGGAAACGACATCGGCGGAGCGCTGCACGGCCTTGTAGGTGGTGTTGCCGGTGTTCAAGTCCGGGAAGACGAAGACATTGGCGCGGCCGGCGACCGGGCTGTCGGGCGCCTTCGAGCGGCCGACGCTCTCGACGCTTGCCGCATCATACTGGATCGGGCCGTCGATCAGGAGGTCCGGCTTGCGCTGTTTTGCAAGTTCGGTTGCTTCGCGCACCTTGTCGACATCGCCGCCGGTACCCGACGTGCCGGTCGAATAGGAGATCATCGCCACCCGCGGATCGATGCCGAAGGCTTTTGCCGTGTCGGAGGACTGGACGGCGATTTCCGCCAGCTGGTCGGCCGTCGGGTTCGGGTTGATGGCGCAATCGCCATAGACCAGGACCTGATCGGGCATCAGCATGAAGAAGACCGAGGAGACGATGCTTTGGCCCGGTTCCGTCTTGATCAGCTGCAGGGCAGGGCGCACGGTGCTTGCCGTGGTATGAACCGCACCCGAAACGAGGCCGTCGACTTCACCAACGGCGAGCATCATCGTGCCGAGAACGACGGTATCTTCCAGCTGCGCCATTGCCTGGGGAGGCGTCATGCCCTTGGACTTGCGCAGCTCGACCATGGCATCGACATAGTTGGCGCGCACGGCGGCCGGGTCGAGAATTTCGAGATCGGCGGGCAGTTCGATGTCCTTGGCCCTGGCGATCATCTGGATGGCATCGGGGCGACCGAGCAACACGCAACGGGCAATGCCCTTCTGGTGGCAGATGACGGCAGCCTGCAGCGTGCGGGGTTCTTCACCCTCGGGCAGAACGATGCGCTTGTTGGCCTTCCGTGCACCTTCGATCAGGTGGTTGCGGAAGCGCGGCGGCGACAGCCGTGCTTCGGTCGAGGTACCGATCCGGTCACGCAGCGATGTCGTGTCAATATGTTCCGCGACGAAATCGATGACCTTTTCCATGTGCTGGCTGTCATCCTGGCTGACATGGTAGCTCAGATGCGCAAGGCGCGAGGCCGTGGCATAGGTATCGTCGGGGGTGGAGAGGATCGGCAGGATGTTTGAGCCGACCGAGGCCATCAGGTCTGCGACCGGGGTTGCAAGCGGTGCGCCGCAGGTGAGCAGCAGGCCGGCAAGCGGTACGCCACGGCTGTGGGCGAGCGCCGAGGCGAGCGCGATATCGCTGCGGTCACCGGGCATGACGACCAGGGTTTCGGGACGCAGGCGGTCGATCATCTTCTCGACCGAACGGGCGCCGACGACGATCTCGCGGACACGCACAGCATCGAGTTTTGATCCCTGCACGACGCTCAGATCGAGCGACGAGACGAGATCGGACAGGCGTGGCGTGTTCAGGTTCGGCTCGTACGGGATCGCGCCGAGGATGGTCGACGAGGCGAGACCGAAGGGAGCGAGAGCCTCCTTCAGTTTTTCGCGATCCGCAGCTACTTTCATCTTGTTGATCATCAGGCCAAGAAGCGGCGAATTTCCCTCACGCGCATACTGGCGATGGATCAAGGCGACCGTTTCGGCGATGAACTTCGGCTCGTAATCGACGCCGCTCAGGACCGGAATGACGTCAGCGCCAAGGCTGCGGACGATTTCGACGTTGAGGCGAAGCGCGATCTGTGCGCTGGCGAGCGGAATCAGGCCTTCGACGACAACCACGTCATGATCGGCGCGCAGGGCTTCCGTCATCGTTGCTACGTCTTCAAGCAGAGCCGCGAGGTCACCCTTGCGAATCTGTTCTTCCGCCTTCTCGAACGGGATCGGTTCCGGAGAGTTGGTCATGCACAGGGTGCGGGCGAAGTGGCTCGACGTATCGATGCCCTTCTTCTGGACGCGGCTTTCAGACCGTGGCTGAGCGATCGGCTTGACGAAGGCGACCTTCATGCCGTCTCGCTGCAGTGCCCGCACCAAGCCAAGCGAGAGCGAGGTCAGGCCGACGTCCTGTGCTGCCGCAGCAAGGAAAATTATACGTGCGCACATTGAGAATTATCCTTCTGTATGTTCGCGGTGATTATGAATTGGTTGAAATAATGCGATCTGCAAAAACTGTTACGCAGCGGTGGACGCTGCGACGGCCTCCAGCGTATCGTGGGAAATCATCCATTCCTCATTGGTGGCGATGACGGCAGCGGTTGCCTTGCTGTCCTTCGCGGTGATGACGCCGCAACGTCCGCCGAACATCTGGCCATTGGCGTCCGCATCAAGCTTGAGACCGAAAACTGACAGGCGGTCGATCGTCCGCTGGCGCATGGTTGCCGAGTTTTCGCCGATGCCACCGGTGAAAATGACGGCATCCAGACGGTTGAGCGAGGTTGCGAGGCCACCGATGTAACGGGCCAGGCGATGGACGAAGACGTCGAGAGCCAGCTTGGCGCCCTCATGGCCTTCCTTCTCTGCATTCTCCAGCGTGCGGCAATCGTTGGACAGGCCGGAGAGGCCGAGCAGACCGCTCTTGCGGTTGAGCAGCGTGTCGAGTTCGTCGATCGTCAGGCCGTCCTCGCGGGCGATGTGGAAGAGTGCGCCCGGATCGATGTCGCCGGAGCGGGTGCCCATGACAAGGCCTTCAAGCGGAGTGAAACCCATCGACGTGTCGACGCTCTTGCCGTTCAGAACAGCGGTTGCCGAAGCGCCATTGCCGAGATGGGCGATAACCAGGCCGTGATCGTTGGGGTCGAGGCCGAGAAGCTCGATTGCTTCCGCTGCAACAAAGCGGTGGCTGGTTCCATGGAAACCGTAACGGCGAACGCCGAGGTTACGGTAGCAATCCTGCGGGACGGCATAGGTGAAGGCAGCCTGTGGCATAGTGGTGTGGAAGGCGGTGTCGAAGACTGCTGCATGCGGGACGTTGGGCAGCGCTGCCATGGCGGTCCTGATGCCGAGGATGTTTGCCGGGTTGTGCAATGGAGCGAGATTGGAAAGCGCATCCATTTCGCGCAGGATTTCGTCGGTAATGAGCGTGGATGCGGAGAAGCGCTCGCCGCCATGGACCGTGCGGTGACCGACTGCCACAATCGAGCTCAGCCAGCCCTTCTGCTCAAGAATGCCGAGGAGTTTCTGCAGGGCAACGTCGTGGCTGCCGCTGTCGAGCGACATTTCGGTCTTCTCGCCCTTTTCCTTGACAACAAGCCGGCTTTCCGGCTGTCCGAGGTTTTCTGCCAGAGCCGAAAGAAGCGGCTCGCGGTTGGTACCCGAGAAGACGCCGAATTTAACGGAAGAACTGCCGCAGTTCACAACGAGAACGAGCGAGCGAATATCGATCATATTGGTATTCCTTGTCATTTATGTAATTGGGAACGCTTTCCCGATGCTTGCGTGTCCTAAAAGACCGTCAGCCCGCGTTCCGCGAATATTGATCTTGCTTCAGCTGTGGATTCCGGCGTTGGCGTCGGAGCTCCTGCGAGCGGGTAATCCATTCCAAGCTGCGCCCATTTCTGCGTACCCATCTGGTGGAAGGGTAGAACTTCGACGCGCTCTACAATCGAGCCGAGGTTCGCAACGAAATCGGCGAGCCTTGCTATGTCGTCATGTCCGTCGGTCCAGCCGGGAACCAGCACATATCGCAGCCACATCTTCTTCTGCAGCCGCTGCAGGCGGTGGGCGAAGTCGAGCGTCGGCTGCAGCGGTTGTGCAGTGAGGCGCTGATAGACCTCGGGGTCACTGTGCTTGATATCGAGAAGGACGAGGTCGACATTATCAAACCACTCGTCGTCTACCGAGGCATGAAGATAGCCTTGTGTATCGAGTGCTGTATGAAGGCCGAGTTCGCTCTTGAAGTGCTTGAACATCTCGCCGACGAACGGCGCCTGCATCAGCGGTTCGCCGCCCGATATGGTCACGCCACCTGCCATCCGCAGGAAGCCCGCGTAAGGCTTTACTTCGGCCAGGGCGTCATCGAGAGTGATCTTGCGACCGTTATGCAGCTTCCAGGTATCGGGATTGTGGCAATAAACACAGCGGAACAGGCAGCCGGCCATGAAGAATACGAAACGCATTCCCGGTCCATCAACGGCCGCACCACTTTCCACGGAATGCAGGTAGCCGAAGTCCGTCGAAGAGTGGGTGCCTGCGGGGGCATGCGCCTTCGGCGGGCGGGTGATCGCTCGTTGAATGTCCATGGGGCAACTCGTATCTGTAGATAGATTTCGGGTTAACAGCGTGGGCGCATATGGGTTCCATATGCGCCCAGCCTAACGCCTAAACGTTACATCTTTGAATGGAACGTGCGCGAGATGACGTCGAGCTGCTGTTCACGGGTCAGCTTGACGAAATTGACCGCATATCCCGACACGCGAACCGTCAACTGCGGATACAGTTCCGGATGTTCCATTGCATGGACAAGCGTGTCACGGTTGAAGACGTTGACGTTGACATGGAAGCCACCTGCTGCCGTGTAGGCATCCAGGCAATTTGCCAGGTTCTTTGCACGTTCCTCGCTGGTGCGACCGAGCGAGTCCGGTGTTGCCGAAGCCGTCCAGGAAATACCGTCGAGGGCGGCGTCGTAGGGGATCTTGGCAACCGATGCGCCGGCAGCGACGAAGCCCTTGGTATCACGACCGTTCATCGGGTTTGCACCCGGTGCGAAGGGCTCGCCTGCGCGACGTCCGTCCGGCGTGTTGCCCGTCTTCTTGCCGTAGACCACGTTGGAGGTGATCGTCAGCACCGACTGGGTCGGCATCGAGTTACGATAGAAGTAAGGCTGTGCCGCAATCTTCTTCATGAAGGTTTCGGTCAACCAGACTGCGATGGAGTCAACGCTGTCGTCGTTGTTGCCGTAAGCAGGGTAGGTGCCTTCGATCTTGTAATCGACGGCCAGACCTGCCTCGTTGCGGATGACCTTGACCTTGGCATGCTTGATTGCCGACAGCGAGTCCGCTGCGACCGAAAGGCCGGCGATGCCGCAAGCCATGGTGCGCAGAATGTCGCGGTCGTGCAGCGCCATTTCGATACGCTCGTAAGCGTATTTGTCGTGCATGTAGTGAACGGTGTTGAGTGCCTTGACGTAGGTCTTGGCCAGCCAGTCCATCATCTTGTCGAACTTTGCCATGACTTCGTCATAGTCGAGCACGTCAGCCGTGATCGGCTCGAAGCCCTTGGCAACGACTGCACCGCTCTTTTCGTCGACGCCGCCGTTGATCGCATAGAGCAGAGCCTTTGCGAGGTTGGAGCGGGCACCGAAGAACTGCATCTGCTTGCCGATGCGCATGGCCGAGACGCAGCATGCAATGCCGTAGTCGTCGCCCCATTTCGGACGCATCAGGTCGTCGTTTTCGTACTGGATGGCGCTGGTATCGGCAGAGACCTTGGCGCAGAAGTTCTTGAAGCCTTCCGGCAGCTTGGTGCTCCACAGCACGGTCAGGTTCGGTTCAGGAGCCGGGCCGAGGTTGTAGAGCGTATGCAGGAAGCGGAAGCTCGACTTGGTGACCAGCGGACGGCCATCTTCGCCAACGCCACCGATCGATTCCGTAACCCAGGTCGGATCGCCCGAGAACAGCTGGTCATACTCTGGCGTACGCAGGAAGCGGACGATCCGGAGCTTGATGATCATGTCGTCGATCAGTTCCTGAGCCTGTTCTTCGGTCAGGACGCCTGCGTCGATATCGCGCTGGATGTAGATGTCGAGGAAGGTCGAGACACGGCCGAGCGACATTGCCGCACCGTTCTGTTCCTTCACGGCTGCGAGGTATGCGAAGTAGGTCCACTGGATGGCTTCACGGGCATTGGTGGCCGGCTTGGAAATGTCGTAGCCATACTTGGCCGCCATTTCCTTCAGTTCGTCGAGAGCGCGGTACTGTTCCGACATTTCTTCACGCAGACGCATGACGTCGTCGTTGAAGACTTCGTTCTCGATTGCGCGGAAGTCCTTCAGGCGGAAGGCGCGCAGTGCGTCAGTGCCGTAGAGGGCTACGCGGCGATAGTCGCCGATGATGCGGCCGCGGCCGTAGGCGTCCGGCAGGCCGGTGATGACGCCGGACTTGCGGGCGGCGAGGATTTCCGGGCTGTAGACGTCGAAGATGCCCTGGTTATGGCTCTTGCGATATTTCGTCCAGACTTCGTGAACCGACGGATCGAGTTTGAAACCGAAGGCCTCGAGGCCGTTCTCGACCATGCGCAGGCCGCCGTTCGGCATGATGGCGCGCTTCAGTGGCGCGTCGGTCTGCAGGCCGACGATCAGCTCGATGTCCTTGGCGATATAACCTGCATCATGTGCGGTGATCGTCGAGGCACGGTCGGCAGATACGTCCAGAACACCCTTCTTGCGTTCCTCAGCGAGGAGCACTCCGAGTGTTTCCCAGACCTTCAAGGTGCGTGGCGTTGGGCCGGCAAGAAATGCGCCGTCTGCCTCGTAGGGCTTGTAGTTGTTCTGGATGAAGTCGCGGACGTCAACGGCGTCGCGCCACTTGTCGCCCTTAAAACCGGCCCAAGCGTCGGCGGGGACGATTGTTTGGGAAAGGATGCCCATTAGTCTTCTTCCTCTTTCTTTGCCTTTCGGCATTTGGTGAAGCGCCCTCCCAACCGTGGTCCCATTAAGACAGAGCCTGAGAGGACCGCGGCTTCCATCTGCAACTTACCAATGTAGTGGACATCAAAGTTTGATCCCGATCAACGTAGGAATTAATGAGTGTGAATATGGTCCGGCCCAGCGCTGGACGAAATCTTAATCCACGCCCCAGTTTTACAGGACAGCGTCACGCCTTGGGGGCGGAAGGGAGGCAAAATGCCACTGGAAATACGCGTAGCTTCGATCGGCGAATGCATGGTCGAATTGCAACGCAAGCCGGACGGCTCGATTACGCAAGCTTTCGGAGGTGATACTTTCAACACTGCTGCCTACATGGCACGGTTGGGTGCGGGTCTGGGATCATTCGTCTCATACATAACCGCCATCGGTGATGATCCTTTCAGCGAAGACATGGCGGCGTTCTGGAATTCCCAGGGTGTCGACGATCATCTTGTGTTGCGCAGAAAAGGCCAGCGGCCCGGTCTTTATTTTATCAAGACGGACCCTACCGGTGAGCGTCGCTTCTTCTACTGGCGCGGCGAGGCTGCCGCCCGTGAAACTTTCCAGGGTGAAGGTTCTGATGAGCTTCTTGCCGCACTCGAAGGATTTACGAGCGTCTACATCTCCGGCATCAGTCTGGCCGTGTTGAAACCGGAAAGCCGCGAGCGTCTGCTCGTAAAGCTGGAAGAACTTGCACGTGCCGGTGTCGCCGTCGATTTCGATGGCAACTATCGTCCGCTGCTTTGGGGCGGTATCGAAAATGCACGTGCGGCCTATGAACGCGTCATCGCATTTTCGACCCGCGTTCTCGTCACCATCGAGGAACTCGAAGTGTTTGGGCTTGCCCAGACCATGGAAGCAGGCATTGAATATTTTGCAAAAATGCCGCAGCTGGAAGTAGTGATCAAGGACGGGCCGGGCGTTGCAACGCTCATCCATGGCGGTAAGGTCGAAACCGTACCAGCCACCAAAGTCGAGAAAGTTGTCGACACAACTGCTGCCGGCGACAGTTTTTCAGCAACCTATATTCTAGGCCGCAACCTTGGTATTGAACCCGCGGAGGCAGCACGTCGTGCCCACGTCGTCGCAGGCGCGGTCGTACAGCACCATGGTGCAATCATACCGAAAGACGCCACACCCGACGTCTTCAAAACTGAGATCGCCAGCCGCGGCAATTTAATCACCGCGGCGGAATAGCGAACTCATTATTAAGGAGGAATACAAAAATGAATATTAAAAAGGCAATTGATAAAGTCCCCGGCGGACTAATGCTCGTGCCGCTCATTCTGGGCGCACTTTGCAAGACCTTCTTCCCCTGGGCCGGTAGCTATTTCGGTTCGTTTACCAATGGTTTGATCGCCGGCACCGTGCCGATCCTGGCCGTCTGGTTCTTCTGCATGGGTACCTCTATCGACCTTCGCGCAACCGGTACGGTTCTGCGCAAGTCGGGTAACCTCGTCGTCGTCAAGACGCTCGTTGCCTGGGGCGCCACCTACATCGCCGCTCAGTTCCTGCCGCTCGAAGGTGTGCAGTCGGGCCTGTTCATGGGCTTCTCGGCTCTGGCCATCTGCGCCGCAATGGACATGACCAACGGTGGTCTCTACGCCGCGATCATGCAGCAATACGGCACCAAGGAAGAATCGGGCGCCTTCGTCCTGATGTCGATCGAATCGGGCCCGCTGGTCTCGATGCTGATCCTCGGTGCAGCAGGCGTTGCAACCTTCGAACCGCATCTGTTCGTCGGCGCAGTCCTGCCCTTCCTGATCGGCTTCATCCTCGGTAACCTCGATAAGGATCTGCGCGCCTTCTTCAAGGGCGGCGTCACCACCCTGATCCCGTTCTTCGGTTTTGCTCTGGGTAACGGCATCGACCTGCACGTCATCGCTCAGACCGGTCTTGGCGGTATCCTGCTCGGCGTCATCGTCATCGTCGTCACTGGTATCCCGCTGATGCTTGCCGACAAGTTCATCGGTGGCGGTAATGGTACTGCCGGTCTCGCAGCTTCGTCGGCCGCCGGCGCTGCTGTCGCCAACCCGATGATCATCGCCGAAATGGCTCCGCAGTTTAAGCCTGCCGCCGCCGCCGCCACTTCGCTGGTTGCCGCAGCATGCCTGACTACCGCTATCCTGGTTCCGATCCTGACCGGAATGTACGCCAAGTACATGAAGAAGCGCGGCGGTGTTGTCGAAACGGTCGCGGCTGATGCGCCGGAGGCTGGTGACGAGCTAAAGGTTGCCCATTAAGCTCTGAGCGGGGCCAGTGCTTTGCCACTGGCCCCTTCCAGTTCATTTAAGGAATAACGTCATGTATCTCAGCAATCTCGCCACGCTCGACCGCGACGCCGCAACTCTTCCGGCAAACATCCAGAAAGGCCTCAAATTCCTGGCCGAAACGGATATCGCTGCATTGCCCGCCGGACGTGTCGATATCGAAGGCGATACCATCTTCGCCCTGATCCAGGACTACGACACCGCCCCCAAGGCCGAGAAGCGTCCAGAATCCCACGCCCGCTACATCGACATCCAGTTCGTATTCAGTGGTCGCGAAATCATCGGTTATGCACCACTTGCTGCCGATTACACAGTCGAAGAAGACCTCTTCGAGAGCAAGGACGTCAAGTTCTACTCCAAGGTCACAGACGAAACCGATCTTCTTCTCGGAGCCGGCGCATATGCCGTGTTCTATCCCACCGACATTCATCGTCCCGGCTGTGCCGCCGAGGCGCCCGGTAAGGTGCGCAAGGTCGTCATCAAGCTTCTGGCCTGATAGACCTGCACCGTACATATCCCATCATACTTAGAGGAGTAATATCATGGACATCCGCTATTCGGCCAACCAGAAGGACTTCAAGCGCTACACGACCGAGGAAACGCGCGCTGAATTCCTGATCGAAAAGGTTTTCGCCGATGACGAGATCGTCGCCACTTACAGCCACGTCGATCGCATGGTCGTGTTTGGCTGCAAGCCGGTCAATGAAGCCGTTCCGCTCGACAAGGGCATCGATTGCATGAAGAATTTCGGCACGAATTACGTGCTGGAACGCCGCGAACTCGGCATCTTCAACCTTGGCGGCGAAGGTTCTGTCGAGGTCGATGGCGAAGTCTACAATCTCGCCTTCAAGGATTGCCTCTACGTCACCAAGGGCCACAAGTCGGTTGTCTTCAAGAGCAAGGACAAGGCCAACCCGGCCAAGTTCTACATGATCTCCGCTCCGGCCCATAAGGTCTGCAAAACGACTTTCCTGTCGATTGCCGACGCCCAGAAGAAGCCGGTTGGCGACAATTCGACGGCCAACAAGCGCGTCATCAACCAGTTCATCCATCCGGACGTTCTGGAAACCTGCCAGCTTTCGATGGGCCTGACCGAACTCGATCCGGGCAATGTCTGGAACACGATGCCAGCTCATACCCACGAGCGCCGTTCGGAAATCTACTACTACTTCAACATTGCTGAAAATCAGGCCGTCTTCCACATGATGGGTGAAGGCGACCAGACCCGCCATATCCTCGTGCAGAACGACCAGGCCGTCATCTCGCCCTCGTGGTCGATCCACGCCGGTTGTGGCACTGCGAACTACACGTTCATCTGGGCAATGTGCGGCGAAAACCTGACCTTCGACGACATGGACCACATCGCCATCAGCGACCTGCGCTAAGTCGGTCTACGTCGGAGCGGCAATCATATGCCGCTCCGGTTTCTTTCAATATAGACAAGGATTTAAGATATTGAGTTACGCAGATAGCTTTTCGCTCAAGGGCAAGGTCGCGCTGGTTACCGGTGCTTCCTACGGTATCGGTTTCGCACTGGCTAGCGCGCTCGCTGAAGCCGGCGCCACGATCGCCTTCAACGACATCAACGAAGATTTCCTCGCCAAGGGCCTCGAAGCCTACAAGGCTGCCGGCATCGACGCCAAGGGCTACATCTGCGACGTGACCGATGAGCCGGGCGTGCAGAAGATGATCGCCGAAATCGAGAAGGATCTCGGTTCTGTCGATATCCTCGTCAACAATGCCGGCATCATCAAGCGCGTTCCGATGCATGAGATGGACGTCAAGGACTTCCGTCAGGTCATCGACATCGACCTGACCGCTCCGTTCATTCTCGCCAAGGCTGTCATTCCGGGCATGATCAAGCGCGGTGGCGGCAAGATCATCAACATCTGCTCGATGATGAGCGAACTCGGCCGCGAGACCGTTTCGGCTTACGCAGCTGCCAAGGGCGGCCTGAAGATGCTGACGCGCAACATCGCTTCCGAATACGGTTCGCAGAACATTCAGTGCAACGGTATCGGCCCGGGCTATATCGAAACCCCGCAGACCGCGCCGCTGCGCGAACCGGGTCATCCGTTCAACTCCTTCATCCTCGCCAAGACGCCGGCAAACCGTTGGGGCACGACGCAGGACCTGAAGGGACCGGCCGTGTTCCTTGCTTCCTCGGCATCCGACTTCGTCAACGGTCACGTTCTTTACGTCGACGGTGGTATCCTGGCCTATATCGGCAAGCAGCCCTGATCGAACCGGCGTTTCTAGCGCCATCAGGTTGATAATCGAAACGCCGTCCGTGTCCTGCACGGGCGGCCTTTTCGCGTTCGGGTAGGGGTTACCGGCTTTTCCGGCTGCGCGTCATCAGCACGTTGCGGATCGAAAAGCTTGAATGGATGCGCAGCACGCCCGGAAGTGCCGACAGGATCTCCTTGTGGATGCGCTCGAATTCTCCGGCATTGGCAACTTCGACGCGCAACAGATAATCGGAGCCTCCGGTCATTAGAAAACATTCCCGTATTTCCGGATATTTGCGAACGGCCGCCTCGAAGCGGTTGAGATACTCTTCCGTCTGCCTTTCCAGCGTGATGTTGATGATGACGGCGATGCCGTTCTGATCGTTATCGACAAGCGCCGTATAGCCGCGAATGACGCCTGCTTCCTCAAGCAGCCTGATGCGACGAAGACAGGCTGAGGGCGACAGGCCCACTTCCGCGGCTAGGGCCGCATTGCTCATGCGGGCATTGAGCCGCAGGAGGCGCAAAAGGTTGCGGTCGATCTGGTCAATGGTCGCCATGAATATTATTCCAAAACATCGAAGATAATTTCAAGATATTTGCATTTGAGAAATTTTCTGCCATCGACCGGCAGGAAATTCAACGATCATTTCATTATGCTCACCTTAAAAAGAGGGGGCGTGAATGAACGAGCGAATGACGATGCCGGCGGCGCAGGAAATTGCTGCTGCGGCCTGCGGATATCTGACGATCGATCTTGGTGCGATCTGCCGGAATTATCTGAAACTTGCCGAGGCGCTTGCGCCAGCGAAAGCGGCTGCCGTGGTCAAGGCCGATGCCTACGGGCTTGGCGCCCGTCCGGTTGCGGAAGCGCTTTACAAGGCCGGTTGCCGCGACTTTTTCGTTGCCCATTTTATGGAAGTCGCAGCCGTGAGGCCCGTGCTTCCCGATAACGCCGTTCTTTACGTCCTCAATGGCCTGCAGCCGGGCAATGAGCTGGCCTGTGCTGCAGCGGGTGTTGTTCCGGTGCTGAACTCACTTGAACAGTTGCGGCGCTGGTCTGCCGCCGCGCATGGGCTGGGCAAGCGTCTGCCCGCCGCCCTGCAATTCGACACCGGCATGTCGCGGCTGGGGTTTTCGCCGGCCGAGCAAATACAACTGAAATCGGAACTTGCCGATCACGAGCTGGTCGATATCCGCTTCATCATGAGCCATCTCGCTTCTGCCGATGAGGCGGAGAGTGAGCAGAATGATCAGCAGCTGACGGAGATGCAGCGGATCGCCAAGGAATTTCCCGACCTGCCTGTCTGCTTTGCCAACTCCAACGGCATCTTTCTCGGCCAAAGCTATCATGGCTACATGGCGCGTCCCGGCATTGCGCTTTATGGCGGCAACCCGACGGCGTCGCAGACCAACCCGATGGAACCCGTCGTCGGCCTGAAGATTGCAGTGATCCAGACGCGAACCATACCCGCCGGAACAAAGGTTGGTTACGGGGCTACGTTCGTGGCGCCACGCGAAATGCGGCTTGCGACGATTGCAGCCGGTTACGCCGACGGTTTGCCGCGCAGCCTCAGTGATCGGGGTGCCGTCTATTTCGGCGACCACCGCCTGCCGATCGTCGGCCGCGTTTCGATGGACAGCATGACCGTTGATATAAGCGCCCTGCCAGTCGGTGCCGTAACGCTCGGCAGCCTTGTCGAGATGATCGGGCCTCACCAGACGCTGGACGATCTTGCGCAGGCGGCCGGAACGATTTCCTATGAGGTGCTGACCAGCCTCGGCCAGCGCTACGAGCGCCAATATCTTTAGCCATTTATCAGATAAAAAACGGGGAATTCCATGAAAGTCATCGTTCTCGGAGCCGGCGTTGTCGGTGTTACATCCGCCTATCAACTTGCCAAGGCCGGCCATGAGGTCACCGTCATCGACCGGCAGGAAGGTCCGGCACTGGAAACCAGCTTTGCCAATGCCGGTGAGGTTTCCTTCGGTTACTGCTCCCCCTGGGCAGCACCCGGCATTCCGCTGAAGGCGATGAAGTGGCTTTTCATGAACCACGCACCGCTGATCCTACGTCCGAAGATGGATGCCGCCATGCTGTCGTGGATGGCCCAGATGCTGCGCAACTGCACCTCGGAACGTTATGCGATCAACAAGAGCCGCATGCTTCGGATCGCCGATTATGCGCGCATCTCGCTTGCCGAGGTCCGTGATGAAACCGGCATCGCCTATGACGAACGCATGCAGGGCACCCTTCAGCTCTTCCGCACCCAGCAGCAGCTCGACGCATCGGCCAAGGACGTCAAGGCGCTGGCAGCGGACGGTGTTCCTTACGAAGTGCTCGATCCGGAAGGCTGCATCCGCGTCGAGCCGGCGCTGAAACATGTGCGACAGAAGATTGTCGGCGGCCTTCTGACGCCGAAAGACGAGACGGGCGACTGCTTCAAGTTCACCAACGCGCTGGCGCTGAAAGCGGCTGCGATGGGGGTGAAATTCCTTTACGGCACCAATATCAAGGCCCTCGATGTTGAGGGTGGGGCCATCAAGGGCGTTGTGACCGATCGCGAGACCTTGCGTGGCGATGCCGTCGTCGTGGCGCTCGGCAGCTATTCGCCGATGCTGGTCAAGCAGTTCGGCATCAAGCTGCCGGTCTATCCGGTCAAGGGCTATTCCCTGACAATTCCGATCGTCGATGCCTCGCGTGCGCCGGAATCGACGGTGATGGACGAGACCTACAAGATCGCCATCACCCGACTTGGCGACCGTATCCGCGTCGGCGGCATGGCGGAGATTTCCGGTTATACCAACGATCTCGGCCAGAAACGGCGCGCGACGCTCGAACATTCCGTCACCGATCTCTTCCCGGGTGGCGATGTTTCCAAGGCGGATTTCTGGTCCGGCCTGCGCCCGATGACGCCGGACGGCACGCCGGTGATCGGCGCGACCAAGGTGAAGGGCCTGTTCCTCAATACAGGCCATGGCACGC
The DNA here is from genome assembly GCF_044987325.1 of Rhizobium sp. ZW T2_16. NCBI lineage: Bacteria > Pseudomonadati > Pseudomonadota > Alphaproteobacteria > Hyphomicrobiales > Rhizobiaceae > Rhizobium > Rhizobium sp. ZW T2_16. Next base: position 163,100 of record NZ_JBJDRG010000006.1, read on the forward strand.
TCGGCTGGACGATGAGCTGCGGCTCGGCCAAGGTCATCAGCTCCATCGTCAGCGGGAAGAAGCCGGAAATCGACGCGACCGATCTCGCCGTCTCGCGCTACGCCTGAGCCTTCCGATTTGCCCGCCGCGCCGGTTCCATCCGGTCGCGGCGGCTTTATGACTTCCCTATTTCTTGGTGTCTCCACACCAATCGAATGCCTATGAGGCAGTCGCTACCTTTCGATCAGGCATCGCATTCGATGTCCGTTCCGTAAGCCTTTGGCGCGGAACTTCGATCGACAAGGAGTGACCCATGTATGGTCGTCTGGGCGTTATTAATCTTCTCCACCTTACCGAGGCCGAGGCACAGCGCCGCCGCCTGGCACAGGCCCGTCCTGTCACCGGTGACACTGCTGCCGGCATGAGCCTTGCGATGGCCCTGCGCCTTATCGGCGTCCTGGGCGTTGGTTTCTGCGCCATTGCGGCGCTCGCGGTAATGGTCGGTTGAGGAGAATGATATGGGCAAGTTTGCAATGAACGACCGGGAGCCTCCCGCGACAGGTATCCGCTTCACTGTCGGTCGTGACAAGAGTGGCCGCTGGATCGTCAATGACGCGCAGGGTAAGGTCGGCGGGCTTTTCACCGATCGCGCCTCGGCGGTGCATTTTGCAATGTTCGAAAGCGACCACATCCCGGGTGCCGTCTGGTGCCTGCCGGAGCATGTGACGCTGACACTGGGCGAGGCTTTCGAGCCGCGCCGGCTGTCTGCAGCAAGCCGTGTTGCGGGCCGGGCGTGAGGCGAGCTGGATGTTCCTTTCGCTTTGGTATTTGCGGAGGCATGTCTATCCCCGTGGCCAGATGCAGCGCCTGATCGGTTCCGGACAATTGCGCGGCTCGGATGCAATCCTTGGCGTGCTGGCCGTGATGCTTGCTGTTGTCGCTATCGCCTTTGCGGTCGAGATGGCGCTGTTCTGAGCAGTGCCATCTCGCGAAGATGCCCCTCATCCGCCTGCCGGCACCAACCGGGGACGGGTCGCTTGCCCCGTCCTGTCCTCCGGACCCCCGCAGGCGGGGAGATGGACACGAGCCGCAAGCTCTTTGCCCGTCTCAAGCGTCAAGCTGCGCTTTGGTGAGGGGCAGGCTCAAGGTGAGAAGGCGGCCTTGACGAGGTGCCACCCCGAAAAATTCCTATAAAATTCCTATATCTTCGCTCTCGCGTCCGTCTCGAACCCCTATGCGCTCCGGCGCCATATTCGAGCCCTGAGAGATCGAAAGATCCTCTCCCTGCCAGACACTCATGAGGTGCCGTCGTTCCGGACGGCGCCATTCGGCTTGCCTGGTCTCGATCAGTTCAAAGGAACCCGGATCATGCTGGACCTCATCTTAATCGGCACGGCGATCGTCTTCTTCGCCCTGTGCTTCGCCTACACCCGCGCCTGCGACAGGCTCTAGAAGGAGGGAGCGATGATACTCGACTATGTGCTCGGCGGTGGCGTCACCGTCTTTCTCACCCTCTATCTCACCTACGCTCTCATCCGCCCCGAACGCTTCTGATCAAGCCTTCGGGAACTGAAAGTTTATCTCCATGACCCTCAACGGATGGCTTCAGATCCTCGTCTTCTGCGGGATCGTCCTTCTCCTCGTCAAACCGCTCGGCGCCTACATGACCCGGGTGTTTTCCGGCGAGCGTACGCCTCTTTCCCCCGTCCTCGTTCCGCTTGAACGGGGACTTTACGCCTTAGCCGGCACCAGCGAGCGTGAGGAGCAGCATTGGACGGCTTATGCCTTCGCCATGCTGATGTTCAATCTTCTCGGCGTGCTGGTTCTCTATGGCCTGTTCCGCCTGCAGGATGTGCTGCCGCTCAACCCGGCCGGCATGGCCGCGGTCGGGCCGGAACTCTCCTTCGACAGCGCCGTCAGCTTCGTCACCAACACCAACTGGCAGAACTATGGCGGCGAAGCCACCATGTCGTATCTGACCCAGATGGCGGGGCTGACTGTCCAGAATTTCCTGTCTGCCGCGACCGGCATCGCGATCGCGATTGCCCTGATCCGTGGTTTTTCCCGCGCCTCGGGCAAATCGGTCGGCAATTTCTGGGTCGATATGACCCGCGCCACGCTTTACCTGCTTTTGCCGCTCTGCATCCTGCTGACGCTGGTCTTCGTCTTTCTCGGCGTGCCGCAGACCTTTGGCGCTTACGTCGAAGCCACAACACTTGAAGGCGCCAAGCAGACGATCGCGCTCGGCCCGGTCGCCTCGCAGCTTGCCATCAAGATGCTCGGCACCAATGGTGGCGGTTTCTTCAACGCCAATTCGGCGCATCCGTTCGAAAATCCGGATGCGATCTCCAATCTGATCCAGATGGTGGCGATCTTTGCGATCGGCGCGGCGCTGACCAACGTCTTCGGCCGCATGGTCGGTAACCAGCGTCAGGGCTGGGCGATCCTCGGCGCAATGGGTGCGCTGTTCCTCGCCGGCGTTGTTACGGTCTACTGGGCGGAAGCTTCCGGCAACCCGATCATGCATGCAATGGGCCTGTCGGGCGGTAACATGGAAGGCAAGGAAGTCCGCTTCGGCGTCGTACTCTCGTCGCTGTTCGCCGTCATCACCACGGCCGCATCCTGCGGTGCGGTCAATGCCATGCATGGTTCGTTCACCGCACTTGGCGGGCTGATCCCGATCATCAACATGCAGCTCGGCGAAGTCATCGTCGGCGGTGTGGGGGCCGGTTTCTACGGCATCATGATGTTCATCATCGTCGCCGTCTTCGTCGCCGGCCTGATGGTCGGCCGCACGCCGGAATATCTCGGCAAGAAGATCGAGGCGAAGGAGATGAAGATGGCGCTGCTCGCCGTTCTCTGCCTGCCGCTCGCCATGCTCGTCTTTGCCGCGATCGCCGCCGTGCTTCCTTCAGCCGTCGCCTCGATCGGCACCGGTGGTCCGCACGGGTTCTCGGAAATCCTCTATGCCTATACGTCGGCTGCCGCCAATAACGGCTCGGCCTTCGGCGGGCTTACCGGCAATACGCCCTGGTACAATGTGACGCTCGGCATCGCCATGCTGATGGGGCGCTTCCTGGTGATCATCCCGGCGCTTGCAATTGCCGGCTCGCTGATCGGCAAGAAGACGGTTCCGGCCTCTGCCGGCACATTTCCCACCGATGGCGGCCTGTTCGTCGGGCTTCTCGTCGGCACGATCCTGATCGTCGGCGGCCTGACTTTCTTCCCGGCGCTCGCACTCGGCCCGATCGTCGAGCATCTGGCGATGATCGCCGGACAGACGTTCTAAGGAGATCCGACATGAGCATTCGTCACGCCCTTCGCAGACAATCAGACCTTGCCTCGCCGATGCGGGGCAAGGGGAACGCCCAGGGCAATTCCCGGGAGCGCCAGAGATGGTGCGGTTCCAATGCCATTCTCGCGATGATGGCGGGCATTCTCGCCATCGTCTGCGTCATCGAAATCCTACACGGCTGACTGTGTGGCCCTGATTAATCAGGGCCATCGGTCGCCTCATCAAAGCTGGAGCCTCTTCATGAGCCAGGCAAAATCCGCGTCTATCCTCGATAGCCGCATTCTCATTCCCGCGATCGGCGCAGCTTTCACCAAGCTCAATCCGCGCACGCTCGCCAAGAACCCGGTCATGTTCGTCGTGGCCACGGTGTCGGTCCTGACGACCGTTCTCTTCCTGCGCGATCTTATCGTCGGCGGCGACAATCTCGGTTTTTCCTTCCAGCTCAACCTCTGGCTCTGGTTCACCGTGCTGTTTGCCAATTTCGCCGAAGCGGTCGCCGAAGGTCGCGGCAAGGCGCAGGCGGACAGTCTGCGCAAGGCGCGGACCGAAACCCAGGCCAAGCTTGTCACCAGCGCCAACGGCAGCGACTACGAGATGGTCGCCGGTACCTCGCTCAAGGTGGGCGATATCGTGCTGGTCGAGGCCGGCGATATCATCCCCTCCGATGGCGAGGTGATCGAAGGCGTCGCCTCCGTCAACGAGGCGGCGATTACCGGCGAAAGCGCCCCGGTCATCCGTGAATCGGGCGGCGACCGTTCGGCCGTCACCGGCGGCACGCAGGTTCTCTCCGACGTCATCCGGGTGCGGATTACGGCGGCTGCCGGTTCGACCTTCATCGACCGGATGATCTCGCTCGTCGAAGGTGCCGAACGGCAGAAGACGCCGAACGAGATCGCTCTCAATATCCTGCTTGCCGGGATGACGCTGATCTTCGTCCTGGCTACTGCGACGATCCCGAGCTTTGCGGCCTATGCGGGGGGCTCGATCCCGGTCATCGTACTGGTCGCGCTGTTCGTGACGCTGATCCCGACAACCATAGGCGCGCTGCTTTCCGCCATCGGCATTGCCGGCATGGACCGTCTGGTGCGTTTCAACGTGCTCGCCATGTCCGGCCGTGCGGTCGAAGCTGCCGGAGACGTCGATACGCTGCTTCTCGACAAGACCGGCACGATCACGCTGGGTAACCGTCAGGCAACCCAGTTCCGCCCCGTCCGTGGCGTGTCCGAACAGGAGCTTGCCGATGCGGCGCAGCTTGCCTCGCTTGCCGACGAGACGCCGGAAGGCCGTTCGATCGTCGTTCTCGCCAAAGAGAAATACGCGATCCGCGGCCGCGATATGGCCAGCCTGAAGGCCACGTTCGTGCCGTTTACCGCTCAGACGCGGATGAGTGGTGTCGATCTTGACGGCAGCCAGATCCGCAAGGGTGCGGTCGATGCGGTGCTCGCCTATGTCAATGGCGGCTCGCTACCGGTTGCCGGCAACACGGCTATTGCTGCGAGCCCGCAGTCGGAGACCGTGCGCGAGCTGCAGGCGATCGCGGAAGAGATCGCCAAGGCCGGCGGCACGCCGCTCGGCGTTGCCCGCGACGGAAAACTGCTTGGCGTCATCCACCTCAAGGATATCGTCAAGGGTGGCATCCGCGAGCGTTTTGCCGAACTTCGCAAGATGGGCATCCGCACGGTGATGATTACCGGCGACAATCCGATGACGGCAGCGGCAATCGCGGCTGAAGCGGGCGTCGACGATTTTCTCGCCCAGGCGACGCCCGAGAACAAGCTGTCGCTCATTCGCGAGGAGCAGGCCAAGGGCAAGCTGGTTGCCATGTGCGGCGACGGCACCAATGATGCCCCGGCGCTGGCGCAGGCGGATGTCGGCGTGGCGATGAATACCGGCACGGTTGCCGCCCGCGAGGCCGGCAACATGGTCGATCTCGATTCTGACCCGACGAAGCTCATCGAGATCGTCGAGATCGGCAAGCAGTTGCTGATGACGCGCGGTGCCTTGACGACGTTTTCGATCGCCAACGACATCGCCAAGTATTTCGCCATCATCCCGGCGATGTTCCTGGCCTTCTATCCGCAGCTCGGCGTGCTGAACGTCATGGGCCTTGCCACTCCACAGAGTGCCATCCTGTCGGCGATCATCTTCAACGCGCTGATTATCATCGCGCTGATCCCGTTGTCCTTGAAGGGCGTCACCTATCGCGCCGTCGGCGCCGGTGCGCTCCTCTCCCGCAATCTTCTGATCTACGGCCTCGGCGGCATCGTCGTCCCGTTCATCGGCATCAAGGCGATCGACGTGGTCGTCACCACGCTCGGCCTCGCTTAAGGAGTATTCTCGATGTTGAAACAACTTCGTCCGGCCATCGTCATGATCGTCGCCACCACGGCCATTACCGGCCTGATCTATCCATTCGCCATGACAGGCATTGCGCAGGCTGTGTTTCCGGCGCAGGCGAATGGCAGCCTGATCGAAAGGGATGGTCAGGTGATCGGCTCGTCGCTGATCGGCCAGAGCTTCGCCGGCGAGCAATATTTCCACGGCCGTCCCTCGGCTGCCGGTGACGGTTACAACGCTGCCTCGTCCTCCGGCTCCAATCTCGGCCCGACCAGCCAGAAACTGATCGACCGGGTGAGGGCGGATTACGAGACTGCCAAGGCTTCCAACCCGAATGCGGAGGTGCCTATCGATCTTGTGACCGCCTCGGGTAGTGGCCTTGATCCGCATATCTCGCCGGAGGCCGCCTATTTCCAGGTGGCGCGTGTGGCCAAGGCGCGCCAGATGGACGAGGCGAGCGTAAAGGCGCTGGTTGAAGCGCATGTCGAAGGCCGAGAGCTGGGCTTCCTCGGCGAGCCGGTGGTCAACGTGCTGGCGTTGAACATGGCGCTGGATGGCTCTAAGACGTAAGGAATGCAGGCGTTTGCCCCTCATCCGCCTGCCGGCACCTTCTCCCCGCAAGCGGGGCGAAGGACCAAGCCGCAAGCTCTCCGTTCCTCCTCGCCCCGCTTGCGGGGAGAGGGTGGCCGAGCGGAGCGGAGGCCGGGTGAGGGGCAGCACCATCCTGAGAGACCGCATTTCATGCCCGACGCCCCCCGCGAGAACGGCCGAGACACAGATACCAGACCCTCGCCGGATGCTCTCCTGCGTGAGGCGGAGCGGGAGAACCGCGGGCGGCTGAAGATCTTTCTCGGTGCCGCGCCCGGCGTCGGCAAGACCTATGAAATGCTGATGTCCGGCAGGGCGAGGCAGGCCGATGGTGTCGATGTCGTCATCGGTGTGGTCGAGACGCATGGACGTAAGGAAACCGAGGCGCTCACCGACGGGTTCGAGATCATCGCCCGCCGACAAATCGATTATCGCGGCCAGAGCCTCGAGGAGATGGATCTCGATGCCATCCTCGCCCGCCGTCCGGCTCTCGTTCTGGTGGATGAACTAGCGCATACGAATGCCAGCGGCAGCCGCCATCCGAAACGTTACATGGATGTGCAGGAATTGCTGGCGCAGGGCATCGACGTCTATTCGACCCTCAATATCCAGCATGTCGAGAGCCTCAATGATGTCGTGGCGCAGATCACTCGCATCCGGGTGCGCGAGACGGTGCCGGACCTGATCATCGACCGGGCCGATGATGTCGAGATCATCGACATCACCCCCGACGACCTGATCAAGCGTCTCAACGACGGCAAGGTCTATATGGCGAAGACGGCGCGTCGGGCGATCGAGAACTATTTTTCGCCGGGCAATTTGACGGCTCTGCGCGAACTGGCTTTGCGGCGTACCGCCCAGCGCGTCGACGAACAACTGCTCAACCACATGCAGGCCAATGCGATTTCCGGGCCGTGGGCGGCGGGCGACAGACTGCTCGTCTGCCTGGATCACGGGCGCAACGGAGCAAGCCTGGTGCGTTATGCCCGCAGGCAGGCGGATCGGCTCAGGGCGCCCTGGGCAGTATTGCACCTGGACACCCCGCAGGATGCCGCGCTTTCGGAGGAGGACAAGGACCGGCTGGCGGCAAACATGCGGTTGGCGCAGCAGCTTGGCGCCGAGGCTGTCACGTTGCCGGGACTTTCTCCGTCACGCGAAATCATTGCCTATGCCAATGCCAACAATTTCACCCATATCGTTGTCGGCAGGCCCGCAAAACCGCGCTGGCGGCACTTCTGGCAAACCTCCGTCACCCATGACCTGATCCGGCATGCCGGTTATATCAGCGTCCACGTGATTTCCGGTGATCAGAAGGATGGTGGGGCAGACCGCGGTGTGAAGGTTGCGCAGGCGCCAAGACCTTTCCGGGTGAAACACTATCTGCAAAGCACGGTCTTCGTTGCGCTGGCAATCGCGGCGGGCGTTGCGCTCGACCAGACATTCGACGTGCGTAATCTGGCGCTGGTCTTCCTGATGGCGGTTCTTGCTTCGGCGGTCCGGGGCGGGCTGGGGCCGGGGCTGTTTGCCTCGTTGCTCGGGGCCGTCGCCTTCAACTTCTTTTTCCTCGAACCGCGCTACACATTCACGATCCGCGATCCGGAAAGCGTGATCGCGCTGCTCTTCTATCTCGGTGTGGCGCTCGTCGCCTCCAACCTGACGGCGGCGGTTCAGCGGCAGGCGGTTGCCGCCAGGGCAAGGGCGCGTACGACGGAAGATCTCTATCTCTTCTCCAAGAAGCTTGCGAGCACCGGCACGCTGGACGATGTGCTGTGGGTTACCGCCTTCCAGATCGCCTCAATGTTGAAGGTGAGGGTTGTCATCCTCTTGCCGGAGAGTGGAACGATCGCGGTGAAAGCGGGCTATCCGCCGGACGATACGCTGGTCGATGCCGATATCGCGGCCGCCAGATGGGCCTGGGAGCACAATCGCCCCGCCGGCCGCGCAGCCGACACACTGCCCGGCGCCAAACGGCTCTACCTGCCGCTTCGCACCGGTCGTGAGGCGGTCGGCGTCATCGGTCTCGACAACGATCGTCAGGGACCGCTTCTGACGCCCGAACAGCAGCGGCTGTTCGATGCGCTGGCAGATCAGGCGGCTCTCGCAATCGAGCGGGTGCAACTGGTGTCGGATGTCGACAAGGCAAGGCTTGCGGCAGAAACAGACCGGCTGCGCACTGCGCTTCTCACCTCGATCAGCCATGACCTGAAGACACCGCTTGCAGCGATCATGGGTTCGGCCGACATGCTGAAGGATCTGGGACCGCAATTGCAGGAAGAAACGCGAGCGGAGCTTCTGTCGACCGTCATCGACGAGTCCGAGCGGCTCAACCGCTTCATCGTCAACCTGCTCGACATGACGCGGCTCGGTTCCGGCGCAATGCAGCCGAACTACGCCCTGCATTTCGCCGGTGACATGGTGGGCACGGCGCTTGGCCGGGCGGCGAAGATCGCATCGGGCCACACGGTGGAGGTTGGCATCCCGGCAGATCTGCCGATGCTGAAGGTCGATCCCGTGCTGTTCGAGCAGGTCCTGTTCAACCTGATCGATAACGCCGCCAAATACGCGCCGGAGGGCACGGTGATCGACATAAGGGGACAGAGGGATGGTAATGCCGTCCTCCTCTCCGTCATGGACGAGGGGCCCGGCATGCCGCCAGAAGACCTGGAGCGGATCTTCGACAGTTTCTACCGGGTGCGCAAAAGCGATCAGGTAAGGGCGGGTACCGGGCTCGGGCTTGCCATCTGCCGCGGTTTCGTCGAAGCGATGGGCGGCACGATCCGGGCGCATAACCGGTCCGACCGTTCTGGGGCGATCTTTACCATCAGGATGCCGGTTCCCATGGACGTGCCGATCTTGGGGGACGAAAATGACTGAAAACGCCGTACGTATCCTGATCGTCGATGACGAGCCGCCGATCCGCAAGCTGTTGCGCGTGGGCCTGAGCGCGCAGGCCTATGCCGTCAGCGAGGCGATGAATGCGAAGGTGGCCATGGAGCTGGCGGTCAGCGACAAGCCGGATCTTATCATTCTGGATCTCGGCCTTCCGGATATGTCCGGCCACGATCTGCTCGCCAAATGGCGCGGCGAGGGAATGACGCTGCCGATCGTCATCCTGTCGAGCCGCACCGACGAGGCGGGCATCGTCAAGGCGCTGGAACTTGGCGCCGACGACTATGTGACGAAACCCTTCGGGATGAGCGAGCTGGGTGCGCGCATCCGCGTGGCACTGCGCCACCGGTTGCAGGCGCAGGGCGAAAAGCCGGTTTTCCAGACCGGTGAGCTGTCGGTCGATCTGGTCAAGCGGATCGTCAAGGTGGCAGGCCGCGACGTGAAGCTGTCGCCGAAGGAATACGACATCCTGCGCATTCTCGTCCAGCATGCCGGCAAGGTGCTGACCCACCGGTTCCTGCTGGAACATGTATGGGACGGGCTGACCGATGTTCAGTATCTGCGCGTCTATGTGCGCCAGCTCAGGCAGAAGATCGAGGCGACGCCCGACCAACCGCGATACATCCTGACGGAGACCGGCGTCGGCTATCGCCTGGCCGCGCCGGATTGATCCGGAGTTAAAGCCAGCCGACCTTCTTGAAGCGATGATAGAGCACGCCGCAGACGAGGACGATTGCGGCAAGCACGACGTAATAACCGTATTCGGTCTTCAACTCCGGCATGTTCTCGAAATTCATGCCGTAAATGCCGGCGACAGCTGTCGGCACGGCCAGGATCGCGGCCCATGAGGCAAGCTGCCTGGTGATGACACCCTGGCGCTGCTGTTCCAGAAGGTTCGAGGCCTCGAAGACCGAGGTGATGACTTCCCGAAGGCCGCCGACCATGCTTTCCACCCGTCGGCAGTGGTCCAGAACGTCGCGGAAATAGGGTTTGGCGTGCTTGTCGAGGCAGGGCAGGTCCAGATTGACGAGTTTGCCCGCCACTTCCGTCATCGGTCCGAGAATGCGCCCGAACAGGATCAGTTGCCGTCTCAGCCGGAACAGGCGGCGGATCTGCTCGCGTTCGAGGAAATTGGCGAGCATCTTCTGCTCCATCTCCAGAACGCGATCCTCGATCGTCTGAACCGTTGGCAGATAACCATCAACGATGAAATCGATAATGCCGTGCAGCACATAGTCGGGGCCTTGCGACAGCAGTTTCGGCGAGGCTTCGAGCTGGGAGCGCACTTCGCTGTGGCTGCGCATCGAGCCGTGCCGGACGGTGATGATATGGCGCTGCCCGACGAAGATTGCCGTCTCGCCGTATTTGATCTTGTCGCCGTCGAGATGGGCGGTCTTGGCGACGACAAAAAGCTGGTCGCCATAGGCCTCGACCTTGGGGATCTGATGTGCGTTGAGCGCATCTTCAACAGCAAGTTCATGCAAGCTATAGGTCTTTGCGAGCGTTTTCAGCTCGTCGGCTGTCGGCTCGTGCAGGCCGATCCAGGCGAATTCGTCACCAGTCAGCGCCGGGCACGGTTCGTCTATCGGGAGAGGGCGCCCGCGCTTTCCGTTCGTGTATACATAGGAGGCGACGACAGTCATGGCGCTCTATCTCTTCGTTTAAACGCAATTCCGGCCAAAACACCGGTGTCCACTTTTGCTGGAATTGCTTTAAATCGCGACCTGCTCACCCAGTTCCACCACGCGGTTCGGCGGCAGCTTGAAATAGGCTGAAGGATCGATGCCGAAATCGGCGAGGATGATGTAGAGCTTTTCCTGCCAGCGCGGCAGGCCGGTATTGGGTGTTTCGATCAGGTTGCGGCGACCGAGATAGAAAGAGGTCTGCATGATTTCGAACTTGAAGCCCTTTTTCTTGCAAACGGTCAGAGCCTTGGCGACGTTGGGTTCATCCATGTAGCCGAAGGTGATGTCGAGGCGGATGAAGCGCTTCGACAGTCTCGTCATCTCGACACGTTCCTGCTGAGGCACATAGGGCTTGTCCTGGGTCCAGATGGTCAGGATGACGTTCTGTTCGTGCAGGACGTGGTTGTGCTTCAGATTGTGCAACAGAACGGCGGGGGTGCGATCCGGCACGCTGGTCAGGAAGACTGCGGTCCCGGGCACGGTCACGGGTGCGCTGGCGGTTTCCCGCTCGATGGAGCTTTCGATCGAGGTGATGAAGGTTTCCAGCGGAATGTCGTTCTTGGCCGTCTTTTCCTTCAGGTATTTCGATCCTTTCGTCCATGTCCACATGGTCAGCATGATGACCAGTGCCAGCATGACCGGCACCCAGCCGCCGTCATGGACTTTGAGAAGGTTGGCGGCGAGGAAGATCGTCTCAATGACGAAAAGCGGACCGAGAATGATCGCAGCCGTTATGGCCTTGTAACCCCATACGGCGCGCAGGAACTGGAAGGACATCAGCGTCGTGACCACCATCGCGCCGGTGACCGAGATACCGTAGGCGGTGGCAAGCGATTCCGAGTCCCCGAAGGAGAAGATGAGTACGATGACGCCGATGAACAGGACCATGTTGACGGCCGGTACATAAATCTGCCCGGTATTGGTCTCGGAGGTGAACTTGATCGCAAGACGCGGCAGGAAGCCCAGATGGACTGCCTGGCGGGCCAACGAAAAGGCCCCGGTGATCACGGCCTGACTGGCGATGATTGTCGCCATGGTAGCAAGGATCACCATCGGCAACAGCGCCCAATCGGGATAAAGCAGATAGAACGGGTTGGAAATCTTTGTCGGATCGGCAAGCACGAGCGCGCCCTGGCCGAGATAGTTGAGGGCAAGCGCCGGGAAGACGAGGATGAACCAGGCGACACTGATCGGCTTCCTGCCGAAATGCCCCAGGTCCGCATAAAGCGCTTCCGCGCCGGTGACGGTGAGGAAGACGGCGCCGAGCACGATCAGCCCGGCCCAGCCAGCATGGGTGATGAACCAGAGAGCGTTGATCGGGTTGAGGGCCTGCAGGATCGTCAAGTCGTCGCCGATATGGATGAGGCCGCCCCAGGCCATGGCAAGGAACCACACGACGGTGATCGGCCCGAAGAATTTCATTACGGCCGCGGTGCCCTTGGACTGGACCATGAACAGACAGATCATGATGGCAGCGGAGAGCGGCAGAACGTAACCGGAGAAAGCAGGCGTGATAAGCTTCATGCCTTCGAGCGCCGACATGACCGATAGCGCCGGGGTAATCATCGCGTCGCCGATGAACAGCGCCGAACCGATCAGGCCTGCAAAGAAAAGCACCGGCATGTAGCTTCCGGTCTTCTTCATCAGAAGCGCTAGAAGCGAAAGCGTGCCGCCTTCACCGTCATTGTCTGCACGCAGAAGAAACAGAACGTATTTGAAGGTTACGATGATGGTCAGTGTCCAGACCATCAGCGAGATCAGGCCTATCACGTGCTCGTCGCGGATGCCGTTGGCCGCAAACGGACGCAACGCCTCGCGGAACGCATAGAGAGGGCTGGTGCCGATGTCGCCATATACGACCCCGATCGACCCTAGCAGCAGCACAAGAAATTTGCGGGTTTCCGAAGTGGTATCGGAAGCGGCGGCATGCGATGCGGTCATAAAGTCTCCAGGCGCAGGGCCAAGGTGTCGTTCGATGTATATGTCTGGCGCGGAATATGGTGCATCGCCGCGGTCAAGGCAAATGGATGCATATAAGACTTTGATGTCATAGTCTCGCCCCACATATCGAAATCCTATGCGGTGAGAGCAATGTTGGTTTCTGTAAAACAGGAGCCAAATCATGACACCCTTCCTTCGCGCAAGGCGTCAAACTTACACACCCCTTTTGAGCCCCTTCAACGATGGCCGGATCGATCTTTCGGAATTCGAGGCAACGATCGATCGGCAGGTCATCGCCGGAGTGGATGGAATTGTGGTTTGCGACGTTGTCGGCGAGGGTCCGGTGCTCGGCTCGGATGAATACCAGAGCCTGCTGAAAACCGCTGTTTCGCGTGGCCGGCCACATCTGAGTGTGATAGCTGCGACCGGCACAAACTGCACGGCCAAGACCGTTGAGCGATGCCGCCGCGCCGAAGAATTCGGTGCGGATGCCTTGCTGGTAACGGTGCCGTATTATTCGAAACCGACGCTCAAGGGAGTGATCAATCACTTTGGCGAAATTACTGCTGCCGTCGATATCCCGGTTGTTGTGGATGATGATCCGGGGCGCACGGCAAAGGACTATGGCCCGGCACTGGTGGATGCGCTTGCCGAAATCGATCCTATCGTCGGCATATGTCATGGCGCCGGGCGTCTCGAACATTTCGCGGCCTTGCCGGCATCGCTCAGAGATCGGTTCATGCATCTTTCGAGAGATGACAGGAAGCTGATGGAATTCCTGGATATGGGTGGGCACGGCGCCTTGTCGGCGTTGGCCAATATCATCCCATCTCCGGTGCAGACCATGGTGGCGATGGCGGAGCGTAGCAGTGGCTGCGATTCTCTGCTGCAGGCCATGTCCGTTGCTGCGGCGGCTGTTGGTGGGGATGACGTTGCCGCGCTGAAGGAGGCGCAGTTCTTCCTGCACCAGTCACCGGCTAATGTCCGCTTGCCACTGGTGGCTGCCGAACCGGAAACGATCCTGCGCGTGCGGCATGCCTTCGCGCCTTTTGCCAGATGCGAGCCGCCGACGCGAGAGGCTGCGTGATCGGTCGCATCGAGGCCGCGTGTGATATTTCGATAAATAGTTCGTGGGGCCGCCTGCTTGACGATTGCAAAGCGCCGGCTTTTTAGCGAAACTTGATGCAAGAATTGGCCCGGGAGGAGCCCATGCATCCCGTTTCCCTGCATGCGGACGAGGTCTACGCCTCGGCCCAGTCCGCTGCCGCAAGCTCACCTGTCGTTGCTTCTTGGCGGCGCTGCATGGTTATGCACCATCTTGCGCCCGAGCAGGAACGCGCACCCGAACGCCTGACGGACATCGAATTTCGCCAGACGCGGCAGGCCTCGGAGCGTCTGATCGTCGAGGCGCGTGAGGAAATGGACAAGCTGTTTTCGACCGTCGGCAGGTCGGGCTGCTGTCTGCTGCTGACCGATCGAAACGGTGTCGCGCTGGAACGGCGCGGCACGGCGGGGGATGACCGGGCCTTTCACGATCTTGGCCTTTGGACGGCGGCCATCTGGACCGAGGCGAGTATCGGAACCAACGGTATCGGTACGGCACTGGCGGACGAACGAGCGGTTTCGATCTTTCGCGACCAGCATTTCTTTTCGGCTAATACGGGATTGAGCTGCACTACCGCACCTATCCGCGATCATCGCGGCGAAGTGGCGGCGGCGCTCGATATTTCCACGTGCCGGGACGACGTCAATGAAATGATGCTCTCGATTCTTTCCCAGACGGTGCGCGATGCGGCGCTCAGGATTGAGCTCAACCTGTTCCGATCCGCCTTTCCAGGCGCCCGTTTCCTGATGGTGCCGCAGGCCGCACATGCGGCGGCGGCACTTCTTGCGGTCGATCGCAACGATCTGGTCATCGGCGCGACGCGTGCGGCGCGCCTGGCTCTTGCGCTGGACGACAGCCGTATCGCCGCCGGCATTCCGGCTGCGGATGCTCTCGATGAGAACCGGGCGGGCGATCGTCAGGATCTGGTCGAAGCAGAGCGGGCGGCACTGATGCGCGCCCTGTCGCGCGCCAACGGCAACGTCTCGCAGGCGGCGATTGCGCTCGGGATGAGCCGGGCAACGCTTCACCGCAAGATGAACCGTTTCGGTCTCCACTGACGTAAATCGAATTCTGTTGCGGTGCCGCATGGTTTGCGGCGTTCCACTGTAGCAAGGGTGCGACAGTGTGCGCCGCCATATGGTCGCAGCCTGCTTTTCGTCAAGACTGGGACGACGCAGATTTCCTTCCAGCCCGGTCCCGAACCGGGAAGCCAGCTCATCATGGGAGGATGACATGCTGCACCAGAAAATCGTCGAATCGCCGTTCAAGCTGAAATACGGCAATTACATCGGCGGCGAGTGGAGGGAGCCGATCGGCGGCAAGTATTTCGACAACATCACGCCGGTCACCGGCGGCAAGTTGTGTGAAATTCCGCGTTCGGACGAGAAGGACATCAACGCCGCGCTCGATGCCGCGCATGCCGCAAAGGACAAGTGGGGCCGCACCGCACCGGCCGAGCGCTCCAACATTCTGATGAAGATCGCCCAGCGGATGGAGGACAAGCTGGAAGTGCTGGCCCAGGCCGAAACCTGGGACAATGGCAAGCCGATCCGCGAAACCATGGCGGCCGACATTCCGCTCGCCATCGACCATTTCCGCTATTTCGCTTCCTGCATTCGCGCGCAGGAAGGATCTATCGGCCAGATCGACAACGATACCGTCGCCTATCATTTCCATGAGCCGCTCGGCGTCGTCGGCCAGATCATTCCATGGAACTTCCCGATCCTTATGGCTGCGTGGAAGCTGGCGCCCGCGCTTGCCGCCGGCAATTGCGTCGTCATCAAGCCGGCCGAACAGACGCCCGCCTCGCTGCTGGTCTGGGCGGAAATCATCGGCGATCTCCTGCCTCCGGGCGTGCTCAACATCGTCAACGGCTTCGGTCTTGAAGCCGGCAAGCCGCTGGCATCGAGCCCGCGCATCGCCAAGATCGCCTTTACCGGCGAGACGACGACAGGCCGGCTTATCATGCAATATGCCAGCCAGAACCTCATTCCGGTGACGCTGGAACTCGGCGGCAAGTCGCCGAACATCTTCTTCGCCGATGTGGCGAACGAAGACGACGACTTCCTCGACAAGGCGCTGGAAGGGTTCGCAATGTTCGCGCTCAACCAGGGCGAGGTCTGCACATGCCCGAGCCGCGCGCTGGTGCATGAGAGCATTTACGATCGGTTCATGGAACGAGCCGTCAAGCGGGTGGAAGCGATCGTGCAGGGTAACCCGCTCGACAGCGCCACGATGATAGGTGCGCAGGCATCCAGCGAGCAGATGGAGAAGATCCTCTCCTATCTCGATATCGGCAAGCAGGAAGGTGCCGAAGTGTTGACCGGCGGCGATCGCAACGATCTCGGCGGAGAGCTGGCGAACGGCTATTACATCAAGCCGACGATCTTCAAGGGCCACAACAAGATGCGTGTGTTCCAGGAGGAAATCTTCGGACCGGTGGTTTCGGTCACCACGTTCAAGGATGAGGACGAGGCGCTCTCGATCGCCAACGACACGCTTTACGGTCTTGGTGCCGGGGTCTGGACGCGTGACGGCAACCGCGCCTATCGCTTCGGCCGCGAGATCCAGGCCGGCCGCGTCTGGACCAATTGCTATCACGCCTATCCGGCTCATGCGGCCTTCGGCGGCTACAAGCAGTCCGGCATCGGTCGCGAGACGCACAAGATGATGCTCGACCACTACCAGCAGACCAAGAACATGCTGGTGAGCTACAGCCCGAAGAAGCTCGGTTTCTTCTGATCCAAGCCGGAGCCGGGCAGGGGAAGAACTCTTCTGCCCGGCTTTCGTGCCTATCAACCGGCCTTGAAATTCTCGCGAGAGGACTATTCGATAGGCAGTCATAATCCGGCAGCCGAGATATTCCGCGATGTCGAATGAAAATGAACCGCTGGTCGAAATGCTTTTCCGCAATGGCACGCTGACCGTTGTGGGGATCATTCTCTCGTTCTCTCTGACATTTCTCAGCCAATGGGCTCAAAACCCGATCCCATGGACCCTTGTCGACCTGCCGACGATGCTTCTGCTCTCCGCCGGGATCATCACGCAGGGGAGCTCTCTCGTGATCTTTCTGCGGCACGATTCACTGCAGCGGCGGGTATATGACAAGGCAAGCAAAGTGTTTCTCTGCGGTCTGGCGATGACTGTCTCGGGTGTTTTCATGGCGATCGTGATAGACTTCGTTCAGCTCATCACCTGAGCATCAAAAGCTCTTTGGGAGGAGAGATCATGAATACTCATGTCAACGGGGAGCCGCGCGTCACCGCCACCGATGCGGCACTCGATCTCATCGCCGAGATAAGGCAGGACTACCCGGAAATCCTTTTCCACCAGTCCGGCGGCTGCTGCGACGGGTCATCGCCGATGTGTTACCCGGCTGATGATTTCATTATCGGTGACCATGACGTGAAGCTGGGCGAGATCGGCGGCGTGCCGGTCTATATCAGCGGCAGTCAGTTCGAGGCGTGGAAGCACACGCAGCTGATCATCGATGTCGTGCTGGGCAGGGGGGGAATGTTCTCGCTCGATAACGGCAGGGAAAAGCGGTTTCTCAGCCGCTCGCGCATTTTCGGTGGTGGAGAGGCCTGTACCATTCCACGGGTGCGGTAACAACCAAAGTTGATAGGTTTTGTCTATCGATCCATACGAACAGTCCGCTTGAAGCGCTTTTGACGATCGTCAATAGCATCTGTCATGACTGGATCGTTTATTGGCAAGAAGTCTTCGGCCGCCGGCGGTTGGGGTGCGTTGAAGAGCTGCGGCAAGCGGCTGCTTGAAAGTGGATCGCCGCTCGCTGGCGCCCGCACCATGTTGAAGGCAAACCAGCCGGATGGCTTCGATTGTCCGGGTTGCGCCTGGGGTGATCCCGAACATGGATCGTCATTTGAATTCTGCGAAAACGGGGTGAAGGCCGTTTCCTGGGAGGCGACGGAAAAGCGCGCCACGCCGGCCTTTTTCGCGGCCAATACGGTGTCAGAACTGCGCAAGCTGAGCGACTACGAGCTGGAGCTCAATGGTCGTCTGACCCATCCGATGCGATATGATGCGGCCAGCGACCGGTATCTGCCGGTTGCCTGGGAAGATGCCTTTGCCGAGATCGGCGGCATCCTCAAAGGCCTCGACAGTCCCGACCGGGCGGAATTTTATACGTCCGGCCGCGCCAGCAATGAGGCAGCCTATCTCTACCAGCTGTTCGTGCGCATCTATGGCACCAACAATTTTCCCGATTGCTCGAACATGTGTCACGAGGCAAGCGGCATCGCGTTGAAACAGGCGATCGGCGTCGGCAAGGGCACGGTGCTGCTCGAGGATTTCGAGAAGGCGGATGCCATTTTCGTCATCGGCCAGAACCCAGGTACAAACCATCCGCGCATGCTCGGCGATCTTCGCCGTGCCGCCATGCGCGGCGCCGATGTGGTGGTGTTCAATCCGGTCCGTGAAAAGGGACTGGAGCGTTTTTCCGATCCTCAGGACAAGATCGAGATGCTGCGCGGCAGCTCGACCGAAATTGCCAGCCAGTATTACCAGCCGCGCCTCGGCGGCGACATGGCGGCCGTGCGTGGCATGGCAAAGGCCGTTCTTGCGGCAGAGGATGCCGCGATTGCAGCTGGTGAACCATTGGTTCTCGACCATGCCTTCATCGCCGAACACTGTGCGGGTTTTGCCGAATACCGGGCCGCGGTCGATGCCACGGGCTGGAACGAGATCGAAGACCAGTCGGGGCTTTCCCGCGCCGAGATCGAGCGGGCGTCTGCCGTCTACATGAAAGCTGACAAGGTGATCTGCACCTGGGCGATGGGCGTCACCCAGCATGTCCATTCGGTGGCGACGATCCGCGAGATTTCCAATTTCATGTTCCTGCGCGGCAATATCGGTAGGCAAGGCGCAGGGCTCTGCCCGGTGCGCGGCCATTCCAACGTGCAGGGAGACCGCACGGTCGGTATCAACGAAAAGCCGCCTGCCGCTTTCCTCGATGCGCTGGAAAGACATTTCGGCTTCTTCGCGCCACGTGCCGACGGGCATAATGTACTGGCCGCGATCGGCGCGATGCTGGATGGTTCGGCGCAGGCCTTTATCGGGCTCGGCGGCAATTTTGCTCGTGCGACGCCGGATAGCGCGCTGGTCGAGACGGCGATGCGGCGCATGAAGCTCACGGTCAATATCGCGACGAAGCCGAACCATTCGCATCTGATGCCGGGCGAGGTTTCCTATATCCTGCCCTGCCTGGGGCGCACCGAGATGGACCTGAATTCGCTCGGCAATTCCCAGCTCGTCACCGTCGAGGATTCGATGAGCATGGTGCATGGCTCGGCCGGTATCAATCGTCCCGCCTCGCCTCATCTTCTGTCCGAAGTCGGCATCATTGCCGGCATTGCCGAAGCCACGGTCGGCACGGATGTCGTGCGCTGGGCAGCGCTCGCGGACGATTACGATCTCATCCGCGATCATATCGAAGCGACCATTCCGGGCTTTGAGAATTTCAACGCCCGTGTCCGCAAGCCGCGCGGCTTCCATCTGCGTAATACCGCGTCCCATCGCGAATGGACCACGCCGGCGGGCAAGGCGTGCTTTTCCGCCGTCACGCTGCCGCAGGAGACGGTGCACCAGCGTGCCCGCAAGGGCGTCGGACGTTTCGCCTTGCAGACCTTCCGATCGCATGACCAGTACAATACCACCGTCTACGGTCTCGATGACCGTTATCGCGGTGTCTATGGCGAGCGCCAGGTGATCTTCATCCATCCCGAAGACCTGAAGGATATCGGCGCTGAAGCCGGTGACCGGATGGATGTCGTGACCGATTACGATGACGGGATCTCACGCGTGGCGCAGGATTTCCGCTTCGTGCCCTATGACATCCCGCGCGGCAGCATTGCCGGTTATTATCCGGAGCTGAATGTACTCGTGCCCTTGGGCAGTGCGGGCGAGGAAAGCGACACGCCGACCTCCAAGTCGATCATGGTGTCGTTCCGCAAGCGCGAGGCGGCGTGAACGACGAGGATCGCGATCAATCCGAGCGGTTTCTCGCCCTTGTCGCGGAGCGTCAGGCGAAGGATCTGCGGCTGACATCGCTGCAAGCGGCGCTCATCGTTGCTGCCGAACAAGGTATTGCCGTTGACAGTCGTTCTTTTGCCCGGCTTCTCGGGGTTGCCCATGCTCTGGTGCTGAGAGAGCTGAATGCGCTCGTCGAAATAGGCGGGCCGTTGCGCATCGTGAAGCGGGAAGCGCGGACACTGCGCAGCTTTTACGTCGTGGAACATCCTTAGATGATACCGGGATGGCCGGATATCTACCGACTTTCGATCGTGACGCTCATCCTTAATCGTGCTCGAAATTCAGGTTTATCAATAGCTTGAGGACCGTTCAAAATCGTTGAACAGATTATGTACGGAATAGTACATACATTTTCTTGCCATTTTGCCGCAGGCGGCGTTATACCGCAGGTGCGGGCATGCATGCCTGCCGCTGGCGCGCGGGGAGGGCGTGGCAAGCGACCTCGAAGTCCTCGAAAGGGACGCCTCCGACCAGCCGATTGCATATCATTCGGCCTGCCGTTTGCGTTTCTTCGACAGAAGCACGGTACTGCATTTGATCCTGTTCCCCGCTCCTGACGGCACCGCTGTGGCCTTTGACTGTCGACACTGTCGAATCCACAACTGGAGCTAGAGACACAAATGGAAACCTCAAAGGGCGCCCTGTCCGCGATAGCCAAGACCTGGCTTTTCGTGCTCGGTGCCGTTCTCGCCCTCGCGGGCCTGTTTTTCGCCGTTGCCGGCGGCAAGCTCGTCATGCTCGGCGGCAGCTGGTACTTCCTGCTTGCCGGCATTGCGATCGTTATCGCCGGTGCGCTTGTCATTCTTCGCAAGCCCGCAGGTGCGCTGCTGTTCGGCCTCGTTACCATCGCCACCGTCGTCTGGGCGATTTGGGATGCGGGCCTCGATTTCTGGCCGCTGATCTCGCGCCTGCTCGCCTTCGGCGTCGGTGCAACGGTGATCGCGCTGAGCTTCCCGCTGCTGCGCAAGGCCGCCGGCAGGACGCCTGCCTATCTGCCGTTTTTCGTGATTGCCGCCATCCTGGCCGTTGCCTCGGTCGCCGGTTTCGCCGGCATGATGGTGCCGCATCCGACCGTCGCCTTTTCCGGTACACCGGCGCCGCTCACTCCGGTCGATCCGGCCAAGGAGCAGAAGAACTGGGAAGCTTATGGCAATTCGGCCGGTGGCTCGCGCTTCGCAGCGCTCGACCAGATTACCCGCGACAACGTCAAGGACCTGACGGTTGCCTGGACGTACAATACCGGCGACACCCCGATCAGTCCCGGCGGCGGCGGTGCCGAAGACCAGCAGACGCCTCTGCAGGTCGGCGACCGCGTATTCCTGTGCACCCCGCATAATAACGTCATCGCGGTCGATGCCGATACCGGCAAGGAGATCTGGAAGAACGAGATCAACTCGAAATCTTCCGTCTGGATGCGTTGCCGCGGTCTCGCCTATTTCGACGCCGCTCGTCCGCTCGCTCAGCCAACCGTAGGCGGTTCGACACCGGTTACGCCGGTCACGGTCGCCGAAGGTGCGCTGTGCCACCGCCGTCTGCTGATGAACACGATCAATGCCGAGCTGATCGCGCTCGATGCCGATACCGGCGCATTTTGCCCGGATTTCGGCACCAATGGCCGCGTCGACCTGAAGGTCGGCATGGGCAATGCGCCTGATCCGCAGTACGTGCTCACCTCCGCTCCGACGCTTGCCGGCACCACCGTCGTCGTCGGTGGCCGTGTCGCCGACAACGTGCAGGTCGATATGCCGGGCGGCGTCATGCGCGGTTTTGACGTGATCACCGGCGCGTTGCGCTGGGCCTTCGACCCGGGCAATCCCGAAATCACCAAGCTGCCGCCGGAGGGCCAGACTTATACGCGCTCGACGCCGAACGTTTGGGCAGCCATGTCCTATGACGAGGCTTCCAACACCGTGTTCCTGCCGGTCGGCAGCCCGTCGGTCGATCTCTATGGTGCTACCCGCACTGAACTAGACCACAAATACGGTGCTTCCATGCTGGCGCTCGACGCCACGACAGGCCGCGAAAAGTGGGTCTACCAGACGGTTCACAATGACCTCTGGGACTTCGACGTGCCGATGCAACCTTCCTTCTTCGACTTCAAGAAAAAGGATGGTTCTACGGTTCCGGCGCTGACCTTCGGCACCAAGGCCGGCCAGATCTGGGTTCTCGACCGCGCCACCGGCCAGCCGCTGACGGAAGTCGCGGACGTGCCGGTCAAGCCGGGCAAGATCCCCAACGAACCCTATGCACCGACGCAGAAACTGTCGGTCGGCATGCCGCAGATCGGCGCGCAGACGCTGACCGAAAGCGACATGTGGGGTGCAACTCCGTTCGACCAGCTGTTGTGCCGTATCGCCTTCAAGGGCATGCGTTATGATGGCGTCTACACGGTTCCGGGCACCGATCTGGCGCTCAACTTCCCGGGTTCGCTCGGCGGCATGAACTGGGGCGGTTTCTCCACCGACCCGGTGACGAACACCATCTTCGTCAACGACATGCGTCTCGGCCTGTGGATCCAGATGAAGGAAGCCGCACCGACCACCGCCGTTTCCAGCGGTTCGGAAGCCACCAACACCGTCATGGGCGTCGTGCCGATGAAGGGCACGCCTTACGCCGTCGACAAGAACCGCTTCCTGTCGGCTCTCGGCATTCCCTGCCAGGAACCGCCTTTCGGCACGCTGACGGCGATCGACATGGATAGCCAGAAGATCAAGTGGCAGGTTCCGCTCGGTACCGTCGAAGATACCGGTCCGTTCGGTATCAAGATGGGCGTCCCCATCCCGATTGGCATGCCGACCATCGGCGGCTCGCTTGCCACACAGGGCGGCCTCGTCTTCTTCGCAGCGACGCAGGATTATTATCTGCGCGCCTTCGACAGTGCGACCGGCAAGGAAATCTGGAAGGCCCGCATGCCGGTTGGCAGCCAGGGCACGCCGATGACCTACAAGTCGTCGAAGACGGGCAAGCAGTATATCGTCATCTCGGCCGGCGGCGCGCGCCAGTCGCCCGACCGTGGCGACTACGTGATCGCCTACGCTTTGCCGGATTGATCGGTCCGAACTGCATTGAAATTGGAGCCGCGGCATGGAAACATGTCGCGGCTTTTTTCGTTTATGCAACCGAGCATCACCTGTGGCTGACATAAACGAGGGCTTTACAGACGTTCAATCCCGACTAGGTTGGTAGTGATATCGGACGCCGTGGGGACGGCGACCGGCTTTCCGAAATAGAGCAGGAGTTGGCCCTTGATCTATGACGTCGCTGTTGTCGGTTCCGGTTTTTCAGCCATTGCGCTGACGATCAATCTCCTGCGCCAGCTTGGGCCGGAGCGGTCGATTGCCATTATCGGCGATGATCCGGGGTTCGGCCGCGGCACTGCCTATCGCAGCGAATTCTATCTCCACAGGCTGAATGTGCCTGCAGCGCGAATGAGTGCATTTCCGGATGAACCTGACGATTTCCTCGATTGGTTGAAGGAAAAGGGACGCAAACCGGTCGGCGATTATTTTGCCGCGCGTGGAGATTACGGGCTTTATCTCAGGGACAGGCTGGCCTCGCTGTTGCGCCGCCGGGATGACCGCGTTGCCGTCGATTTCATCAAGGCCAAGGCGACAGCCTGTATGATGCCCGGTGATACGGACGTCGAATTCCATCTCGACAATGACACGGTGCTGCGAGCACGAAATGTTGCGCTCTGCCTTGGTGTCGGTAATGCAGAAATGCCGATCGCGTCTGATCTTGTTCCGAAAAAGATGCAGCGCCGTATCGTTCAGAACCCCTGGCGGCTCGGCTGGCTGTCGTCCGTCAAACCAGATGACGATATCTGCATTCTGGGTTCCGGCCTGACGATGGTCGATCAAGTCCTGTCGCTACGCTCGCACGGACATCGTGGCAAAATCCATGTGATTTCGCGTCGTGGCCTCGTTCCGCACCCCCACAGCACGATCAAGCCGGAGCCGGTCGAACCTCGCCTGCCTGCGACAGGCCGCGAGATCAGCGACATTCTCGCCGGCTTTCGGGCGCAGGTGCGCGAGGGAGCCGACTGGCGCGGGCTGATGGATGGATTGAGGCATCGCACGCAGCAGCTCTGGCAGGAACTCAATGACGCACAGAGATCCCGTTTCATGCGGCATGCGCTTGCCTGGTGGAATATTCACCGGCACCGACTTGCCCCGCCGGTCTGGTCGCGCTTCAAGCCGTTGACCGATGCAGGCACGGTGACGGTTCATGCCGGTTTCATTCGCGAGATCAGGGAAGCCGATGGCCGGATCGGCATCCGTTTCCGCAGGCGGGGCACATCGGAGATGCAGGAGATCGCGGTCGACTGGATCGTCAACTGTACCGGCATGGAGCGCGCCGGCATCGCCCATTCGCCGCTGTTGCAGCAGATGTGCGAAGCATCCGTGATCGGCATGGACCGGCTGGGGCTCGGCGTCAGCGTCGATGCCCGCTCGCGTATCTGTTGCCCGGATGGGACCGTGCGGCAGAGGCTCTATGCCGTCGGTGCACTGACTGCCGGCCAGTTCTGGGAAATCACTGCCGTTCCGGATATCCGCAACCAGGCGAAAAAGGTGGCGGAAGAGATTGCGGGGGAATTGGCGGGTGATGCCGAGATGGAGCGTCGACAGAGCGCTTGAGGTTGTTTGATGAGCGGGCACTGCTCTCTTCCCTCATCTCTGTGACAATCCTCGGGTTAAACCCGAGGATTGTCACAGAGATCCAGCCAGCCCAAGTCCTTGGGCTGAAAAGACTCTTCTCGACGCGCAGACGCGCGTCGGCTGGATTCCTGTCACAAGGACAGGAATGAGGGAACTGGGGCCGTTTACGTCCTCGGCTTCAAATTCTCCGGGTCATAGAGCGGCTTGTAACCCACCGCCGCCACTTCCACCGGAAAGTCCTCGTTGAAATAGTTCACCGTCAGCTTGCGACCAACCTCACAGTAGTCATGCGGAAGATAGGCAAGCGCGATGTTCTTGCCGATCGTCGGGCCATAGGCGACGGAGGTCGTGTAGGAGATGCGGCCGAGTTCATCCACCAGCGTCTTGCCGGTATCGGGGTCGATCACCGGCATGGAGCCGACCGGGTAGCGCTTGATGCCGCTCGCATCGGTATTGTCGGTCATCACCAGTGTGCACAGCATCGCCGGCTGGTGGTGCCTAGCCTTATATTCCAGATGTTTCGCCTTGCCGCGGAAATCGGCTTCCTTGACCTTGGGGCGGGCGAGATCGGCCTCGATCAGGTTGTACTGGGTCAGAAGATCGCCGTTCTGCAGCCGCAGTGACTTTTCCATGCGGCGGGAATTGGCATAGGTCTCGACGCCGAAGGCCATGACGCCGGTTGCCCGCAGCGCATCCCAGACTGCAAGGCCGTCCTCGTATTTCATGTGCAGTTCCCAGCCCTGTTCACCGACATAGGAGATGCGGAAGGCCGTGACGGGTTTTCCGGCGATCTCGATCGGCTTGATGGCGGCGAAGGCGAAGTTTTCCACGTCGAGACCGGCCGGGTCGGCAACCACCTTTTTCAGCGTCTCACGGGCATTCGGCCCCCAGATGCCGATGGTGATGAATTTTTCCGAGACGTCGGTGATGGTGACATCAAGGCTGCGATCCTCGGCCACGCGCTTCATGTAATGGAAATCGCGCGGGCCTGCATCGGCGCCGTTCACCAGACGGCAGCGATCTTCCATGCGGAACACGGTGAAGTCGGCCCGCACCATGCCCTCGTCGTCGAGGAAGTGGGTGTAGATACCCTTGCCGATATTGGCGTCGCCGCCGATCTTTGCCGCGCAGAGCCATTCCAGCAGCTCGACGTGGTCAGGACCTTCGATGTCGACCATGTGGAAGTGGGACAGATTGACGATGCCGCAATCCTCGCTCATCGCCAGATGTTCGGCATTGGAGACGCGCCAGAAATGGCGGTTGTCCCATTCGTTTTCGCGCACCGGCACTTGGTTTGCGTATTTCTCCAGCAGGTGCTTGTTGGCAGCATAGCCATGGGCGCGTTCCCAACCGCCGAGTTCCATGAAGTAGCCGCCGAGCTCCTTTTCGCGCTCGTAGAAGGTCGAGCGCTTGGCGTTACGGCCGGTCGCATAGGGTTCGCGCGGGTGGACTGCCGGGAAATAGATCTTTTGGGCTGCCTCGCGTGTGCGGCCTTCGATGAACTCTTCGGTCAACTGGTGCGGGTAGAAGCGGGAATAGTCGATCGAATTGTGGTCGACCTCTGTTCGGCCGTCGGTCATCCAGTCGGCGATCAGCTTGCCATAGGCCGGGCCGTCCTTGACCCAGATAGCGACGCAATACCAGAGGCCGCGCACCTTCTGGCTCTCGCCGCAGGATGGACCGCCGGCGGCGGAAACCTGCAGCAGGCCGTTGAAGGAATGGCCTTCGTTATAACCGAGCTCGCCGAGGATCGGCGTCAATTCCATCGCACGCTCGAGCGGCGTCAGGATCTGTTCCATATCGAGATCGCGCTGCGAGGGCGAGAGGCGCGCCTCATGCTTCTCGAGAATATCGCGCGGATGGCAGAGGCGCGGGTTGCCAGTCTCGTAATAACCCCATTCGATCTGGCCGCCTTCGGTCGTGTTCGGATCGCCGGTGTCGCGCATATAGGCGGAGTTGCCCTGGTCGCGCAGCAGCGGGTAGCCGATTTCCTTGCCGGTGCCGGCAAACTCGTTGAACGGGCCGAAGAAGGTGAGCGGATGGTCGACCGGCATGACCGGCAGGTCTTCGCCCACCATTTCGGCGATCAGCCGGCCCCAGATGCCGGCGCAGACGATGACGTGGTCGGCCATGATCGTGCCGCGATGGGTGACGACGCCCTTGATGTGACCGCCCTCGACAATCAGCGAGGTTGCCGGCGTATTGCCGAAGATTTTCAGCTTGCCGGCCTTTTCGGCGGCATCGACCAGCTTGCCGGCGACTGTCTGCGAGCGGGGGATGACGAGGCCGGCATCGGGATCGAACAGACCGCCCTGGACCTGATCTTCTTCGATCAGCGGGAATTTTTCCTTGATCTCGGCGGGTGAGACGTAATGGGCGCGGGTGCCGAAAGCCTTTGCGGACGTCAGCTTGCGCTTGATCTCTTCCATCCACAGGTCATCGCCGGTTCGGGCGACTTCCAGCCCGCCGATGCGGGCGTAATGGCCCATCTTCTCGTAGAAATCGATGGAGTACTGGGTGGTCCAGACCGAGAGATAATCATGGCTGGTCGTGTAGCAGAAATCCGAGGCATGGGCGGTGGAGCCGATATCGGTCGGGATGCCGGATTTGTCGATGCCGACGATGTCGTCCCAGCCGCGTTCCACCAGATGGTGGGCGATCGAAGCGCCGACGATGCCGCCCAGACCGATGATGATCACTTTTGCCTTTGATGGAAATTCTGCCATTGCCGTCTCCTGACTCTGCGGGGGAGATTAGCGACAGTTCGCGGCCCGGCCCAGTCGATATACGACACGGAAGGATGATCATCACGCCATCGGATCAAAGCGCTTCATGCCGATCAATCACCTTCATCGGGAATGTTCAGAAGGTGACCACAGGCCTTGCAATGCACGGCATCGGTATCGTGCCGCTGCAGCCCGCATTCGGGGCAGGGGAAGCGCACCTTGGGCGGCCGGATGATCGCCTGCGCCAGCCGCACAAACAGCGAGATGCCGATGATCATGGTGAAGACGGAGGTCAGCTTGCCGAGCGTGCCAGGAAGCGTGATGTCGCCGAAGCCGGTAGTGGTGATGGTTGCGACGGTGAAATAAAGCGCATCGACGAAACCTTCTCCGCCGGGGCGGTCATAGAAGAAGCTCGTGTAGACGAAACCCGTCACCACGAAGAGAAAGACGATGAAATTTAGGCAGGCGCGTGTGACGTCTTCCAGATGCAGGCAGCCGAAGCGCCGCATGACCTCTTTCAGAAGCGGGCTCCTGCCGATCGCCCAGATCCGCATGACGCGCAGGAAGGCGAAGTTGAAGAGCGTGTCGGGAAACAGCAAGGTTGCGAGGATGAAAAGGTCGACCCAGGTCATCGGCATTTTCAGGAAGCGGCCAAAGGATGGGGCGGCAAGCGAACGGGCTGTCAGCTCGAAACCCACCCAGACGGCGATCATATAGTCGATGATCAGATATGACGGCCCGTCACGCAGGTATGGGCCGAGCAGAAAGAATGCGAGTATGCAGATGTCGATGAAGGCAAGCAGAGCCTGCCAGCGCAAGGCCCAGGCATCGCGGCCCCTGGCTATGCGGCGGATGGTTTCCCGCAGCGAATTGATATCGAAACGGGATGTGTTCGGGGCGCCGTGAGATTCCATGCGGCGTAGATATTGGACCGCGCTCGCAGGTCAAGCACGTCTCCGTTGCGACAGATCAAGTTTGACCTTGAAAAGCGAAGTGTTTGTCGTGCTTAATCGGTTTGGAAGATAGCGCTTTGGAGGAAGCCGTGTTTTCCAGGGAGGCTGACTGCGCACGCTTTTTCAATGGGTTGATCCTTCATGGCCTACAAGACGACGATCGAGCAGACTGTCTTTCGCTTCGATGACCTGAAAACGCTGCTGGCGAAGGCGACGCCGGAACGTTCCGGTGACCAGCTGGCCGGCATTGCTGCGGAAGGCCCGGTCGAGCGGCTGGCGGCGCAGATGGCGCTGGCCGATCTGCCGTTGAAGGCGTTTCTCGGCGAGGAACTGATCTCGTCTGATGATGACGAGGTTTCCCGACTGATCGCCACACGACACGATCCGGCAGCCTTTTCTGCGGTCTCCTCGCTCACCATCGGCGAGTTCCGCGAGTGGTTGCTCAAGCCCGAGACGACGCATGAGCGGCTGGAGGCAGTCACCTGGGGCCTGACGCCGGAAATGGTCGCGGCGGTGTCGAAGATCATGCGGCTGCAGGACATGATCGCGGTATCGGCAAAGCGCCGCGTCGTCACCCGTTTCCGCAATACGATCGGGCTTGCAGGGCGGCTTTCCACCCGCAACCAGCCGAACCATCCGACCGACGACAGCCGCGGCATGATCGCGTCGGCTATCGACGGGCTGCTGATGGGATCGGGCGATGCCGTGATCGGCGTCAATCCGGCGACCGACAGTACCGAGGACTATATCCGTATCGTCTCGTTGCTCGACGAGTTACGCGAGAAGCTGGCGATCCCGACCCAGACTTGCTGTCTCGGTCATGTGACGACTGCGATCCATGCGATCGAACGCGGCGCGCCGGTCGATCTTGTTTTCCAGTCGGTGGCCGGATCGGAAAAGGCCAATCGCGGCTTCGGTGTCGATCTGGCGCTGCTGAAGGAAGCGCATGAGGCTGGACGGTCGCTCAACCGCGGCATGCCGGGCGCAAACGTGATGTATTTCGAGACGGGGCAGGGTGCCGCCCTTTCCGCCGACGCGCATTTCGGCGTCGATCAGCAGACAATGGAAGTGCGCGCCTATGCGGTCGCGCGCGAATTCGATCCGCTGCTCGTCAACACCGTCGTCGGCTTCATCGGGCCGGAATATCTGTTCAACGGCAAGCAGATCATCCGCGCCGGCATCGAGGATCATTTCTGCGGCAAGCTCCTGGGTCTGCCGATGGGCGTCGACGTCTGCTACACCAACCATGCCGATGCCGATCAGGAAGACATGGATACGCTGCTGACGCTTCTCTGCGCGGCCAATGTCAATTTCGTCATCACTGTTCCGGGTGCCGACGACATCATGCTGAACTATCAGTCGCTGTCGCATCACGACGCCGTCTATTGCCGCGAGACGCTGAAGCGGCCGCCTGCACCTGAGTTCGAACAGTGGCTTTCCGAGATCGGGCTGACGGATCGTGATGGTGCATTGATCGGCGAGCCGGCAGCACTTTCCAACTATGTCCGCAGCAGCGCATTGATCGGAGCCTGACATGGCAAAGGTGATCGAACCCTCCGCTGCCGAAAAGACGCTGGACCTTAAGGAAATGACCGATGCGCGCGTGTCGCTCGGCCGCCATGGTGCGGGTCTTCCGACGCAGGCGCAGCTTTCCTTTCTGCTCGATCATGCGCGAGCACGCGAAGCGGTGTGGACGAGTGTCGACCAAGCCTCGCTCACCGACCGGCTGAACCGCATCGGCTTGTCTGTGATCGGGGTCGACAGCATGGCTCCTGATCGCAGCATCTATGTTCGGCGACCGGATCTTGGCCGGTTGCTCGCGCCGGAATCGACTGAGCGACTGAAACAGGCGGGGACGGGCAAGGGCTACGACGTGGCGATTGTCGTCGCGGACGGTTTGTCGTCCAGTGCGGTCGATCTCAATGCCGTGCCGCTGATCGAGGCGCTCTCTCCGAAACTCACCACGCTCAACCTTTCGGCCGCGCCGATCGTGATGGCCAATCAGGCAAGGGTGGCGCTCGGTGATCCCGCAGGTGAAGCGCTTGGCGTAAAACTGACGATCGTGCTTGTCGGGGAACGTCCGGGCCTTTCCGCCGCAGACAGTCTCGGAGCCTACATTACTTATGGTCCGAAGTCGGGGAACCCGGATTCCGGCCGCAACTGCGTCTCCAATATCCGCGATGGTGGTCTGCCGATCCGTGAGGCTGCCGAGGTCATTGCCGCGCTGGTCAAGGATATGATGAAGACCCGCGTCAGCGGCGTGGCGTTGAAAGCGGCCGTGGCAAAGCTGCCGCCTTCGAACGTCTAGCATTTTTGTCAGGCGGTCAGCGTCACCGCTTCTTCCTCATCCACCGCGAGCGGCAACCTGACCTCGACGATCGCGCCTTGTCCGTCCATCCGGTCGCGGATCGAGATCGTGCCGCTATGCGCCATCATGATCGAGCGGCACATGGCAAGACCGAGGCCCATGCCATTCGGCTTGGTCGTGTTGAACGGCTTGAATAGGGTTTCCGGCGCCATCGAACCCAGCCCAGCACCACTGTCGGTAAAGCGGATTGCGATACCTTCGTCGGTGAGACTGCTCTGGATCGTGAGTGCGCGCGTGTCCGCCGTCTCCATCGCATGCATGGCGTTGGATATGATGTTGAGGAAAACCTGCTGCAGCAGAACCCGGTCGCCACGAACCGTCCCCCCTTGGGCCATCAGCGACAGGCTCACCTGAACGCCGTCGACCGCAAGTTCCTTCTGCTTCAGTTGCACCGCATCGGCGATTGCGGCATCGACCGTGACTTCCGCATTTTCCGATTTTGACTTGCCGAGCAGCATCCGCACGCGCTTGACGACCTGGGCGGCATGTTCAGTCGCTGCAACGGCGTCCTGCAGGGCTAGCTTCGCCTCATCGATATCCGGCGGCTGCCGGTTCAGCCAGCGCGTTCCCGCCTGCACGAAAGTCATGATAGCCGAAAGCGGCTGGTTAACTTCATGGGCAATCGAGGCCGAGATTTCGCCGATCATCGCGGCGCGAGACGCCTGTTCCAGTTCCTGCCGCGACGTTTCCAGCGCTTCCTGGAACTGGTGCCGCTCGGTCATGTCGACGATGCTGGCCTGTATGCGGTCGAGACCGGAACCGTCCTTCGGAAAGCTGAGGGCGACCAGGATAGGGATCAGTCTGCCATCCTGGCTGCGCACGGTGGTTTCCGACTGAAATTCGGTCTGGCCTTCGAAAATCCCCGCGAGGAAATGGGCGAAACCGCCATCGTTGTCAGGAAGAAAATCGTCGAGCGTGCGGAAGAACTCATCCTTGGAGGGAACGCCCATCAGCTTCAGCGCGGTCTGGTTGACGTCGGTGATCCGAACGGCCTTGCGCATTCTGACGACAAAATCGTGATTGTCTGCAAGATACGGGCGTATATCGACGATGCCACGTTGGCGCAGCTTGTCGAGTTCGGCCTTCACGAAGCGGAAATCGTTCTCCCAGATTGCAATGGCCAGCGTCTCGAAAATCGTCCGGTAGCGGTGCTCGCTCTCCTTAAGGGCTGCCTCGTCTCCAACGCGGCGCAGAAGGAGAAGCGTCGTCACGATGTTCGCGGCGAGGCTGAAGAGAAGCCGCAATGTCGCCTGGGATTCGAGATTATGTGCATGTGAAGTTGCGAAGCTGATGAGGGTGAGAATTGCGCAGATTGCGGAAGTCCTGCGAATAGCTTTTTTGCTGCCAAGGTCACCCGCCAGCACGATCACCAGCACGTAGAGCACGGCAACCGCGCTTGCCAGCGTCGTAAATGTGTCTATGGCGAAGATGGCGAGCCCGGAAGCAATACCGAAAGCTACGCGATATCTGTTGCTGGCTGCCACACCCGGCCGGTTCCCGGATCGCCGCATCCAATTCGTCATGTCGCCCTGCAAGACCAGTCCCCTTGATCGACAATTCGTGCCGGATCGCTATTGCCCCATTCTTGCGACAGACTATCGGAGAATTGCGTGATATGCTTCTCTGAAATAATCCTGAATTGTCCAAAATTACGCAACCGGCTCGTTTGGGTTGCTGTCGAAATGCAGGCTGCACTGCTCGCTCAGATGGATTTGTCCAAGTCGCGCGCAGGGCAGGGCGATATTGTCTCATCCGTGGAACACAAACATCGTAACCTCATTTGTCAGAGTGGCGGCGTGGGTGTTCGCAGCAAAATTGGAGGCATGACATGACGAACAAGCGTCAAGACGCGGAAGACGTTCTGCGTGACGGTCTCGAAAGCCTGCCCGAACCACTCGATCTCGTCGTTGCGAGAGCGCCCGCGGCCCATGTCGAGACCGATGAGGATGTCGACGAGGCGTTGCGCGAGACGTTTCCTGCAAGCGATCCGCCGGCGTCGTTCAGAACCGCGTAATTCAAATCTCAATGAAGGATATGATCATGGAACAGACCGCCAAATCTCGCCGCTCGGCAGATCTCAAGACCCCGACAGGTCTCGGCGCCGAGGCAACCAAGGACATTTCCGGCGGCGCCAATGCGCTGCTCGCCGATGTCTTTGCGCTTTATCTCAAGACCAAGAATTTCCACTGGCATATGTCCGGTATGCATTTCCGCGATTTCCACCTGATGCTGGACGATCACGGTGATGAGCTGCTGGCGATGACCGACCCGCTGGCCGAACGCGTCCGCAAGATCGGCGGCAACACGCTGCGCTCGATCGGGGATATTTCGCGCAAGCAGCGGATCGAGGACAACGACGCCGATTTCGTCCATCCGCATGAAATGCTGGCGGAATTGCGTGAAGACAATGCTTCCCTCATCGCCAGCATGCGCGAACTGCATGATGTCTGCGACGAGCACAACGATGTCGGCACAGCCAGCCTGCTCGAAAACTGGATCGACGAGTCTGAAAAGCGCGCCTGGTTCCTGTTCGAGATCCTGCGCGACACCAACAAGTAATATGTGCTTCCCCGGCATCCGTATTGCGGATGCCGGCTTTTCGTTGATAAAATCCGCGATTATCGGTTGATGTCGTGACGGGAGCTTTGCATGCCTGATCTTCCTGTCGATCCCACCGATCCGTGGATACGCCCGGCGCAGACCTTTCCCGCACTGACAGACGAGATGATCGAACGCATCCGCCCATACGGGACGGAGGAGCAGATCGAGGAGGACACCTTTGTCTTCCGTCGAGGCGATCATTCGATCGATTTCCTTCTGGTTCTGGACGGCGAGCTGCAGATGTTCGCCGACGATCCCATCCAGGGCCGGCATCATCTCTACAGCTACAAGCGGGGTCAGTTCAGTGGTGAGCAGAACATGTTCACCCACCGCAGCATTCTGCTGTCCGGCCTCTGCCTTGCCGGCTCGCGGGTGATCCGTGTTTGCCATGAAAAATTCCGTGCGTTGATCACCGGAGAGCCGGATATCGGCGAGACGATCATCCGATCCTACATCCTTCGCCGCGCCGGCTTCGTGCGCCACGCGACAGGTGGCGGCATTCTCATCGGGCATAAGGAAAGTGGAGAGTTGCTCGGCGTTCAGCGGTTTCTTATCCGCAATCTCTATCCCGTCACGATCATGGGCGCGAGTGATGCGGATGCACCTGCCGTGATGCAGAGGTTCGGGATCGATGCAGATGATCTTCCGGCCCTGATCACGCCGGATCACGGCGTTCTCAAGCAGCCGACCAATGAAACACTGGCCGATGAGCTGGGGCTTTTCGAACCGCCGGAAGACGATGCGCTTTATGACGTCGTGGTGCTTGGCGCGGGACCGGCCGGGCTTGCATCGGCGGTCTATGCCGCCTCGGAAGGGCTGAAGACACTGGTCATCGAAACCATGGCGCCGGGCGGCCAGGCCGGCACGTCGTCGAAGATCGAGAATTATCTCGGGTTCCCGACCGGTATTTCCGGGCTGGCGCTTGCGGGGCGCGCCCATATCCAGGCACAGAAATTTGGCGCACGGCTTTGCGTGTCGCGAAGCGCCGCATCGCTCGATTGCTCAAACTCGCCTTATGTGGTGGGCCTGAGCGATGGCCGTTTGGTCAGCACGAAGACTGTCGTGGTTGCGACCGGCGCGCGTTATCGCAAGCTCGATATTCCCGATTATGCAAGGTTTGAAGGTCGCGGCATCCAGTATGCGGCAACCGCGATGGAAGGCCAGATCTGTTCGGGTCAGGAAGTCGTCATTGTCGGTGGCGGCAATTCGGCAGGGCAGGCAGCGGTGTTTCTTTCCCGGACCGCGCGTCACGTGCATATGCTGGTGCGCAGCAAGATTTCCGCGACCATGTCCGACTATCTTGTCCAGCGTATCAAGAGCTCGCCGCATATCACCCTTTGCGAGGGATGCGAGATTACCGAGCTTGGCGGAGAACACGGGCTGGAAACCGTGACCTGGATCGATCGCACGAGCGGGGAGACGTCACGCTGCAATGCCTCCAACCTGTTCGTGATGATCGGGGCGGACCCCAATACCGACTGGCTCGACGGATGCCTGGAACTCGACCGGCAAGGCTTCGTCTGTACCGGCCTTTCCTCCGACGATATGACACGGCATCCCTATGCCGCCAGCAAGCGGGGCATCTTTGCCGTAGGCGACGTGCGGGCCGGATCCGTCAAGCGGGTGGCATCAGCCGTGGGTGAGGGATCGGTTGTCGTCGCCGCGATCCATCAGTACCTCGCAGCGGTTCATTGAACCGCTGCCCTTTCTCTTGAACTTTTACACGTAACGAGGGATCGAGCCGACCTGCGGTGTCTGGTCGGGCAAGTCGACGATCTCTTCGTCGATATAGCACCATCCCCAGCCTTCCGGTGGATCGTAGCCTTCGATGATCGGGTGGCGCGTGTGCCTGAAATGGGCTGTCGCATGCTTGCCTTCCGATTGGTCACAGCAGCCCACATGACCGCATTCGCGGCATAGCCTCAGATGAACCCAGGTCATGCCAAGCTCCAGACATTCCTCGCAACCGCGGGTCTTCGGGGTCACTTTTCTGATGAAGTTATGATGCGTGCACATGCGCTGCTTCCTTGAGTGTTCAGGTTGCCGGCTGCGTTGCCTTTTCGATGCAGTCGATGAGAATATCGACCTTGAAAGGTTTTGGCAGGACGCAAGTGTCCTTGCCCAGACTAAGCCGCCCGACCTCTTCGGCAAAGGCGGTGACGAAGATGAACGGAACCTCGCTTCCGCGCGCTGAAAGCGTCTGGAAGAGGTCGATGCCGCTCATGCCATCCATATGCACATCGGAGACGATGCACGAACAGTCGGCTGCTGCGGTGGTGGCGAGGAACGCTTCTGCGGATTCAAAGCTGCGCGCTTCGTAACCGAGTGATCGCAAAAGGCCGCTCATCCCGCGACGGATGTTCTCTTCGTCGTCGATGATGGCAATGATGACAGGCGCTTTCAACGGGTATGAACCAATCTCCGGGAAACCCGGTCTTTCTCTTTCCCTGTAATATGCGCCTCTGAGCCAAGGGTTTAAATTATACGGGGGTTTATTCGGCTCATTCCAAAGCGTGTCGCTATCTTTCGGGTATGTTCCAAACGCTTTGATGTTTGCTTCATCGCATTTCTTTGACGCAAAATCGCTTCGCACTTTTGCGCGAAATGCTTAACGGTGCGACAGGCCGAGCAACTCTGCCATCTTCACAAGATCAGCGAAGGTTTTCGCGCTCATCTTGCGACTTACCTTGCCGCGATGGATCTTCACGGTGATCTCGCTTAGGCCCAGTTCGCCGGCGATCTGCTTATTCATCAGACCGGCCGTTGCCATGGCCATGATCTGCTGTTCGCGCGGAGAAAGCTGGGTATAGCGGGATTTCAGGTCAGCCTCGGTTTTGCTGGAGCCCAGGAATTCCTGATGCTTCAGCACGGCCGAGGCGACGGAATCGAGAATGTCCTGATCCCGGAACGGCTTGGAAAGAAAGTCTGCGGCTCCAGCCTTCATGGCGCGCACCGTCATCGGGATATCGCCATGTGCGGTAACGAATATGATCGGAACGACGATGCCGCGATCGGTGAGTTTCTGCTGGAAATCCAGTCCGCTGGTGAAGGGAAGCCGGATATCGAGGATCAGGCAGCTGGCCTCGGGAAGGCAATCGTCCTCATAGAGGTCGAGCGCGGTCGCAAATGTCCGCACGCGGTAACCGACGGAGCGAAGCAGAGTGTCGAGTGCCTGCCGGATCAGCGGCTCGTCATCGACAACCAGAATGATTGGGCTTTCCGTCATATCCTCAATTCATTGAAATTGCCGTGATTCAAGCTCTAACCGACCCTACGCGGCAGCTTCCGCCAAGGGCAATCATACCCGAGTATATGAGGCTAAAACCCATGTGTGCGAAAACTGACTGACTGTAGAATATCCGATTGGCGGCGGTCATCTCAATATGGACTGGTGAAAATTCAACAGACCCACAGGAGAGCGCAGATGTCCGCCACCGCAGCTGTTGTCGCCCGTCAGATCAACCCGCTCGATATGAGCACCATCTATGCCGATCTCACAGGCCTATATCCAGAAAATCCCTTTTCCATCGACGCCAAAATCACCGAACGCCAGCCTGCCCAATTGCGGCTTGTGGAACCGGTTGCATCTGTCAGGCCTGAAAAGCAGGGCACGACCGGTGGCCTTGCTCCCTGGCAGGTCAAGAAGGTGAAGCTATATATCGAAGCGCGTATCGGACATGGCATTCCGCTCGATGAACTGGCGCAGCAGGTTCGCCTCAGCACAAGTTATTTTTCCGCGGCATTCAAGGCAACCTTCGGCGTTCCTCCGCACAGCTATGTCGTGTCTTGCCGGGTGGAGTATGCCAAGCAGCGTATGTTGACCACCAATGCGCCGCTCTGCGAGATCGCCCTCGATTGCGGACTGGCCGACCAGTCTCATCTATCCCGCGTGTTCCGGCGCGTCACCGGCACCACTCCCAGCGCCTGGCGTCGTTATTTCTCCCGTCCGGACCG
Source organism: Rhizobium sp. ZW T2_16 (assembly GCF_044987325.1). Lineage (NCBI taxonomy): Bacteria > Pseudomonadati > Pseudomonadota > Alphaproteobacteria > Hyphomicrobiales > Rhizobiaceae > Rhizobium > Rhizobium sp. ZW T2_16. Next base: position 200,230 of record NZ_JBJDRG010000006.1, read on the forward strand.
TGCCGTCGCGCTGCAATAGGCGACTGCACGCGTGCCGTGTCGAGGCGCTGCAGGCGGCCCCCTCAGGCCTGCAGCGTCTCGATCTGAAGCGACCGATGATGCAAGGATATCACGGTGGCTTAGCATTTTCGAAGATTGTATCAGAATGGGGAACTACTTGCCCTTGATCGCGTTAGGCGGCCGGACGGGATGGTGACGACGGTGAAGTCGGAACCTGAAACTGGGATGCGGGCTTCTTGTCTTACCGCTGCATCCGATAGGACGGACCATGGCGGATGACGCATCAATTCAATTGCTTCTGGTCGAAGACGACCATCTTCTGCGGCTCGATGCCGAGGAGTTGTTGATCGAAAACGGCTTCGAGGTTGCGTCCTTCGCTTCCGCAGAAGAGGCAATTGCCGCGCTGGATGCGGATGCCGCCCAGTTTTCGGGCGTTATCACCGATATCCGCCTTGGCAAAGGTGCGAACGGCTGGCAGGTCGGCCGCCATGCGCGGCAGTGTCAGTCGAACATTCCCGTCGTCTATGTGACGGCTGATAGCGCGGCTGAATGGACGTCGCATGGCGTGCCAAACAGCGTGCTGATCCAGAAACCCTTCGTGCCGGCACAGTTGATCTCCGCTATCAGCGGGCTTCTCAACGATGCCGCCATGGCGAATGCGGTGTGATCGGCGCTAGTTGGTGCCGCGACGCTTGCCAATGATTTCGGCCATGATGCAGAGCAATTCGAACATCACGGTTATGCCGAGGAAGGCGGTAGCGCCGCTCGTGTCGAATGGCGGCGAGACCTCCACCATGTCGGCGCCGACGATATTGAGCCCGCGCAAGGCCCGCACGACCTGAAGTGCCTGAAAACTGTTCGGGCCGCCGATCTCCGGTGTGCCGGTTCCGGGTGCAAAGGCCGGATCGATGAAATCGATGTCATAGCTGACATAGGTCTCGCCCGAACCGGCAATTTCCCTGGCCTCAACCATGATGTCCTCGACACCGCGGGCATGAAATTCCTCGATCGGGATGACGCGAATGCCAACCGCATCGGCGAAGTCACGGTCCTCGAAATCATAGGCCGGGCCACGGATACCGATCATGCAGACGCGCTTCGGATCGAGCAGGCCTTCCTCGACGGCACGGCGGAAGGGCGTTCCGTGGGTGTATTTGAAGCCGCCGAAATAGGAATGGAAGAGGTCGGTGTGGCTGTCGAAATGGATCATGCCGAGCGGCCTGTCGCGGCCGAGCGAGCGCAGGATAGGCAATGACGAAAGATGATCGCCGCCGGCGGTCAACGGCATGATGCCGGCTGCTTTCACCCGATCGTAGAAGGCGGTGATGCGCTTCATCGAATCCTCGACATCGGCCGGGTTCGGCCCGACATCGCCCAGATCGGCGCAGTTTGCGAGATCATAAGGCCTGATCCGCGTTGCACCATTCTCGTGCCGGACCATGCTGGAGAGATCGCGCAACTGGCGCGGTGCATGGCGGGGTCCGGGGCGGTTGGTCGTGCCGCCATCCCATGGCACCCCGATCAGGCCGATATCGACCTTGCTCAAACGTTCGTCGTCCAGTGCAATATGCGGCAGGCGCATGAAGGTGGCGATGCCTGCAAAGCGCGGCAGATCAACACCCGAGATCGGGCGGAATTCGGAATTGGTCATGCAGGTTCCCACGCGGCATTGCCGCTCATATCGTGCGAAATGATGCGGGCCGCGTCTCGAAACTCCGGCCCGCTTTTCGTGGCAGTCAGCCGAATACCTTGGTCAGGGCCCTGTCGATGGCACCGGTGATCTGGTCGATTTCGCTGGCATTAATGATCAGCGGCGGGCTCATGCACAGCGTGTTGTTGAGGCCGGGGACCGAGCGGTTGGTGGCGCCGATTATGACGCCCTGCGCCAGGCAATCGGCGGTGACGGCCTGGACCATCTTTTCCGGTGCCGGTTCCTTGGTTGCGCGATCCATCACCAGCTCCGCGCCGCAGAACAGGCCGAGGCCACGGACATCGCCGATCACCTGATGGCGGCTCTGCAATTCGCGCAGGTTGTTCATCAGCCGCTCGCCCATTTTCAGCGTGTTTTCGAGCAGGCCTTCGTCCTCGATAATGCGCATGTTTTCAAGCGCTGCGGCCGGTCCGGACGTGCAGCCGCCGAAGGTGGAGATGTCGCGGAAATAGGACATCGGGTCGGTCGGATCGTCCTTGAACATCTCGAAGACCTTTTCGGTCGTCACCGTGCAGGAGATCGCTGCGTAACCCGAGGCGACGCCCTTCGCCATGGTGACGAAATCGGGCTCGATACCGTAGTGCTGGTAACCGAACCATTTTCCGGTGCGGCCCATACCGCAGACGACTTCGTCGATATGCAGCAGGACATCGTATTTGCGGCAGATTTCCTGCACGCGTTCCCAATAGCCCTTCGGCGGGGTGATGACGCCGCCGCCGGCAGTGACCGGTTCCAGGCACAGAAGACCAACGGTTTCCGGGTCTTCACGCAGGATGACTTCTTCGATCGCGTTTGCGGCGCGCAGGCCGTAATCGTCCACGTCACCCCACTGGCTGCGATATTCCAGGCAATGCGGCACCTCGACGAAGCCTTCCGGCATCGGGCCATATTGCTCGCGGCGTTCCTTCTGGCCGGCTGCGGCGAGCGTGCCGAGCGTCGTGCCGTGGTAGTCGCGGTCGCGGTAGAGGATCTTGTATTTGCCGCCATTGTGTTTCCGGTGCGCGATCTGGCGCACCATCTTGAACACCTTCTCGTTCGCTTCCGAGCCGGAGTTCGAATAATAGACGCGGGTCATGCCCGGCATTTTTTCGATCAGCTTTTCGGCAAAGAGTGCAGCCGGAACATTGCCGGCCGCGCCCGCGAAATAGTTGAGTTTTATCAATTGGTCTCGCACCGCATCGGCAATCGTCGTGCGGCCATAGCCGACATTGACGGTCCAGACGGCACCGGCGACCGCATCAAGATATTCCTTGCCGGTCGCATCCCACACACGCGTGCCCTTGCCCTCGACATAGATCTTCGGGTCGACGCTCTCATATTGCTTGTGCTGCGAGAGATGGTGCCAGACATGGGCGCGATCGGCTTCGATGACGGCCTGGATGTCGTTCGGACGGGAAGCGACGTTCATGATGTTCCTCTTTCTTGCTTTATCTACCGTCCAGCCCTTTCCTCGGAACTGTCGGCGTTTGTTGAACCCATGAAAGAGCCCTTCGCGCTTCATGTCAAAGGATTTGCGCGGGGAATTTCGCGAAAGCGGGCGCGGCTTTTGAAACCGGGCGAGGGACGGCGTGAAAAAGGCCATAAATTTATTAGCGCGGCGTACTTTAGTGGCCGCAAACGGCTTTCGAAATGGCCGCAATTCCCCTAAAAATACAGGCTCTTGGGAAATTCTGGGAGGAAACATGAAGATCACCAAGCTGGAGACGGTGCGTGTCGCCGAGCGGAGCAATCTGCTCTGGGTTCTGGTCCACACCGATGAGGGCATTACCGGGTTGGGGGAGACCTTTTTCGGGGCCGAAACGGTGGAAAGCTATATCCACGAATATGTCGTCCCGCGTGTCATCGGCCGCGATCCGCTGGCGATCGATCTTCTGGCGCAGGAACTGGTGGGCTATGTCGGCTTCCGTTCGTCGGGTGCGGAAGTGCGCGGCAATTCCGCCTTCGACATCGCGCTCTGGGACATTTTCGGCAAAGTGACCGGCCAGCCGATTGCGCAGCTGCTCGGCGGTTTTTCGCGCAAGGAAATCCGCACCTACAATACCTGCGCGGGCACCGAATATATCAAGAAGGCGACGGGGCAGACGACGGCCAATTACGGGCTTTCGACCGGCAAGGACTATGATGACCTGAACGGCTTCCTGCACCGCGCCGACGAACTGGCGGAATCGCTGCTTTCCGAAGGCATCACGGCGATGAAGATCTGGCCATTCGACCAAGCGGCGGAAAAGACCAAGGGTCAGTATATCTCGTCTGCCGATCTGAAGGCGGCGCTCGAACCCTTCGAGAAGATCCGCAAGGCCGTTGGCGACAAAATCGATATCATGGTCGAGTTCCATTCCATGTGGCAGCTTCTGCCGGCCATGCAGATCGCCAAGGCTTTGACACCCTACAACACGTTCTGGCACGAAGATCCGATCAAGATGGACAGCCTGTCCAGCCTGAAACGATATGCCGAAGTCTCGCCTGCGCCGATCTCGGCATCGGAAACGCTCGCCACCCGCTGGGGTTTTCGCGACTATCTGGAAACCGGTGCTGCCGGCATCGTCATGCTCGACATTTCCTGGTGCGGCGGCTTGTCGGAATCGCGCAAGATCGCCTCGATGGCGGAAGCCTGGCACCTGCCGGTCGCGCCGCATGATTGCACCGGCCCGGTCGTGCTCTGCGCCTCGACGCATCTTTCGCTGAATGCCCCGAATGCGCTGGTGCAGGAAAGCGTGCGCGCCTTCTACAATACCTGGTATCGCGATCTGGTGACGGCGTTGCCTGAGGTGAAGAACGGCATGATCACTGTGCCGCCCGGTCCGGGTCTTGGCATGGAGCTCAACCCGGAACTCGACAAGGCCTTCACCGTTGGCCGTCGGTTCTCCGACGCTTCGTCCATCTGAGGAAGACAATCATGCAAATCTCCTCAAGCGCGGCTCTTCGGGGCGCTTCGGTTGCAGGCCCTGCAATCATGCTGCTCGGCATGCTGATGTTCGCGCTCAACGACACAATGGGCAAATGGCTGGTCGCCAGCTACGGGCTCGGGCAGGTCGTGCTTCTTCGAAGTCTTGCCGCCCTCGTCATCCTTGTGCCGATGGTCTGGATGGCCGGGTTGCCGGCACTTACCAAAGCCGAGCGACCATGGATGCAGCTTGCCCGTGTGGTCTGCTCGACGGCGGAAGTTTTCTGCTTCTATTACGCCGTCATGTATCTGCCGCTTGCCGATGTCATGACCTATTGGCTGGCGGCGCCGATCTATGTCGCGGCACTCTCGCCGCTGCTTCTGGGCGATCATGTCGGATGGCGTCGCTGGACGGCGATTGGGATCGGTTTCGTCGGGGTCATCATCACGCTGGAACCGTCTGCTGCGATGTTCACCGCGCCTGCGGTAATCTCGATCATCGGCAGTGCCGCCTTCGCCTTCATGATGATCTCTGGGCGTTTTCTGCGCGGAACGCCGGACACAACGCTGGTCTTCTTTCAGGTGATGGGGGCGGGGCTCGCGGGGCTGGCGTTTGCCCCCTTCGACTGGTCGCCGATCCAGTCCGGTTTCGATCTCGGCCTTTTAGGCCTGCTCGGCATCGTAGCGATGGCGGCGCATATGCTGGTCAACCGGGCGCTGAAAATCTCGGATGCGGCAACGGTCGCGCCACTTCAGTATACGCTTCTGCTCTGGGCGGTGATCTTCGGCTTCCTGTTCTTCGGCGACGTGCCGCGGTTGACCATGCTTGTCGGTGCAGCCCTCATCGTCGCTTCCGGCCTGTTCATCTTCATCCGCGAACAGATGCTGAAGAAGCGGGACAGCGTGCTTCCGGCTGTGCCCGAATAAAAATAAGCCCGCACCGGCGGGGTGCGGGCCTCACTCACGACAGCTTTTCCGGGGAGTGTATCCGGATCAGTTGCCGCGGATGGTTTTCAGCTCGGCGAGAATGCCGTCGACAACGTCGGCGCCGATCTGGGCCTTGTGCTTTTCATAAACGATCATGGACTTTTCGCGGATGCGGGTCTGCTCTTCCGGCGAAAGCTGGTTCACTTCGAGACCTGCCGCCTTGATCTTTTCCAGCGACTTCTTGTTCAGGTCGGCAATGACCTGACGCTCGACATCACGGCCGACGACCGCACATTCGCGCAGCGCTGCCTGTTCTTCCGGCGTGTAGGTGTTGAAGATCGCCTTGGAGAAGAGGAAGAGGAACGGCGTGTAGGCGTGGTTCGTCTCGGTGATGTATTTCTGCACTTCGAAGAATTTCGACGTGTCGATCGTCACATAGGGGTTTTCCTGCGCGTCGATCGCCTTGGTTTCCAGCGCCGAATAGACTTCACCGAAGGCCATCGGCGTTGCGTTGGCGCCAAGGTTCTGGAACGTGTCGAGGAAGATGTTGTTCTGCATGACGCGGACCTTCAGGCCCGAGAAATCTTCCCACTTGGTCACCGGATGCTGGGAATTCGACAGGTTACGGAAACCGTTTTCCCAATAGGCAAGATTGACGAGGCCAGCCGCATCGAGCTTCTGGTTCATCGAGTCGCCGAACTTGCCGTCGAGAACCTTGTAGGCTTCAGCCGGGGTGGCGAACAGGAAGGGAAGGTCGAAGACGCCGAGCGCCGGGATGATGCCGACGAGCGGTGAAGACGAGGTGACGACTGCTTCCTGGACGCCGGAACGCAGCGCCTGGGTTGCCTGAAGGTCACCGCCGAGCGCGCCGCCCCAGAAAGCGGTGAGCTTCAGCTTGCCGCCCGACTTCTGGTCAAGGCATTCCTGCATCGCCTTGATGCCGTTGCCGACCGGGTGATCGGCATTGATGCCGTTCGAGACGCGGATGTTGCGGCTGTTGAATTCGGCGAAAGCCGGAGCCGAACCCGAAATCGCCATGGCGAGTGCGGTCGTTGCGAAAAGAAGTTTCTTCATAGTAGTCCTCCCAGTTAGACGTCAGATAGAAAAGGTTGTTGGTCAGGCCGTCAATGCAACCATCGTGCGGGTACGATCACGAGATCGGGAAACAGCACGAGCAGGAACATCACGATTGTCTGGGCCAGCAGGAACGGCCAGACACCGGCGGTCACCTTGCCAAGCGGTATCCTCCCGACACCGCTGACAACGTTGAGGACAACACCGACCGGCGGCGTGATGAGGCCGATCGAGTTGTTGATGATGAACAGGACACCGAAATAGACTGGATCGATGCCCGCCTGCTTGATGATCGGCATCAGGACAGGTGTCAGGATCAGGATGGTCGGCGTCAGGTCGAGAGCGGTGCCGACGACGAGCACGAGGATCATGATGACGAACATCAGGAGCGTCGGGCGGTCGATCAGCGGCTCGATATAGCTGGCGATTTCGGCCGGAATGTTGGCAGCCGTGATCAGCCATGCCGAGACGAGTGCTGCGCAGACCAGGAACATGATGACGGACGTGGTCTTGGCCGCCTGCAGGATCACGCGGGGCAGGTCGCTCGGCTTGAGTTCGCGGTAGATGAACATGCCGACGAACATGGCATAGACGGCTGCCACCACGGCGGCTTCCGTCGGCGTGACAACGCCAGCCTTGATGCCGCCGAGGATGATGACCGGCATGCCGAGCGCCCATGCGGCTCGACCCGTTGCCCGCAGTCTCTCCTTGTATGTGGTCTTCGGCAGTGCCTGGACATTGTCCTTGCGCACGACGATCAGCCAGGTGACGACCAGCGACAGGCCCATCAGGATGCCGGGGAAAATGCCGGCCATGAAGAGCTGGGTGATCGAGACGTTGGCGGCCACGCCGAAGACGATGAAGGCCATCGACGGCGGGATGACCGGGGCGATGATGCCGCCGGCGGCGATCAGGCCGCCGGAGCGCGGGATGTTGTAGCCGGCCTTGGCCATCATTGGGATCAGGATCGCGGCAAGCGCTGCGGTATCAGCCGCTGCCGAACCGGAGATCGATGCCATGATGAGAGCGGCGACGATCGCAACGATGCCGAGACCGCCGCGGATATGTCCGACGCAGGCCACTGCAAACTCGATGATGCGCTTCGACAGGCCGCCGGAATTCATCAATTCACCGGCGAGAATGAAGAAGGGGATGGCGAGCAGGGTGAAGGTATCGGCACCCGCAATCATGTTCTGCGCAATGATCTGCGAATTGAACATATCCATGTACCACATGAGTATGACGCCGCAGAACATCAGCGAGAAGGCAACCGGCACGCCGATCGCCATGGCTCCGAGAAGGGAGCCGACAAAGACGAAAAGTGTCATATCAGGTGCGCTCCGCCATCTGTTCGATCGTCAGGTTTTCGCCGGTAAAGGCGGCGATCTCGTCTTCGGTGACGCGACCGGTCACCAGGCGGATGAGACGTTCGAGCGAAATCAGTACACAGCCGCCGCCGGTGAAGAAACCGACGCCATAGACCCAGGCCATGGAGAGACCGGTGACCGGCGCAACCATGCTCGAGTTGATCGGCAACTGGACCCAGGTGCCCCAGAAGAAGATGGCGGAACAGACGATGATCACGAGGTTGCTGAGGATCATGCAGGCGACGCGGCCCTTGCGGCCGAGCATCGCGACGAGGGATTCCACGCCCAGATGGGAGTGTTCGCGAAACGCAACGACGGCGCCGATGAAGGTTAGCCAGACGAAGAAGTAGCGCGACAGCTCATCGGATACGTTAAGGCCGGAATTGAAGCCGTATCGCAGCACGACATTGCCGAACACCATGATGGCCATGCCCGCGAGAAGCAGGATGAGCAGGATCTCGAGGAACCTGTAGAATAAGTCGGTAATCTTTTGCATTTGCTCCTCCCTGATGCCCCTACAAAAGACCGCGCTGCGCGAGGTTTTTCATCAGTGCCATGATCCCGAATGTCCATTCCGGGCAGGTGTCGCTGTGTTCCACCCGGTTGACCAGTCGCCCGAGTTTCGGGCTGGAAATTTCGACGATGTCACCGATCTCGTGGGTGAAGCCCAGGCCCTTGCCACGCCGGTCCTTGACCGGGGCGAACATGGTGCCGAGGAAAAACAGCGCGCCATCGGGATATTGATGGTTGCGGTTCAAAAGCTGCGAGGTCAGATTTTCCGGTGAACGGCTGATCGCCTTCAACGGGCTGACACCGGTCATCTCGAACCCATCCTCGCCCTTGACCGACAAGCTGATCTCGGCGGACTTGACGTCATCGATTGTGAACGTGCCATCGAACAGGCGGATGAAGGGGCCGATCGAGCAGGAGGCGTTGTTATCCTTCGCCTTGCTCAGGAGTAGCGCCGAACGGCCTTCGAAATCACGCAGGTTGACGTCGTTGCCGAGCGTTGCGCCGATGATCTCACCCTTGGAAGTGATGGCAAGCACCACTTCCGGCTCAGGATTGTTCCAGTCGGATTTCGGATGGATGCCGACATCGGCGCCGCAGCCGACGGATGACATGGGCTGGGCCTTGGTGAAGATTTCCGCGTCCGGGCCGATGCCGACTTCGAGATATTGCGACCAGAGGCCCATATCCTGCAGCAGTTTCTTTACTTCGGCAGCCTTTTCCGATCCCGCAACGAGGCCCTTGAGGTTATCGCCGAGAACCGGGGCCAGCCGGCCGCGAATTTCCTGGGCGCGCAGAGGATCGCCCTTGGCCTGTTCCTCTATCACCCGCTCCAGCATGCTGTCTGCGAAGGTGACGCCGGCGGCCTTGATCGCCTGAAGGTCGGCCGGCGCAAGAAGCGTTCCTGCCTTGCCGTTCAGGAAGTCATCGAGGCTTCCAAGATCGGTGAATGATGAGGTTGCGGACAGCCTCGCAACAAGATCCTCAATCTCCAGCAGCGCAGACAGGGTCGGCGCCAGAGGCGAGAGGTCCAGAAGATGTCCATTCGAGAAAAGTACCGGGCTAGGGCCGGCTGCTGCGTTTGACCATACACGTCCAACCAGAAGCGCATGTCGCGCATCCACCGGCAAGACGATATCCGACGACAGGGCATGCAGATATGCCAAGAAAATCCTCCCATGTTCAGGAAAAGGCCTCCACCTTTCCCAACGTTGTCAGATGTCCGACAACGTTAGAGCCGTTTTAATATGACTTTTGCGTTTTGTCTATAACGGCAGGACGACGTGGGGGTGGAAAACCAGACCAGACCTGCCGTCAGCTCATTTCCAGCTCAAGGTTGAGGCGCCGGGCAGCGCCATTCAGATGCCGCTTCATTGCGGTTTTTGCGGCAGCCGGCTCACCGGTTGCGATCGCATCGCGGATAGCGACATGTTCGGCAATCGTCACCTCGACGATTTCCTCCAAAATTGCAGCAGCGCGGGCGGCATTGATGGCGACATGCGTCCGTTCGGTGATGAAGCCGACGAATTGCTGGAAATATTCGTTATGGGTGGCGGCGGCCACGGCGCGGTGGAAGGCCAGATCGGCAACAACGCCCTGATCACCCCATTTCTCCGCGCCGGTCATCTGCGCAAGGATCTCGTCGAGCCTGGCAAGATCTTCGCGAGAATGGTGGAGGGCAGCCAATCCGGCGGCTTCCGTCTCTAATGCGAAGCGCACCTGGAACAGGTCGCGGAAAGCTTCCTTGTCTTCCGGTGGGCCTGCCTCGATGCGTAGCGACTGGCGCTGCGCCAGTTCCGTGGCGAAGGCGCCGACGCCCTGTCGGGTTTCTACCAGTCCTTCATTGCGCAGATGGGCGATTGCCTCACGCACGACCGAACGGCTGACGCCGAAGGTTTGTGCCAGAATATGTTCGGTCGGCAGTTTCTGGCCCGGAGCGATGCTGCCATCGGCGATTTCCCGGCCGATCTCGGCGGCAATGCGCGTCGGCAGATGCTCGCTTCGTCTGATCTGGGTGAAATCGGCCATGGCGGATAGTGCTCCTTGTGATGGCTAGCGAATATCCGCGCCGAGATCGATTTGGCAATGGGGGTTCAACAGCAGGTCCGGATCGATCGCCTTTTTGATGGCGACAAGCAGGCCGCGCTTGGTCTTCGACAACCGTTCCTCAAAGTCATCGCGTTTCAGGCGGCCGATGCCGTGTTCGGCGCTGATGCTGCCGTTGTATTTGTCGACCACGACATTGACGACCTTCTTGGCCTTGTAGATCTTCTCGTGGCGTTCCTCGATGGTCGAGCCGTTCGGCGGAAGCACGTTGAGGTGTACGTTGCCGTCGCCCACATGGCCGTAGGACACACTGATGCAGTCGGGCAGTGCTTGCGCAACCGCCGCTTCGGCATCGACGACGAAAGCGGCAAGCTGCGAAAGCGATACCGAGATGTCGGTGCGCATATGGGCTCCGCGCCTGGCCTGTCCCTCGTTCATGCCTTCACGGATGAGCCAGAGATTGCGAGCCTGCGCCTGCGATGTGGCGATCGTGCCGTCGACCACCAGTTCGTCGGTCATCACGGCCTCAAGGAAACGGTGCATCAGGTCGTCGATATCGACGAGGCCGGAGCCGGAAATTTCCATCAGAACATAAGCGGGGTAATCGCCCGAGAGGGGGATCGGCAGGTCCGGCATGGCTTCGCGCGCCAGCGTGAAGGCGAGCGGCGGCATGAATTCGAAGGCCGACATCAGGTCGCAGCAATCGCGACGGGCACGGCGGTAGAGGGTGATCGCATCGTCCAGCGAATTCAGCGCCAGAAGCGCTGTCGCGACATTGTCGGGGTAGGGCGTCAACTTCACCGATACGGCGGTGATGATGCCGAGCGTGCCTTCGGCGCCAATGAAGAGCTGTTTCAGGTCCAGCCCACGATTGTCCTTGCGCAGCGTCGACAGGCCGTCGAAGACGCTGCCATCGGGGAGGACGACTTCGAGGCCAAGAACCAGTTCACGGGTCATGCCGTAGCGCAGCACGTTGATGCCGCCGGCATTGGTGGAGACGTTGCCGCCGATGCGGCAGCTGCCCTGCGCGCCGAGTGCGAGCGGAAAGAACATGCCCTTTTCGGCAATCGCATCCTTCAGTTCTGCCAACACGCATCCGGCCTCGACTACGGCGGAAAAATCGTCGCTGTCGATATTGCGGATCCTGTTTATGCGTTCCAGCGAAAGCACGACCTGACGTTCCGGTTCATCCGGTATGCCGCCGAGAACGAGGCCGGTATTGCCACCCTGCGGCACGATCTTCAGGCCGAGATCGCGGCAGGCCTTCACTGCTGCCTGCACATCCGCAGTCGAGCGGGGACGTATGACGGCAATCGCACCGCTGGTCACGTCGCCGTGCCAGTCGCGGCAATATTGCAGCATGTCAGCCGAGTTGGTGAGGACAAGATCTTCGCCAAGAATTGCGCATAGCGAAAGACGCTGCTCGGCGATCGAGCCTGAAAGGTCCGTCATGTAGTCTCTCCTCCCCAGGAGTGCCCGGAAATGTCTCCGGCAGTCCAAAGCCTCACGTCAGTTTTCACCGGCTGCTTTTTTGCCTGATGACGAACTCTTCTATTTCCAAACAGAGCATACAGGGTTATCAGACAACCTTACAAGAGGAAATTCGTGGGGCATCCACGGGTGTATGGGAGGAAACATGCATATTCTTGTTATCGGTGCTGCCGGCATGGTCGGTCGCAAGCTCACCCAGCGTCTCGTTTCGGAAGGGGTGCTGCACGGCAAGCCCGTTGATGCGTTGACGCTTGTCGACGTCATCGAGCCGGAGGCGCCTGCCGGTTTTGCCGGCAAGGTGACGACGCTGGCGTCTGATTTCAGCCTGCCCGGCGAGGCGGAGAAGCTGATCGCCACGCGGCCGGACGTCATTTTTCATCTGGCGGCGATCGTTTCCGGCGAAGCGGAACTCGATTTCGACAAGGGCTATCGCATCAACCTCGACGGTACACGCTATCTGTTCGATGCCATCCGGCTTGAAAACCAGAAGGACGGTTATTTTCCGCGCGTCGTCTTCACCTCGTCGATCGCGGTCGTCGGTGCGCCCTTGCCCTATCCGATCCCCGATGATTTCCATCTGACGCCGCTCACCAGTTACGGCACGCAGAAGGCGATGAGCGAGCTGCTGCTGGCCGATTACAGCCGGCGTGGTTTCTTTGATGGTATCGGCATCCGTCTACCGACGGTCTGCATCCGCCCGGGAAAGCCGAACAAGGCAGCCTCCGGTTTCTTCTCCGGCATCCTGCGCGAGCCGCTTGTCGGACAGGAAGCAATCCTGCCTGTCTCCGAGGACGTGCGTCATTGGCACACCTCGCCGCGCTCCGCTGTCGGTTTCCTCATTCATGGCGCCGGTCTCGACCTTTCGAAACTCGGCTGGCGTCGCAGCCTGTCCATGCCGGGTGTCAGCGCGACGGTCGGTGAGCAGATAGAGGCCCTGCGGCGGGCGGCGGGCGAAGACGCAGTGAAACTGATCCGTCGTCAGCCGGACGAAATGATCATGAATATGGTCGCCGGCTGGGCACCAGGTTTTGAGGCCAAGCGCGCCACCGAACTCGGCTTCACGTCTGAGAAGAATTTCGACGAGATCATCCAGGTCCATATCGAGGATGAGCTGGGAGGCAAGCTGTGACCGGCGAGACGCAAAAGAAGAAGATAGCCTTTCTCGGGCTTGGCCTGATGGGGCTGCCCATGGCGCGCCGGCTTGCCCGCGCCGGTTATCCTCTGACGGTATGGAACCGTGACGCTGCAAAGGCGAAGCCGCTTGAAGCCGAGGGGGCAGTGGTCGCCGCTTCGGCCACGGACGCGGTTCGCGATGCCGATATCGTCTTCACCATGATGACGAATGGCGATGTCGTCGGCACGGTCCTGTTCGATAGCGGGGTTGCTGCTGCGATGAAGAAGGATGCCGTGCTGATCGACACCAGTTCGATTGCGCCGTCGATTGCCCGCGATCATTCCGCCAGACTTGCTGCTATCGGCATCAGGCATCTCGATGCCCCGGTTTCCGGTGGTGTCGTCGGTGCCGATGCGGGCACGCTGGCAATCATGGCCGGTGGTGATGTCGATGTGGTTGCGGATCTTGCCGATGTCTTCGCCGTTCTCGGTCGCGTCACGCATGTGGGGCCGAGCGGGGCAGGGCAGGTGTGCAAGCTCGCCAACCAGCAGATCGTGGCGGTCACGATCGGTGCCGTCGCTGAGGCGATGATCCTTGTTCAGGCCGGCGGCGCATCGCGTGAAGCCTTCCGCAATGCGATCCGCGGCGGCTTTGCGGAGAGCCGTATTCTGGAGCTGCATGGCGCGCGCATGGTGGAACGGAATTTCGATCCCGGTGGTTCGTCGAACAACCAGCTGAAGGACCTGAATACGGTCATGGCGCTCGCCAAGGAACTTTCGCTGCAGCTGCCGTTGACGCAAACGGTGACCGGCGAATTTTCCGACTTCGTTTTCGAAGGTGGCGGAGAAAAGGATCATAGCGGCCTTCTGCTTCATTTCGAAAACATCAACCCCAAGTCCTGACGTCAAACAGGCAGGTGAGATCGGGAATGGCGGCGTTGCTGCCATTCGCTCGCGAAAAAATGCTGCACTGCGATAATATGTCTTATTGACGGGTCGATTAGGGCTGGCCTCGACGGGCTTTCGGGCGTAACACGGTCGGACACCCAAGTCCTTTCAGGACACCCCAACCCGGCGCGGCCCGCGATTGCGATGCGTGGCACCCCCTGGCACCCTTACGTCGCCGCGCTGTTCAGAAATGGATCTGCGCTCTTGGATAACACCTTGGCAAAAGACGTGGCCTCGTCGCCTATCGACGAAAAGGTCAGGCTGAAATCTATCATTGGCGGCTCTGCCGGCAATCTGGTCGAATGGTACGACTGGTATGTCTATTCCGCCTTCACCCTCTATTTTGCTCCCATCTTCTTTCCCTCGGGCGACCAGACGGCGGAACTGCTGAGTGCTGCGGCCGTCTTTGCCGTGGGCTTCCTGATGCGGCCGATCGGTGCCTGGTTCATGGGCATCTATGCCGACCGCAAGGGCCGCAAGGCCGGCCTGACGCTTTCCGTCACGCTGATGTGTCTCGGTTCCTTCCTGATCGCGATTGCACCAGGTTATGAGTCTATCGGCCTTGCTGCGCCAGCGATCCTCGTGTTTGCGCGTTTGCTCCAGGGTATCAGTGTCGGCGGCGAATATGGCGCCAGCGCCACCTATCTCAGCGAAATGGCCGGTCGCAACCGCCGCGGTTTCTTCTCCAGCTTCCAGTATGTGACGCTGATTTCCGGTCAGCTTGTAGCCCTTGCGGTGCTGCTCGTGCTGCAGGCTTTGCTCACTGCAGAACAGCTGCAGTCCTGGGGTTGGCGCATTCCGTTCTTCATCGGCGGATTGCTGGCGATCGTGGTGTTCTATATCCGCCGCGGCCTCGTCGAGACGCAGTCGTTCAAGAATGCCGACAAGGATGCGAAAAAGGCTTCCGGCGGCTGGGCGCTGTTTAGGCATTACCCGAAGGAAGCCTTCCTCGTCATCGCGCTGACGTCGGGCGGTACGCTCGCCTTCTACGCCTATACGACCTACCTGCAGAAGTTCCTGGTCAACACGTCGGGCTTCAGCAAGGAGACGGCGACGGAGATCACCACGGCAGCCCTGTTCGTCTTTATGCTCTGCCAGCCGATAGCCGGCGCGCTTTCCGACAAGATCGGGCGCAAACCGCTGATGGTTGGCTTCGGCGTTCTCGGCACGCTGTTCACCTACCTCATCTTCACCTCGCTTGCGGCCACGACGAACGCGTTCACTGCGTTCCTGCTATCGCTGGTCGGCCTGCTGATCGTGACCGGCTACACGTCGATCAACGCTGTGGTGAAGGCCGAGCTTTTCCCGGCGCATATCCGTGCGCTCGGCGTCGCTCTGCCTTACGCGCTCGCCAACACGATCTTCGGCGGCACGGCTGAATTCGTGGCGCTGAAGTTCAAGCAGATCGGCCATGAAGAGTGGTTTTTCTGGTATGTGACGATCATGATCGCCATCTCGCTTATGGTCTATGTGAAGATGCGCGACACCAAGCATCACAGCCATATCAAGGAAGACTGATTCTCGCCTGCTTGGCCGTTTAAGCTCAAGAACGATGATTTACCGGAGGCGGGCTCATGGCTCGCCTCTTTTCGTTTCGCCCCGCGCCACTTTTTTCTATGCGGAAACAAGGCGTGCCCGGCTCGTCGCTTGCAAAAGAAAACTCGCATAAGCCTCGATCAAGGCTGCAGGTTCAGGGTCTTCCGTATCACCTGTCGCGACCCTGTTTCACCCGAGTTGGTTACCGCTTCTTAAGATTTGGGCGGGTCGCGTTAACCATTTGTTAACCACGTCAGCGGTAGACATCGGGCAACGATTTATTAACGTAGATGACCAAAGTGCTAACAGACGCTCGCTCCATTCGCATCAAGGGCCGTTCGTTCCTGGCGGTCGTTCTTTCACCGGATCTTCCGCTGGATCAATGGCTTGAACGCCTCGACGATCTGGCTGCCCGATCTGCCGGTTTCTTTCTCGACAGGCCCGTCGTCCTCGACGTCTCGGAGCTTTCGATCAAGAAGGCCGAGCTGAAACAACTGATCGACGACCTTGCCGCGCGCAAGGTCCGGATCATGGGCATCGAGGGCGCGCGCCCGTCGCAGCTCACGCCCGAAATGCCACCTGCGATGAAGGGCGGCAAGCCCGCTTCCGACGTCGAGGTAACGGCACAGGAGCCGGAAACCGAGGCGGAGGCCGAGGCGGATGTCGCCGCGGTTGTCTCACCGGCGCCGCAGCGCCAGGAAGCGCCGCAGGTTCGGGCGATCCCGCAGTCGCTCACCATCGACGAGCCGGTCCGTTCCGGCCAGTCGATCATCTTTCCGGAAGGCGACATCACGATCGTCGGCTCCGTTGCATCGGGTGCCGAGGTTATCGCCGGCGGTTCGATCCACATCTACGGCACGCTGCGCGGCCGGGCGATGGCAGGGTCGATCGGCAATAGCAACGCACGCATTTTCTGCCGCCGCCTAGAGGCGGAACTGATCGCCATCGACGGTATCTACAAGATGGCGGAAGACATGGATTCAAGCCTTCGCGGGCACGCCGTGCAGCTTTCGCTCGAGGGCGAAACGATCATGGCAGACGTACTTTTCTGAACCGGAACAAGGTTCAATACAGGAGATCAGGATGGGGAAAGTCATAGTCGTGACGTCCGGCAAGGGCGGGGTTGGCAAGACAACATCGACGGCCGCACTCGGAGCAGCGCTGGCTCAGCGCAATGAAAAGGTCGCCGTCGTCGATTTCGATGTCGGGCTTCGCAACCTCGACCTCGTGATGGGTGCAGAGCGCCGCGTGGTCTACGACCTCGTCAACGTCATCAACGGCGACGCAAAGCTGCCGCAGGCGCTGATCCGCGACAAGCGGCTCGACACGCTGTTCCTGCTGCCAGCCTCCCAGACGCGCGACAAGGATGCGCTGACGGAAGAGGGTGTTGAGCGCGTCATCGGCGAATTGAAGAAGTATTTCGACTGGGTCATCTGCGACAGCCCGGCCGGCATCGAAAAGGGCGCGACGCTTGCCATGCGCCATGCCGACGTTGCCGTCGTCGTCACCAACCCGGAAGTCTCGTCGGTTCGCGATTCGGATCGCATCATCGGCATGCTCGATTCCAAGACGCTCAAGGCTGAGAACGGCGAGCGGATGGAAAAGCATCTGCTTCTGACCCGCTACGATTCCGTCCGTGCAGAACGCGGCGACATGCTGAAGGTCGACGACGTTCTGGAAATCCTCTCCATCCCGCTTCTCGGCATCATCCCGGAAAGCACGGATGTTCTGAAGGCATCGAACCTCGGTGCTCCGGTCACGCTGTCGGATGCACGCAGTGCGCCGGCACAGGCCTATTTTGAAGCTGCCCGCCGTCTGGCCGGCGAAATCGTACCTGTGACGGTGCCGGGCGAAAAGCGCGGCATCTTCGGAAAACTCTTCGGAAGGAAGGCCGCATGAGCATACTGCGTCTTTTCACCCGTTCGCCTCGGCGCTCGGCGCCTGCTGCGCGGGAACGCCTGCAGGTTCTTCTGGCTCACGAGCGGGCATCCACCGGCTCCGACCTGACCGCGATCCTGCGCGAGGAAATCCTTGCCGTCATCGCCAAGCACGTCCAGCTCGACGCTGACCGTGTCACGGTGAAGGTCGATCGCGACGAGAATGTCTCGATCCTCGAGATCGATGTCGAGATTCCGCTCGATGCCGCAAGGGCAGCCTAAGTCTCCCAAGACTTGAAATGAAAACGGCCCGGGGCTTATGCTCCGGGCCGTTTGCTTTTGATGGGTCAGGCAGCGATCGGGTGGTGCCTGTATCGCTGCTGCGGAAGCTGGGGCACGGGCCGCCGGAGGGTC
Source organism: Rhizobium sp. ZW T2_16 (assembly GCF_044987325.1). Lineage (NCBI taxonomy): Bacteria > Pseudomonadati > Pseudomonadota > Alphaproteobacteria > Hyphomicrobiales > Rhizobiaceae > Rhizobium > Rhizobium sp. ZW T2_16. The sequence goes on from NZ_JBJDRG010000006.1 coordinate 218,128, forward strand.
AGTTTTCCAGCGGCATAGAACATCAGGAAAGAACCGATCTGATAGGGGAAGATCACGTCGATCTCGACGAAGGATCGCATCAGCAGCAACAGGCTGACGGCGAACAGGACGATGGATGACGGATCATTGTGCCGGTTCAGCATGGCGCTCAGATGGCCGAAAACGTTTCGCAGCAACATGAAGACAAGCAGCGCAAGACCGACCAAGCCGTTCTCCACGGCCACCTCGATATAGGTGTTGTGGAAGTGGAAGCCTGTACGGGTGGCGATGAAAAACTCGTCCCAAAGCTGTTCCGGCTTGGCAAAACCCTGGACCCAGAAACCCTGATAACCCATGCCGAGGACCGGGTTGAGATGTGCCGCCTCGATACCCTGTTGCCAGAGATAGGTTCTGCCCGTCAGCGTCGAATCCTTGCCGAACAGACCGAGGATCGCATCGACTGCGCCCATTTGCAGGCCGGCCACGACGATCGCCAGGCCGATCACGAGAATGCCGACGAAGAGCAGCTTTCGGCTTCCTGGTGCCAAAAGACCGAATGGCAGATAGGCGATACAGGCGGCAATCAGCCCCGCCGTGGTGATAACGGACGTAGCCGATTGGGACGCCATCAGGCAGTAGGCGCAGAGAAGTGCCGCGGCACCGGCGCCAGCCAGCCATATATCCCGGCGCCGGAAGACGATGGCGTAGAGAACTGAGAAAACAATGCCGAGCGAGGCATAAAGCCCGAGCTGGTTCTTGGAAGCGAAGGATCCGACGAAGCTGTAGCTGCCATCCATCGCATCATAGCTGTAGTGACCGAAGACGATCGAATAGAGCATGACCACGACCGTGCCGACGATCGAACCGCGTGTCAGCGTCAGCACGCTGATCGTGCGCATTGCTATCAGGGCGCAGATCAGATGGGTAAGCAGCTGGATTGCCGTCCTCAACGACACCGATGGCGCCGGCGACCAGAAGGCTGACAGGAAACAGAGAAGCGGGAAGGCGATTATCCAGAAATATCTGAAATAGTTGCCCAGCACCCGTTTGTAATCAACCAGGATCAGCGGAAACCAGAGCCCGTAATAGACCAGGATCGACACCTGCCCGAAAAGGCTGGAATAGGCGAAGACGAAGAAGGATAGCGCCACTGCCGCTATCCCATAGACCTGGTTCCTGTCAGGGTCGACCAACATCGACCGAGCGATTTTCATTCGCCACCTATCACTGCATCAGAAGGTCTGATGATACCTTGATCACGTCACCGGGGCGCAGCATGGCGTTTTCATCGACGGTGATCTGTTTCGGACCGTCGCCATTATCCCGGACGATGACGTATTTGATCGTCGCGTCCTTGTTGGACGGGTCGAACTTCAGGGCCTCGGCCGACTGCGCCAGGGCTTCCTGCATCAGCTCGCGGCTGGTCGAGAGTTCAAGGCCGAGCTTTTCCAGCTGCGCCTCGGTGTCCTGCAGTTCCTGGGCGCGCTGGGCATCCCAGTCGTTGCGAAGGTTGATCTCGTCCTGGTTCGCCTTGTTGATATCCTGCTTGGCGCGCAGCGAAGCCGTATCCGTATCGAGCATGTTGGATTCGAGATCCGCTGCACGTTCTTCCGCCGAGAGACGGCGGCTGGATGTGGCAAGACCCTGTTCGCTGAGCTTGGCCATGCGATCGCGGTCGTCGTTATAGAGCGCGAGCTGCCGCTGCTGTGTTCCCGATTTCTGCGCCAGAGACTGGACTTCGGTATCAAGCAGGGTTTTGAGGTCGGCCAACGCCTTCAGCTGAAGTTCGTAACGCTCGCGCCGGGACTTCATCAGCGAGGCTTCGCTCGCCATCAGTTCCTTGGCGTTCGGCACATCCTTCAGTTCCGGCGGCATGGCCAGTTCCTTGGCATTGGCAATTTCAGCCATGAGGCGCGCCCTGCGGGCGATCAAACGGCCGCGTTCCGAATCACTGACCTGTGCATCGCCGCGCGCCCGGATGAAGTCTCGGGCAAAGCGCTGGCCTGCGTCGGAGCGCTTGAGGCCGCCGGCAAGGCTGACGGCTTTCAGAACGGTCAGATTAGGGGAATAGGGATATTCGCCCGGCTTATCGACATCGCCCGCCAAGAAGAGCGGCCGGAATTCCGCGATTTCCACGGAAGCCGAGGGGAGATTGCGCAGGGCGAATTCGCTCTGCAACCTCTCGCCGATCGCCTTGCCGACCTCTGCCGTCGTCTTGCCGGCGGCATCGAGATCACCGATGAAGGGCAGCGATAGTGCTCCGGACGGGCCGACCGCATAGTCGCCGCTGACGGCGTCCCAGGTGCGGACGCTGCCGTCTGCCGGCTGCCATTCCGCAACGCGAATGCGAAGCTTGTCCATCACGCCAAGGCGATAGGCACCCTCCTGGCTCTTTGCGCTGACCGTTGCCGTCGCTTGCGCCGGTTTGCTGGTCTTTGTCGCAGGCTGGGCCGCAGCTGCGGCCTGAGGTTGGGCTTGGGACTGGGGTGTCTGGGACTGAGGCTGGGCAGAAGTCTGCGCGCCTGCTGATGTGGTCAGCGACAAAACAAATGTTCCCGCCGCTATTGCCAGCGTCGGGATGCGTCGCGGAAAGACCATTCGGATACCCATCAGATCTCCTTGGTTTATTGCATTTCGTATTTCGTGGTGATTTCCGCACCGGCGGATAACGCGCGGTGCGGCTATGATGCCCGTCAGTAGCTACCGCGGGCCATGCAGACGGCAGGGATCGTCTTCAAGATGATCGAGACGTCCTTTATCAGCGACCAGTTCTGCACATACTGCGTATCGAATGCGATGCGGGTCTCGTAAGACACGTCATTGCGTCCGCTGATCTGCCATAGGCCGGTCAGGCCGGGGCGGGTCTGCAGGTAATAGACGGCAGAGCTGTCATAAACCTTCAGCTCGTCGTCGACGACCGGACGCGGACCGACGACACTCATCTCACCGCGGACGATGTTGAGGAGCTGCGGCAGTTCGTCAAGGCTGAGCTTACGCAGGACACGACCAACGGCCGTGACGCGCGGGTCGTCCTTGAGTTTGCGGGTCTGGCGCCATTCTTCCGCAGCCTCGGGGTTTTCCCGAAGATGCTTCCGAAGCAGTTCATCGCCATTCACCGCCATGGTGCGGAACTTCAGGCATTTGAACACACGGCCCCTGTGGCCGATGCGGCTGTGTCCGTAAAAGGCGGGGCCTTTGTCGGTCAGCTTTACCAAAGCCATGATCATCAAAAACAGCGGGCTGAAAACGATCAGAGCCATGCCTGCTGCGGTTACGTCAAACGTTCTTTTGGCCAGGCCGCCGATCGGGAGTGTCATGGCGGCATGGTCCAGGTCTGATAGCGGCGTATCTGCCGAACGTGTCGCTGACTTCATAGAGGGGGCTCCATTTAGGTTTGGCGATAGTCGGTGCCTTAAGCGGCGCTTCATTGAGCTGGTATGTGATAATAAGTCTGTGTTCGTAATTTGATGCCAGACAAAAATTTCTGCGATGTGACGGGAAGGGCCGGTGGGAGGCCAAAAGGCGAGAGATTGTCACAGCTGCAGGTCGTGATCGTAAATATAAAGGCTTACACAAATACTACCGCAAGCTTGTAAAATTGAATCGATGTCGACTATTAATCGTAATCGAAACTTGATCCGGATGTATTACCAGTGATTTTACGCGGTCTGATCATTCACCGCTTCTTGAGGTTCAGGCCCTAAGTAGCTTGCCCTTAGGACCAAAGGCCTAGGCCTGCTGCACTGCAATACAATGGTGCGGCGCAAAAAGGCGCATGATGGCGCCTTGTGACCTTTGTAACAATAAGTGAACGGATATCGCGGGCGCTCGGCACCCGGCGGCGTCTATTTGTTCCAAGAGGCGCCAAATCAGGCTTAATTGTGGCGAAAGTGTGGTGGAGATATGTGGTAACAGGGTGTTGAACCGTTTGAAAGGCACCTAGCGGGCGATGACGGAACCTTACGAAAGATTCACTGGCCAAAATTTATGAGCCGGCGAAAATCTTGAAAACTCTCTCACTGCACAGTAATGTAAAGGGCATGTGAGAGGACTGATGAAATTTAAAAATTCATAAGAAAAGTCCCTCGGGAGGAATGATGATGTACGCACCGCGTGTATTCGTGAGCATGTTGGGCACACTCGCCGTGTTTGCTATTGCCGCTTACGTCATGTCAGGTTCCTTCTGGACGGCGCTAATCGAGACTATCTTCTGCGCGCTAATACTTCAGATCGGTTATTTCATCGGAATCGTTTACATGGTGCGTCGGGAGAAGGCGCAGATGGATGCCGACCGGTCGAGTGATGGCCTCAAGGCAAAGTCGAGAGCAGAGGCAGGCGTCCGCGACAGCCTGACAGCCGAAGCGCCAGCTCGGGTTCACATTCAGGATCATTGAGCCTTTGACGGGCAATTCTGGCCCCTAAAATTAGCCCTTTCACATCGCTGCCATTTTCCTAAGTTCATAAGTCTGCACCAATGAGCGGTGAAACGGACGATGGAGAAGCTTATGGCGCAAGCCGTTGATGAAACGATCTGTGTAATCATCGCAGCCAAGAACGCATCCGATACGATCGGTCTGGCAGTGGCTTCTGCGCTTCGCGAGGCTGCCGTATCCGAAGTCGTCGTCGTCGATGATGGCTCCAGCGACGGAACGGATCAGGCGGCACTTGCGGCGAATGATGGAAGTGGTCGCCTGAAGATCATTTCCTTCGAGAAGAACCAAGGACCTTCGGCGGCCAGAAATGCGGCGATCGCGCAGTCGAGCGCGCCGCTGATCGCAATTCTTGACGCAGACGATTTTTTCTTTCCAGGCCGGTTCGCTCCGATGCTTGAAGAGAGCGGATGGGATTTTATCGCCGACAACATCGCCTTCGTCGCCGATCCGGCTGCCCTTTCTGCACCAGCGCAGTTTCAGTCGCGGTCGCGAGAGCTTTCGCTCGTACAGTTTGTCGAGGGCAATATTTCGCAGCGTGGCAAACCGCGCGGCGAGACCGGTTTCCTGAAGCCGGTCATGCGCCGATCCTTCATCGTCGCAAACGGCCTAACCTACGACGAGGGGCTGCGGCTCGGAGAGGATTACGATTTCTATGTGCGGGCGCTTGCGCTCGGTGCCCGTTACAAGGTGATCGAACATTGCGGGTACGGTGCCGTGGTGCGCGGCGATTCTCTCAGCAGCCGTCATCGCACCGAGGACCTGAGGCGGCTTTATGAGGCCGACAACGCCGTGCTTGCCGCCATGCAACTGTCTCCTGATGCGCGTTCGGTGATTACCCATCACCGCGACCACATCAAGGCGCGGTATGAATTGCGCGAGTTTCTCGATGTGAAACGGCAATCGGGCAAGGGCGGTGCGATCAGGCATATCCTGTCGCGTCCGGATGCCCTTGTGCCTGTGGTCACCGGCATTTTCTTCGATAAGTACGATGCGCTTCGGCGCAACAACACGTCGGCGGCGTCATTGCCGACGACCCCGCGCTATCTGCTGGCCGGCGTGCCGGTAGCAGGGCAGGGCTGATACCAAAAGGGCATAAGGCGGATGAGTTGTCATCCGCCCTGTCGTTTTCGTCGCCAAACAGTGTCCGTTGTCGCAGGCAGGATTATCCGCGCCCGCGATCGAGCTTGCCTGCGCCAAGCTTGACGGCTGCGCCAAGAATGGCCGGGTCGCGCATGACCCAGCGTGCCAGCATTCCGAAATCGGGCGACTGACGGCGCTTCAGCCGTCCAGCCTGACTCCAGAGCGCCTGTCGTCTTGCGATGTTTTTGTAGGAGGTGATCGACGCGACATCCTCCGGCCTGTCCTCGAAACGCGTTTCGAGCGTATCGAGCGCCACCAGCGTGTTGAACTGCTGCTGCAGGAATTCCGGCGACTGGTTGTCGATGCCATGGAAGATGTTGACGCCCATGCCACGGGCAGCGCCGGGCGCGTCGCACAGGACGGTTCGCTTGGAATTCAGGATGCAATCGGCGAAGAACAGCACGTCCTCGGCGGCAAGCCGCAGCGCCGGATCAAACCTTATCGTTTCAAACAGCGGCCGCCCGATCACCATGCAGCTCAGGTGCAGGAAGGCCCAGTCCTTGAGCATGACGCTGGCAAGTTCGGGGATCTCCAGCACGAGCGGATCTTCGACCAGCGTCTTGCCTTCCTCCGTCTCCGCCAGCTTGGCCATGCCGAAATGGTAATAGAATTCCTCGCTTTCCTGCATCGAGGCGAAATAGCACTCGGCCTCGAAGCGGGTCATGAAGTCATGGGCGTTCTTCAGGTGGTCGGTGCGCCATAGGTCGTCGGAATCAAGCAGGGCGACGAAGCGTGTTTCTGGCGGAACATTGTCCAGGCCGGTATTGCGGGCTGCACCCGGTCCGCCGTTTTCCTGGCGGATGACGCGGATCTTCGCCTTCCATTCGGCGGGGCTGTCGCGCAATTCCGTTTCAGCGGAGAGGGGCGACTGGTCATCGACGATGACGATGTCGAAATCCTTGAAACTTTGCGCGAATATCGATTTCAGCGCGCGGGACAGAATTCCTTTTTTCCGTTGGTAGAACGGAATGACAACAGTAAAACTAGCCATGTTTTGAATTCCTTAGCAGTTCTGGAACGTGAGCTTGGGTGGCTGTCCATCTTTCTTGGAGAGAGGAGAGGGCGCGTATCACAAGGCCGGGGCCGGGCTGTTGCCCGTTGCGGAACACAGGGATGGCGGTGAAAGCATCTGCGCCCTTGCGGACGCAGGTCTATCTGTCGAAGCTGGCAGCCTGGGCGGCTACAGCGGGTGGCCCACGAACGGTCAAGCAGGCCTGAACAGACGCAGTTTTACGATCAGCGGACCTTTCCAAATGATGAGGGCGCGGACCCAATTCTTGCAGTCCGACGCCATTCTCGGCTTGGCGATTCGCGCTTCCGTCGATGCGACAGATGTCGCAAACGCCATGTTGGTGTCGTGGTTGCGCAAGCGCAGAGACGCGATCCTAATCTTGGGCACTGCACCAATTTTAGAAGGGTGAATACGGCGAAAGGGTGAATTTCGTGCTGTTTTCGCGTGACGGCGCAGCAGGCTCAGATGAGCAAAATCGCCTGTTTTTACCTAAAAACAGTGGATTGAAGCGACCGATTATCATTTTTCCGACAAGAAAGGCGGGTATGCAAAATATCTGGCGCTGGCAATGTTCCGGTACGAAAGCTGCCCTATCTGTGAGCAGCAATCATGAAAATACCCCAATTGCACTCCTGATTGCTTTCGTGGTTTGTTGCAGTGCAAAAAGTCTCTTGGTGACGAAGTGGCGGCAAGCCGCTTTATTCGCTTAACGGTTGAAGGGAACAGGATGACGTTCGAGGTTGTCGATATTAGCCTCATCATTTCTTCGCGTAATCGCGCCTTCGGGCTCGATAGCTGCCTGCAGGCCATCTCCCATGCCGCGCTGCAAGCGCGCGACCTCAAGCTCGAGTTCATCTTCGTCGACAATGGTTCGACCGATGCAACTTCCGAGGTCGTCGCCAGGTGGAGCGAGACCGCTCCGATCAAAACGACGCTAATCTTCGAAAGCCGTCCGGGCTTGTCGCATGCCCGCAACACCGGGATCGAGAACGCGCGCGGGCGCATCCTTGCCTTTACCGATGACGACTGCGAAGTCTCGCCGGATTATTTCACCACCATCGCCGCTCTGTTCGCCAATGACACCGCCCCCGTCATGCGTGGCGGCCGCATCGACCTGGGCGACGAGCGCGATCTGCCGATCACGATCAAGACGGACACGGAACACGCGGTCCTCAACATCTACAATCATCCGGGCGGCTTTATCCACGGCTGCAACATGGCTTTTCCGAAGGCGCTGGCGGACAAGGTCGGTGTATTCGACGTGCGCTTCGGCGCTGGCGCCACGTTCCGCTCCGGCGAGGATACGGATTACATCCACCGGGCTTTCCGTGAAGGTTTCAGCGTGGAATATGTTCCGACCCTCGTGGTCAAGCATTTCCATGGCCGACGCAGCATGAGCCAAGTTCAGCGGCTGTTCGACGGTTATTCCTATGGCAATGGCGCGCTTTACGCCAAATACATGTTCGTGCGGGATTCCAACATGCGCGGTATGTTCCGCTGGGACGTGCGCCAGGCGCTGAAGGAATATTTCGGCGGCAAGAACCTCGATAGCGCGCTGGGGCTGACCTATCGGAACACGGTGAAGCAGAATTTTGCCGGACTCTGGGCCTATTGGCGCAGCGGCCGGGCGGGCCAGACCTCTTAAAACATCCGGACATTTTCGGAAACGGTCCACGCCATGCGGGCCAAGACGCATATGGGGCGGTTTGCGCCGCCTTCTAATCGATTGGAATGTTCATGGATGCTCAAGCCGTCGACAGTGGCGACCTGAAAAAGAAAACCGCGACATCGATCCTGTGGTCGATCGTGCGCGTCGGGTGGAGCACGGTCGCGACCTTCATCATCTTCGTTATCCTGGCCCGTATTCTCGGGCCTGCGGATTTCGGCACGTTTGCGCTTGCCAGCCTGTTCGTCGAAATCGGCCGGGTGCTTGCCTATGCCGGGCTTGGCGATGCCGTCACCCGTCAGCTCGAACTGGACGAAGAGCTGGCCGATACCGCCTTCTGGGCCTCGGTTGCTTTCAGCGTCTCGGTCGGAGTTGTCATCTTTTTTGCGGCACCCGCCTATGGTGAATTCGTCCGCGATCCGAATGTCGCGGCAATCCTCAAATGGCTGGCGCTTTTCCTGCCTCTGTCATCGCTCGCCGTCATCCATAATGCCCGACTGGCGCGCGATTTCGGCCACAAAAGCCTTGCCGCCCAGAGCATTGCCGCGAGCCTTCTGTCTGGTCTTACGGCGGTGGCCGCGGCGTTTCTCGGTTGGGGCGTCTGGTCGCTGGTGGCGCAGACCGCAGTCAATGGCATCGTGCTCGTCGTTCTGGGCTGGTTGTCCTATCGGTGGATCCCGAAGCTGCGCTTCAACTTCGCTATCTTCCGCTCGATCTTCCTGTTCAGCGTCAGCCTCGTGGTCAGCCAAATTCTCTGGATGATGCTTGCCCGCGTGCAGGATATCTTTATTTCGCGATGGTTCGGACCGACGGAAGTCGGGCGTTACAGGATCGCCTGGCGGCTGATCGAGCTGATCTCGCAGGCCGTGCTGTCGCCGATCGGCAGTGTCGCGCTGGTGACGCTGTCGAAGCTGCAGAACGATCCGGTCAGCTTCCGCAACGCCTATAACCGCATCGTCGGTCTGGCAGCGCTTGGAACCTTCCCGTTGCTACTCGGCTTTGGTGCGCTGTCGGATCAGCTGATCCTCTTCCTGTTCGGCGACAAATGGGGCAATGCCGGCGATGTCGCGACCGTGCTCGTCATGATGGCCGTGCCCTTCGTGATGAACGTGTTTGCCTCCTCGGCGCTTGCGGCCGTCAATAAGGCGCAGAGCATCTTGTCAGTGGCGGCGCTGCAGCTTGCGATGACGGTTATTCTGACGTGGCTGCTGGTGCCCTATGGCATCATCGCGGTTGCTGCCGGATATGCGCTACGGGCGTGGCTCACCATGCCCTACCAGCAATATGTGCTGAAGCGCTTTGCCCATATCGATTCACTGGGAACGCTGAAGGCGATTTCGATGCCATTCATCGGTTCGCTGGTCATGGCCGTCTGCGTCTGGTTCGCCAAGCCGTTCATCCTTGCGGCGGTAACACCCGCATGGCTTGGCACCGGGCTTTGCATTGCGCTGGGCGGCGCCATCTATGCCGCATTCATGCTGATTTTCGCCTTTAAGATGATCCGGCCCTATCTCGCCATGATCATGTCGATGCTGCCGGCACGCTTCCGCCTGCTGGCGCAAAAGTAGACCCAATTGGAAATGAGACCGTACGTCCAAGGAGATCCCATGCAGGAAACAAGTGCTGCCACCATCAAGAGGCTTCAGGGTGTAATTCACGACAACCTCGCCGATCTGGTCGATCTGTCCGGGCGTTACGCGCTTCTGGATTTTCCGAACCATTACAATATCGGTGACAGCGCCATCTGGCTCGGGGAACTGGCCTATTTCGACCGGGTAAAGTCGAAGCCAAGCTTTGTCAGCGAAATCCCGACCCATAGCGACGAGCGGATGCTGGCTGCGATCGGCGACGGCCAGATCCTGCTGCATGGCGGCGGCAATTTCGGCGATATCTGGCCGGGTTTCCGCGAGTTTCGCGAACATATACTGGGGAAATACCAGGGCCGTCCGGTTATCCAGATGCCGCAGACGATCCATTTCAAGAACCAGGAAAACGTCGACAGCACGGCACGCGCGATCGAGAAGCACGGCAATTACAAGCTCCTGGTGCGCGACAAGAAGAGCTTTGAGTTCGCAAAGAAGTGGTTCCAGTGCGAAGTCCGGCTTTGCCCGGACATGGCCTTCTGGATCGGTCCCGTGAAGCGCCTTGCGCCGAACCATGACTTGCTCCTTAACCTTAGGGCGGACCAGGAAGTCGGCGCGGCACATGATAAGTCCCGCGCCATCGCACGCCCAAATGTGATCGTGGCGGATTGGCCGGAACACGAGGAAGCCGATTTCCAGAAGCGCACCAAGCGTGCTGCCATCATCAAGGGCCTGTTGCGCGGCGATGTCGGCGGGCGAGCGAAGATGACGGAACTCGCCTATCGCGAGCGGGCGCAGCAGCGTTTTGACCGCGGCGTGCGGCTGTTGAGTTCCGCACGGCAGGTCATTACCGACCGAATGCACGGTCATATCATGAGCCTGCTTCTCGATGCCGATCATTGCGTGCTCGACAACAGCTACGGCAAGACCAGCACCTTCATCGACGCCTGGCAGACCGCCAATGGCGACCGGGCGGCGCTGGTGGCGAATATCGACGAGGCGCTGGACGTTCTGGATAAGCGCACGGCTCTCAGCCGCGCGACAACCATCTGACAAGGTGTCTCGCCCGCAAGGGTAAATGAAATCCTAAAAATCCAGCCAAGGCGGCCGGGCGATAAAACGTCCGGCCGCTTTTTTTGTCGCAATCGGCGCCCGATAGCGGGTGGACACCTGCCGGCAAACGGTTTCCGGCGATTCGGGCAAATCACCGATTTCGCCTCATGTTTGCCATATTTTTGCCTCAATTCGCCATTGTTGACGTGGTCTTCTCACGTGCAATGCACGATCACGCGAGAAAACGTGATTGTTTTTTTAATTTTGAGTCTCGCTGCACTGCAGCATTCTTATATTAGTTTGGCCTGCAAAGCCCCTATGTACCAGTGCTTCCGGCCTGACAAAAGCCAATGACTGAGCGCCGAATAGTTACCACTGCTAGATTTCGCACCTGCCAAATTTGCTGCGCTGCCACATTTTACCCGAAACTTCACGTGATGCTTCTCACTCACGCGGGCTCAAGTCTGCTCTGATTGAAATGGCGGTGACGGGAGGCACTGCTCAAAAGGGGTGACTGGTTTGACTGTTGATCAGAACATATCCTTGCGTATCAATTTGATGCGTATCCTGCTGATCTGCGGCATTGTCTTCGTGCATGTGCCTCACGATCCGGCATCCGATGTGGTGATTGCCCAGACCGGTTGGTTCAACTGGCTGAGTGTTTTCCTTGGCGACAGCCTGTTCCGCATCGGCGTCCCGTGCCTCAGCATGATTTCGGGTTATCTTCTGCTGCGCAAAGGCGCGGCATCCTTCGACTACGGCAAGGTGGTTCGTTCCAAGACGATGACGGTGCTTCTGCCCTTCCTGATCTGGAACCTGTGCCTGTTCGTGGCGATCCTCGGCCTGCAGCGCGCCGGCATCGGTGTCGGTTATTTTCCCGATATCACGGCATCGGTGCGTGAGATGCTGACCTATGCGTTTGCGCTCGAAGGCATGCCGGCCAATGTGCCGCTGTATTTCCTGCGCGATCTGTTCGTCTGCATCCTGTTGTCGCCGATCCTGCTGTTCATGCTGCGTCACGCGGCAATCCCGGTGCTTGCAGTGCTTTTCGTTCTTGCCGTCATTCCGGACCTGAGCTTTGCCATCGTCGTCAAGCGCTCGATCCTGTTCAGCTTCGCGCTCGGCATGTATCTGGGCTTGCGTGCCGCCGACCTGAAGGCGCTGGACCGTTTCGCATGGCCGGGTTCGATCGCAACGCTCGCCGCGGCCTTCGTCCTGTCACTGGCGATCTATCTGAGCCAGCCCGCTTATCCCCGGGGCGTCGATCTTGCGCGCAACGTGCTGTCGATCATCGGCGCCTTCGGTTTCTGGATGATCTCGGCGATTGCGATCGAGACACGGCTGGGCAGGCGGCTGGCTTCGACCGGCAGCCTCAGCTTCTGGGTGTTCTGCGCCCATTATCCGGTTCTCGTGGCGTTGTGGATGGTGTGGAACCGCGTCGGAACGGCGGAAGCCTATCCGCTTTTCTATTTCGGCTCGGTTGTCGTCTCGCTTGTCATCTTGGTGATCAGCAACGCCGTCATGATGCGGATTGCGTCGCCCGTTTATCAGATCCTGACCGGCAGCCGCGGGCGCAGGGAAAAACTCGCGAAAGCGACTTCGAGCCGTCCCGTCGGGTCTTCGCACCCGATGGAACCGAAACTGTCACAACAGCGCAGGTGAAACAATGACGACCATCGCCATCAAAATCGCGGCCGCCATCTCCACTCTGGGCCTTTCCTTTCTGTCCGCCACCATGCCGGCTGCGGCGCAGGGTACGTTGAACAACAAGTCGTTCGTCGAGAATTTCGACAGTTTCGACCGGTCCTTCTGGTATGTCGCGGATGGCTGGGCCAACGGCTCGCACCAGAACTGCACCTGGTCGAAGAAGCAGATCGATACGGCGGGCGGCGCGCTGACGCTGAATTTTTCGGAAGGCCAGTCGAAGGACCGCAAGTTTCTCTGCGGTGAAGTGCAGACCAAGTCGCGTTACCTTTACGGCACCTATGAGGTGCGGATGAAGGCGGCGACCGGTTCCGGCCTCAACTCGGCCTTTTTCACCTATATCGGCCCGACCGACAAGAAGCCGTGGGACGAGATCGACTTCGAGGTGCTCGGCAAGAACACCAATCAGGTTCAGGTCAACCAGTATATCAACGGCAAGGGCGGTAACGAGAAGCTCATTCCGGTTGCCGGCGGCGCCGATCAGGGTTTCAACGATTACGCCTTCGTCTGGGAAAAGGATCGGCTGCGCTATTTCGTCAACGGCAAGCTCGTTCATGAAGTGACCGATCCTTCGAAAATACCGACCAATGACCAGAAGATCATGCTCAGCCTGTGGGGTACCGACACGCTGAAGGACTGGATGGGCCGCTTCTCCTATCAGGGGCAGTCCTCCATGGTGATCGACCGGGTTTCCTTCACCGCCCAGGGAGACGCGTGCCAGTTCCCTGAATCCGTCGCCTGCAATCTCGATTGAGCCTGACCGCAGCCATTTCTTCGCTTGTCATATTGCGTTGAGTTTTTCAGCACAGGAGCATGCCCGTTTGAGCATAAACGTTCTCTATCTCGCCCATGATCTGGCCGATGCGGCCATCAGGCGGCGTGTGCTCACCCTGAAGGCCGGGGGAGCAGACGTGACGGTTGCGGGCTTTACCAGAGGACGCAACCTGCTTGAGGGTGAGCCGGGCGTGCGCACCATCGTGCTGGGCGAGACCTCCGACGGAAAGTTTGCGCAGCGGATCGGTGCGATCGTCAAGGCGAGCGCTGGGCTGAAGGGCAGGCTTGCCGCTATCGACCGCCCCGACGTGATCATTGCCCGCAATCTTGAGACGCTGGCGCTGGCGGGCCAGGCGGCGCGTCTGTTCGATCGCAATCTGCCGATCGTCTACGAATGCCTCGATATCCATCGCCTGTTGCTCGACGAAGGCTGGAAGGGACGTCTGGTGCGGGCATTCCAGCGTCATTTCGGCCGCCGCGCGCAGCTTTTGATCACCAGCTCGCCTGCCTTTGTCGAAAACTTCTTCCAGCCGCGCTCCGGGCTTTCGCTGCCGGTACTGCTCCTGGAAAACAAGGTTCTTGCACTCGATCCGGATAGTCTGCCGCTTCAGCCGGTGCCGCGCGCGCCGAAAGCCGGCGAGCCATGGCGGATCGGCTGGTTCGGAGCGATCCGCTGCGCCAAGTCGCTTGCGATCCTGACAGATTTCGCCCGCCGCATGGATGGCAAGGTCGAGATCGTGCTGCGCGGCCGCCCGGCCTATAGCGAATTTGCCGATTTCGACCGGATCGTCGCTGACGCGCCACATGTCGCTTTTCACGGTTCCTACCAGAACCCGGAGGATCTCGCCCGCATCTATGACGAGGTGCAATTCAACTGGGCGATTGATTTCTTCGAAGAGGGCCAAAATTCCGAATGGCTGCTGCCGAACCGCCTTTACGAAGGTGGCCTCTATGGCGCGGTGCCGATTGCACTCAAGTCGACCGAGACGGGCCGCTTTCTGGCCCGCCGCGAGATCGGCGTGACGATCGATGCCGCCACGCCTGATGCACTGGAAGCGATGTTCTCTCAGATGACACCCGAAATTTACGCTGAGCAATTTGCCCGCATCGCCGCCATCGAGCGCGGACAATGGATCACCGGCCCGGCCGATTGCCGGGCGCTGGTTGGAAAGCTCGCATCGTTAAAACCCGATTTACGCTCTCCTGCTGAAATGCAGGCTGCGTCAACCATGCAGTCGTGAGGTGGAATATGGTAGTGAGTAGCGTTTCCGGTTCCGACATGTCGAACCAACCTTCTGAAATCCCGGCCAATCCGCGTGTCCTTCTCGTCATCCCATGCCTTAACGAGGCCAAGACGATCGAGGCGCTGTTGCGCAAGTTCTCGCTTCAGCGGGGCGAGACCGACATGCTGATTGTCGTAGCCGATGGCGGCAGCCGCGACGGCACGCCGGATATCGTTCGTCGCATGATCGGGGAAATCCCGGATCTCGTGCTTCTCGACAATCCCAAGCGCATCCAGAGCGCTGCGATTAACCTCGCGATCCAGACCTATGGTGACGGGCGCGATTATCTCATTCGCATCGATGCGCATGGGGATTATCCGGACAATTACTGCCAGGCGCTGATCGAGGACGCGGTCGTGCATCAGGCGGATTCGGTTGTGGTCGGCATGGAAACGGTCGGCTTCGGCGCTTTCCAGCAGGCAGCGGCCATCGCGCAGAATTCAAAGCTCGGCAATGGCGGTTCCAAGCACCGTGCCGGCGGCGGCGGTGAGTGGGTCGATCATGGCCACCATGCGCTGATGCGGATCGCCGCTTACCGTCAGGTCGGCGGTTACGATGAAAGTTTCAGCCATAACGAAGATGCCGAGCTGGACTTCCGGCTTCGCAGCGCCGGTTTCCGCATCTGGATGACGGGCGAGACTTTCATGACCTATTATCCGCGCTCCAGTGCCTCGGCGCTGTTTCGCCAGTATCTCGGTTATGGCCGTGGCCGGGCGAAGAACCTTCTGAAGCATCGCTCCATCCCGAAGATCCGCCAGGCGATCCCGCTTGCGGTCGCACCCGTGGTTGCCGGTGCGGTTCTGGCCTTGCTCTATTGGTGGGCGGCCGTTCCGGTTGCCGTCTGGATGATCGCCTGCATCGCCTACGGTGCCTATATGGCGATCGGCCAGCGCAACATGATCGCACTCTTGGCCACCATCCCCGCAATGATCATGCACCTCGCCTGGTCGGCCGGGTTCTGGATGGAACTGCTTCGTATTCGACGAAAGAAGGTCGCATGACGGCTGATCTCACCGTGGCAAAAATCGACATCGGCATCTGCACCTATCGGCGCCCGGCGCTGAGGGATACGCTGGAATCGCTGTTCAAGCTGACCGTTCCGGCGGGCGTTTCGTTGCGCCTGATCGTGGCGGACAATGATGCGGTTCCCAGTGCGAGCGATCTGGTGGAGAGTGTTCGCGCGCAGTCTCCGTTCCCGATCCTCTATGTCCATTGCCCGAAGTCGAATATCTCGATTGCCCGCAATGCCTGCCTCACCTCGGCTGATGCGGATTTTCTTGCCTTCATCGACGACGACGAAACGGCGACGCCGGAATGGTTGGCAGCTCTCTATGAAAAGGCACGCCAGACGGGTGCGGAAGCCGTACTCGGCCCGGTGCGCGCGCTTTATGGCGATGACAGCGCCGCCTGGATGCGCAATGGCGATTTCCACTCGACCATGCCGGTCTGGGTCGAGGGCCGGATCATCACCGGTTACACCTGCAATACGCTGCTCGACATGCGTTCGCCGCTCGTTGCCGGCCGCCGTTTCGCGCTGGCGCTCGGCCAGAGCGGTGGCGAGGACACGCATTTCTTCTCGCAGCTGACGGAAAGCGGCGGACGGATCGAATTCGCCGAGGATGCCTTGGTGCTGGAGCCGGTGCCGGCAAGTCGCGCCAGCTTCCTGTGGCTTGCCAAGCGTCGTTTCCGATCCGGCCAGACCCATGGCCGGATCGTTGCGGCGAAGAGCGGTGGTGTGAAGCGTTTTCCCAAGGCTCTCATCGCTGCCACAAAGGCCGGTTATTGTGGTGCGGTCGCCGCCGCCTTCACGCTTATGCCAGTGAGGCGCAACCGTTATGCGCTACGTGGCGCGCTGCATGTCGGCGCCGTGATGGGCATGCTCGGCGTTCGTGAAATCCGCCAATACGGCGCCCCGGAGGCTGCGTGAACATGGATAGCGGGATACCCGATATCAGCTTCATCATTGCCGCCTATAATGCGGAAGAGACGCTCGCGCGTGCAATCGACAGCGCTCTGGCTCAGCTCGGCGTTACCGTCGAGGTGATCGTCGTTGACGACTGTTCGACCGACGGAACTGTGGCTCTCGCGGAAACCTACACCGATCCGCGCGTGCGACTGATCCGCCAGCCGCAAAATGGCGGGCCGGGCAGGGCGCGCAATACCGGTATCGCGGCTGCGACCGGCCGCTTCGTTGCAACGCTCGATTCCGACGATGCCGTTTATCCGGAACGTTCGCTTTCGATGCTGCAACGGGCAAGGACGCTCGACGCGCAGATCGTCGTCGACAATGTCGATGTCGTGCCGATGGAGGGCGGACCTGCGAAGACGATGTTCGACAAGCGTTTTCTGCAGGAGAAGCGCGAGATCGCGCTCGCGGAATTCATCGATTCCAACCTGATCTTCAAGACGACCTTCAACTACGGCTACATGAAGCCGGTTTTCGACCGAGAATTCCTGGCGAAGAACGATCTCTGGTTCGATGATGCCCTGAAGATCGGCGAGGATTACATCCTGTTCGCCTCGGTTCTGGCAAGCGGCGCGCGCTGCGCGGTCGATCCCAATCCGGGTTATGTCTATTATCTCATGCAGGGGTCCATCTCCCGCGTGCTCAAGCATCAGCACCTTGATGACATGCTGGAAGGCGACCGCCGGTTCATGGCGCGCTTCTCCCTCGGCCCGGCCGAGATGGCGGCGCAGCGTCGCCGTACGCACAGCATCATCGAAGCCCGCTCGTTTCTCACCCTCGTCGACGAGGTCAAGGCCAAGTCGCTCGGTGGGTTCCTCAAAACCGCGTTGAAAGCCCCGGGAGCGTTAAAACACTTCCGTATGCCTATCGCTGTTCGCATGCGCCGGTTCGCCAAGGCGGCCGGTGTCAACTGAAATCCGATCAATCGGGCGTGTATGCCCCCTGGAAAGGACTAGGAATGAACTTGAAAAGACCAGTTCGTAAGGCAGTTATCCCTGTCGCAGGCAACGGAACCCGCTTCCTGCCCGCGACGAAGGCCATGCCGAAGGAAATGCTGACGATCGTCGACCGTCCGGTCGTGCAATATGCCGTTGATGAAGCCATGCAGGCGGGCATCGAAAACATCATTTTCGTCACCAGCCGCAACAAGACTGCCATTGAAGACTATTTCGACAGCAATCCCGAACTGATCGCCAGCCTCACCCGCTCAGGCAAGACCGTGCAGGTCGCGCAGTTGGAAAAGATGCTGCCGCTCGCCGGTACCGTCAGCTATACGCGCCAGCAGGTGCCGCTCGGTCTCGGCCACGCGGTCTGGTGCGCCCGTGAGTTGGTCGGCGACGAACCGTTCGCGCTGCTTCTGCCCGACATGGTTTCCTATGGTGCTCGTGGCTGCATGTCCGGCCTGATGGACCTTTACGAGGAAGTCGGCGGTAACGTGTTTGCGGTCGAGCAGTGCGCGCCGGAAGAGACGTCGAGCTATGGCGTGGTGGCCATCGGTCAGGACGTTCGCCATGGTTTCCAGGTCACCGGCATGGTGGAAAAGCCGAAGCCGGCCGATGCGCCGTCGAACTATTACCTTAATGGTCGTTATATTCTGCAGCCGCAGATCTTCGAGCTTCTCGAAAGCCAGGAGCGCGGCGCCGGCAACGAGATCCAGCTGACCGACAGCATGCAGAAACTGTTGAAGGTTCAGCCGTTCCATGCGCATCCTTACCAGGGACGTACATTCGACTGCGGATCCAAGCGCGGCTTCATCGAGGCAAACGTCGCCTTCGCGATGATGCGTGCCGACATGAGCGGCGATCTGGCAGTAACGATCCAGGAACTGCTGGATGCGCATGCGACCAAGGTACGCGCGGCTTGACGCATAATGATTATGGGAAAGGCGAGACATTCGCCTTTCCTGCACTATTTTCCCCAGAGCGGATGACACAATGGATCAGGCAAACTTTCGACCGATGACTATATTTCCCCCGGAACCGAAAGACCACGACACGTTCATCGACCTCGACAAGCTGTGGTCTGCGGCCATGCGCCGGTTGGGTGTGATCGGTGCCTGCGTTGCTGCAATGGTCGTTCTGGCCGGGCTTTATCTGGTTTTTGCCCAGCCGATGTATACGTCGATGACGAATATTCTCATGGACGACAATCTGTCCCGTTACGCGGAAGAAAACGCGTCGGACAATCAGTCCGCGCAGATGCTCGACAACCGCATGTCCAGTGCTGTGGAAATCCTGAAGTCGAAGGAACTGGCACTCAGCGTCGTTGACAAGGCGAAGCTCGACCAGAATGCCTTGATCGTCGCCCCCCCAAAGTCGCCTGTCGATCTTGTGAAGGGCATGCTGCGCGGTGTCACATCGATCTTTTCCGCCGATGCTCCGGCCTTGACCGAAGAGCAGATCGCAGCAGGTCGCCGTGAAAAGGCCGCCGCGATCATCCAGCAGTGGCTGACCGTCGAACGCGTCGGTCGCAGCTCGGTCATCGCTGTTTCCGTGCGCTCGCCGGACAAGCTTCTCTCGGCGCAGATCACCAGGACCTATGCCGAATCCTATCTGACGGAACAGCTCAACGCCAATTTCGACGCTACCGAACGCGCCAGCATCTGGCTGCAGGAACGTCTGAACGATCTGAATACCCGTTCGCAGCAGGCGTCGCTTGCCGTCGAACAGTTCAAGCGCGACAAAGGGCTGATTTCCCCGCGCGGCGAACTTCTGTCAGCGCAGCAGCTCTCCGATTTGAACAGCCAGTTGATCGTGGCTCAGGCTGATGCGGCAACCGCCGCCGCCCGCTACAATCAGTACAAGGCAATCATCGAAAAGGGGCCGGAAGCGGCCGTGCACAATGCGGTCGTCTCCAACCGCGACACCGACAACACCGTGATGCAGGATCTGCGCAAGCGCTATATCGGCATCAACGATCGCGAACAGGCGATCATCCAGCAGTTCGGCGCCGATCATCCGCAGGCGATTGCGATGAAGGCCGAGAAGCAGGACGTGACCAACCAGATGTTCCGCGAATTGCAGCAGCTGACGGGCAGCTTCAAGAACGAGCTGGACGTGTCCCAGTCGCGCGTGGAATCGATGCGGGAAAATATCCAGCGCGTCGCAGGCAACAATTCCGATGCCAATGTGAACATGGTTCAGCTGCAGGAGCTGGAACAGAAGGCCTCGGCCCTCAGAACGCTTTACGAGTCCTACCTGCAGCGTTTCGAACAGGCCTCGCAACAGCAGTCCCTGCCGATCGCCAAGGCGCGCGTGATTTCCGATGCCGGTGTGCCTGTCTCGCCGTCCAGCCCGCGCAAGACGCTGACCATAGCGTTGTCGGTCATTCTCGGTCTTTTGATCGGCTGTGCCGCCGCCGCCGTTCTGGAACTGCGTGAACGCTTCTTCCGCACCGGCGAAGACGTGCAGCAGAAGCTCGGCATGCGCTTCCTCGGCTACCTGCCGCGCATTGCCGGTGCCGCACGTGAAGACGCGCCGAAGCCGAGCGCTGTGCCGGAACAGGGCGAAGCCGCCAACCAACCGGTTGGCGATCCGATCTCCTTCCGCCGCATGATGCGTGTTGCGGTCGAGGCTCCGCGTTCGCAGTTCGCCGAAACGCTGCGCAACACCAAGCTTGCCTGCGATATCGTGCTTCAGGGCAAGAAATGCGCCGTCATCGGTGTCGTTTCCTGCCTGCCGGGCGAGGGTAAGTCGACGGTCGCCGCAAACTTTGCGGGTCTCATCGCATCGAGCGGTGCCCGCACGCTGGTGATCGACGCCGACCTTCGCAATCCGGGTCTTTCGAAGATGCTGGCAAGCGAACCGGAAGTCGGTCTGGTCGACGTCATTCTCAACAAGACGTCGTGGACCAGCGTTGCCCGTGTCGACCGCCGTTCGCGCCTCACCATCCTGCCGATGACGACGCGTGGCCGTCAGGTTACCCATACGAGCGAGCTTCTGGCTTCCAGCGGCATGAGCCAGTTCCTGGAAAGCATCAAGGACACGTTTGACGTTATTGTCGTCGACCTTGCGCCGCTTATCCCGGTTATCGATGCCAAGGCGTTCGAGCCTTACGCGGATGCCTTCGTGTTCGTCACCGAATGGGGCGCGACGCCGGCCAAGGCGGTGCAGAGCGTGCTGCAGTCGGAACCGCAGATCGCCGCGAAGACGATCGGCGTCATCCTCAACAAGACGGATCTTTCCGAACTGCACAAATACGCCGATCCGGGTGCGCCGGAGCGTCTGCGCAGCAACTATCTGTCCTATTATCGGGACTACAAGGAAGTCGCCGCCGAATAACGGCGCGACGATCTCCATCAAACAGAAACGGCCCGGTTCTCCGGGCCGTTTTTGCATGTAGAGTTTGCCTCAGCGCTGAACGCGCAATCCATCCATCAACAACCCGATCAGGCGATTGGCGCTGTCGCGCCATTCGGGCGTGTCGGGGATGGAATAGATGCTGGACATGGCGTGCATCAGGTCCGACTGGCCGATATCCTTGCGAATGAGGTTCTGCTCCTGCGCTACCGTCAAAAGCTTGTCGAAGGATGAGCGGATCCGCCCGAACCCTTCAGCGAACATGGTGGAGTTGGAGCTGGCGATGATTTTCAGGCTGCTCGCCATGCCGCGCTTGGTAGCCATGTAATTGACGAAGCGGCGCATCCATTGTTCGAGTGCGATGTCGGCGGCTTCGGTGCGCGACAGTTCGTCGGCCGCATCCGCCAGATTCTGCAGCTCTCGCCGATAAACGACCTCGACCAGATGTTCGCGTGTCGGAAAATGCCTGTAAAGCGTGCCGATGCCGACCCCGGCCTTGCGGGCGATATGTTCCAGCGAGGTCTCTACGCCATTGTCGGCAAAGGCCTGAGCGGCGATTTCAATCAGCTTGTCGCGATTGCGGCGTGCATCCGCACGCAGTTTCGGCGGTGTCTGATCTGCATTTTCCGGCGTGGCCGAGGCCAAAGTCATGCTCCTGCGCGATCGTCACCTGACGCTTGGCATCAAGTCACTGGTTTGAATGGAGGAGCCTCCGAATTGGAAGTCCTCTTCGTTTTAAACCGGAAGCAGGGTGAATGTCATGCGTGAAATGCGATATGTCGAGCGAGCAGGAAATAAGGGCTTGTTCACGCGACTTAAGGCGGAAAAACCAGTCCGTAGATGGCAGCATAGATTTCCGCGGTTCTCATCTCCCTAGCTGGCGCCAGGCAATGACATTTCCCGAAGTGACGCTGGGATCTCCGTGGACTGGATAGGTGTATCCCGTATTGGGTTTGGCATTCGGCATCCGAGAAGGAAATGTCGTTCGCGCATACTGCATGTACCGTGCATCGGCTTTGGGATTGCCCGTTGAATCCCGCATGGATACGGATGCCATTTTGCCATTCGCGTCGGTTCTGACCAGTACGGTTCCTATACGTTTGGACAGGGGACTGCAGCCCGCGACAAACAGGCTCAGGAGGAAAACCACAATCAGGCGCATAAATAGCTTTCTGGAAATAGACTGAACTATCTATGGTGTTGATCTGTAATGGCTCTCGTGAAAATTGCAATCTGCTGAGACGTCGCGACTGCATCCTCTGATGCCATAACGCGACCGGCTTTCAATCCTCCGAATACCGCTCTTCCGCCCACGGATCACCGCGCATGTGATAGCCGTTTTTCTCCCAGAAGCCGGCATGATCCATACCGTTGAAATCGATCCTTTTCAGCCATTTGGCGCTTTTCCAGAAATAGAGATGCGGCACCACGAGGCGCACGGGGCCGCCGTGTTCTTCCGTTAGCGGCGCGCCTTCCCAGTCGGTAACGATGATCGCATCGGGGCTTGAAAAGTCCGAGAGCAGCAGGTTCGTCGTGTAGCCGTCGTAGCTCGTCAGCATCACCGAATGAGCCTCCTCCTTCGGATCGACGAGATCGAGGAAGTCACGGGTGGAGACGCCTTTCCAGTTGTTGTCGTAACGCGACCACGTGGTCACGCAATGGATGTCGGAGAGCATGTCCGTCTGCGGCAGGGCCCGGAATGCGGCCCAGTCGAGCGTCAAAGGATTGTTGATGAAGCCGTGGACCTCAAGTTTCCATTGAGCCGTGGAAATGCTTGGCTGCTGGCCGAGATCAAGCACCGGCCAGTTCTTCACCAGATGCTGGCCGGGCGGCAGCCTGTCGGTTTCCGGCCGGGCATGGTGGCCGGTGAGGAATTTTCCTTCATCGGCCCATTTGCGCTTGGTGATGGTCAGCTTGGAATCTTGCTGTGCCGGGGTATCGTCGGCCATTTGCGGTTCTCCCATGGGTGCCGGAGGCGATGTTCAATGCGGTTCCGCTTGCGTCATCGGATAATCTGATGAAGAAGAGGAGCAATTCAATTGCCTGTCTTTTAAAATCTTCTCCGGAACATCATGCTCGCCTCAAATTCCCGCTTCAATCCGCTCGTCGACAAGCTTTCGCTTCCGCCCGTTCCTTCGGTTGCCGCATGGGGCCGCGCCTATGATGGTGCGAAAGGGCCGCTGATCGATCTTTCGCAGGCCGTGCCCGGTTATCCGGCGCATCCCGAGATGCTGCGACTGCTCGGCGAGACGGCTTCGTCCACCGCCTATATCGGTTATGGTCCGATCGAAGGTGATCAATCGCTGCGTGACGCCTATGGTGCGCATGTCGCCGAGGTGTATGGTGCCCCGCTCGCGGCTGCCAATACGCATGTCACTTCCGGCTGTAACCAGGCCTTTGTCTGCGCCGCGATGACGGTTGCTGGTCCCGGCAATACGGTGCTGATGACCGAACCCTTCTATTTCAACCACGAAACCACTTTGGCGATGATGGGCATCAAGACCGCCTTCGTGCCCTGCAAGGCAGAAGACGGTTTCCTGCCCGAGCTTTCCGCGATCGAGGCGGCGATCACGCCCGAGGTGAAGGCGCTAGCGCTCGTCTCGCCCAATAACCCCACCGGTGCCATCTATCCGCCGGTGCTGCTCGAGACGATCTTCAAGCTCTGCCAGCAGAAAGGCATCTGGCTGATCCTCGACGAAACCTATCGCGATTTCCTTCCCGAGGCGGGCCAGAAGCCGCACGGCCTGTTCAATCTCGCAGGCTGGGAAGAGACGCTGATCAGCCTCTACAGTTTCTCGAAATCCTTCTGCATTCCCGGCCACCGCCTCGGTGCGATCACGGCGAGCGAAGCGGTGATCGGGCAGGTCGCCAAGATCATGGACAACCTGCAGATCTGCGCGCCGCGTGCTGCCCAGGGTGCCGTTGCCGCAGCATTGCCGCTGCTCGCCGGATGGCGTGAGGAAAACCGGCAGGAAATCGGCCGCCGCGCCGAGGCTTTGAAGGCCGTCATGGAGCAGCTTCCCGATTGGAAGCTCGATGCAATCGGCGCCTATTTCGCCTTCGTGCGGCATCCGTTTGCCGGTGTCGGTTCGGCGGAAGTCGCGGAAAAGCTTGCCAAACGTGCCGGCATCACCTGCATTCCGGGCGTCTATTTCGGCGAGGGCCAGCAGAATTATCTGCGCTTTGCCTTTGCCAATGCGGATGCCGAGACGATCGGTCGACTGACGGAACGTTTGAAGAACTTTTCGCTGTCGTAATCGGCACGGCGCGCCTATAACGGGGCATGGCTCAACGTTCAGGCAGCGCCGATCTTCCGCTTCACAGCGGCCGGGTTCCCCGGTGGCTCGGCGAACGCATGACCCGGCTCGGTGCGGTGATCACCGAAGCGATCATCATCCACTACGGCCGTGACGAATTGCTGGCGCGGATGGCGCATCCCTTCTGGTTCCAGTCCTTCGGCGCCGTGATGGGTATGGACTGGCACTCGTCAGGGATCACCACCAGCGTCATCGGTGCGTTGAAGCGCGGGCTCACGCCTTTATCCGGCGAACTCGGCATCCATGTCTGCGGCGGGCGCGGCAAGAACTCGCGCCAGACGCCGGAGGAGCTGATCGCCATCGGCAATCGCGTCGGCATCGATGGCGGAGCACTCGCCCAGACCAGCAAGCTCGTCGCCAAGGTGGACAGTGCCGCCGTGCAGGACGGGTTCGATCTTTATCTGCACGGTTTCATCGTCACCGATGACGGCAAATGGGTGGTTGTGCAGCAGGGCATGAACGATGCGCGGCGACAGGCGCGGCGCTATCACTGGCATTCGGAGGGGTTGAAGAGCTTTCTCGATTCACCCCATGCGGCCATCGAAGGCAGAGGGCAGGGCGAGATCGTCAATCTGGCGGATCACCGGGCGCTTGCCTCGCGCAGCGGCCAGCTCGATCTGCTTGCCTCGCTCGGGCCGGACAGAATAGTCCGCGAAGTCATTTCGCTCGATCCCTCGCGGATGAGGAAACCCTCAGCGCAGCCGATGTTGCCGCATCTGATCATGCCGGAGCATCACGATGTCCGCGAAGAGGATGTCAACATGCGACGCCTTCACGGTACGCTCGCCGCCGCTGCCGATCGTGGGCCGAAGGATTTCGAGGATCTGCTGATGACGCCCGGTGTCGGCGCCCGCACCGTTTCGGCGCTCGCCATGGTGGCGGAAGTCGTGCATGGCGCGCCCTGCCGTTTTTCCGATCCTGCGCGTTTCTCACTCGCCCATGGCGGCAAGGACCGGCATCCGTTTCCGGTGCCGCTTAAAGTCTATGACGAGACGATCAGGGTTATGAAATCCGCCGTCGGCAAGGCAAGGCTCGGCCGCGAAGAAGAGCTGCAGGCTTTGCGTCGCCTAGACGACCAGGCGCGGAGCCTCGAACGCTACGTCACCGGTCCGGATTTCAAGGAAATCATCGCCGGCGAGTTTCGCCATTCGCATGAATGGGGCGGCCGCAGCGTTTTTGGCTGGGAGCCGCCGGAGGAGGAGAGCGACAGGCCGGAGCAGGGCGGAAAGCTCGCCCCTTAAGACCTTTCCCGATATTTGACAGCAATCACTTTGGCCTCCGACACAGTGTCGCGGCATGGGCTTTACTGCGGCCCTGCGGCATGTCGGCCGCTTGTCACAATCCGGCTACTCCCTAGGCTGCACATCAGGAGTCATGTGAAAGGGAGTAATCATCATCATGCCAGCCTTATTGGATCGCCGTCAGCTTCTCACCGCCGTCGCAGCCTCTGCGCTTTTGCCGGTCGCCGCACTTGCACAGAATTCCGGCACAACGCCGGTTGCTGTTGCGGGAAAGCCGGGTGAGATACCGCAGGGGATGAAGCTTCCGCTTCTGCCGCAGCTCGAAAGTTTTCCGATCTGGCCGGAGGGCAAGGTTCCGGGCAGCGCGGGAGTGGCGGCGAAGGAGGAGTGGATCCTGCGCAATCCGAAGGATGGTGATCCGAACGATACGGCCGCCATGCATGTCACCAATCCGATCCTGATGGTACAGCGGCCAGCCAAGCCGGATGGCTCGGCCATCCTGATGATTCCCGGCGGCAGCTATACGCGTGTCGCGGTGACCCGTTCCGGCAGCAGTATCGACAAGATCTTTGCCAGCCTGGGCTCGACGGTCTTCATCATGACCTACCGCCTGCCGCATGACGGTTGGGCTGCGGGCCCGGAAGCGCCGCTGCAGGATGCCCAGCGCGCAATCCGGTTGATCCGCCACCGCGCCAAGGAATTCGGCATCGATCCCGCCCGCGTCGGCGTTGCCGGTTTCTCTGCAGGCGGGCATCTGGCCGGCTGGCTGACGGAAAGCTTCGGCCGCGAAACCTATGCGCCGGTCGATGAGGCCGACAAGCTCCCGACCAAGCCGCTCGTCACCGGCATGTTCTTCCCCGTGATGACCATGATGGCGCCCTATGCGCATGAGACCTCGGTCAAGAACATGTTCCCCAAGGGCGGTACGGATGAGGAGAAGCGCAAGATCTCGCTGGAATTCAACCTTCCCGCCGACATGCCACCAACCTTCCTTGCCCATGCGGGTGACGACCCGGCCGTTGCGCCGGAAAACAGCCTGATCCTGTTTAACGCCCTGCGCGCCCAAAAGACGCCGACCGAACTGCATCTCTTCGAAGTCGGCGGGCATGGGCTGATCGAAAATGGCAAGGATCTTCCGCATCTGGCGCTGTTCGAGACTTTCGCGAAACGCCATGGCTTGTGGAAGTAAGACAAGCCGCAGCCGCCGGACAGTCTGCAAAAACTCCCGCGTGGCATCCGCGGGAGTATTGGCGCATGCCGTGCGGCCGACAATGGAACCCTCTGCCGGCCTGCGGTGTTATCGCATTAGCCTGGAGGAGGACATGATGACCCGTGGAAGCACATCGGAAGAAGCCACCCGCTTCGGCAGCAGCCAGCCCAATGTCGCCCGCAGTTGCGGCACCGGCGAGGCCATGTTCAAGACAAGACCGAGCGCAGAGAGTATCGAACTCAACAAGGCCCGCAAGGCATGCGGCGTCGGGGCCGATGCTGTCGAGCGCGACGAGCGTGTCGCCGATGCCGGTGATGCGGGCTGACACGGTTTGACGTGATGGCCGGAACAGGCGTTAGATCGGCGCTTCTGTTGGAAATGTGCGCCTC
Organism: Rhizobium sp. ZW T2_16; assembly: GCF_044987325.1. NCBI lineage: Bacteria > Pseudomonadati > Pseudomonadota > Alphaproteobacteria > Hyphomicrobiales > Rhizobiaceae > Rhizobium > Rhizobium sp. ZW T2_16. The sequence goes on from NZ_JBJDRG010000006.1 coordinate 245,176, forward strand.
ACTGCGCTAACCTTGCCGCATGACGAATCCGGTTTTCATTGGTGCTGCTTCGCCACTTTTTGCGGTGGCGGGGATTTATCTGCTCGTCCGCTGCATTGCGAGACTGTGGAAGATCATTTCGCCGAAGGTGAAATATCGCTTCCCGGCAGGAAGCACGCGGTACCGCATGAACCTGCCGATCGCCGGGCGGTACGTGGTCAGCGTCGTCATTCCGGCAATGACGTTCATCACCGGGGTTTCCTATTTTTCGGCCCGCTTTTCTATCACGCAGCAGCCGTCAGGTGTCGAGCTTGACTATCGCTCCTATGGCCGTTCGCTGTTTCGAACCGAGCGCACGGATATGAGCGGTCGCAAATCGTTTCCGCTGGGAGCATTCGAATGCCCCACGCCCGGTGATTTAGAGATCACCTGCGTCAATCCGGAGACGATACGGGAGAGTTTCCAGCTGGAAGTCTCGCCGCATGTACCGGCGCTCTATCTCGTCCCCCTGATCCTGATGACAATCCTGTCTTCATTCATGGCAATCGGCGGAGCGATCATCTGCATCTTATGGCTGGCGGGCAAACTGTGAGGCGCCCGCCGCCATCAGGTTTCGATCAGCGGATATGCAGCGGCGCTTCCTTATGCGCAACGATGCGTCCGGCCAGTTCGCCGATCCGCTTCATCGCGGTTTCCAGCACGTCTTCCGGCACGGTCAACGAGATGCGCAGAAAACCTGCGGCCTGATCGCCGAAGGAAGTGCCCGGCATAACCGCGACCTTTTCCTCGCGTAGCAGTTCCCAGGCGAATTCCTCGCCGTTGAGGCCCGTTGCCGTCACGTCGAGCAGGATGAACATGCCGCCTTCGGGAGGCATTGGTTTTACGAGATTGCTGCCGGCAAAGGCCTTTTCGACGATTGCGGCGCGGCGGGCGTAATTTTCGCGCATCACGTCGGCGGTGTCGAAATGCCTGGAAAGCGCCAGCGCCGTCATATCGGAGATGAAGGGCTGCACGCCGAAGAGCATGGTCTCGGAGACCGGCAGAAGCCGTTCGCAGAATTCCTCCGGACCGGCCGCCCAGCCGGAGCGGAAGCCGGGTGCGGCATGGGATTTCGAGATGGAAGAGACTGCAATCGTCCGCTCGGCCAGTTCCGGCATGTCGAAGGGCGAGGCGAATTCGGTGCCGTCGAAGATCAGCTGTTCATACACTTCGTCGGAGATGATCCAGAGGTCGTGTTTGCGGCAGACTTCGCCGATCGCGGCGATTTCGGCTTTGGTCAGCACGGCCCCCGTCGGGTTATGCGGGGTGTTCAAGAGCAGCACGCGGGCCTCCGGCGTGATGGCGCGTTCCAGATCCTCGGCCTGAAGATGGAATTTCTTCTCCGGCCTGAGCGGTACCGGGATCATGTGGGCGCCGGTCGAGGCGATCACGCCTTCATAGGTCGCATAAAGCGGATCGCCGACCAGCACGCCGTCGCCCGCTTCCACAAGGCCGGTCATCACGCCGTAAAGCGCTGTCTGGGTACCGGGGAAGCAGAGGAAATTCTTTTCAGTTACGCCCTTGCGGCGCTTCGAATATTTTTCGACCAGTGCTTTCAGGACTGCGGGTTCGCCACGGCCGTTGGAATAGCGCGTGCGACCGGCATACATGGCACGCGAAGCCTCATCCAGCAGAGCCTTGTCGGGCGCCACATCCGGCTCGCCGATCGTCAGTTCGATGATCTCCTCGCCTTCCGCCTTCATCCGTCGGGCGGTGAGATGCAGGGCCCAGCGGCCGGAGCCGAGATGGGCAAGGCGGTCGGTGATCGAGGCATAACGCATGCGTGGTTTCCTTACTTTTCCAAGGCCAGTTCGCCCGGGGTCAATCTCAACAGCGCCTCAACGGAGGCAAGCGCCGCATCGGCGAGTTCGTGTTCGTCAAACAGATCGGCGGCAAGCGTGCCTTCCAGCCACAATCCATCGATCAGCGCGTTTAGCGAGATCGCAAAGCTGCGGCATTGTTTTGGCGAAAGCGCGGAGCCGCGCTCATCGAAGAATGCCGACAGAAGTGTTTCGACTTCCCGCAAAAACGCGAGATAGTTGTCACGGTGAATGGCGGCAAAACTCGGGTCTATCTGGATGTGGCTGATGAAGGCGGCCCAGAGCGATAGTGTGCGGCTGTCGGTTACAGGCGGCGTCAGGTTGGCGATGATGAAATGGCGAAGCCGTGCCCTTGGCGCCTCGTCCTCGCGGGCGGCCTCGATCGCTGTCTGTGTCATGCCGTTCATCACGGCGCGGTATGCCGCCTCCAACATCTGGTCCTTGCCGGTGAAGTAATGCCGGATGAGGCCAGCCGTCACACCGGCGCGGTTGGCGATCTGGCGCACCGTGGCACCCTGAATGCCGACTTCCGCTATGCAGTCGAGCGTCGCCAGGATCAGGTCTTCGCGGCGCTCAGCCTCGCTGGCGCGGGTGTAGGAGCGGCGGGCCGGTGCCATATCTCGTCACGCTCTTTTTCTTGCTGCCGATCCTGCCGTTATTATACGACTGAATAATTTCCGTATAGCCGCAACTCGGTGGTCTTGTCCTTTCGTTGCGGAAATTGCTTGTCTCCTATATGAACTGAATGTCTACTATCTGAGACGGTTTAGGTGCATGGAGCGTTGTGAAATGGAGCGTGATCCTGCGGACGCTATAGCTTTCATGCTTAAGCAGGAGAGGGAGGCGCGGAAATGGTCGCTTGCCGATCTCGCCCAGCGATCAGGCGTATCCAAGGCAATGATCAGCAAGATCGAGCGCCGGGAGGCAAGCCCGACTGCGACAGTTCTCGGCCGGCTTTCCGGTGCTTTCGGCGTGCCCCTGTCGGTTCTGATCGCATCGGCCGAAAAGGCCGCCGAAAGGTTGAGCCTTTCGGAAAGGCAATCGATCTGGACGGATCCCGAGACGGGTTATCTCAGAAGAGCCATTTCGCCCGCCGGTGCGCCAGCAGAGCTCATAGAAGTCCAGCTACCTGCAGGTGCCTACATCACCTATCCCGCCTCAGCCTTCGCCTTTCAGCAGCAACAGATCTGGATACTCGAAGGGTGTCTCGATTTTTCCGAAGGCGGTGTCGAACATGAACTGAAAACGGGCGATTGCCTTCTGCTCGGCCCTCCAAGCGATTGCGCTTTCTCGAACCGTGGCCCGTTGCCAGCACGATATCTGGTCGTCCTTTCTCGCAGCTAGACCCCGTTTTCGTGTTATGCTGTCGGAACAATCGGCTGATGTTACCGCTTTGTCCTTGAGAATACGAAAAACTCTGGGAGGAGGAATTTCATGCAGGCTGAGCCCCATCCATCCGGTCTTACCGGGCGTAACCTAGCGGGACGCGAGCTGGCTGACCAGCTTTCGGCGCTTTCTCTGGAGCGTATCGTGCTCGTGGCACTTTCTCCCGAAAGCGTCGATCTTGCCTTTGATGCCGCGCAGCGTCTCGGTTGCGAGCTGGACCTTCTGCTTGTCGGGCGAATTCCTGCGCCGGGTCACCCCGAAAAGACGATCGGCGCGGTTCTCGATTTCGAAGTGCCGCAGGTCGTGATCGATGAGGATCTGGCGCGCGCGTCGCATGTGCCTCCGGGTTATCTCAATACCGAGCGCCAACGACAGCTGTGGGATCTCGAACGCCGCCACGTCATGTATCTCGGCGATAATGATGGCCCCTGCCACGATCATGCCGGAAAACACGTGGTGATCGTCGATCATGGGGTTGAGGCATCCATTCTCCAGCTGGTGCTGAAGCGGCTCGGCGAGATTGGTGCACATTCCGTTCGCGTCGCCCGGGTTGCTTCAGCCGGCGAGCCGCCGGACGATCGGGCAGTTACGCAGTTCCTGAAACAGGCGCGACGGCTTCAGAAGCTGCTGCACTAGATTTCGATTGTCGCCAGAAGCGGCAGATGGTCCGAAGCGAGCCTTGCGAGAGGGTTGGCAATGACCTCTACCCCTGTCACCGAAACTTCTTTCGATGCAAATATGTGGTCGAGCCTTAGCAGCGGAAAGCGTGAAGGAAAGGTCGGGCGCAATTGCCCGGCCCTATGGGTGCGCACATCCGTCAAGGCACCGGCAAGACGCTTATAGGGCGGGCTGGAGGGGATCGAGTTGAAATCGCCGAGCATAACGACCGGCTGGTCGGACATACGGTCACTACCCAGCCATTCCGGACCGAGCAGGATTTCCGCCTGACGCATCCGGTCGATGCGTCTGAGGCCCAGATGGGTATTGATGACCTGCAGGCGCGTTTCACCGACCTCGACTTCGATCCAGATTGCGCCACGCTGTTCTCCCACCGAAGGCAGAGGACCTGCCTTGACCAGTTCCGCCGGCAGGGCAGTCAGGATCGCATCGCCGTAGCGTTCTTCCTCGACATCGAGGGCAGCGTGGAAATGATGCTTCATCTTGAGGATTTCAGCGATCGTGTGGGCCTGATCGATGCCGCCGGTTCGTCTCCGTCCGACATCGAGTTCCTGCAGGCCGATGATATCCGGTTGTGCCGCGGCGATTACTTCGGCAACGCGCTCCGGCGCAAGCCGGCGATCGGTGCCGATACAACTGTGCACATTATAGGTCAGAAGTTTCAGGCGACGGGAAGCCGGCGATCTGGCGGGTGGTGATTGCATAGGGCTGGGAACACCTGTCGCGCGTTTTCGTTCCCCACCTGTAAGAAGGCAGGAGGCATGATGATCGGCAGGAAGCATATTTTACAACTGGGTGTCCTTGCTGCTGTCTGCATTGCTGCCTTTCTCGTCTATCGCAGCCTTGGTCGCTATACGTTCGATGAAGTGGCGGATGCGGCGCAAGCGATCCCTCTCGACAGGCTTGGCGCTGCACTGATCTTCGTCGCGGCATCCTATCTATGCCTCACCGGCTTCGACACGCTTGCGGTCCGTTATGTCAAAAGGCCACTCGTCTGGAAGCAGGCGGCGCTTGCATCCTTCTGTGCTCTGTCGATCGGCCATAATGTCGGCATGGCGGCGCTCAGCAGCGGTGCGGTGCGTTACCGGTTCTATTCTCGCTGGGGGCTGACGGGTGGGGAGATCGCCAAGGTCATCGGCTTTTGCGGAATTACCGTGGGGCTGGGGCTTTCGAGCCTTGCCGCGATCGTCCTGCTTCTCGATCTCGGACCGGATACGGATCTTTTCGGTATCGGTCAGGAGACGAGGGTGGCCGCAGGTCTTGCCTGCCTCGCCGGTCCGGTTGCCTATCTGCTTGTCTGCCTCTTCAGTATCCCGGTGCGATTCCGCAAATGGCGCCTCGATCCACCGTCGCCCGGTCTGGCGATGGCGCAGATCGGCATCGGCACGCTGAATTTCGCCTGTGTTGCGGCAGCGATCCATCAGCTCATGGCGGTGTTTGGCGAGATCACCTATTTTGAGGTCGCCGGCGCCTATGTCACGGCCAATGTCGCTTCACTCATCAGCCATGTTCCGGGCGGGCTCGGCGTGCTGGAGGCGACAATGCTCGGCATTATTCCCGGCGCCAAGATCATCGGTGCGCTCGTCGCCTTCCGGGTTCTCTATTTCTTCGTGCCGCTGATGATCGGCCTGCCGACATTTCTTGCCAGCGAGGCCTATTATCGACGCCGCCCGGACAGCTTTTCAAAACATTCGATGGGGTGAGAAGCGCGAGACCAGGCGGCGGAAACCGGCCTGAATCTGCGGGACCGGCCAGAAGGGCTGTTTCGGATCGATGATGCTGGTGCCGGGGATGGATTCGGTCTCGCCCTTTTCGACATCCACATCGAAGGGCTTCAGATGCCGGCCATTGACATTCAGCATCTCGATCGTGCGGATCAGCGATCCGGTCTCTTCGAAATGCTGGCGTACCAGCGCCGGATCGGCCGCCAGGTGTTCGGCAAGCAGATCGATCCGCAGTTCCGCAATGGCGGCGCGGCCTGCGGCATCCTGCGGTTCCATCGCCAGATCGCTCTCGGTATCGAGGCCTTCCGAGCGGTTGTTGAGGTTGGAAGAGCCGACACGGACGAAATGGTCGTCGGCGATGATCAGCTTGGAATGGACGATAATCTCCCGCTCGCCACCCTTTTCGTCCGGCGTCACCGCATAAAATACCCTGAGCCGGTCATATCGGTCGGCGCGTTTCAGCCGGCGGATCAGCCGTGTGCGGTTATGGCCCATCATCAGCTTTTCGAGAAAGCCGTGGGATTCGCGGGTGACGAGCACGACGATCTCGGGGCCGTTCTGTTTGCGCAGGCGCCGTGCGAGCGTTCGCGCGACGCCGAAGGAGGCGAGATATTGTGTCTCGATGTAGAGATGCCTTTCGGCAGCCTTCAGCGCATCGTGGGTCAGGCGGATAGCCTCGCGATGACCGCGGCGGCCTTTCCACTTCCATGGCTCGGTCAGCGCCAGGCCGGTCGGGCAATAGGTGAGTGCTGGCTTGAGATCGGACGGCCAGGGCGCGGGGCCGGGTACGTCAACGGATGCAAGTTCCTCGCCATGAGTCTTCCTCCACCGGCGGCGCGCTACATCGCCGATCAGCTTCGCCATGTCACCCGTGACGATGGTTTGCATGTCGTGGACAGGGCCATAGGAGGTGCCATCCGGCGATACGCGATCAGGATTGACGATCGTGTGCTCTCTGTCGTCCCAGCGTCGGGCCGTCAGGTCAATGCCGCCGAGAAAGGCGGTCTTGTCGTCTATCGCGACGATCTTCTGGTGGTGGCTTGCCCTTAAAGGGTGGCGGAAGTCGAAGCGCAGATCGATGCGCGGATGATCCGCCCAGTCAATCTTGCCGAACATCCGAAAACTCTTGCCGGAATAGATCGGTCCCATGCCCCAGACGAGAATGCGGATTTCGAGTTCCGGCTTCTCCTCGACCATGCGGCGCAGCAGCGTGCCGATCGTTTCTGAACCCTCATCCCGCGGGCGCAAGCGGATGTCGGGATTAAAGTCCCAGCCGACGATGAAGATCGATCTTTTCGCCTGACGCAACACGTCGTCGAGACGGAGGAAATAGTCTTCGCCGTCTATCAGGAACGCAACGCGTTCCGCTTTCGCCGAGCGCCAGACATTTCTGCCGGGCTTTATGACCCGCGTGCGATGAAGCACCGGATCAATCAGATCAGAATTGGAAAAATTGCTCACGTCCACCTTGCGCCACCTCGTCATTTCTGACGGATGAACGCCACGATTTCGGTTTTTGTTCCCGCTCCGGCTTCCTAAGCGGTCTTCAAAAGGCTTAGCCGGCCTTCTGGGTCTGCTGCGTGGAGACCTTGGTATCGAACGAACCGACATAGGTGTCGTCGACCATCTGCATGGCAACGAATACGGAGGCCAGGATACCGGCGGTCACTACCAGCAGCTTCCAAAGGCACGGTTTGAACTCGGCTGGCTGCTGGGACCGAGCTGCAACGCTGCTCGGCATGCTCTTACTCGATACTCTCATGTCGTTCTCTTCTATGCCGCCGGTTACACCGCATTTCCTGGCGGCATGTACACGGGCGGTCTGTTTGTCTCATCCGGATTGGGGACTGGCGCCTCATCGGGCAGCCTGTCGGGTTCCGGCTCGTTGATCGGTGGATCTGGAGCCCATCCTGGCGCCGGCATGGGCGGCTGCTCTGTTGGCTCTCTTGGATCTTCGATCATCGGCGCCTCCATTAATGCATCGGTAACCCCGGGCGCAAGTGATGGTTCCCATCTTTTTAACAAGTGCTGATATGCCGCAGATGCATCCCTTGAGGGCATCTCGAGGCAATTTCGCGTTCAATGTCAGGGAACTTCCCGTTATGGTTCGGGGTTGCCATTGGCGATCACGAGCCCGTGTATTATCTGTGGATGAGACGAGGGAGGAGCTGCATGACCCATGCGAAGGACAATTTCATTGCCTGGCTGAAAAGCGCCCATGCGATGGAGGAGCAGGCGATCACCTCTTTGACCGCGCAGACGCGGCGACTGGAAAACTACCCGGACCTCAAGGCACGCATGCTCGAACATCTTGAGGAAACGCGCAGCCAGGCGGACGCGCTGCAGAGCCTTCTCAACGATTTTTCCGGTGCGCCGTCCGCGCTCAAGGATATTGCCGGGCGCATCGCCGCGACCGTGCACGGAATTCCCGCGCTGGTGATGAATGACGAGGTGGTGAAGTTCACTGCTCAGGCCTATGCGTTCGAACATCTGGAGATCGCGACCTATCGCATGCTGATCGCGGCTGCCGACGAGCTGGGAGAAACCGAAGCCCAGGCCGTGTTCGAACGCATCCTTGCGGAAGAGATGTCGATGGCGAGCTGGCTGGAAGACAATCTCGATCCCATCACCCGGGTTTTCCTGATGCGCGATGAACGGGATCTGCAGGCGAAGCGTTAGCCTTATTCAACCAAAGAAGCTTTGCCCATCGAAGTGACGATGAAGGCTCTTTTCGTCCTTCACGCCGCGCTGATAAAGCTGAATCATCTCAACCGCCACATTGCTTGCCGCAGCGCTGCTGCCGGGCAGGCCGTGTTCCATGCAAACGTCATCGAACACGCGCTTCAGGAACGCAAGCTCGTTAGGGTCGAATGTATGTGTTGCTACTGCGGGTATCATTTCTTGCCTCCATCATGGGGGCGAAAGAACTTCAGTGACGAGCTGTCGTCTTTCAGTCGCCGGCGCCCTACACATCAGCCAGCGATGGGGTGAGATTACTACCTTCTGTGGCCGTTTCAAGCGGGGTCAGGTTAAATCGAAGTAATGATTCGGTGACCGGATTTTATCTGCTGTTCACGGCTCTGCAGGCTGGCTTGCAGCAAGTCGGATTACGGGTTCCGGTTGCACAATCCGGCTTAAATCAGGGCTCAGCGGGCGCTCTTTGCCATGGCGGTATCATAAGCATCCGTGGCTTGATCGGCATCGCGGCTCACTTCCGCATCGGGTTCGCCGAGAAGCCGGCTTTCGATCCAGGAACGCGGGTTGCGGCGCGGCGTGATGTAGCCGACCGGCAGGGCGATCGCCTGAAGAAAGCGGATGATCACCGTATAAAGACCCGTCTTCAGCCGTCCGGTGCGCAAGGACGTTACGGCCACGACAAGGCCAAGGCCTGCGGCGATGATCAGGGCGGGCATGGTGACGCCGGGCAGTGTTGCGACAAGCAGCATTGAGCCGAACATGAAGCTCCAGACAAGCGCCAGGATGCCAAGCTCGGGCAGTGCACGCAGCAGCCGATAGAAATAGGGCTTGCCGGTTGCTGCCCGCAAGAGCTCGCCGATGCCGAAAGGCTCCTTGGTTTTTACCTGTTGCAGAAGCAGGTCACGAGAGCGAGCATCATGGCCGTGATGGCGGGCAAAACGGCGATCCAGCCGATGCAGTTTCCAGCCGGCACTGCGCAGGCGAATGCCGAGGTTCAATTCCTCGTAGCCATGCAGGTTGCGGTCGGCCATATAGTCGATCTCTTCGATCGCGCGGCGGCGATAAAGCCCGCCTCCGGCCAACTGGTCCACGGCGCCGATACGCCGATCGGGCAGGAAGCCGCTGCCGGATGCCGCTCCGGTTTCGATATGGCCTGTCACGCCGCCAGTGCGCGTATGGCGCTCCAGAAAGGCAATCGCTTCCGGCAGAAATGCCGGATCGAGTTCCATGTCGGCATCGATCAGACATATGAAATCGTGGCGCGCATATTGATAACCGAGCTGCGAGCCGGCGCCGCTGCGAAAACGCGCGGGGCGAGCAATCTGGGTCAGCCGCACGGGATAGGCCGATGCGATCTCTATCGTGCGGTCGCGGGAACCGAGGTCGGTGACGATGATTTCGCCCTCACCATCCGGCAGAGCTTTCAGCGCGCACTCGATCGTGCGGGCAATGCGCTTTTCGTCATCCAGTGTCTTGATGATGATCGATAAGGTCATGGTGGTGAAACTCCCTGACTTGGTCGCGATTTGTGCCCACGGGTCCCGATCGTGGCGCGGCGTGCTGGAAGGCTTAAAGGCAGGCTCTTCCGATCCTCATAAAGACAATACTAAAATTTTATCGATCACGCGAGCGTGAGAGGCAAAAACGCGTATTTTCGGCCTTAAAGCGAGCTTTTGGACAGTGGCGATATTTTTGTAACCAATTGTTTTTTGGCAAAATTCTCGGCCCATAACTGGGTTGAAAGAATTCCGACAAACGCGGCATTATCGCGAAAACCGGCGACAGTTTGCTTGCGGCATTTTCCGTGAAGCCTTGAAACCGCCACCGGATCGAACAGTCCGGTTGCCGAGACGGCACGTTCGGACAGCATCTCGGAGACGTAAGCCTGCTCATCGGTGCCCGGGCCGGTAAAGGAACTGCTGTCAGGTGCGCGGTATGGCTGTTTCTGACGCTCGATGACGCTGTCCGGCAACAGACCTTTCGCCGCTTCACGCAGGATATGTTTTTCACGCAGGCCCTTGAGCTTCGCATCGGGCGAAAGTTTCGTGGCAAACTCCACCAGCCGGTGATCGAGGAAGGGGAAACGGCCTTCTATGCCATGCGCCATCGCCATCCGGTCGCCCTGGCTGGAGAGGATGTAGCCCGGCAGAAGAAGACGGGTTTCGAGATATTGCGCCTGATGCAGTGGATGCCAGCGGCCGAAACGCTCCGGTAGCCGCGTGCTCAGCTCTTCGGCGGCATCGTAGTGGCCGAGCGTTTCGCGCAGATCTGCGGAATAGAAGATTTTCGTCGCCGTCGTGCTTTTCATCCGCGGTCGATGCGAGAAAAGCGGATCGGACGGATCGGTGCCGGAGACGTTGAAGAAGGCCGAAAGATATTCCGCCGACTGCTGTTTCAGCCCGGGAAGATAGGGATAGAGCTTGCGGAAGAGATGCGGCCTGATCTTCGAGCCGGGCTGGCGGGCGCAGAAACGGCGCACCTTCGCTTCGCGAAAAATGTCGTAACCGGCAAATACTTCGTCTGCGCCTTCGCCGGTCAGGACCACCTTCATGCCGGTTTCTCGAACGAGACCGGCCAAAGTGTAAAGCGGGGCAGGGGCGGTGCGCAGGATCGGGCGTTCGGTAAACCGGATGATGTCAGGGAAGGCGGTCGCGATCGTTTCAGGCGATGAGGCGATCGAGCTATGACGGGTGCCGAGCGCCGAGGCTACCTGCTGCTGAAAGCTGCTTTCGTCGTGTTCCGCGCTGTCGAAGGTCACGGAGAAGGTGTTCAGTCCGCTCGGCGCCATCGGGGCGGCGAGCGCCGAGATCAGCGACGAGTCGAGCCCGCCGGAAAGATAGGAGCCGACCGGCACATCGGCGCGCATCCTCAATCCGACGGCATCGGTCAGCAGGGCGCGCAATTCCTCGGTGTGATCTTCATCTGTCGCCCCATGCTCGCCGACATCGGGGAAATCGAGCGTCCAATAGGATTTCAACCGGTTCGCTCCGTTTTCACGGACCAACATTTGTCCGGGTTCCAGCTCGAAAATGTTGCGAAAGGCTGTGCGCGGCGCGATTGGGGCCCACAGGGTGAAAATCTGGTCGAGCGCGAACGGATCGAGTTCGGCCTCGATACCGGGCACGGTCAGAAGTGCCTTCACTTCCGAGGCGAAATAGAGCGTGCCCTTGTGCTCTGTGTAAAAGAGAGGCCGCACGCCCATGCGGTCTCGCGCCAGCAGCAATTTTCGCTCCGTCGCGTCCCAGATGGCGAAGGCGAAATCGCCGTTGAGCTTTTGCAGGCAGGCCTTACCGTCATGGGCGTAAAGCTGCAGCAGCACTTCCGTATCCGAGCCGGTACGGAACGTCGCGCCGCGGGCCTTCAGTTCGTCGCGTAGTTCGACATAGTTGAAGACCTCGCCGTTGAAGGCGATCGTGTAGCGCCCGTCTGCGCTCGTCATCGGCTGCTGGCCGTCGACAAGCCCGACGATCGACAGGCGGACATGCGAGAGGCCTATGCCGGGGCCGGTCCAGATGCCGTGCCCATCCGGGCCGCGATGGGCGATTGCCTGTCCCATGGCAGAGAGAAGAGATGGCGCACGTTCCGCCCCAAACCCATCTCCCGCGTAACCTGCAAATCCGCACATCTTTTCCATCCAAAACAGGATCGTTCGATCCTGTTCATAAGCGGAAAAGCTTGCCGATCCCCTTATGCCCAAGGGGATGTTCTATTTCATCGAGAGAACGACGGTCGGCCAGAGTTCGGAAACTGTCGGGTGGATCGGCACCGCCCAGCGCAGATCGTCGTAACTCGCACCGACATTCATCAGGTCCAGCACGCCGTGGATCGCCTCGTCACCGCCGGTGCCGAGCAGGGCCGCGCCGAGGATCTTTTTCGTCTTCGCGTCAGCGACGATCTTCATGAAACCCTTGGTTTCGCCCTTTTCGACTGCACGTCCGACATTGGTCATCGGCCGCGTGCCGACCAGAACATCATGGCCCGCCTTGCGCGCCTCTTCCTCGCCCATACCGACCCGGCCAAGCGGCGGATCGATGAACAACGCATAGCCCAGCAGCCGCTGCGAGACTTTTCGGTCCTCGCCGTCGAACAGGTTGGCGGCGACGATCTCGAAGTCGTTATAGGCGGTGTGGGTGAAAGCGCCTTTACCATTGCAGTCGCCCATCGCCCAGATGCCGTCGACATTGGTGGCAAGCCGCTCGTCCACCTTGATGAAGCCGCGCGCATCGAGTTCGATGCCGGCCCTGTCGAGGCCAAGATCATCGGTATTCGGCCGCCGACCGACTGCCAGAAGCACATTCGAGCCGATCACTTCAGGCTCGCCTTCGTCACAGTTGACGCCGACAGCTACGCCGTCTTCGTGTTTGCGGAAGCGGATGCATTCGGCATTGCTGCGGATATGGATGCCTTCCGCCTCAAGGATCTCGCGCACGGCTGCGGAAATATCCTCGTCCTCGCGGCCGATCAGTCGCGAGCCTTTTTCGACGACCGTGACCTCGGCACCGAAACGGCGATAGATCTGCGCGTATTCCAGCCCGATATAACTGCCGCCGACAATCACCAGATGTTTCGGCAGCCGGTCGAGCATCACGATATCGGTATTGGTCATGTAGGGGACGTCGCCCACACCGGCGAAATCCGGGATTGTTGCGCGCGAACCGACATTCAGAAAAATCTGCGGCGCGGTCAGCAATTCATCGCCGACGCGAATGACATCCCTGCTTTCGAAACGGGCGTGGCCGCGGATCAGGCTGCAGTTCGGCATGCCCTCCAGCCAGTTCTCGTTGCCGTGGCGGCTGTCGAGCGTGACCTTGTGAGAGCGGCGCATCACCGCCTGCATGTCGACCAAAATGTCGCCGCGGATGCCGACGCCATAATCGGCGGCACGGCGGGCGAGGTGGGCGGCATAGGCGCTGGCGACGAGCGTCTTGGTCGGTTTGCAGCCGGTGTTGACGCAGGTGCCGCCGACATGTTTGCGCTCGATGATCGCGACCGTCTTTCCCGCATCATTGAACCGGCCGGCAAGCGAGGGGCCTGCCTGGCCGGCACCGATGATGATCGCGTCGAAACGCTTCATATCGTTGCGGCCGCGGGGAGAGACAAAATGATGATAAAGGCCACGACGAAAGCGACGCCATCCTCGATGAAGGCGGCCGGTGCATCCTTGCCGAAAATCTCGGCCAATTTCGCCCGCGCCCATGCCCCGCCATAGGTGCCGGCGATGGCGCCGAGAACACCGGAAACGAGGCCGGCCAGCCAAAGGTCGTAGGGAATGCCGATCGCGGCGCCGGCCACGCCGCCGGTTATCAGCCGGGTGATGAATTGCTGCGGCACCTTACGGCTCGGCGTGTTGGGCAACTGGTCGGTCACCAGTTCGAACACGGCGAGAATTGTGAAGATCAGCACCGCCCATTTGGAGGCGAGGAAGGACAGCCATGAGCCGGACAGATCAAGCCAACCGAGCGCTGCCGCCCAGGTGACGAGGGCCGGGGCCATCATCGCCCTGAGGCCGGCGACGCCGCCCATGAATAGCGCAAGCAAGGAAACCATCTGAACCCCTATTCCGCTCGAAGCGGTCTGCCCTCATTGATTGCACAACGACGTGATATCCTACCGCAAGTCAAGCGTCTTGCACGGGATTGCTGCCTGTGACGGTGCTACATAGCAGCCTTTGCTTTCGCCAAAATATCCAAACGCACCCGTCATACGGGAAGCCATTGGAAAATTCCGCGGCGCTCCGTAAGATATGCGCGTTATGGTCGAGGGAGGAGGAGCCCTTCGGACGTGAAATATCGTATCGCGGCAGTGTCTGTCCTGTGTCTCGTGCTCGGCCTTGTGCTGACATGGAAGGTGCATGGGTTCGTGGCGCGCAGCGCCATGGACGAGGCGGAGCTGCAGGCGGGGACTACGCTGAGGCTGGCGGTCTCGGCGCTCGACGGGCATCTGAAGCGCTACGAGGCGCTGCCGGCGCTGACTGCCGATGACGAGATCATCGAGGTGCTGATCGAAGACCCCGGCAACGAGGCGCTGCGGTCTGATGCCAATCGCTATCTGAAATCCGTCAATGCGCTGCTGAAGTCGTCGGACATCTACATCATGACCATGGATGGCACGACGATTGCCGCCAGCAATTACGATTCCCCCGTCAGTTTCGTCGGCGAGAATTTCAGCTATCGGCCCTATTTCCAGGAAGCAGCGCGGGGCGAAAGGTCGCGTTTCTTCGCGGTCGGTACGACATCGGCCAAGCGCGGCTATTATTTCAGTTCGCCGATCGTGATGGATGGAAAAATCCTCGGCGTCATCGTCTTCAAGGTCGATCTCGATACGATCGAGGCCTCCTGGGCCGGCGGCGACGATCGGATCTTCGTCTCCGATCCGGAAGGCATCATCTTCATGACCGGTAGCGACGAATGGCGTTTCGCCGCCATCCTACCGCTGACGCCGGATCGCGTGGCCCGGACAGAAACCTCAAGGCGATATGCGGATGTGAAGCTGCACCAGCTGCCGCTCTCCTATGGCAGCTTTGCCGGCCATGAGACGATGCTGATCCGGAACGGCAATACGGAGCGGGAATATCTCTACGTCTCGCAGTCCATGCCGGAGGCCGGATGGACGGTGAATGTGCTGATGGACACAGCCTCGGTGCGCTGGCAGGCGCAGACGATGATGGCCGCCGTGTTTCTGGCGCTCTGCCTTGCCGGGCTGGTTTCGGCAATCGTCTTCCAGCGCCGGGCGCGGATGACTGAGCGCATGCAGCTGCAGGCCGAGGCGCAGAACGAGCTGGAGCGGCGGGTAGACGAGCGCACCGCAGCCCTTGCCCGCGTCAACAGCCGTATCGAGAAGGAGATCGCCGAGCGCCGCCTGACCGAGCGCCGGTTGCGCAAGACACAGGCCGATCTGGTGCAGGCCGGAAAACTCGCCGGCCTCGGCCAGATGTCGGCAGCGCTCTCCCACGAACTCAACCAGCCGCTTGCCGCGGCGAAGACCTATGCGGAGACGACCGGCCTTCTGATCGAGCGCGGCCGCGTTGAAGATGCGAGCGACAATCTCAAGCGCATCTCGGCGCTGATCGACCGAATGGCGTCGATCAGCCGGCACCTGCGCAATTTCGCCCGCAAGCCGAATGAAAAACTCGGCGCGGTCAGCGTCGAGGATGTCATCCGCGATACGATCGAGATCGTTTCCGCCCGGCTCAAGGCGGCGGATGCGGAGCTTTCCATCATGGTAGAGCCGGGCCTGCCGCGGGTGATGGCAGGCGCCGTGCGTCTGCAGCAGGTGCTGGTCAATATCGTTACCAATGCCGCTGATGCGGTGGAGGGACTGGAGGACAGGCGTATCGATGTGTCTGCCTCCGGTGCGGCCGAGAAGGTGATGATTATCGTGCGCGATCGCGGGCCGGGTGTTCCGGCCGCCATTCGCGAACGCATTTTCGACCCGTTCTTCACCACCAAGGGTGTCGGCAAGGGGCTGGGGCTGGGCCTGTCTATCTCCTACAATATCGTCAAGGATTTCGGCGGCAGCCTTTCGGTCACCGACCATCCGGAAGGCGGGGCGGTGTTTGCCATCGAACTCGATGTCGCCGATGCAAGCGTAATGGAGGCCGCCGAATGACGCTTGCGCAACGGGTGCTGCTTGTCGACGACGAGGAGGAGCTTCGCCGCTCCACCGCCCAGGCACTGGAACTATTCGACCTCACCGTCGATACGTTCCCGAATGCGGAAAACGTGCTGGAGCTTTCCGGTTTCGGCTTCGATGGCGTGATCGTCAGCGATATCCGTATGCCGGGGCTGGACGGCATGACGCTTCTGCACCGGGTGCGAGAACTCGATGCGGAAATCCCGGTCATCCTCGTCACCGGCCATGGCGATGTGCAGTTGGCCGTCAAGGCGATGCGCGAAGGCGCCTACGATTTTCTCGAAAAGCCGTTCACCCCGCAGCATCTTGCCGGCGTCATCCGTCGTGCGCTGGAACGGCGGGCGCTTATTCTGGAAAACCGACGCCTGAGGGCCGTTGCGGGAAAACGCGACGATGTGGAAGCCCGCATGCCGGGCCGCACGCAGGTGATGGTCGATCTGCGCTACCGCATCCGCGCGATCGGCGCGACGGATGCCGATACGCTGGTCATCGGCGATACCGGCGTCGGCAAGGAAGTGGTGGCTCGCGCCCTGCACGATATCAGCCCGCGCGCCAACCGCCCGCTGATCGCCATCAACTGCGCCGCTCTTCCCGAAACGCTGATCGAAAGCGAGCTTTTCGGCCACGAAGCAGGTGCCTTTCCCGGCGCGCTTCGGCCGCGATACGGCAAGTTCGAGCATGCGCGGGGAGGCACGATCCTGCTCGACGAGATCAGCTCCATGCCCTTCGACCTGCAGGCGAAATTCCTGCGGGTGCTGCAGGAACGGGTCATTACCCGGCTCGGATCGAATGAGACGGTGCCGCTCGACGTGCGTTTTATCGCCACCAGCAAGGTGGATTTGGAGGCGGAAGTGGCGGCCGGCCGGTTTCGTGCCGATCTTCTCTATCGGCTGAATGTCGCGACGGTTCATGTGCCGGCGCTTTCGCAAAGACGAGCGGATATTCCGCTGCTCTTCCTTCAGCTTGTGCGTGAGGCGGCGGCGCGTTACGGCCGGGAGGATATCGTCGTGCCTCCGGATATCCTTTCGCTGATCGCCCAGCGGGACTGGCCGGGCAATGTGCGCGAGCTGCGCAATGCCGCCGACCGGCTGGTGCTGGGTCTCGATCCGGGTTCAGGGGAGCCGGGCGGGGCTGCAAAGGAAAACGGCGGCCGGCTGGCGGAAAAGGTTGCCGCCTTCGAGCGCAATCTCATCGCCACCGAGATTGCTGCCCATGGCGGGGCGCTGAAGCCGGTCTATGAAACGCTCGGCATTTCGCGCAAGACGCTCTACGAGAAGATGCAGAAATACGGTCTCGACAAGAAGATGCTGAAGTCTTCCCAAGTTGGCGATGAAGACGAGTCGGGAGCGTTCGCCGACTTTTCCTGAGTTGAATTGGCGGATATTTTGCCGCTGCGTCACTATTACTCAAGGCAGTTGGGTGGATTTCCACCCATGCCGGACGCCCGTTGTTCCCAAATCCACCCATGCTGCGCTGCGGTTAAGGAAATATCCTGCCTTCGCTTGCCGTTAGCCAATTGCCAGCGTTTCCGCGCGGCCCGCTAATGGGCCTCAAGCAGGTGCCGGAGGAGATGTGCATCTGCAGCTACAGGCTGGATATTGTCCTTGGAGGAGGAAATTCATGAAACTGTTTAAGGCCGTTCTCGGCGCAACGGCGCTTGCCGCCATCTCGATGTTTTCCGCACAGGCGAGTGCTCAGGGCTATCCCGAGCGCCAGATCACCATGGTCGTGCCGTTTGCCGCCGGTGGCCCGACCGATACGGTTGCCCGTCTCGTTGCCGAATCCATGTCGAAGGATCTCGGCCAGCAGATCGTCGTCGAAAATGTCGGCGGTGCCGGCGGAACACTCGGTGCCGGCCGCGTCGCTTCCGCAGAGGCGGATGGTTACACGGTTCTGCTCCACCACATCGGCATGGCGACCAGCGCCACGCTTTACCGCAAGCTTGCCTATGACACGCTGAATGCCTTCGAATATGTCGGTCTCGTCACCGACGTGCCGATGACGATCGTCGCCCGCAAGGACATGGAAGCAACTGACCTCAAGGGTCTCGTCGAATATGCCAAGGCGAATGCCGACAAGGTGACCGTCGCCAATGCCGGCATCGGGGCTGCCTCGCATCTTTGCGGCATGCTGTTCATGAGCGCGATCCAGACCCCGCTCGTCACCGTTCCCTACAAGGGCACGGGGCCTGCGATGACCGATCTTCTCGGCGGCCAGGTCGATATCATGTGCGACCAGACCACCAACACGACGAAGCAGATCCAGGGCGGCACGATCAAGGCTTACGCCGTCACTTCGCCCGAGCGTCTCGACATCTTCAAGGACCTGCCGACCGTCAAGGAAGCCGGGCTTGAAAGCATGACCGTCGGCATCTGGCACGGCATCTACACGCCGAAGGGCACACCCGCCGAGATCAACGAGCGCCTGTCGAAGTCGCTCCAAGGCGCGCTGAAGGACGAGAATATCGTCAAGCGTTTTGCCGAACTCGGCACCAAGCCCTCCCCGGAAGCCGATGCAACGCCGGCTGCGCTGAAAACCAAGCTGGAGACCGAGATCGCCCGCTGGAAGCCGATCATCGAGTCTGCCGGGCAGTACGCGGACTGAGTGCTGTCGCCGGATGGGGTGCGGTATTCAGCGACGACTTAGAGCAAGCGCGCCCTCTCTGACCTACCGGTGATCTCCCCACAAGGGGAGATCACGTGCCTCATGATCACCGTGTCCAGCGGACCTTGAGCGACCAGACAAAGCGCAGAATGCAAACGCCGAGGTTGATTGGTGAGCTTCTTCCCAGCTGATCTCCCCACCTGTGGGGGAGATGCCCGGCAGGGCAGAGGGGGGCGAGCTTGCTCCAGCCATCAACGCTAGACCATCTCCCACTCAAACGGAGACACCATGAATTCCAAGTCATTCGACAAAGCCAATCTGATCTGCGGCATCCTGTTGATCCTGACCGGCATCTTCTTCGCCTATCAGTCGATCGAGCTTGAGCTCGGTACGGCGTTTCGCATGGGGCCGGGGTATTTCCCGTTCATCCTGGCGCTGGCGCTAATCCTGTTCGGCGCCATCATCCTGTTTCAGGCATTTCGCGTGGAAGGAGAGCCGATCGGGCCTATTGCCTGGCGCGGTATCATCTTCATTCTTGCCGCCCCGATCTTCTTCGGCATCACGGTGCGCGGCCTCGGTTTCGTGCCATCGCTGTTCTTCGCCGCGCTGATCGCCTCTTTCGCCTCCCACAAGATGAAGCCGCTGACGGCGGTTATTCTCGCTGTGCTGCTGACCGCCTTTTCCGTGCTGGTTTTCAGCTATGGCCTCGGGCTGCCCTTCCAGCGCTTCGGACCCTGGGTTCGCTTCTAGGATTTGACTGATGGATCTTTTCAATAATCTTCTTCTCGGCTTCCAGACCGCAGGATCGATCGAGAACCTGTTCTTCTGCCTGATCGGGGTGCTGCTCGGCACGCTGATCGGCGTGCTTCCCGGCATCGGCGCCACCGCGACGATCGCCATGCTGTTGCCGATCACTTTCCAGCTCGAACCCGTCTCGTCGCTGATCATGCTCGCCGGCATCTATTACGGCGCGCAGTATGGCGGCTCGACCACGGCGATCCTGATCAACATGCCCGGCGAATCTTCGTCGGCGGTTACTGCGATCGACGGTTACCAGATGGCGCGCAAGGGCAAGGCCGGGGCGGCACTTGCGATCGCCGCGATCGGCTCGTTCTTCGCCGGCACGGTGTCCACCTTCCTCGTCGCCATCTTCGCGCCGCCGCTCACCGCCATCGCGCTGGAATTCGGCGCTGCCGAATACTTTTCGCTGATGGTCGTCGGTCTCGTCTCGTCGATTGCGCTGGCGCATGGTTCGGTCATCAAGGCGCTGGCCATGGTGGCGCTCGGCCTGCTGCTCGGCCTCGTCGGCACCGACATCTATACAGGCGCCCCGCGCTTCACGCTCGGTATCCGTGAATATGCCGACGGGTTGAATTTCGTCGCGGTTGCGGTCGGTGTCTTCGGTATCGCGGAAATCCTGCGCAATCTCGAAAACGAAAGGACGCGGGAAGTACTGATGGCGAAGGTTTCCGGCCTTCTGCCGAGCCGCGAGGATTTTCGGGCGATGATTGCACCGGTGCTGCGCGGCACGGCGATCGGCTCGGTGCTCGGCATTCTGCCGGGCGGCGGAGCGATCCTTGCCTCCTTCGCCTCTTATACGGTTGAAAAGAAGGTTTCGAAAAACCCGCAGGAATTCGGCCATGGCGCGGTTGCTGGCGTGGCGGGGCCGGAATCGGCAAACAATGCCGGTGCCCAGACCTCGTTCATTCCGCTTCTGACGCTCGGTATTCCGGCCAACCCGGTGATGGCGTTGATGGTCGGAGCGATGATTATCCAGGGCATCGTACCGGGGCCGAATGTGGCGGCCGAACAGCCAGCGCTGTTCTGGGGCATCATCGCCTCGATGTGGATCGGCAACCTGATGCTCGTCATCCTCAACCTGCCGCTGATCGGGCTGTGGGTGAAATTGCTGACGATCCCCTATTACCTGCTTTTCCCGATCATCATGGCCTTCTGCTCGATCGGGGTCTACAGCGTCAATTCAAACGTCTACGACCTCTATGCTGTGGCATTCTTCGGCCTGCTCGGTTACCTGCTCCTGAAGCTCCGCTGCGAGCCGGCACCGCTTCTGCTCGGCTTCGTGCTTGGACCGTTGCTCGAAGAAAACCTGCGGCGGGCGATGATTTTGTCGCGCGGCGATCCGAGCACGTTCGTCACGCGGCCGATCAGTGCCACGCTGCTGTTTATTGCCGTTGTCGTTCTCATCGTCGTGTTCCTGCCGAGTGTAAGGAAGAAGCGCGAAGAGGTGTTTGTCGAAGAGGATTGAGATGAGGGTACGGGGGCCGTCGGCGCGTGCTGGCCCCCCTCTGGCCTGCCGGCCATCTCCCCCACAGCTGGGGAGATCACACACGGCGCTACCTTCGCTTCCTGTTGAGCGTAGAATGGTAGCGGCGCCAAAAATGAAGTTTGCTTGAGGCGAGGAGCTGGCGCCCAGCTGATCTCCCCCCTTGTGGGGGAGATGCCCGGCAGGGCAGAGGGGGCTTTGTCGCCCACCGAGGGTAACTTCAGACCTCCAGCACCGCCTGCAACTCACTCACCGGCGTTGCTCCCGCCATCCGCTTCAATAGCAGCCCCGCCATCAGCCTTCCGGCCTCGGACAAATCCTCGTAGATCGTCTCGATCCGCGGCCGGACCTGATCGAACGGGCCGGATGTCTGTTTTGCCACCAACCTCACATCCCGGCCGATCTCAAGCCCGAGGTCGTGGGTGGCCGACATTACCGCCATGGCGGAGACTTCGCCGCCGCAGATGAAACCGTCCGGCGGATCGGATTTCGCCAGCCTTGCCGCAACATGATCGCGAACCGCATCGGCCTTGCTGTCGAGCGTGATGCCCTGGGCTATCTCGAAGCCTACCCCTTCTTCCCGCACCGCCGTCATGAAGCCGTGGCGCATGTGGTGGTGAAAGGTGAAGCGTTCGGGCGGAAGGATGATGAACAGCCGCCGACAGCCCGAGGCGATCAGCTTTTTCGCCGCCTGATAGGTGAAGCGGTAATTGTCGTAGTCGACATAAGGATGCGGCGTCGCAAGCTCCGTCCTGCCGTGACAGACGAAGGGAAAGCCCGCTTCCAGCAGGAATTTCACCCGCTCGTCGGAAGGTTCGGTGCGGCTGAAGAGGATGCCGTCGGCCATGCGGTTGCGGACGATGTGGCGGACGGGGTCGATCTGCGGCGTATCGGAAAAATGCGGGGTGATGACGAGGTGATAGGGCGTGCCGCGCAATGTCGCCGTCATGCCCCTGATCATCGAAGTGCCGTAGCCGAGGATTTCCTCATGCGGGTCCAGAACAAGGCTGATGACATTGGTGCGGCCGGTACGCAGGCGCTGGGCCGCCCGGTCGGGCAGGTAACCGACCTCAGCCGCCGCTGCCTGAACACGCTGGCGGGTTTCTCGGGCAATCAGCGGATCGTCGCCCAGCGCGCGCGACACGGTGGTCACCGCAAGCCCGGTCAATTCGGCGATCGTCTTCAGCGTCGGCTTTCGGTGGGGGCCGGGAGTTGAAGTCGAAGAGCCAGCCGTGTTCGGTTGGCGTCCGTCCTCTGCATCGTCCAGCGGCATGTCTCATCCTCCATCCGGCGGCTTAACCGCTGCCGGAGCTCCATATATATCGTTGCAAATTCCGTGACGATTTCCAGAATTTTCTTTCAAGTGGACGAACATTCCTCTGAAAATCGATATTTGTCGAGCCAGATCAATACTTTAAAAAATTGATCACGAGAAATTCGAAAACCTTCATCCATGGGTTGACACTTGCTCGGGTTATAACGTTATAAATTGCTCATCCGGAGAGGAGCCCGGACTTGGAGGAGATCATCAATGAATATTCGTGCCATTACAAAACTGGCCGCCGGTGCCGCGTTGATCGCGATGACAGCCGGTGCCGCCAAGGCCGCTGAAGTCGAAGTCCTGCACTGGTGGACGTCGGGCGGTGAAGCTGCAGCACTCAACGTGTTGAAGGAAAACCTCGCCAAGGAAGGCGTGACCTGGAAGGACATGCCGGTTGCCGGTGGTGCCGGTTCCGCCGCCATGACCGCACTTCGCGCCCGCGTCACTGCAGGCGATCCGCCGACTGCGGTTCAGCTGCTCGGCTTCGACCTGCGCGACTGGTCGGAAATGGGTGTCGCCGCCAACCTTGACGATCTTGCCGCCAAGGAAGGTTGGGACAAGGTCATTCCGCCGGCTCTGCAGGAATTCTCCAAATATGACGGTCACTGGGTGGCCGCACCGGTCAACATTCACTCGACCAATTGGCTGTGGCTGAACAAGGCCGCACTCGACAAGGCGGGCGGCAAGGTTCCGACCAATATCGACGAGCTGTTCGCGCTGCTCGACAAATTCAAGGCTGACGGCATCGTCCCGCTCGCCCATGGCGGCGTTCCGTGGCAGGACGGCACACTCTGGGAAGCCGTGGTTCTTTCCCGCGGTGGCCCGGATTTCTACAAGAAGGCCGTGCTCGAAGCCGATCCGGCAGCACTTTCCAGCGACACCATGAAGAAGGTCTTCGACGACATGTCGAAACTTCGCACCTATTTCGATCCTAATTTCTCCGGCCGCGAATGGAACCTGTCGACGGCGCTCGTCATCGAAGGCAAGGCTGGCGCGCAGGAAATGGGCGACTGGTCTAAGGGCGAATGGCTGCGCGCCAAGAAGGAGCCGGGCAAAGAT
The DNA here is from genome assembly GCF_044987325.1 of Rhizobium sp. ZW T2_16. Classification (NCBI taxonomy): domain Bacteria; kingdom Pseudomonadati; phylum Pseudomonadota; class Alphaproteobacteria; order Hyphomicrobiales; family Rhizobiaceae; genus Rhizobium; species Rhizobium sp. ZW T2_16. The sequence goes on from NZ_JBJDRG010000006.1 coordinate 268,399, forward strand.
TTCGTCTGCATCCGCTTCCCCGGCACGCAAGGCTCGGTTCTGTTTAACGCCGACCAGTTCATGATGTTCGACGTGGGCGGTGATGCCGCCGCCGCGCAGATGAAGATGGCGTCCGCCGTCGAAAACCCGGCCTTCCAGATCGCCTTCAACAAGGTGAAGGGTTCGGTTCCGGCCCGTACCGACATCCCGGATAGGGAATTCGACGATTGCGCCAAGAAGGGCATGAAGGATCTGGCTGAAGCTTCGTCCAAGGGTACGCTGATGGGCTCGCTGGCTCACGGCTACGCCCAGCCGGCCGCCATCAAGGAAGCCATGCTCGACGTCATCACCCAGCATCTCAATGGTCAGCTCACGACCGATGCTGCCTTGAAGCGTCTGCCGGAAGCGGTTGCTGCGGCGAAGTAGCAGACAATACCCCGCCCCAAACCCCTCCCCACAAGGGGGAGGGGCTTAACCCGGCTGCACCCTCTACGCCTCAATCGAACGATGCGGGTGTCACAGGTCTTCTCCCCCCTTGTGGGGGAGATGGCTGGCAGGCCAGAGGGGGTATCCCGCCGGATGCCTTCAATGTTTCTCTCCCCATTGGAGACCCCCATGACGACAATCGAACCGATGCCGGTGGTTACCCCCGAACGGCCGCGGAAATCCTTAGGCGACACGCTGCGCAACGGCCTGCCGAAACTCGTTCTGGCGCCGTCTTTCGCCGTCATTCTGATTTTCGTCTATGGCTTCATCCTCTGGACGATCACGCTTTCCTTCACCACATCGCGCATCCTGCCGGTTTATAAATGGGGCGGGTTCGATGCCTATTTCCGGCTCTGGTCGCAGCCGAACTGGTATGTGGCGATGCAGAACCTTGCCATTTTCGGCATTCTCTACATCGCGCTTTGCACCGCAATCGGGCTGTTCATCGCGATCCTGATGGACCAGCGCATCCGCGCCGAGGGCGTGCTCAGACCTATCTTTCTTTATCCGATGGCGCTGTCCTTCGTCGTCACCGGTACGGCGTGGAAATGGTTCCTCAATCCCGGTCTCGGGCTGGAACACACGATGCGCAATCTCGGCTGGGAGAGCTTTACCTTCGACTGGCTGGTGAACCCGAACATGGCGATCTACACCGTCGTCATCGCCGGTGTCTGGCAGGCGTCGGGCTTCATCATGGCGATGTTCCTCGCAGGTCTTCGCGGCATAGACGGTGAGATCATCAAGGCAGCGCAGATCGACGGCGCGTCGACGGTCTCCATCTATCGCCGAATCATCATTCCGCTGTTGCGGCCGGTTTTTCTCTCGGCCTTCATCGTGCTCGCGCATATGGCGATCAAGTCCTACGACCTGGTCATCGCGCTTACCGGCGGCGGGCCGGGCAATGCGACCGAGCTGCCATCCACCTTCATGTATTCCTACACGTTCAATCGCAACCAGATGAATGTCGGTTCGGCCAGCGCCGTGATGATGCTGATGGGCATTACCGCGATCATCGTTCCATATCTCTATTCGGAACTGCGGGAGAAGAAGCAATGAGCGCCGCACCCGAAACGATCAGCGCCGGCTCGGCGCGTTTCACACGCTATTTCATCTATGCCGCGCTGATCATCCTTGCGATCGTCTATCTGCTGCCGCTCTATGTGATGTTGTCGACTTCGCTCAAATCGCTCGACGAAATCCGCGGCGGCGACATGCTGGCGCTGCCGACCGATCCTTCGATCGCCGCCTGGACCAAAGCCTGGGGTGAGGCCTGCATCGGGGTCTCCTGCGTCGGCATCAAGGGCTATTTCTGGAATTCGATCAAGATGGTCGTTCCGGCCGTCATCATCTCGACGCTGCTCGGCGCGCTCAACGGTTACGTGCTGACCAAATGGCGGTTTCCGGGCCACAAGATCGTTTTCGGCATGATGCTGTTTGCCTGCTTCATCCCCTTCCAGGCGGTGCTGATCCCGATGGCGCGGCTGCTCGGCCTGATGGGCCTGTCGAACTCGACGACCGGGCTCGTCATGGTGCATGTGATCTACGGTCTCGGCTTCACCACGCTGTTTTTCCGCAATTATTACGAAGCCTTTCCGGACGAACTGGTGAAGGCCGCGATGATCGATGGCGCAGGGTTCTTCAAGATCTTCTGGCGCATTCTTCTGCCCAGTTCGGGGCCGATCATCGTTGTTACGGTCATCTACCAGTTCACCAATATCTGGAACGACTTTCTGTTCGGCGTTTCCTTCTCGTCCGGCGAAGCCTCGCCGATGACGGTGGCGCTCAACAACCTCGTTTCATCTTCCACCGGCGTGAAGGAATACAATGTCGACATGGCCGCGGCCGTCTTTGCCGCGCTGCCGACGCTGTTCGTCTATGTCGTCGCCGGACGCTATTTCGTGCGCGGCCTGATGGCCGGCGCAGTCAAGGGATAAATTTCGATGAGCTTTCTCCAGATTAAGAACATCCGCAAGAAGATCGGCAGCGTCGAGATCCTCAAGGGTATCGATATCGAGCTGGAAAAGGGCGGCTTCCTCGTGCTGGTCGGCCCGTCCGGCTGCGGCAAGTCCACGTTGCTCAATGCCATCGCCGGCCTCTTGCCGCCGTCCTCGGGTGACATCGTTATCGATGGGCAAGTGGTGACCGACCTGCACCCATCGAAGCGCGATATCGCAATGGTCTTCCAGTCCTATGCGCTTTATCCGAACATGACGGTGGAAGAGAACATCGCCTTTGCGCTGGAAATGCGCGGCGTCGACAAGGAGAGCCGTGCCAAGGCGGTGGCCCAGGTGGCGAAAACCCTGCAGATCGAACATCTTCTGAAGCGTCGCCCGAGCCAGCTTTCCGGCGGTCAGCGCCAGCGTGTGGCGATGGGCCGGGCGCTGGTGCGTAAGCCGCGCGTCTTCCTGTTCGACGAGCCGCTTTCGAACCTCGATGCCAAGCTGCGCGTCGAAGTGCGTGCCGAGATAAAGGCGCTGCATCAGAACACGCATGCGACGATCGTTTACGTCACCCACGACCAGATCGAGGCGATGACGCTCGCCACCAAGATCGTCGTGCTGAAGGAAGGCATCGTCCAGCAGGTCGGCACGCCGGCAGAAATCTACAACCGTCCGGCCAATCTCTTCGTCGCGGATTTCATGGGATCGCCGGCGATGAACATGCTGAAGGGCAGGGCGGTTTCAGGCGGTATCCAGCTGTTCGGCGCCGGTGGCCAGGGCGTGACCGTCAGGGTTCCGCCTTCGGTCACGACACCGCTCGCCGAGGGGAAAGAGGTCATCGTTGGCCTACGCCCTGAGGCGATTTCCGACGAAGGCTCTGCCGATGCCGCTGCCTTAGCCAGTGCGCAGATCGATGCGGTCGTCACCATCGTTGAGCCGACCGGATCGGATACGTTCGTAACCGGAAAACTCGACGGCACAACCTTCACCGGTCGCGCCCGCGCGGAAACCGTTGTCGAACCCGGCCAGACATTCCGCTTCGTCTTCAATCTCGACAAGGCAGTGGTTTTCGATCCCCAAAGCGGGCAGCGGATCGGCTGATCTTCGTCGGGCAGGCTAAGTTCCACACGTTTGTCGATTGTCCCGAAACGATACGGCAGACACGTTTTCGCAACATTGTGGGCCAACGCACAGCTCAGTTGTTCCAAACACATGTTGGCGCGATCTGCAAAAGCAGTTAGAACCGTTTTGGCTAAGATGTATTAGCGTAGGGCGGGACGACTGATGATCAGTGACAGCGGGCGGGCTTCTGCCTGCAGCTTTATTATTGGCTTAAGATAGCGGAATGTTTAAGTTTTCGCGTCTTTTCCCCACAGCCTCGATCGGCGCCTATCTGATGGCGCTGGTGATTGTCGTCGCCTTGCCGTTGCTGGCTTTTGTCGGTTTTCTTGTCCTGCAACTCGAGGGGCAGGAACGCGAAGGACTGGCCAACGAGACCGCCGAGGATGCGCAGCTGATTGCGCGCTCCGTCGATCGCGAATTGCAGGACATGGCGACGACGCTTCGCCTTCTGATTACCTCACCGGAGCTTGAAGCCGGTGACCTGAGAGCCTTCCACGACCGCACCCAGCGCAGCCTGCGCTCCAATTCGCTGTATGTCATCGTCGTCGACAAGGATGGCCAGCAGCGGCTCAACACCCGTTCGCCCTTCGGTGATCCGCTGACCAGGATGTCGAACATGCCGGCGCTGGAATCGGTGCTCAGGTCGGGTATTACCGAAGTCTCCAGTGTGTTTTTCGGTAAGACGAGCAACAGGTGGGTGTTCAACGTCGCCATGCCTTTGCCAAAAGAGCTTTCGCATTCCGGTTCGGCGATCATCATGACGCAGAATGCCGACGACATGGAAAAGCTGATTTCCATCGAGGGACTTCCTGCAGGCTGGTCGGCTGCGGTCATCGACGGACAGGGGCAGGTCGTGGCTTCTGGTGGGGCCGACAAAATAGCATCCGGCAAGCCGTTCGATCCCGATACGCTAAGGTTGATGACCGGCTTCAAGGGCACGATCGAAGATGTCGAAGGTGATGAGAGGCAGATGTACGGTTACGCCCAGATAACCGGCTGGACATGGAAGGCCGTCGTCTGGGGGCCGATCGCCTCGGCGCAGGAAGGCATCATCACCACATTCAAGCAACTGGTCGCAGGCGGCGTGATCTTTCTCACGCTGGCGGTCCTGTTCGCCTATACGATCGCCCGCCAGCTGCGCACGCCGATCCGGCAGATTGCCGACATGGCGGACAGGATCGGCAAGGGCGAGATCGTCTCGCCGGTCGAAACCCGGATTACCGAGGCCAATCAGGTGGCGGTGGCGCTGTCCAATGCTTCCTTCGACCGCAGCGAAGCCGAAGACCGCATTCACCTCATCCTGCACGAACTGGTGCATCGCACGAAGAATATCCTGACGCTTGTGCAGGCGATGATGCGCCAGCTCGGCCGTCAGGACACGACCATGCCGGAATTCCAGAAGGCGATCAGCACCCGTCTGCACGGGCTTGGAAAATCCATCGAGGCACTCGCCAAGGAGCAATGGGCCGGTGTGCGGCTGATGCGCGTCATCGAGATCCATCTGTCGACCTTCGAGGCCGGTGACCGGCTTCTGGTGTCGGGCGAGGATTTTATGCTCAAGGCAGAGGCGGTCCAGAATCTGGGCCTCGTGCTACATGAACTGGCGACCAATTCGGTCAAATATGGCGCACTGTCGGTACCCCAAGGCCGTGTGCGGATTTCATGGGACGATGTCGCTCCCGACGATGACGGCGAGCCGAAGATCAGGCTTGTCTGGGAAGAAAGCGGCGGGCCGCTGGTTAGCGAGCCCTCCCGCAAGGGGTTTGGAACGACCATCATCCAGCGCCACGCAATTGCTGCCTTTGGCGGTCAAGTGGATGTCGAATTCCGCCCGGAAGGCCTTGTCTGGAGACTTGTGGCGCCCCGCGCCAATCTAGAGCGCGACGATGTCGGCGACGAGCGGCGCAGCCTGGCGATGTAGTTCGAAGTGATTTGATCGGTTCGCGCAGGAACGAAGCCTGAGGCGTGTCGTTTTAGCGCTCATGGATCTTTCGCTCAAAACCATCGAGATCGACGCCGCTTCGCTCAAAGCGATCGGGCTTACCTATGTCAGCGATACGGAGCCGGGCATTCGCCGATTAAAGCGTGGCAAGGGCTTTTGCTACAAGCTGCCGGACGGATTGCTTCTGACTGATGAAGACGACCGGCTCCGTATCTCGGCGCTGGGGCTTCCTCCGGCCTATGACAATGTCTGGATCTGCATGGATCCGCAGGGACATCTGCAGGCGACGGGTTACGATTCCCGGGGGCGAAAGCAGTATCGGTATCATGCCGACTGGCAGAGCTTTCGCAGCGAGCAGAAGTTCGATCAGTTGGCCCGGTTCGGTGAGGCTTTGCCGCGCATTCGCCGCAAGGTGAAGCGCGATCTTGCGCTCGGTCTCGACAAGTCCGATTGCGTGCTGGCCGCCCTCGTGGCGCTGATGGATGTGACGCATCTGCGCGTCGGCAACAAAGCCTATGCGAAGGAAAACCGTACCTATGGGGCAACGACGCTTCTGAAACGTCACATGATCCTGTCCGGCGACGGTGTACTTTTGAAATTCACGGCCAAGGGCGGCAAGCGCGTGCAGCACACGCTCAAACATCCACGACTGCAGCGCATTCTGGAAGAGATCGCCGATCTTCCCGGTCGCCAGCTGTTTTCATTTCCAGACGAGCACGGCACCGCCCGCCCGGTCGATTCCGGCAGGCTCAATGCCTATCTCGCCAAGGCTGCCGGCTTTCCGGTTTCGGCCAAGACCTTTCGCACCTGGGGTGGCAGCTTGGCTGCCTTCATGACGGCATGGACGATCTTGGAGGAAGAGGGCAAGCGGCCGAAGATAAAGGCGCTGACCAAAGCCGCTTCGGATGTGCTGCAGAACACGCCCGCCGTCTGCCGCTCAAGCTATATCCATCCGAGCATTCTCGATATTGCCGAGGATGATGCGCCGTTGCGTCGGATCATGGAGACGGAGAAAACATCCAAGTCTCCGCGCGGATTGCGGATGAACGAGGCGCGTTTACTGGCATTTTTGAAGGAAGAGTAAGGCCAGGTGGCGCTGGATTGCAGCTAAGCTCTTGCGCTCGTCCAGTTGCCCCTCGCTCTCTCCCCGCGCGTGGCGAAATGACGTTCCTGATATAGGCGGTAGGGAGAGCCGGCGCCGGTGCGGCATGTTCCTTCCCCCCGCAAGCGGGGAGAAGGTGCGGCAGCCGGATGAGGGGCTTCCACCAGATCGAAGTAGGGCAATCAGGCAGCGCGGTGCTGGTGCAGGCCTTCTTCCACTTCCTCGACGATCTTATCGACGAAGGCTGCTAGGTCTTTTGGCGAGCGTGATGTGATGATGCCGCTGTCGACCACGACGGCTTCATCCTTCCAGTTGGCGCCGGCATTGCGCAGGTCGGTGCGGATAGATGCATAGGAGGTTGCCTTGCGTCCGCGCAGGGCATCCGCCTCGACCAGCATCCATGGACCATGGCAGATGGCAGCTACCGGTTTGCCGCGGCTGATGAAATCGCGAACCAGTTCTACGGCGTCCTCGTTCTTGCGCAGGACATCCGGGTTGATCTGGCCACCGGGCAGAACGAGCGCGTCAAAATCCTCCACCTTCGCTTCCTTGACATCGAGATCGACGGTCACACTGTCGCCCCAGTCTTTCTCGTCCCAGCTCCTGATCTCGCCGGATTTGATCGAAGCGATTTTCACTTCGGCTCCGCGCTTTTTCAGCTCGTCGTAAGGCACGCGCAGTTCCGAACGTTCGTAGCCATCGGTGGCCAAGATGAGGATATTGGCGGAATCGATATTCGCCATGATAAGCTCCTTTGGGATTGTTCTTCTTGAGATGAGCGGTGGCTCGTCAGTCTCTAGAGCCTGCCGGTCGACAGGTCGCGTCCGTTGATTGATGCGGGCACGCTGATTTCTTCACGCGGTGTCTTGGGAAGCGGAAGCGCAACGGCTTCCGGAACCACGACCTGAAGATCTTGCGGGCGGGCGACATGGAATGTCGACTGTTCCCGCCGGGTCAGAAAACGGTTCCTGAGCATTCTGAATAAGTGCAGCATGGCAGTCTCCCGTATCAGTCGCTCGCGATAACAAGTGGCGACCTGTCACGTGGGCTAACAAGTCCGGGCGGAGAACGTTCCCACAATTTTACATCCGGCAATGGATCGCGAGGCTGTTCTGGATGGCCTTTCGCCTCAAGCATAATGCTCCCGCGGCCACTAGGCCACGAGAGCTTGGGGCCTCTTTTGTCGAGGCCTCATTCCCCTCCTCGGGAAACTTCAAACCGGAATAACGAACATGTAGCAGGCAGCAATGACCAGCGCGAAACCTGCAACTTCAAACCATTCCCTGACCATGGTCGCCTCCATCGAACTCTGGACCAAGAACGTGCTGTTGCCATTCTAGTTCCATGAAATTGCCATAAAGATGGCAGGACGGCCACAAATATTAAAATGTGCTGAAACACGATGCCGACATGGTATCTAGCTCGCGGAAGCCCGCGCCCGCGCGGCTTCCAGTATGGCGCGAATTTCACGGGCGGAGGCGTTTTCGATCGCGAAAGCGCTGTCCGGCATCACGCCTGGATCTTCCTCGTTATCCTTGAAGGTCGCGTCATCGCGCAGCTTCTTGAGGAATGTCGTGATTGTCACTTCGCCACCGATCATGGCTGCCAGCATTTCGATCATCAGTTCGCGATGAGCGTTGAGCCGACCTTCGAGTTCCTGTGGTGTCAGAGATGTCATATTTTTACCCTCCTGTCGCAGCGTGAAAGATAGACGGGACGCGAAGCGGAGAACGATCCTGGCGACGATCTCGTTCCGCGCAAAACGAAGGCGGAACCAAATGCCGCGCTGCACGATTGTAGGGCAGATTTTCTCGATGGCGATCTTACCACAAAGGGGCGTTGCATGGACATGAAGAGCAATCAGTTCACGATCGAATCCGGCGACTGGACACGGCTCGGCGCCAATTTCGATGGTGAGGGCGTCAATTTTGCAATCTTCTCGGCCCATGCGACACGGGTGGAGCTGTGCATTTATGATCCGAGCGGAAAGATCGAAATCGCCAAGCTCGACCTGCCGGAATATACACACGAAATCTGGCACGGTTATGTGCCTGGGCTGAAGCCTGGTGCGCTATACGGGTTTCGAATCCACGGTCCGTTCGAGCCGGAGGCCGGCCATCGTTTCAACCCGAGCAAGCTTCTGATCGACCCATACGCTCGCGAGCTTGTCGGCGATATCGAGTGGAACGAGGCGCATTTCGCCTATGATCTCCTTCACGAGGACAAGGATCTCACCTTCGATACGCGAGACAGCGCGCCATTCACGCCGAAGGCCAAGGTGATCGACCCTTACGCATTCGACTGGCAGGACCAGAACCGTCCGAACATTCCCTGGCCGAAGGCGGTCGTCTACGAGACCCATGTGAAAGGGTTCACCCAGCTCAATTCGGCGTTGCCGAAGGAGTTGCGCGGCACGTTCGAGGGTATGGGCCACAAGGCTTCCGTCGATTATATCAAGAGCCTTGGCATTACCTCGGTCGAGCTTATGCCGGTCCACTGGTTCCCCGACGACCAGCACCTGCTCGATAAGGGGTTGAAGAACTTCTGGGGCTATAACTCGCTCGGGTTCTTCGCGCCGGCGTCACGTTATTACGGTCCGCGCGGTATCCAGGGGTTCCGCGATATGGTGCGGTCCTTCCACGATGCCGGCATCGAGGTCATTCTCGACGTGGTCTACAACCACACGGCGGAAGGCAACGAGCTTGGACCGACGCTGTCGTTCAAGGGTATCGACAACTTCTCCTATTACCGCACCCTGCCGGATAATCACCGTTATTACATCAACGACACCGGCACCGGGAACACGGTGAACACCTCCCATCCGCGCGTGCTGCAGATGGTGATGGACAGCCTGCGCTACTGGGCCGAGCACATGCATGTCGATGGTTTCCGCTTCGATCTCGGCACCATTCTGGGCCGCGAGCCGGAAGGGTTCGACCAGCGCGGCGGCTTTTTCGACGCGATGACGCAGGATCCGGTTCTCTCCAAGTTGAAGCTGATCGGCGAGCCATGGGACATCGGTCCGGGCGGTTATCAGGTCGGCGGCTTTCCGCCCGGCTGGGCCGAATGGAACGACAAATATCGCGACACTGTGCGTGAATACTGGAAGGGCGACAATGTCTCGACAGATTTCGCCGCACGCCTGCTCGGCTCGGGCGATCTATACGACCAGCGCGGCCGCCGGCCGTGGGCGAGCGTCAACTTCATCACGGCTCATGACGGGTTCACGCTGAACGACCTCGTCTCCTATAACGAGAAGCACAACGAGGCCAACGGCGAGGACAATAACGACGGTCATAACGACAACCGGTCGTACAATTACGGCGCCGAGGGGCCGACCGAGGACGAAGGCATCAATGCCGTGCGCGACCGGCAGAAGCGCAATTTTCTCGCCACGCTGTTCTTCTCCCACGGCACGCCGATGCTGCTTGCCGGCGACGAGTTCGGCCGCAGCCAGATGGGCAACAACAATGGTTATGCGCAGGACAGCGAGATTTCCTGGGTCCATTGGGACGACCTGCCGGAAACCTGCGAGGAACTGCGCGAGTTCACCCGCCAGGTGATCAAGCTCAGGGCCGAGCAACCGCTCCTGCGCCGAGAGAACTGGCGCGACGGCATGGATATCAAGTGGTTCAATGCCGGCGGCGGTTTCCAGCAGCCTGACCAATGGGACGAGGGAACAACGCTCGGTGTCTATATCGGCCGCGGCGACCTGCAGGAAGAAGAAGGCGTCTGGCACGACGTGCTTCTCTTGTGCAATCCGTTCGAAGGCAACGTCCCCTTCCGTATCCCCCAATTCGGCGAGGGCGGCTGGGTGCTGGAACTGACCACATCCGACAGCGCCAAACGCGGGCTTACGATCACCAAGGAAAAGGATTTCGAACTGGAAGGTCGAAGCCTGGCCCTGTTCAGGCGGCCTTGAAGCCTTGCGCACGGGTTGAGCCCTTGTCCGGTTGACAAGGGCTTCCTGCTTTCCTAGCAGTCGAACACCCTACCGCGCCATTTCCCTTTTCCGCTCCATGGAGCGTAACCCCTCCCGGATCTGGCCTCTCACACAAGGATCAGGCCAGATGTCCCAGGTGACGCGTATCGTCCATCGGCGCGCCAATGTCGGTTACGAGACGCGGTATGAAGAGCTTGCGCGTGGCATGCTGGAAGCTTCGTCGAAGTCGAAGGGTTACAGATTTTCGACATTGATCCCGCCGCGGGTCGAAGGCGAGGAATTCCATATCGTCCAGGTTTTCGCCACACAGGCGGATCTTGATGAATGGCGCCAGTCCGATGTTTCGCATGAATGGCACGAGCGGCTGAAACAGGTTTCAGACCATCAGCCGGAATACCGCATCTTCAATACCGAGGATCTGTGGTTTTCGGCAACGGGTCTCGCCCTTCCGCCCAAGCCGCCGGCACGCTGGCGCATGGCCTTCGTCATCTGGATGGGGATCTTTCCCACCGCATCATTCTATGTCTATTTCCTCTTCCCGTGGCTCGCCGACATCCCGTTCCTGTTGAAGATGTTCATCGCCACCGTCTTGATCGTGCCGACCATGTATTTCGGTATCCTGCCGCATCTTTTGCGGTGGATGAGCTGGTTTCTGAAACGGTAAGCTTTTCCGCCCGGCCCGATCTCACCAGAATTTCAGGCGTCGCAGGCCTGTGTTCGGCGAGGCTTTCTGGACGAGGCTGCGGTAGACGGCGGCATATTGCTGGCCGCTGCGCTCCCAGGAGAATTTCGTCTTCATGCCCTGATTCTGCAGCCGCGCCCACATCTTTGGCTGCTCGTAAGCATGGAGTGCACGCCTGAGCGCCAGCCGCAGGCCGTTGGTCGTTACCGGATGGAACTGGAAGCCGGTTGCCACGCGCGCGGACATGGCCGCGTCATTGGCATCGATGATGGTTTCCGAAAGTCCGCCGGTGCGCGAGACGACGGGCACGCAGCCGTAACGCAGGGCGTATAGCTGGGTCAGGCCGCAAGGTTCGAAACGCGAGGGCTGAACGATCGCGTCCGCGCCGCCCTGGACGAGATGGGCGGTCGGCTCGTCATAACCGATATGGACTGCCATGCGACCGGGATAACGTGCTGCCGTTTCCAGCAGTGCCTGTTCGATGTCGTGGTCGCCCTCACCAACGATAATGACCCTGCCGCCATTGTGGATCACCTCGTCCGCCGTCTCGGCCAGCATGTCGATGCCCTTCTGCCACGTCATACGGCTGATCGCGGCAAAGATCGGTCCCCTGTCGTCAGGATCGAGGCCGAAACGGTCGAGAAGCGGCTGCCTGTTGTCACGCTTGCGGCGCAGGGTGGCTATGTCGAAAGTCTGAGGCAGGAATTCGTCGGCAGCCGGATCCCAGACATCAAGATCGATGCCGTTGACGATGCCGCGTAACACTTCCACTCGTTCGTTGAGCACGCCGTTGAGGCCCATGCCGAAACGCGGCGTCAGGATTTCGCGGGCATAGGTCGGGCTGACTGTGGTGATCACATCGGCCGTCTGCAGCCCACCTTTCAGGAAGCTGATATCACCGAAATATTCCAGCTGGTCGATGGAATAGGCTTCCGGCGGCAGTCCAAGCCAAGGTAGCAGATCGGCGGAATATTGCCCCTGAAAGGCGATGTTGTGAATGGTGATGACGACCGGGGTGCTGCAGCCGTTCTGGCGCATGTAAACCGAAGTCATTGCCGACTGCCAGTCATGGGTATGGACGAGGTCGGGAACCCAGCCGGGCAGTGCGCCTGCGGCGATCTCGGCTGCGGCGAGTGAAAGGACGGCAAACCGCTTCCAGTTGTCCGCGTGATCCTTGCCGAATTGATCGACATAGGGGCCGCCGGGGCGATCGTAGAGGGCAGGGGCATCGAGCACAAGAAGATCGAGACCTTCGACCGAGCCGTGTCTCAGCGTTGCCTTCTCGCCGAGCAGGTCTTCGAATTCCATCAGCGTGGTCGATTGGCCAAGCTGTTTCATCACCTTTGGATAACCGGGAATGAGCGATGTGGTTTCGATCCCGAGCGGTGCAAGCGCCTTGGGAAGCGAACCGGTTACGTCTGCCAGTCCGCCGGTCTTGATCAGCGGATAGATCTCCGACGTGACCGACAATATCTTCATCTTGGCACTTTCCCCCTGGGCCGCGACAGAATCAAAGCCTACTCGATTTCGCCGCCGGGGATAGAGGGTATTATGTGTGTCGATCGAAACATAAGCACTCATCGGCTCGTGTCCTGCAAGATCGCGTGATCGTGTTGCGATTTGTCAAAATGTGCCGGTTTTCGCATTTGAGATCGGATAGTTCCGGCGAACGGTCCTAGGCTCTGGCGAACAAACCGGTTGCTTGGCCGGTTGCTTGGCCGATTGCATGAATGTCGGGGAATTGCATTCGTGCCGGTTTTCGAGCCCATATCCTCATCCCATAAAAATACAAAAAGAATTGCCCGGCGACAGGGTCGCCGGTTACTGCATCATTTGGTGTTTAAAATTGGCTCTGACGTTAGAGCCTATTCGGCGTCCGCTTTCTTGGGACGCTTCTTGGTTTGCTCCGGCTTTACCGCAGCAGCGGCAGCCGGAACCTTAGGTTTGGCGTCGGCCTTAGCGGCCGTCGTAGGCTTCTCCGTCTTCTTTTCCGCTTTGGGGGCGGCAGTCTTGGTCGTTTTCGTGGCTGTCGTCTTTGCCGGGCCTGCCTTGGCCGGTTTAGCTTCTGCTGCCTTCGGAGCCTTTACCGCGGCGCCATTCTTCGGCGCGTCAGTCTCCCCTGCCGTGGGCTTGAGCGTTGCATATTCCAGCTTTGCCCGCTCCCAATGCTCCATGTCCTTGCCGGAAGGATAACCCTCCTGCTCCCACAATTGATACGCTCTGTGCTTGATCCAGTTTTCCTGAGAAGCCGCCATCATCGTCTCCATTGCCCAAATCGAAAAACTCATGCACTGCAAAAAAGTTCCGAGGAAATGTTAAAAACTGCAATGTCGCGTGAAGACATTACAATCCATCAGTTGAATTCTTCCCGAAATGCTGGAACCTTTGCGCTGTTGCTCGGTTCCGTTGTCGGGAAGGAGATGATCGTCATGCACAACTACTGCGATATAATGCCTCATGCGACCGGATGGGTCTATGTCATCGATGGCGTTCAATCCGCGTCATTCTATCACAGTTACGAATTAGCGCTTGATGCGGCCCGAACTCACCTCGCAACGCGTGGCAGACGCGATGGCCGTATCTTCAGATGCCAGGCCCTTAACGGGAATATGCTGCCAATCGACATTGCCGCCGTGATGCAGCCCCCCGGTACCGGGATAGGACCGGTTGCTTACCGTTGAACCAAGCAAAGCCCGGAGTGATCCGGGCTTTGCTTTTTCAAGCATTTGTCTCGTCACGCGGCTTTCTTCGCTGCGGCGTTGACGGCGCCTTCGGCGAGATTGGTCAGCAGTTCGTCAGTGCTGGATTCTTCCTGCAGCGTTTCATCGAGCAGCTTTGCAACATCCTTCATGCCCAGCTGCAGAGCCCACGCACGAAGTGTGCCATATCGGCTGATCTCGTAGTGTTCGACCGCCTGGGCGGCGGCAAGAAGGCCGGCATCGAGAGCGGGCGTGCCCTTGAATTCGTCCAGAATTTCCTCGCCTTCCGACAATATGCCTTCGATCGCATCGCAGGTCTTGCCCTGGGCGCGTTTGCCGAGGATCTCGAAAATCTGTTTCAGCCGCTCGATCTGACCCTCGGTTTCTTCCCTGTGGGTCTGGAAAGCAGCCTTCAGTTTGGGGTCCTGAGCGCCACGCGCCATCTTCGGAAGCGCCTTCACGATCTGCCGCTCGGCGTAATAAATGTCCTTGAGGGTTTCGTAGAAAAGGTCGTCTAGCGTCTTTGACGTCGCCATCTTGGTTCTCCCTATCGATTGTCCGATTGACATTGCGGCGATCTAACTGCGGGAAGACGGCGTTAGTTCCGTGTCTGTACGGTTGCGGACAAAGGGGGAGGTGGTCTGTCCGAAAAGGCTTATCGTGCGAGCTTGTCGTTAAGCGCAGTCTGCAGCTGTCGGGCGAGGTCGAGCAGTCGATCGGGAATGTCTTCCTTCTCGATCTCCGTCAAAAGGCTTGAGACCTTGCCATTGACGCGGCGTCCCATTCTTGCCTCGCGCTCATCGACCTGAGCATTTTCCTTCGCCATTCCGACCCCTAGGTTCAGAGGCGCCGCACGCAGACCCGGCAACCGATATCCAGATGTGAAGTTTATATCAGACTTCCATACAGCAAGACCGGTCGTCCCAAAATCCCGAAAATGTCACAGATGAATACAAACGAAAATAATGGGCGGCCTACGGTGCCAGCCGCCCGTTCGGGGCATGCCCTATCTCAATGTTTCGGCGGCTTTGGCGTGCCGGCCGGAATGGACGTCGTGCTGGTGGCAACCGGATCGCTTGCCGGGAAGGTGTCTTCCAGCCCTTCGTTCAGTTGCTCCTCCAGATCCTGCCTATTTCCTTTCTCGCGTGCGGATTTCTCGACCCGCTTCTGGCTATCGTCGCGCGATGTCGTGTTCGGTGATCCGTTGTTCATGCCCATGATCTCGTCTCCTGTGCTTGAATGGTCCCGACGATAAAAACGGGCGTCGGGTGGGCTTTGTTCCGCCACGGCAAAACAGGTCCCGAGTTTTCGGAACCAAAAGGCGAATGCATGCGTTTGCCACCCGTCAATTCAGCCCTGATGAGTAAGGAGAGGTAGGCAACGGTGTCTGACTCACAGTTGAACGGTGACCCTGCTCGTCAAGATATTGTCAGGCTTATACCGGCTCTTCGCGCATTTGCCCGCACCTTCTGCCGCAACCCCTCGGATGCGGATGATCTGGTGCAGGAAACCCTGATGAAGGCGCTCGCCAATCTCGACAAGTTCGAGCGTGGTACCAGGCTCAAGTCGTGGCTTTTCACGATCATGCGTAACACCTTCTATACACGATCCAAAATTCTCGGGCGCGAGGCGCCGGGCATAGAGGAGAATGTGTCGGGCGACACGCCGATCGCGGCTTCACAGGAAATGGCGGCGCGGGCGCGTGAAGTGCAGCGTGCGTTGCAGAAGCTTCCACCACATTACCGCGAAGTGCTGACTTTGGTGGCGATCCTGGGAGAAAGCTACGAAGCGACGGCGGTAATCTGCGACTGCGCGGTCGGTACCGTCAAGAGCCGGCTCAATCGCGCTCGCCACCAGATCCTGCAGGAACTGGGGGAAGAGACGGGCTGACGGCCCGCCGCATAAAACCAGGAGGAAACCATGAAATATCTGCTGACTGCAGCTTTCGCAGCTGCCGCCATCACCCTGCCAAGCATGGCGATGAGCCAGGATGCTTCGAAGGCAACGGCCAGATTTATCGGCGCAGATGGCAAGGAGATCGGCAAAGCGGACCTTACCGGTACGAAAGCCGGCGTAATGATCGCTGCCGAAATCAGCGGATTGCCGGCCGGTCAGTGGGTTGCCTTCCACGTGCATCAGACAGGGACCTGCGATCACACGACCGGCCATGAGTCGGCAGGCGGTCATTTCAACCCCACAAATAAGGAACACGGCTATCTTGCCGCAAACGGCCAGCATGCCGGCGACATGCCGAACCAGTATGTGCCGGCCGACGGCACGCTCAGGGCGCATGTGTTCAATACGGGTGTTACGCTGGAAGATGGTGAAAGTGCCATCAAGGGCAGGGCGCTGATGATCCATGCCGGACCCGACGATTATTCCGGCCAACCTTCCGGCAATGCCGGCAAGCGCCTTGCCTGTGCGGTCATCGAATAGGATCAGCTCGTCAGGTCGAGTTCGGGATAATGACGGAAAATTCCGGACTCGCTGAAGGGAAGGCGACGTTCGGATTTCAAATAGGCCGCAATGGGCGGACGTTCGGCGACCCTGTCACGAAGATCAGATAGGTGCGGATAGTCGTTCTCCGCAGCCCCCATCGCCTTTGGAAATGCGTAGTGCAGGCCTTCCATCACCTGAAACAGCGACAGGTCGACATAGGTGAGGCCATGTCCGACGATGAAGCCTTTGCCTGCCGGATTGGTGGGAAGCATCCGTTCGAAATAGCCGAGGAATTTCGGGATGCGATCCCTGATGAAGGCGGTTGAGCGGGCCTTGGCTTCCGCCTTCTGATCCTCGTAATAGTCGCCGGTGCTGATCGGATGGTGCGTATCATGGACCTCTGCAATGAAATCCGTGATCGTCAGCTGCAGCCCGTTCGTGATCAGGCGGCTCTTTTCGTCGTCAGCAACGAGCCCGAGCTTCGGGCCGAGATATAAGAGGATGTTGGCGACATGCGAGATGACCAATTCGCCATCCTTCAGGAAGGGTGGGGCGAAAGGCGTCTGGTCATGGCCGTGGCTTCCCTTGAGAAACTCCATCATCGCCTGCGTGCCGGTCGAGCTGCGGCACTTGTCGATATATTTGGCGCCGGCCTCCTCGAGGGCCAGACGGACAAATTCTCCTCGTCCCTGAATGCCGTCCCAATAATAAAGTTCATAGGGCATGCTGTCTGAAAACTCCCTCACTTCAAGAAAAGACATAGGGGTGCCATGAGGTTTTCAAGGCGGCAGTTCCGATCTGTTCGCGATGATTGGTACAATCCTCTCGCATTGAGTGTTCCAACCTCTGTCCTTTCCAACTGTTCCTCCTAATTTACCTTTTGCGCGGGGCCGGTTCGGATATTCACCGGAGGGTCAGGTCCAGGGCGCGGGCGGACAGAAGGCCTTCTGCCGCTTTATCGAGACATGACGAGGGTGCTCATGGCTATTCGGATCACGGCAATCATCATCGCGCTGATGGGGATCGCGCTTGGAGGCGGCGGGGCATACCTGCTTTCACTCGGCGGAAGCGCCTATTATCTTCTCTGCGGACTTGGCTTCCTCATCGTCGCGGTGCTTCTCATTGCCCGCAAGCTTCTGGCGCTGCATGTCTATGCAGTGATCGTCGTTGCCTCGCTCGTCTGGGCGATATGGGAGGTCGGCTTCGACTGGTGGCAGCTCGGCCCGCGCGGCGGAGTGATCATTCTGCTGGGCATGTGGCTGCTCACGCCGTGGATCCGCCGTCCGCTCGGCTTCATCAGCCCGACGGGCGCACGTTATGGCGCAAGCGCCAAGCCGCTTGCTCTTGCGGTATTGGCTGCTGTCGTCATTGCAGTCGTCTCGATGTTCTTCGATCCACTCGGCCAGAGCGGCGATCTGCCGGAAGAAAAGGTTGCGGCAGCGCCTGTGCTCGGCGGCAATGTGCCGGATGGCGAATGGCATCAATATGGCCGCACGCCCTATGGTCAGCGTTATTCGCCGCTCGACCAGATCAATGTCGACAATGTCGGCGGCCTGCAAGAGGTCTGGCGTTACCAGACCGGGGACGTGAAGCTGCCCGACGATGTCGGCGAGACGACCTATCAGGTGACGCCGCTGAAGATCGGCAACGCGCTCTATCTTTGCACGCCGCATAATCTGGCGATCGCGCTCGATGCCGCGACCGGCAAGCAGATCTGGAAATACGACGCCAATTCGGGGATGAATCCCGACCGGCAGCATCAGACCTGCCGTGGCGTCAGCTATTACCGGGATCAGGCCGCGCAAGCTGGGGCGCCATGCGCCGAGCGTGTTTACCTGCCGACTGCGGATGCACGGCTGATCGCGCTCGATGCGAAGAACGGGGAGGTCTGCACATCCTTTGCAGAGGGCGGCACGTTGCATCTCGAAAAGGGCATGAAGTACAATCCCGCCGGCTACTATTATTCCACATCGCCGCCGGCGATCGTCGGCAACAAGATCATCATCGGCGGGGCGGTCAACGACAACTATTCGACTGAGGAACAGTCGGGTGTCATCCGTGCCTTCGACGTCAATTCCGGGCAGCTGATATGGAACTGGGATTCGGGAAATCCGGGCCAGATCCAGCCGCTGCCGGAAGGCCAGACCTATACGACCAACTCGCCGAACAGCTGGTCGGTCTTCTCTGTCGATGAGGAACTCGGTCTCGTCTACATACCGCTCGGCAACCAGGTGCCGGACCAGCTCGGCATGGGCCGTTCGGAAAACGTCGAGAAATACTCGTCGTCGATCGTGGCGCTGGACATTAATACCGGTGCAGACAAGTGGGTGCACCAGACGGTGCATCACGATTTGTGGGACATGGACGTGCCGGCCCAGCCAGTGCTGATCAATATCACCAAGCCGGACAATACCGTCGTTCCGGCGCTGGTCGGCCCCACCAAGCAGGGTGATATTTATGTGCTCGACCGTCGCAGCGGCGAGCCGATCATTCCCGTCACCGAGCAGCCGGCGCCGGGCGGCACGATCCCCGAGGATCACGCTTCGCCGACACAGCCGATCTCGGCACTGAATTTCCGGCCGCGCACGCTGGAAGGCCGGGACATGTGGGGCGTCACCATGTTCGACCAGATGGTGTGCCGCATCCGGCTGGAGCAGATGAACTATGAGGGACAGTACACTCCGCCGTCGCTCAACGGCACGATCGTCTATCCCGGTAATTTCGGAACGTTCAACTGGGGTTCGGTCGCGGTCGATCCCGAGCGGATGGTGATGTTCGGCATGCCGACCTATCTCGCGTTTACTTCGAAACTGGTGCCGCGTGCCGACATTCCGCCGAAGGGGCAGGACGAAAAGGGATCGGAACAGGGGCTGAACCGCAATGACGGCGCACCCTATGGTGTGTTCATGGGGCCCTTCCTCGGACCGCTGAAAATCCCCTGCCAGGCGCCGCCATGGGGTTATGTTGCCGGTGCCGACCTGCGCAACGGAGAGATCGCCTACAAGCATCGCAACGGCACCGTCATGGACATGACGCCCCTGCCTCTGCCGTTCAAGGTGGGTGTGCCGGGGATCGGTGGGCCGATGATCACCAAGGGCGGCGTCGCTTTCCTCGGTGCAGCTGTGGATGATTACCTGCGGGCCTATAACCTGACCAATGGCCGGAAGCTTTGGGAAGCCCGGTTGCCGGCGGGCGGGCAGGCGACGCCGATGACCTATGCGGTGGAGGACGGTCGCCAGTTCGTCGTCATCGTTGCCGGTGGTCACGGGTCGGTCGGGACGACACCGGGCGATTACGTGATCGCCTATGCACTGCCGAGATAAGCCAATGTGGCTGGGGCGAGATTTGTCGCAGCCATCGCCCTTTTCACGCACGCTAACTTAGGCGTTGTTCACGCTTTGAAATGTACAGTCACTTAATATGACTTCCTATTCCGTGCCATTCCGGTCATGAGACTGTCGACACCCTTTCCGAGTGACGACTCGAAGACCAATTTGACTAAAGAGCTGACAGCATGAAGAACCCAGTCGCAGTAAATCGCCTCGCAGAGAACACCGTCTTTCGTAAGGGCGACGTTTTCGTTCTCTTCGGCGAATTGTTCGGTCGCGGATATGCAACCGGCCTTCTCGACGAAGCAAAGCGGGCCGGCATGACGATCGTCGGTGTGACGGTCGGACGGCGCGACGAGAACAACGCGCTTCGCCCGCTCAACGCCGAAGAACTTAGCGAAGCCGAAGCGCGTCTGGGCGGCAAGATCATCAACATCCCGGTCATGGCAGGCTTTGACCTCGATGCGCCCGAGGGCGGCCCGACGCCGACCGAGCTGCTGACCAAGCTGACGCTGGAAAACTGGCAGACAGAAAAGCTCGACTGGGATTATATCCAGAAGTGCCGGGACGCAGGTACCGCACGGTTCAAGAATGCTGTTTCCGAAGTCATGACCGTTCTCGACGGCATGATCGGCGAAGGCCGCAACGTCTTCTTCGCCCACACGATGGCCGGCGGCATTCCGAAGGCGAAGGTTTTCCTCGTCATCGCCAACCGCATCTACAAGGGCACAGCTGCTCGTCACATGTCTTCGCAGGCGCTGATCGAAAGCGATCTGGGCAAGCTCATCTTGCAGAATTTTGACGAAGTTTCCGCCATCACCTTCCAGCATCTGATCGATGCCAGCGCCGCGATCCGTGCGCGCGTCGAGGCTGCCGGCAACCAGGTTCGTTACACTGCCTATGGTTACCATGGCACTGCAGTGCTGATCGACGGCGATTATCGCTGGCAGACCTACACGAACTACACCCAGGGCTATGCCAAGATGCGTCTCGAAGGCATCGCGGAAAAGGCCTGGGGTGCAGGCATCAAGGCCAGCGTCTACAATTGCCCCGAAATCCGCACCAATTCTTCCGACGTCTTTACCGGTATCGAGCTTCCGCTGATCCCGCTGCTTCTGGCGCTGAAGAAGGAAAATGGCGGTGCCTGGGCTGAAAGCCAGTGGCAGGCCTGCGAGAAGCTTCTGAAGGACGAGTTCTCGATGAAGGATGTGCTGCAGAAGATCACCGACATGCAGGGCAGCGCCGTGATGCGTCCGTTCTACGATTTCTCGGCATGGCCGATGGCCAACAGCCAAGAACAGGCTGACCTCACCATCTCGACGTCGAACGAGATTTCCCAGATGCACCGCGACGGCAAGGCTCTGATCAGCGATCTGCTGAGCGTCTTCGTGGTGGAAGCCACCGGCAAGCTCATCTTTGCCGAATCCTCCGAGCCGACCGGCCCGGTCCAGTGGCTCAACCACGACATCGTCGCCCGCCGCCTGAATGCGTCGCATGCCGAGGCTGCCGCGGAAGTTGCTGCCTGAGGCATTTTCAGCCCTGCCTGAAAGCAGGGCTGTTGGATTTCGATATTGGATCAAGGGTGCGGCGGTTTTCGTCGCACCCTTTTTTGTTGGGCTTTTATCAGTCCCAGGCAGGGACGGTCAGATCGCCAAAATGCTTCTTGAGGATGGCGCGGACCTCCGGCGAGTTCTGGTATGTCCTGACGAATTCCTGAACGCTTTTGTTGGCCTCATCTTCCTTTCGAACGAAGAAACGCAGGGCGTAGCGGGTCTGCACGCCGTCGAAGACGAGAGCCGAATTCGGATCGACGCCGAACAGTCCCATGCCGGACGGATATCCCTGGCCGAGATCGACATCATCGAGCGCACGCGGGATCTGCTGGTTCGGCAGTTCGATAATGTCCAGCTTCTTCGGGTTCTCGACGATATCGGCCGGAATGGCTGCCGATGTCAGGCCATCCTTGAGCTTGATCAGGCCGATCGACTGCAGCAGTTCGAGTGCCCGGCCGCCGTTGACCGGATCGTCGGAGATCGCCACTTTCGCGCCTTCCGGCAGTTCTTCGATCGACTTATATTTCTTTGAATAGAGGCCGAGCTTGGTCAGTGTGCCAACGCCCACCGAGACGAAATCGTAACCGGCCTTCTTGGCGTTCTGGTCGAGAAACGGCTGGTGCTGGAAATAGTTGACGTCGATCTCCTTCGATTTCAGCGCCTCGTTGGGAACGACCCAATCGGTGAACTCGATGACCTCAACCTTCAATCCTTTTTCGGCAGCTTCCTTGGCTGCCTGATTGACGGCATCTGCCGAAAGCCCGGCATTTATGCCGATCCTGATCGGGGCAAATTCTTCAGCCTGGGCAAATGTGGGGGAAGAAATGCCGGCCAGCAGGGTGAGGCCAAGCACGGACAGGATCGCGCTGCGGCGTCCGAAAGGGAGTTTCATGATCAAATTCTTTCCTGTTTTTGAAATGTCGTTCAGCCGGTGACGAGCGGACGATCAGGGTCCGAGGACCAGTCCAGCAGCGAGCCGTCGTAGACAACGGAGCGCGCGCCTGCGCCGCTCAGCGTGCGGGCAAAAACGACGTTGCTGGCTGCGACGCCCGCGCCGCAATAGGCGATCAGCGGCGCGTCTGGTTTCACACCTGCATCGACAAATATCTTTTCGATCTGTTGTTGAGAGAGGTAGAGGCCGGTGTCGGGGTCGACGAGAGAAGATGTCGGGACATTGACGCTGCCGGGAATGCGCCCCGGTCGACCATAGGCAATAGGTGCCTCGCCGCGGAAGGCGTCGGCGCCAAGGGCGTTGACCAGAGCCTCGTCTTCCGTGCGGGCGACCACCTCGTCGCTTGCGACGAAGAAGCCGGATCGATAGGTCCAGCCGAAGGGTTTCGAGGCTGCAGGCCGGGCCTTTGCGGCGCCGGTTTCAACCGCCAAGCCGGCATTGGTCCATGCCTTCCAGCCACCATTCAGCACGGCGGCGTTTTCGAAACCGAAGGCGCGGAGCAGGAGCCAGACGCGTGCCGCCCAGCCGGGCTGGCCGGTGGAATAGAGGATGACGCGGCTTTCTGCTCCAACCCCGAGCCTGTTCAAGGCATTGCCGAATTGTTCGGCCGAGGGGAGGGTGAAAAGCAGGTGGTCGGACGGCGTGGAAAGGTCGCGCTCAAGATCGACGAATTGTGCGCCGGGGATATGGCCCGCTTCGAATGCCCCGCGGCCATCGGCGACCGCAAAGCCGCTACCTCCATCCGTCGGGATGACTGTTGAGGTGCAATCAAGGATGACAACGTTCGGATCATCCAGTTGCGTGCTGATTTCCTCGACCGAAGCGAGGTTTCTTGGGTTTTGATAAGTCATGACAATTCTTAGGTTTTTGCTGAAATCGTCATGAGTCTTACACAGCCGTTACGCGGCTGGCGGCAATGCGTGTTCCAAAAATCCGGGCGATCTTAGAAAAAGCGTTACAGTCCCTCTCGATCAGATTGATGCGGAGTGTCGAGAGGGCCTGTTGGCGATATCAAATGCCGCGCTGAACCTGATCGAGGCCGGTCACTGCGATGTCATTCCTGACCTTGGTGACACCCTCGATACTACGAGCGATTTCGTCCGCGCGGACAAGCTCTTCCTGTCTGAGAACGGAGCCTGAAAGCGTGACGGTCGTGCCGCTTGCCGTTACCGTGACATCGCTTGCATCGATGCCGCCGGACGAGGCGAGCGCGTCGGAAACGGCTGCTTCCAGCACTGCCCGACCCGGAAACTCGACCTCGATTTCCGGTGGTGTTTCGTAAAATTTCTGGTGCTTGAAGACCATGTCGATGCCTCCCGTGTTGGAACGGGGGACAACGCATGGCGTGGAGAATGGTTCAGCGCCTGCCTGTCAGGCACCGGTTCCGGTCACCGTGCCGATCATCTCGCTCAACTGCTGTTGCGAGAAAGGTTTGGGCAGTCGGGGCAGGTGGCTGCCACTGCCGTCGGGCAGTTCGGCATAACCGGTGGCAAGCACGACGGGCAGGCCCGGCCATTCTGTGGCGATCTCGGCGGCGAGTTGCGCGCCAGTCATTTTCGGCATGGAATGGTCGGTAATGACGAGATCGATGCGATTGTCTTCCTGCCTCAATGCCGACAGCGCCTCCGGGCCGCTATAGGCCTCGATCACCTGGTGGCCGAGATCTTCCAGCATCAGGGTCGTGTTCATCAGCACGAGCGCATCGTCGTCGACGGCAAGCACGATA
Organism: Rhizobium sp. ZW T2_16; assembly: GCF_044987325.1. NCBI lineage: Bacteria > Pseudomonadati > Pseudomonadota > Alphaproteobacteria > Hyphomicrobiales > Rhizobiaceae > Rhizobium > Rhizobium sp. ZW T2_16. The sequence goes on from NZ_JBJDRG010000006.1 coordinate 292,293, forward strand.
AGCGGGCGATCGCCGAGCTTTTCGCCGTTGCCCGGGGCTTGCGCCTTTTCCTTGGGGCAATCCTCTTCATCGATGGTCGGCAGGAAGAGCGACACGGCGGTGCCTTCATGCCTGACGCTTTCGATCGAGAGCATGCCGCCCGATTGTTCCGTCAGTCCCTGAACCATCGACAATCCCAATCCTGTTCCCTTGCCGACACCCTTTGTGGTGAAGAAGGGGGTCGTCGCGCGCGCGACCGTCTCGGGATCCATGCCCTCGCCGGTATCGCGGACGCATATACGCAGATAGTCACCGCTGCGGAGTTTTCCACCCTCTTCGCCAATTTGGTGACGTTCTGCGCTGATCGTCACCGTTCCGCCTTCGCCCATCGCATCGCGGGCATTGACCACAAGATTGAGCAGGGCGGTTTCGAGCTGCACGCCGTCGGTGAGGACATGTGGCAGGTTCGGTGGGAAGCGGGTTTCGATACGCATCGATGAACGCAGCGAGCGTTCGAGAAAATCCATCATGCCGGCGACCAGCGACTGTACGTCGACGGGCCGCATGTTCAGTTCCTGCCGGCGGGAAAAGGCGAGCATGCGCTGCGTCAGGGCCGCGCCGCGTTCCGCACCCTGAAGCGCATTGTCTATCAGCGGGCGAAGGGTCGGGTCGTCGGGCATGCGCTTGCGCAGGATTTCGAGACTGCCCATGATCGCCATCAGCAGGTTGTTGAAATCGTGGGCGATACCGCCGGTCAGCTGGCCGATCGCCTCCATCTTCTGCGCCTGGAACAGGTCTTCACGGGTCTTGGTCAGCGCCTTTTGCGCCTCGACCTTTTCCGTCACGTCGCGGGTGATCTTGGCAAAGCCGATCAGATTTCCGCTTTCATCACGGATGGCATCAATGACGACATGGGCCCAGAAAGTGGTACCGTCATTGCGTTGGCGCAGCCCCTCCCGCTCGACCCTGCCGACACGGCGGGCGATATCGAGATTGCGCTCGGGCTCACCCTTCCCCTGGTCCTCGTCGGTATAGAAGTGGGAAAAATGCCTGCCGATCGCTTCGTCAGCGGTATATCCCTTGATGCGCGCGGCGCCGGCATTCCAGTTGGTGACGAAGCCATCGGGATCGAGCATGTAAAGTGCATAGTCGCTGACGCCGTTGACGAGCAGCTGGAATTTTTCCTCGCTGAGCCGCAGCTCCGCTTCCGCTTTCTTTCGCTCCGTCAGGTCACGCGTCACCTTGGCGAAACCGAGCAGGTGGCCGTTACGGTCCCAGATCGGATCGATGATGGCATGAGCCCAGAAACGGGTGCCGTCCTTGCGGATGCGCCAGCCTTCGCTTTCGTAATGACCGTGGGCTACCGCGGCTTCGATGGCCTGCTCCGGCAGACGGTCGAGGCGGTCCTCATTGGTGTAGAAACGAGAGAAATGGTGGCCGAGGATTTCGGCCGCCTCATAACCCTTGAAACGCTGTGCGCCGGCATTCCAGCTTACGACATGGCCGGATGGATCGAGCATGTAGATGGCATAGTCCGAGATTGCATCCACCAGCAGCCGATAGCGCTCCTGGTCGAGCAGTGAAACGTCGTGACTTTCCATCATTGCATGCATGTTCCCCCCGAAGCCGCACTCTCTCGCGGCTGGGCGCTATCCAACGCACAAACCGAAATTTCGTTCCCGCGGATTTTCTCAATTTACGCTGTATCTTGCTGATACCACTTTATCCGATAGCCTGCCAGAAAAACGGCCATTAACTTGAACAACTCATTACTAAACGTTTCTTTGTACTGGCGGCGTCAATTCCCGTATCAGTTGCTGAAGGCTGCGCTGATCTGAAGCGCCTGTCTTATCGTAGACCGCGCCCAACTGGGATTTGACCGTTCCATCGGAGACGCCCTGCGCTTCGGCAATCTGGTTGCGTGTCAGGCCTTCGGCGACATAGCCCACGACACGACGTTCGGCCGGGGTTAGTGCAAAAAGTGCCGCGACGGCTTCCAGTGCTGTCTGTGTCACGGTTCCTGCGGCAGCTACGAAAATTGCGGCGGCGGCATTGCGCTCGTATCCACCGCCCTCTCGTCGGCGCTGGAGAGGCAGGACATGCGCAACTGCCGGCCTTTCGCTCGAGCCAAGCGGAACGTCGATGCCGGCGGCGCCGAGCCTGATTTCATCGCGCGCACCAAGCAAGACAGCGGTCGATAATGCGTTGCAGGCATACTCATTCAGGCAGGTCAATTTGCCGGCATGGGCACGCAGGACATGTTGTTCGCGCAGTCTTGCTTCAGCAGTCTCGTTGGCAAAGAGGATCGACATGTCGTCTGCGACGATGAAGACCGCATGGTCGAGTGCATTGATCACCTGACGAAGAACCGCGCTCTGATCCCGCTCGATCTCTAGCATGTCGTGAATGGTCACCGCCCGCCTTATATGCGGGCCGAGCAGGCCAAGGAGATTGAAGATCGCCGGATCCTTCGGTTGATATTTGACCGAAATGTTGATCGTACCGACGCGTTGCGGGCGTTTCAGGATCGCCATGTCGATCGAGTTCAAAACGCCGTAGCGGGAATGGAAATTGCGATAGAGATCGCCGCGCTGCCAGATGTCTTCGCCGTCCGGGCCGTAAAGTGCGAACATCCGCTCCAGCGTATCCGGTTCGTCGAGTTCCATCCGGTGCAGCAGATGGAAGAAGGGCACATCCTTCGCATATCGAATGAGGGTGCGTATGGCTTCCTCGTCATCGCAGGCGATTTGCGCAAGGCTTGCGGATCGGGTCTGCGTATCGAAGACCGCAATGGTCGTCAGAAAGCCGTCAATCCTTTCGTTGATCAGACGCATGGCATTGGGCCACGACGCCTCGCTGGCGACGCAGTCGTAAATCGCGCCGATGATTTCAGACAGTTTATGGTCCATGCGATGATCCTGCGCCTGCCGTGCCATGGCGGTCAATCTTGACAATCTGCAATTGTGATAATGTTTCGGAAAATATTGTTCATCCCCCGCACGGGAGATGCGCGGAGCGCCGTCTTTCCTAGAAATTGCGCCGGCCGGACGGGAGTTCCGGCATCAAGCACATTTTTTGGAGATGACACGCATGACGCGAATAAAAACGTTGTTGGCAATGCTTCTCGTATCTGCCGCCTTGCCGGCGGTGGCTGTTGCGGGCGGCGGCCTGCCCGACAAGGTGCGGGAGGCAAATGCCCGGTTCAAGGATGTGAAACAGGCGGTGAAGGAAGGCTATTCGCCCATTCCCTGCACGAGTGGCGTGGATGGCGGGGCGATGGGCATTCATTATGTCAATGCCGACCTGATCAAGGACGAGGCTATCGATCTCTCCAGGCCAGAGGCCGTGATGTACGAGCCGGACACGCATGGCCGTATGGAATTGGTGGCGGTGGAATATATCACGACCAAAGGTCCGGCCAATCTGGAGGGGCAGTTGTTCAGCCTGACCGGAGCGCCCAATCGATACGGACTGCCGGCTTTCTACGAGCTGCATGTCTGGGCCTGGCGCAAAAACCCCAAGGGCACGTTTGCCGACTTCAATCCGAATGTCAGCTGCGAGCACGCTCATGCCCAGGCAGAGACGCCCGGGCCGGCAAAAAGGCAGGCACTGCTGTCGACCGCTGCCGGTCACGTCCAGTAATTGCGCCAGACAGGCGTCTCATTATTCCATCAAGGAGAATTCCTATGCCTCAGTTCGTTATCGAGCGAAACATTCCTGGTCTTGGAGACATGGACCAGCAGACACTGAAGGAAATTTCGGCCAAGTCGAACGCGGTCGTCGATGGGCTGGGTGAGCCCTATACCTGGATCACCAGCTATGTGACGGGCGACAAGATGTATTGCGTCCACGAGGCCGAAAGCGCCGAGGCGATCTATCGTCACGCCAGAGAGGGCGGGTTCCCTGCGGACCGCGTGACGGAGATCACCGGCCTCATCGGACCGCATTCGGGCCGGTGAGCGCGGTGGAGGGCGGCCGGCGAGGGGCCGCCCTCCACTTGTTCAACCCGACTTTCTCCTGCAGCCAGAGGTTTTGCCGCCTGCGCCAATGTTGACAGTTTTCCTTTTATGAATTACGACTGACGAAAAATAAAATTCGTCAGTCGTAATTTGTGAGGGCTTATGGATAGTGCCGACATGCAGGCCGAAGCCGTGCGTCAGGAAAACATCACCCGGATTCTCGATGCGGCCGAGCGGCTGTTCAAGCACTACGGTTATTCGAAGACGAATGTTGCCGACATCGCCAAGGATCTGGGGATGTCGCCGGCAAACATCTATCGGTTCTTCTCGTCCAAGTCTGAAATTCACCGGGCGCTGGCTGACAGGCTGTTGAATTCCGGCCGTGCGGTCGCGCTTGAAAATGCCGCGCGGCCTGTGAGTGCCGCAGAGCGAATACGCGACCATTTCCTGCAGCAGCACGCCATCACGGTGGAGACCCTGCTGCATGAGAACAAGGTGCACGAGATGGTAATCGTCGCCATTCAGGAGCAGTGGTCGGTGATCGAGGACCACATCATGCAGATGCGCGCGATCGTTGCCGGCATCATCCGCGAGGGTATTGTCGCCGGTGAGTTTCGCGCTCAAGATGCAGACGCTGCCGCGGAATGTCTTTGTGATAGTACGGTGACCCTCTGTCACCCGCAAATCATCGCCGAATGCCTGATCGAGAACCGTCGCACGACGCCGGCCGATCTGGTCGATTTCGCCATCAGGGCGCTGAAATAGAAACACCTCGAAATCAATAGCCGGTGTCTTGAGGGCACCTTCTTCAATCGCCACCGGGAGTGGGGGCCATGTCCGTGATCCAAATTCGACGTTCTTGCGTTTTCGCAAAAGGGCTGCTTGTCGCAGTCGCTCTCAGCGCCCTTACGGCCTGCTCGGAAGAGAAAAAGGTTGAGGCACCTGATCCCGTCCGACCGGTTAAGGTCGTCGAGATCGGTGGACCGGAGATCGGCCGCAGCCTCGTCTATTCGGGCTCGGTGCGCGCCAGAACCGAGATGAACCTCGGCTTCCGCGTTGCCGGCAAGATCACCGAGCGCCTTGTCGATGTGGGTGACCGGGTTGAGCCCGGCACCATTCTCGCAAGGCTTGATGCGGTCGATTACCAGCTTTCGGTCCGTCGCGCAGATGCCGATCTTACCTCGGCGCAGAAGCAGGTTGAGATTACCGGGCTTGCCCGCAAGCGCGCCGAAACGCTGGCGGAAAAGAGCGTGACCTCGCAATCGCAGCTCGAACAGGCGCAACTTGCCGCCGATCAGGCGCAATCACAGCTGCAATCGGCTGAATCGGCGCTCGAAGAAGCGCAGAACCAGGTTGCCTATACCGAGCTGAAGGCAACGCAGAACGGCATCGTGACGACTGTCAGCGCTGATGTCGGCCAGGTTGTCAGCGCCGGAACGACGGTGGTTGCCGTTGCCGTCGATGGCGAGAAGGAAGTGCAGATTGCGGTGCCGGAAACGGATATCGTGCATTTCAAGCCGGGCAAGGCGGTCAAGGCCAGCTTCTGGTCGACAAGGGATCTGGTGCTTGAGGGCAAGGTTCGCGAAGTTGCCGGCAGCGCCGATGCGCAGTCCCGTACCTTTGCCGTCCGCGTCAGCCTTCCAGCCGACGACCGTGTGCTGATCGGCATGACGGCAACGATCGATGCGGTCGAGGACAATGTGGTGCCGACCTTCGGCGTGCCGCTCGCAGCGCTTGCCCAGAAGGACGGCAAGCCGGTTGTCTGGATCGTTGAGCGCGACAAGGGCGAGGTCAGTTCCCGCGCCGTCAAGGTCGCCGGTTATGGCGACAGTGTCGCCCGCATCTCGGAAGGGCTTGCCAAGGGTGACCTCGTGGTCTCTGCCGGTACCCAGTTCATGCGGGACGGGTTGAAGGTCAAACTGCCCGAGACGGTTGCGTCACGCTTCGGCAGCGTTTCGACCCAGTCCACTGCTTCGATACAGCCTTAATCGCCCTGCGCTGAAAAGGACAACGCCAATGAGTTCCTCCAATCAGGCACATCCGCAGCAAAAGGGCGGTTTCAACCTGTCGCGCTGGGCGATCGGCCATCCGAGCATCGCGCGCTTCCTGTTCGGCCTCATCATCGTTATGGGTGCGCTCGGCATCATGAACATGGGGCAGAAGGAAGATCCCGACTTCACCTTCCGCGTCATGGTTGTGCAGAGCGCCTGGCCGGGCGCCTCGGTCGACGAGATGCAGAACCAGGTGGTCAACAAGATCGAGCGCAAGCTGCAGGAAACCCCGCATCTTGACTGGATCAAGTCCGACACGCGCGCGGGTTTCTCGATCTCGACCATCCAGGTCAAGGGCGATACGAATGCTCAGGAAGTCGCCGACGCCTTCTACCAGGTGCGCAAGAAGATCAGCGACATCAAGCAGGACCTGCCGACCGGGCTGCGCGGCCCCTATTTCAACGACGAATTCGGTGACACCTATATCACCCTGCATGCAATTACCGGCGACGGTTACGGTTATCCGGAGCTGAAGAAGTTCGCCATCCAGGCGCGTGACATGCTGCTCACCGTGCCGGGTGTCGAAAAGGCGACCATTCTCGGCGACCAGCCGCAGAAGATCTTCATCGACGTTTCCTCCAAGGCGCTTGCCGAGCGTGGCCTGACCGTCACCGACATCCAGACGGCACTCGCCGGCCAGAACGATATCGATGCATCCGGCAGCGTCCAGACTGCCGACCGTTCGGTGCGCATCTCTGTCGAGGGCGGCGTGACGACGCCGGAGGATATTCGCGAACTGAGGATCAAGACCGGCAACCAGGTCATCCGGCTCGGCGATATCGCCACCGTCAAGGACGGGCTGGTCGATCCCTATGAGCGCAAGTTCCGTTTCAATGGACATGACAGCGTGCAGCTGGGCATCGTCATGGCGAACGGCTTCAAGGTGACGGATGTCGGCCACAACGTCGAGGCAATGTACGAGCGGTTTGCCGAAACGCTGCCGATCGGTGCCGAAGTGCACCAGATTTCCAACCAGCCGGAAGTCGTGACCGAAGCTGTCGGCGAATTTACCCAGGCACTGATGGAGGCGCTGGCAATCGTGCTCGTCGTCTCGCTGATCTCGATCGGCTGGCGCTCGGGCATCGTGATCGCGATCGCCATTCCGCTGGTACTCGCAGCAACGCTCGCCATCATGTATTATCTCGGCATCGAGCTGCAGCGTATCTCGCTCGGCGCGCTGATCATTGCTCTCGGCTTGCTGGTCGACGACGCGATGATCGTGGTCGAGATGATGGAGCGGAAGCTGGAAGAGGGGCTTCCGCGGCTCGAGGCTGCGACCTTCGCCTATTCCTCCACCGCCTTCCCGATGCTGACCGGCACGCTGATCACCACCGCCGGCTTCATTCCGGTAGGCTTCGCGGATTCGACCGCCGGTGAATATGTGCGTTCGCTGTTCTATGTGGTCGGCATCGCGCTGGTCGTGTCGTGGTTCGTAGCGGTCTATTTCACGCCTTGGCTCGGCTACATGCTGTTGAAGCAGCGCGCCCATGCGGGGACAGGCCATCATCACGACGCCTATGATACGCGGATGTATCGCGGCGTGCGGCATGCGGTGACCTGGGCCGTCCGCCACAAGGCGATTATCCTTCTCTCCACGCTCGGCATCTTTGCCGGCAGCCTGTGGTCGTTCCAGTTCATTCCGCAGAGCTTCTTCCCGCAATCGTCGCGGCCGGAAATCCTGGTCGACATGTGGCTGCCGGAAGGGACCGCGATCGAGGAAGTGGAACGTCAGGCCAAGGCGCTCGAAGACAAGATCATGCCCGATCAGGACAAGACCTTCATCGCCACCTTTATCGGTGAAGGCGCACCGCGCTTCTTCCTGCCGCTCGACCAGCAGCTTCGCAACCCGAACTATGCCCAGCTGTTGATCATGTCCAAGGGGCTGGAAGAGCGCGAGCGGATGATCGTCAAGTTGCGGCAGATACTGGCCGACGATTTCCCGACCGTGCGCAGCAAGGTCGACCGCCTGTTCCTCGGCCCGCCGACCGGCTGGCCTGTGCAGATGCGCGTCATCGGTCCCGACAAGGCTGAAGTGCGCCGTATCGCCGATCAGGTGAAGGAGCGTTACCACCAGAACCCGCTTTTCGGTTCGATCCACGACGACTGGATGGAGCCGGTGCCGGGCATGAAGCTGGTCATCGATCAGGACCGCGCCCGTGCGCTCGGCGTCTCGTCTCAGCGCGTGCGGCAAATGCTGCAGGCTGCAACCGCCGGTGCTCCACTTGCCGATTTCCGCGATGGCGAGGAAACAGTCTCGATCGTCCTGCGCGAACCGGATGCGACCCGCGACCTGCTCTCTGCCGTGCAGTCGGTCTATGTGCCGACCGATTTTGGTGGCTTCGTGCCGGTGTCGCAGATCGCTGAAGTCGTGCCCGTCATGGAGCAGGGGATCGAATGGCGGCGCGACCGCCTGCCGACGATCACCGTCAAGGCAACGCTGCCTGATGGTATCGAGTCGACCCAGGCATCGATCAACTTCTACAATTCCATCGCCGACCTGAGATCTGCACTTCCGGCCGGTTACAAGATCGAGATCCAGGGTGGCGCGGAGGATGCTGCCGAAAGTCAGGCATCGATTGCCGCCAAGGCGCCGATCATGCTGCTCGTCATCATGTTGCTCCTGATGATGCAGCTGAGGCATTTCGGCAAGGCGATGCTGGTGCTGGCCACCGGTCCGCTCGGCATCATCGGCGCTGCAATGGCGCTGTTGATCACCGGCGCGCCTTTCGGCTTCGTGGCGATCCTCGGTGTCATCGCGTTGCTCGGCATCATCATCCGCAACTCGATCATCCTGATCGACCAGATCGACCAGGATATTGCGGCGGGCATGCATCGTCAGGAGGCGATCATCGGCGCTGCCGTGCGCCGTTTTCGGCCGATCATGCTGACCGCAATGACGGCGGTGCTGGCGCTGATCCCGATTTCCTGGGGTCTGTTCTGGGGACCGCTCGCCTATGCGATGATGGGCGGTATCATGGTCGCCACCGTGCTGACCATCCTGGTCCTGCCTGCGGGTTACGCCCTGTTCTTCGGCCGCGAGCCGAAGGTGAAGGCGGGCGAAAACGAGAAGCCGCCTGCCAATCAGGGTGATCTGTTCGAAGGTCGTCGGGATCTACCGATGGCTGCGGAATAAGAGCTTGGGCGCCGGCCTGTTCAGGCAGGCGCCTTCGCTCCGTCTATCTCGCCGATGCGGCAATCCGGTCCGATATTTTGTCTGGCCTCACCGCTTTGCCGCCCGTTATGATCGGGAACCGTCAATTACATCCTGAGGCAGGCATGAGCGACAGCGCAGTTCAGACCGACGAAATCCTTTTCGACCGCATCGGGTCGGCGGCGATCATCAGGCTCAACAGGCCGAAGGCGCTGAACAGCCTCAACCTTGCCATGGTGCATGCGATGAAGCCGGCGATGGAGCGCTTCGCCGGGAGCCCTGAGATTTCCTGCGTTATCTTGATGGGCGAGGGCGAGCGTGGGCTTTGCGCCGGCGGTGATATCCGGGCCATCTATCAGCTCGGCAAGGCGCATGATCCGGAAGTTACCCGGTTCTGGCGCGAGGAATTTCCGATCAACTACACGATCGCGCGTTATCCCAAACCCTATGTGGCAGTGATGGACGGCATCGTCATGGGTGGCGGCGTCGGCGTCTCGTCGCATGGAAAGCACCGGATCGTTACCGAACGGACGAAGCTTGCGATGCCGGAAACCGGGATCGGTTACGTGCCCGATGTCGGTGCGACTTGGCTTTTGCCGCGTGCGCCGGGTGAGGCAGGGACGTGGATGGGTCTGACCGGCGAGGTCGTCGGTGCCGCGGACGCGATCTATGCAGGTTTCGCGGATTACCATGTGCCTTCGGAACAGCTCGGTGCGATGACAGAAGCGCTGAGCGCACTCCGTGCCGGGGCGTCGGACGCGGATGTGGCTGCGGTGATCGGCAGGTTTTCGACTGCGCCGGGAGAGAGCAGGCTTGAAGCGCAGCGGGCGCTGATCGACCGGGTGTTTTCCTTCGATACTATCGAAGAGATCCTTGCGGCATTGGACAGGGAAGAAGGCGATTTCGCCGAGTTCACGCGGGGCGTGATCGCCAAGCGTTCGCCGACAAGCCTCAAACTGACGCTGAGATTGCTGCGTGCCGGGCGGAAAAGCTCAAGCCTGGTGGAATGCCTGGAGCGGGAATTCACCGTCGCTTCGGAGCTTCTACGCAACCGCGATTTCTATGAGGGCGTGCGTGCTGCGGTGATCGACAAGGATCGCAATCCGCAATGGCAGCCTGCGACGCTTTCCGAGGTGACGGAGGCGGAGCTGGATCGGTATTTCGTCGGCGGGCATGCGCCGTTGTTTGCGGATCACCGGTTGTAGCTCTGGCTCAGAGCGAGGGGCTATGGCCGCAAGCACCTACACCCACGCAGGCAAAGCCAACGTGGTTGAAGCGGGAATGGGGGCAGGCAGTGGGTATTGGGGTATGAGGTAGATCTTGGTCTGCCTGCCCCGGCCGGTTCATCCGGTTTTCCCGAGACTTGTCAGTTCCCGTTCGACCGCATTCCTCGACCATCATCGGAAACCGGTCTGCGACCCGTTGAACGAGGGCCGGTTCGCGAGGCCGGTTCCCATCCGATGACGGGGAGATTGTCGCGCTATTGCCCGGCGCGAGGATGAAATTGATCCTGCATTCGGGCCAAGTCCTTTCGGGACAAGGCGAATAATTTCCAGGTCCGGTCATATCATCCCCGCTCATTGTTTGGCTGATATCATGCCGGCCTGAATGTCGGCGGCGTGTCAGGCCGATTGCGGAATGCGGGCGATGACCTTGATTTCGAAATCGAAGCCGGAGAGCCAGGTGGTGCCGATGGCGGTCCAGTTGGGATAGGGGGCTGCTGGGAAAATGCGGCTCTTCACCTCCATGATCGTGCTGAACTGGTTGTCCGGGTCGGTGTGGAAGGTGGTGACGTCGATGATGTCGTCCAGCCCGGCGCCGGCGGCCTTCAGGACGGATTTGAGATTGTCGAAGGCGAGTTCGACCTGGGCCTTGAAATCCGGTTCCGGGGTGCCGTCCTCACGGCTGCCGACCTGGCCCGAGATGAACAGGAGATCGCCGGAGCGGATGGCGGCGGAATAACCGTGCTGCTCATAAAGGGCGTGGCGGTTCGGTGGGAAAATGGTTTCGCGCTTTGTCATGATTTGACCTTTCCTTGCAATTTCTGGAATCGCGCATCCGATGGAATGCGACTTCACAAGCCGGGGGCGAATTTGATATACGGCTCGTATGTAAGGTGGTCGCATACGCATCGTATGTCAAGTTCATATACGCATCGTATCTGAAATCCGGAGTCCGTCATGGCTGGAAAACGTCTGGAAAAGATGGAAGAGAACCGCGCGAAACTGATCGCTGCAGCGCGTAAGGCCTTTGCGGAAAGGGGTTACGCGCATGCCTCGATGGACGATCTGACGGCGGAGGCCGGGCTGACGCGCGGGGCGCTCTATCATAATTTCGGCGACAAGCGTGGTCTGCTGGCGGCGGTTGTAGATCGGCTCGACGGGGAGATGGCGGCCCGTGCCCGAGAGATTGCAGCGAAGAAGGCAGGCGGCGACGAGGGAGATATCTGGCAGGCGCTGCTCGCCGAAGGAGCGGCCTATATCGAGATGGCGCTCGACCCGGAAATCCAGCGGATCGTGCTGCTCGACGGGCCGGCGGTGCTTGGCGATCCGTCGCAGTGGCCGAGCCAGAACAGCTGCCTTGCCGAGACGCGCAAGGGGGTGCGGTCTCTGGTCGAAAGCGGGGTGATGAAGCCCGTCGATATCGAGGCCGCGTCGCGGTTGCTAAACGGTGCGGCGCTCAACGCCGCGCTCTGGGTCGCAGCAAGCGACAACCCGGCGGAGGTGCTGCCCAAGGCGGTGGAAGCTTTTGCGATGATGGCGGGCGGATTGAAGGCGTAGTCGCGATATTTGTTGGCTGGCAACCGATTTCCTTGTTTCGGCGTTATGGTATTCACGTCCATCGCCGTTAAGAGGATCTGTCCTTGAGTTCTGACGAAATGCTTCATTTTCCGGATGACGATGCCCTTTTCCGGAGCGAAGCGCGATATCGCGCGCTTTTCGAGGCGATCGACGAAGGTTTCTGCATCATCGAGTTTATCGACGGTCCGCATGGGCCGCTAAGCGACTATGTTCATATCGAAGCCAATACCGGTTATGAACGGCAGACGGGGATTGCCGATATCGTCGGGAAAAGGCTGCGGGAGATCGAGCCCGATGCAGCGGACAAGTGGATTACTCTTTACGGCGATGTGCTGAAGACCGGCAAGACGGTTCGCTTCGAGCAGAAATTCGAGGCGATCGGCCGGCACATAGAGGTGTCGAGTTCACGGGTGGAGCCTGCGAGCCTAAGGCAGGTCTCGGTCATGTTCCGCGACATCACCGCTCGCAAACAGGCCGAGGAAGCATTGCGTGCCAGCGAGGCGGTGGCTCGTCGAAACGTTCAGCGGGTACAGCTCGCACTCGCCGCAGGTGCTATCATCGGCACCTGGTTCTGGGATGTGCAGGCCGACCGCTTCACCGGAGACGACGCTCTGGCGACCGCCTTCGGACTGGATCCGGGACTCGGCCACAGCAATCTAACGCTCGACCAGGTTACAGAAACGGTCCATCCCGACGACAGGGCGGGGCTGTTGGAGGCAATTGCCGATGCCTTGAAGCGCGGTGGCTCGTATATCCATCAATATCGCACGAGGCGACACGACGGGAACTATTACTGGCTCGAAGCAAATGGTCGAGTAGAACTGGGACCGGACGGGAAAGCCCTGAATTTTCCCGGCGTGCTGATCGACATAGAACAGCGACGTTCGGTCGAGGCAGAGCGCGACAAGGCGACTTCTGACCTCAAGGCGCTGAACGAGACGCTGGAGCAGCGCGTGGCCGAGCGTACAGCCGAGCTGATGCGTGCCGAAGAACAGTTGCGCCACTCCCAGAAGATGGAGGCGGTTGGCCAGCTGACCGGCGGGCTGGCGCATGATTTCAACAACCTGCTGGCCGGGATTTCCGGCTCGCTTGAGTTGATGCAGACGCGACTGGCGCAGGGTCGGATCAGTGACCTTGATCGTTATCTTACTGGTGCGCAGGGGGCTGCCAAACGCGCCGCTGGCCTGACGCAGCGGCTGCTCGCCTTTTCACGCCGGCAGACGCTCGATCCGAAGCCGGTGCTTCTCAACCGCCTTGTTTCTGGCATGCAGGACCTGATTACCCGCAGCGTCGGGCCGACAATCCATGTGGAGACTGCATTTGCCGGTGGGCTCTGGACCACATTCGTGGATGTTGGGCAGCTCGAAAATGCTTTGCTCAACCTGTGTATCAATGCACGCGATGCGATGCCCGACGGTGGCAAGCTGACGATCGAGACATCCAATCGCTGGTTCGACGAGCGGGCTGGCCGCCAGCGCGGTCTTCCGCCCGGACAATATGTGTCGCTCTGCGTCAGCGACACCGGGACGGGCATGTCGCCGGAAATCGTCGAGCGCGCCTTCGATCCGTTCTACACGACCAAGCCGATCGGGCAGGGTACGGGTCTTGGCCTTTCCATGGTGCATGGTTTTGCCGGTCAATCCGGTGGTACGGCGCGGATTTATTCGGAACCTGGCAAGGGAACGATGATCTGCATATACCTGCCGCGCCATCTTGCCGATGACGTGGGTGAGGAGGATGTGGTCGATGTGACCGCAACACCGCACTCCGCCGAGCACGAAACTATCCTGGTGGTCGATGACGAGCCGCTGGTGCGCATGGTGGCCGTCGAGATACTCGAAGAGCTTGGCTATCACGTACTTGAGGCCGGTGATGCGCCGACGGCGCTGAAGATCATCAATTCAGGCCAGCCGATCGATCTCCTGGTAACCGATGTCGGTCTGCCTGGCGGCATGAACGGGAGGCAGCTGGCGGATGCGGTGCGTGCGGAGCGGCCCGACTTCAAGGTGCTGTTCGTCACCGGTTATGCCGAAAACGCTGTGCTGAACCACGGCCACCTGGAGCATGGCATGCATGTGATGACCAAGCCGTTCCTCAGCGATGCTTTTGCGCGGCGGGTAAAGGATCTGCTGTCGGAATAGGCCGGCGGTCATTGCCGTTACGGGCTCGGATGCTCGATGCGGTAGAGGCTTGCAAAACCTTCGTCGGCGACCGGATGAACGTTGTCGATTACCGGCATCGGATGGTTCGGGCTGGCCATATCCGCATTCAGCACCAGCACATAGTCGAAGCGGCTCTTCCAGTCAGCCATATAGGGTGCATAGTCCGGTGCCGGTTCGTTGAGCATATCGGTGGGGATTGGGATGCCTTCCGGCACGGCAATCTCCTGCCAGGGTTCTCTGACGCGCAGGGGCTGTTTGCCGGCCGCGGTGAACAGATATGGCATGAAGGCATCCCGCTCGAAGCTTACCAGCGCGGGGTAATGGATATAGCTCGGAAACATGTTGCCGACGATGCGCCCAACCGGCATGTTCATCAGATCTTCGGGGGCTGTCTGGGCATGCGCAGGCAGAACTGCACTGCCGGGCTCGACATGTTGCAGTGCCCGTTCCACCGCGGCGATATCCGCGTTTCGCTGCAGCCATACATATTCGATGTAAACCGTACGGGATACGACAAGAATAAGGACTAGCGGCAATGTCAGGGATGACAATCGTCCCTTCACCTGCGGCCTTAATCCTGCTGCTACAGCAAGGGTCATCATGCATGGCAGGCGGACGTCCATGCCTCCGGTCGACAAGACACTCGTCGGCATGAACATCGACAGAATGCCGGTGACGATCGCAACCAGTACGAGACCCCAATGCACGGTCATGGTCCTGTACCGGATGGTTTCCCTGACAAGCACGATAAAAAGCGCCAGGTAGATCATATCGATGCGCGCATCATAGGTTCTGAAATAGATGAGCAGAACCTGCAGCGAGCGTATGGCTGACGGATTGTCCCAGTGCATGCTGTCGAGCAGAGATGTATCTGCCTGACCTGGCAATGAAGGGCCGAACAGAAGAAAGATGACCAGCGGCAGGAAAACGGGGATGATCGCGAGCATCATCCGGCCCGTGGCGGCAGCAAACGTTTGGGCTTGCCGCAGAGGGGCGGCCGATGGCCCGAAAGCCAGTGCTGCCAGCAGCGCGGTGTAGAACAGAAGGCCGAATGGATGTGCGGTCAGAAGGATCGCTGCGCAGATTGCTCGCAGCGCAAGGACGATGGCAAGACCGCGATGCTTTAAGCATTCATCGAGATAGGCAAAGACCAAAGCAAGCCCAAGGCTGATCGAAAAGCTCAGAAAGCCGAAGAGAAGGACGGCATTCCAGGCCAGTGCGAAGCAGAGCAACTGCCACCAGTGAAAGCCGCCGAAGAGCTTGCGATTGAGCAGCGTGACGCCGATCGGCGGCAGGAGAAGGGCCAGCCCGAGGACGAAGGGGGCGATGAAATCCATCGTTGCGATCTTGCCGAGTACGAAGGCCAGAAGGTCGATGGCAATATTGGTCCAGGCAACGTCCCAGTCGATCTGGTAGAATTGCGACATCATCGGACGCTCGATGCCGCCGGCGAGAAGCCAGAGCCGTACATAGTGGTTGGCATAATCGGTCATCGGCGGAAAGCGTACCGAAAGGACCGGGATCAGTGAAATGAGCGCGACGAGAATGATGAGAGCCACGATCCGTCGATCGGAAACGCGGGCGGCTTTCCTTTCGCCAGCCGTCGTTGTCGCGATGTCATCCGTTTCCGGTGTCATCGTCATACTTGCTCCCTAGCGAGAAATGCGGTTTTCCGATCGCGGATATTCGGCCACGGCGTTCCTGAGGCTCTGGATGTCACCTGGGGTTTCCGCCATCGCGTCCTTGCGGCAGATCTTGCCGATGGTGAACAGGGGGCGGCCCTTAACCTCTTGAACGACACGGCCGAGATATTCGCCGAACACGCCCATGACGAAGAGCTGCGTGCCGGAAAAGGAGGAAATCGCGACGACGGAGCTGGCCCAGCCCGGTACGACATTGCCGACCGACCACTGGAACACGGCGTAGAACAGGATGGCGAAGGCGAACAGCGACGACATAAGGCCAAGCCAGACGGCGGCGCGCAGCGGCTTGGTGGAGAAGCTGGTCAGGGCGTCGATGGCAAGCGAGATCATCTTGCGCAGCGGATATTTGGTTTCACCGGCAAAACGCGCATCCCGTGCATAGGGAAAGGCGGCCTGTCGCCCGCCGATCCAGCTGACCATGCCGCGAATGAAGCGGTGCCTTTCGGGCATATTGTTTAGGATATCGACGACCGGGCGGGACATCAGCCTGAAATCGCCCGTATCTTCCGGAATGGCAACCGACGAGAGCCTGTTCAGCAAACGATAAAAGACAGTTGCTGTCAGTCGCTTGAATGTGGTCTCTCCGGCGCGGGCAATGCGTTTCCCATAAACGACATCGTAACCTTCATCCATAAGCTTTGCCATTAAAGGCAGCAATTCGGGAGGGTCCTGAAGGTCGGCGTCGATCAGGAGAACGCGATTTCCCGCCGCAATGGAAAGTCCGGCTGTGGCTGCCAGCTGGTGTCCGTGATTGCGGAAAAGCTGGACGCCGACGATGCGGGGATCATTTTGAGAAAGCGTTTCTATCATCGGCCATGTGCGGTCGGACGATCCGTCATCGACAAAGACGATCTCATAGTCCCGGGTGACCGCGGCACAGGCCCGCGACATTCTGCCGGAAAACTCTTCCAGTACAGCCTCTTCGTTGAAGCAGGGGACGACGACGGACAGCTCGGCTCTGGTCATGCAACCAGAATAGTTTTTGCCGCTTAAGATAGAATTACTTTGCTATGTCCGGTTGCCACCGACATATGCTGTCGATGTTATTTGATCCCGAGCCTGTGCTCCCGAAAGACGGTGAACAAACCGGCCGCAACGACGATAATGGCGCCGACGATCATATTGATCGTGATCGTTTCGCCGAAGAAGATGGTTGCGACAGCGACGCTGAGCACGATCTGCAGATAGGTGAGTGGCTGGACTTCGACGGCAGTCAGCGTCGAATAGGCCTTGATCAGGAAGA
This sequence comes from Rhizobium sp. ZW T2_16, assembly GCF_044987325.1. Classification (NCBI taxonomy): domain Bacteria; kingdom Pseudomonadati; phylum Pseudomonadota; class Alphaproteobacteria; order Hyphomicrobiales; family Rhizobiaceae; genus Rhizobium; species Rhizobium sp. ZW T2_16. Next base: position 309,342 of record NZ_JBJDRG010000006.1, read on the forward strand.
AGTGGCTGGTCGCCCCGCAGACGCAGAGCGCAAACAGGGCCGGCCAGTGTTCCGGCGCGATAGGAACCCAGTAGAACGGGCCGATCGCAGTCGCGACGATCGCGCCGAAGACGCCGGTATAAAGCACGCTGGTGACGGCTGAATCCTCGCGGCCGACAGCGCGGGTGGAGATGCCGTAGAGACCGAAGGCCAGTGCGCCTGCCAGTGGCCAGAGCAGCTGGAGATCGAACCGGACGCCGACCGGATTGAGGATGATCAGCACGCCGAAAAGGCCGACCACGATCGCGGTGCCACGCCGCCAGCCGACTTTTTCCCCCAGGAGCGGCACAGAGAGGATGGTAATGATAAGTGGCGTCGCCTGAAGGATTGCCTGGGTCATGGCCAAGCCTGCCCCGGTATAGGCATAAACGACGATAAAGATTTCGAGCACCAGCAGCGGCCCACGCAGCATCTGCAGGAAAGGTCTGCGGCTGACGAACGCCTTGCGTAACCCGCCGGGGGAGAACGCAGCGAAGACGATGACAAAGGCCGCAAAAGCCCAGAAGCGGATCATCGTGAAGCCGATGACCGGATATTTGTCGGCAAGGTATTTGGAGCATCCGTCCTGAATGGCGAAAATGGTTATGGCCAGCAGGACGTAGAAATAGCCAATGCTCTTGTTCTTCATGTGGGTGACGACTTCGGCAAGGAATGCGGACAAGGGAAGCAAGCCGGGCTGTCGAAAAGGGCAGGAGGGCTGCATCCCGGTCCTATACGGTTGTGCATCGCTTCGCCAGACCGGCCTGTCCAGCCGGAACCGATTTCTTGTCGCGGGCAAGAAAATATCGAGCGCAGGCACAACCGTTGCCGAATGTGGCGAAAAATGGACGGAATTTCTAAGACGGGCGCGGGCAGAGGAGGGCGATTTCTCGCGCTTGCCCATGCCTGCCGATAGTTTCCCCACACCCTCATTCTCGGCCCTTTTTCGGAGACACCTGATGAAACGCCTCCTCATTCTCGGCACTGCGATTGCAGCCCTTTTCGTCCAGCCGGCTTTCGCGCAGGAGCAGAAGCTGCTCAACGCATCCTACGACGTTGCGCGCGAACTGTTCGTTGCCGTCAACGAAGCCTTCGTGAAGGGCCATCCGGGCGTGACCATCGACCAGTCGCATGCCGGCACGTCGAAGCAGGCGCGGTCGATCGTCGAAGGTCTTGAGGCCGACGTGGTGACCTTCAACCAGTCGACCGATATCGATTTCCTTGCCAAGCAGGGCTTCGTTTCGACCGAGTGGACTAAGGCATTCCCGAACAACGCTTCGCCCTTCTATTCCTTCCCGGCCTTCCTGGTGCGCGCCGGAAACCCGAAGAACATCAAGGGCTGGGCCGATCTGGCGCGTGACGACGTGCATGCCGTCTTCCCGAACCCGAAGACATCGGGCAATGCGCGCTACACCTATCTCGCCGCCACCGCATGGGCGAAGGAAGAGTACAAGGACGATCAGGAAAAAGTCGAGGCCTACATCACCAAGATTTTTGATAACGTTCCTGTCTTCGATACCGGCGGTCGTGCGGCAACGACGACCTTCGTCGAGCGCGGCCAGGGCGACGTGCTGATCACGTTCGAAGCCGAAACCCGCGGCATCGAAAAGCAGTTCGGCAAGGACAAGGTCGAGAGCGTCATTCCGTCCGTCAGCCTGCTTGCGGAATTCCCGGTCGCCGTTGTCGACAAGGTTGCCAAGAAGCACGGCACCGAAGCGCTGGCAAAGACCTATCTCGACTTCCTCTATACGGAAGAAGGCCAGAAGATCGCTGCCGAATTCGGCCATCGCGTCCATAACGAGAAAGTCGCCGGCGAGTTCAAGAGCCAGTTCCCCGAAGTCCGCCTGGTCAAGGTCGACGACGTGTTCGGCGGCTGGAGCAAGATCCAGTCCGAGCATTTTGCTTCGGGCGGCACGCTCGACAAGCTTTACGGCAGCCGATAGTTTTCCTCACCAAGAGGTTTTGCCACAAATTCTTCCGTCATGCTCGGGCTTGTCCCGAGCATCTGCCTTCGCCAAATTTTGGGCTCAGCAGATCCTCGGCACAAGGCCGAGGATGACGACGAGTAAGGGGCGGGCCTGTCATTATTCTAACCGGCGGACACCCCCTCCGCCGGCTTTTGCTAATTAAGGAACCGACCGCGTGAGACGACGCAATGTCCTGCCCGGCCTGCCGCTATCGCTGGGTGTGACCCTGTTTTATGTCGGCCTGATCGTCGTGCTGCCGCTGGCGGCGCTTGCTTTCAAGGCCGCGAGCCTGGGGTTCGAAGATTACTGGCGGATCGTTTCGTCGTCGCGCTCGATGGCGAGCTATCGTGTCACGGTGCTTTCGGCGCTTGGCGCTACTACCTTCAACCTGTTTTTCGGTCTGGCGCTTGCCTGGGTGATCACACGGTACCGGTTTCCCGGCAGGCGTATCGTCGATGCCGTGGTGGACCTGCCGTTTGCGCTGCCGACCGCCGTTGCCGGCATTGCTTTGACGGCGCTATTTGCCAATAGCGGCTGGTTCGGCTCGGTGCTCGAAGGTTTCGGCATCAAAGTCGCCTATACGCCGATCGGCATCATGATCGCCATGTGCTTCACTTCGCTGCCGTTTATCGTGCGCACGGTGCAGCCGGTGCTGGAGGATCTCGATCCGGCACTGGAGGAAGCGGCGCAATCGCTTGGCGGTTCGGACTGGACGATCTTTCGCAAGGTCATCCTGCCGCTGCTTGCGCCTGCGCTTCTTGCCGGCGTCTCCTTGTCCTTTGCCCGCTGCCTTGGTGAATTCGGCGCGATCATCTTCATCGCCGGCAACCAGCCGATGTCGACGGAGATTACCGCATTGCTGATCTTCATCCGGCTGGAAGAATATGATTACCAGGCTGCTGCTGCGATCGCCTCGGTGCTTCTGCTTGCCGCCTTCTTCATGCTTGCCGTCACCAACTGGCTACAGGCGCGGGCGTTGCGTTATACGGTGAAGGGGTGAGGCCATGAGCACAGTTTCCACCCGCCGCAAGCCGCCGCGCGTCGGTGATGCCCCGCTGTTTCGCCGCTCGCTGATCGGCATCGTTTTCGTGCTCGTCGCCTTCGTCATCATTGCGCCGCTGGTCATTATCGGCGTCGAGGCGTTTTCGAAGGGCTGGCAGCTTTACCGCGATACGGTCATCCATCCCGATACGCTGCATGCGGTGATGCTAACCGTGCTTGCGGCGCTGATCGCCGTGCCGGTCAACACCGTCTTCGGCATTTCCGCCGCTTGGGCGATCACCAAATTCGATTTCTGGGGCAAGCGGTTCCTGCTCGTGGTGATCGAGATCCCGTTCTCCGTATCGCCCATCGTCGCCGGTGTCGCCTATCTGTTCGTCTACGGCCTGCAGGGCCTGTTCGGGCCGTGGCTGGATGCGCATGACATAAAAATCCTGTTTGCCGTGCCTGGTATCATCATCGCCTCGATGTTCGTCACCGCTCCCTTCGTGGCGCGCGAGCTGATCCCGCTGATGCAGGCGCAGGGACGCGATCTGGAAGAGGCGTCGACCTCGCTTGGCGCTTCGGGTTGGCGCACTTTCTTTTCTGTGACGCTGCCGAACGTGAAGTGGGCGCTGCTTTACGGCGTCATTCTCTGCAATGCCCGTGTGATGGGTGAGTTCGGTGCGGTTTCGGTCGTGTCCGGCAATATCCGCGGCCAGACCAATACGCTGCCGTTGCATATCGAACTGCTCTATCACGATTATAACGCGACCGGCGCCTTTGCCGCCGCTTCGATCCTGGCGTTGATCGCCGTCTTCACCATCATCGCCAAGGTGGCGCTTGAGCGCCAGGGTGCGGGCCGTGTCCGCAAACAGACAAATCCGGCAGAGAAAACATCATGAAGATCCACCTCGAAAACGTCGTCAAAACCTTCGAGGGCTTTCAGGCCGTCAAGGGCGTGTCGCTCGATATCGAAAGCGGCGAGCTGGTTGCGCTCTTGGGGCCATCCGGTTCGGGCAAGACCACGATCCTGCGCATGGTGGCGGGGTTGGAATATGCCGATGGCGGCGCGATCCATTTCGGTGATCAGGATGCGACCGACATTCCGGTGCGCGATCGAGGCGTCGGTTTCGTCTTCCAGCATTATGCGCTGTTTCCGCATATGACGGTGGCCGACAATATCGCTTTCGGCATGAAGGTGTCGAAGGTGAAGCGCGACCGGGCGGCGATCGACAGCCGTGTGGCTGATCTTCTTCGTCTGGTGCGGCTGGAGGGGCTTGGCGACCGGTTCCCGGCACAGATTTCCGGCGGCCAGCGGCAGCGCGTGGCGCTTGCCCGCGCGCTTTCGGTCGATCCCAAGGTGCTGCTGCTCGACGAGCCGTTCGGGGCGCTTGATGCCAATGTGCGGCGGGATCTCCGCCGCTGGCTGCGCGAGATCCATTCGGAACTCGGGATCACCACGCTGTTCGTCACCCACGATCAGGAAGAGGCGCTCGATCTGGCCGATCGGGTCGTGATCCTGAAGGATGGGCAGATCGTGCAGCAGGGCACGCCGCAGGAGGTGTGCCGCGATCCGAAATCCGCATTTGTGATGAAATTTCTGGGCGATGCGAATGTGATTGCTGCCGAGGTGAAGGATGGCCGGGCTTATGTTTGCGGGCTTTCCGTCGAGGCTGCGGATGTGGCGGATGGCAGGGGCGAGCTTTACGCGCGTCCGAGTGATATCGACTGGTCCGAGCAAGGGCCGGGGATTGCGGCGGAGATCACCCGCGTGCTCGACCGCGCGGATGGCAGGCGCGTGCTGGCGATAACTGCCGCTGGCGAGGCGTTGGAATTCGATGTGGAGCCGGAGCGGATGGTGAAGGCTGGGGATGCGGGGTTTGTGACGCTGCGGCGGGCGAAGGCGTTTGCTGCGGGCTGACAGGCGTTACAACTCTGCTCCAGCGAGCCCCCTTTGTGTTTCCCAAGTAGTTGGGTTATTCTCGGCGATGGTCACCGTCCTGAAACAGTACGGAATGCGATTTGTCATCTACACGGCTGACCACGAGCCGGCGCATGCGCATGTCTTCGGCGATGGCGAAGCACGGATCGATATCGTCAATCTGTCTGTAATCACCCAGGGAGGAATGTCCGACAGGGATGTCAGGCGGGCGGTGGATGTCATCGAGGCTAACCGGCAACTGTTTCTCGACACATGGAGAAAGTATCATGGCTGAGATTAGTGACGAAGAACTCGCGCAGGCAAAACTGAACTGGCAGGCGGAGCGTCAGGCACGCCCGTCGCCGTCATCCGTTCGTTTCGATGTAGCTTCCGAGCGGATTGTCGTCGATTTTCTCAATGGCGCTTCCTTCATCTTTCCGGCTCGCTCGATCGAGGGGCTGGAAAAGGCGACCGCGGAGGAATTGTCCGATGTCGTCTTGCTCGGCGAGACCGGCTTGCATTGGGAGGCACTCGATCTTGACTATTCGATCGCAGGTCTGATGAGCGGAATATTCGGCAGCAAGTCCTTCATGGATGCGCGCAGTCGCGGCGGCCAGTCCCGTTCTGAGGTGAAGGTTGCTGCAAGCCGGGCGAATGGCGCGAAAGGTGGGCGGCCGAGGAAATCGAGCACCGGAATGTAACGGTTGTGATCGGTATCGTCTGATCGGCGGCTTGCATCCTCTCCCGCGCAAACCACCCATGCTTTGACTTTTTGCAGCTTACCCTATAGGGACGGCGCAAACGTTCGGCTGCGATCGTTGCAGCCAAGGCGCCAGCAGGCGCGGTACATTCCGAAAGACAAGATTGATGACCGATATCAACGGCGCCGTTCCGGCGATCGCGAAGGCTTTGCAGAAGCGTGGTTACGAGACGCTGACCCCCGTGCAGCTGGCAATGCTGGACCCGGCGCTTGCCACGTCCGACGCGCTTGTTTCCGCCCAGACGGGGTCCGGCAAGACGGTCGCCTTCGGAATTGCCATGGCGCCGACCCTGCTCGAAGATCGTGACAGCTTCGGCCGCGCTGCCGCCCCGCTCGCACTCGTCATTGCACCGACCCGCGAGCTTGCCATGCAGGTGAAGCGCGAACTGGATTGGCTTTACGCCGAAGCCGGTGCCGTGATCACCTCATGCGTCGGCGGCATGGATATCCGCAACGAGCGCCGGGCGCTGGAACGCGGCGCGCATATCGTCGTCGGCACGCCGGGCCGTATCTGCGACCATATCCGCCGCAACGCGCTCGACATGTCCGAGGTTCGGGTTGCCGTACTCGACGAAGCCGACGAGATGCTCGATCTCGGCTTCCGCGAAGATCTGGAATTCATCCTTGAATCCGCTCCTGACGAACGTCGCACGCTGATGTTTTCGGCCACGGTTCCCGCCGCGATCGCCAAGCTTGCCAAGAGCTACCAGCGCGATGCCGTTCGCATCGCGACGGCTGCCGAACAGAAGCAGCATGTCGATATCGAGTATCGTGCCCTGCTGGTCACGCCGTCCGACCGTGAAAACGCCATCGTCAACGTGCTGCGTTATTACGAAGCGCCGAATGCGATCGTGTTCTGCTCCACGCGTGCGGCCGTCAATCATCTGCATGCGCGGCTTTCCAACCGCAATTTCTCCGTCGTCGCGCTTTCGGGTGAACTGACCCAGAACGAGCGCACCCATGCGCTGCAGGCTATGCGCGATGGCCGCGCCCGCGTCTGCATTGCGACCGACGTTGCTGCCCGCGGCATCGACCTGCCGGGTCTCGAACTCGTCATCCATGCGGATCTTCCGACCAATTCCGAAACACTGCTGCACCGCTCTGGCCGTACCGGCCGCGCGGGCCGCAAGGGCGTCAGTGCGCTGATCGTGCCGGTCACCCAGCGCCGCAAGGCAGAACGCCTGCTGTTCGGCGCAAAGGTCGAGCCGACATGGGCGAACCCGCCTTCGGCCGACGAAGTGACCGTTCGTGACGAGGAGCGTCTGTTTGCTGATCCGATCTTCACCGAAGTGACGACCAATGAAGACGAGCAGGCTCTGATCGCCAAGCTCATCGAGCGTTTCGACGCCGAAAAGCTCGCGACCGCTTTCGTCTCGCTTTATCGCGGCAAGAATTCCGCGCCGGAGGATGTCAGCGTGGTTTCGCTCGAAGCGCGCAAGCCGCGTGACGGCGCCCAAGGCGATCCGGCCTCGCGGCCGCTCACCCCGCGCGGCGACTTCGGCCCGGCCGTATGGTTTTCGCTGTCTGTCGGCCGCAAGCAGCGCGCCGAACCGCGCTGGCTGATCCCGACGATCTGCAAGAGTGGTGACTTGAGCAAGAACGAGATCGGCGCGATCAAGATGCAGGCCGACGAGACCTTCGTCGAGATTGCCGAGGCACATGCCGACAAGTTCATGGCCAAGCTCGGCAAGGACAAGATGATGGATCGCGGCATTCGCGTGACGCGTCTGGACGCCGCTCCCGACTTTTCGAAGTTCTCCCGTGGCACGGACGACGAGGGCTTTACAAAGCGCGAAGGTCCGCGGATGGACAAGCCTTGGAAGGATGGTCCGAAGAAGGATGGTTTCCGCAAGGACAAGCCGTTCGCCAAGGACGGTCCGCGCGGCGACAAAGCCTTTGGTGACAAGCCGTTCCGCGAAAAGAAGCCTTTCAAGGACGGTGACAAGTCGTTCGGCGATGCGCCGCGTAAGGACTGGAAGCCCAAGGGCGAAAAGGCCAGCGCCGAACGCCGCATGGACGACGACGTCTGGGGCGAAAAGCCGAAGGGCGATTTTGCCAAGAAAAGCGGCGACAAGCCGGTTGGCGATAAGCCGTTCAAGAAGAAGGCCTTTGGTGACAAGCCGTTTGCCAAGGCCGATGGCGACAAGCCTTTCAAGAAGAAGCCGGCCGGTAAGGGCGGGTTCGAGAAGCGGAAGTAACTGGCGGCTTCCGGCTGTCAGTTTAACGATGGCGCGGCATTTCTCCGCAAAGGCCCCTCCCAAACCCTCCCCACAAGGGGGAGGGCTTAACCCAGCCGCTCAATATTCGCTTGAGGCAGGCGCGTGCGGCGGGTGTTCTCCCCCCTTGTGGGGGAGATGGCCGGCAGGCCAGAGGGGGCCATTGATATGTAAAGCTCCGCACATCTGTGAGCGGGATTCGCTAAATCCCTAAGTCGTTAGCTCAAACGCGGTCTCACCCAGCACCTCACCATTCACGACAAGTTCCACCACATGCCGTCCCGGATAATGAATGCGGGTGGTGAAGTTGCGGATGGGGCGGGTGATGGTGAGGTCAGCGCCCGCATGGGGTGCGAGTGTCAGTTCCTTCCACTTGAACACCTTTTTCGATGTGCCGCCGGTTTTCTTGACGTAATGGACGGCGTAGTCGATCACCAGTTTCTGTGGGGCGGTGCCGGTCGAAGTGAGTTTCGCCGTGATATGAACTGCGCCGCCGAGGCTGAGCGATGACGGGGTGACCGTGAACGTATCGACCTTTATCTCCGCCTTGTGGCCTGCGCCGAAGACATGAAGCGCGCGCGTGTCGCCCTTCTTGATCAGGGTGCGGAGCGCCTGTTTGGTGATCCATGCGGTACGAGCATCCGACTGATCCCAGTGCGACAGCTTTGTCAGAACCCAGCCTGGATGATTCTTGGTGATGTCGTTCAGGTGGTTGGCTACGGACTTGCGGACATAAAGGCTCGGGTCGCTTTTCAGATTTTCCAGGATCGGGGTGACCGGCGAGGGATCGGCGATCAGATGTTTCAGCTGGAAAGACCAGGGCAGGCGCGGGCGGCAGCCTTCCGAGGAGAGGCGGCGGACATGCTCGTTTTCGTCCATCGACCAGTTCTGCATCATCGCGAGCGTGCGCGGCATGTCTTTCAAGAGGAAATGCCGGATGGCGAATTCGGATGAGCCGAAGCGGGTGAAAAAGGCGAGCGCCTTCATCGACAGGTCAAAGTGGTCCTGACCGTAAAGCGCCACATATTCCGGCAGGGTGATCGAGGCGAAGCCGTGGTTGATGCGTGGCGCGAGGTCCCAGAGGATCTCGATGTTCTTTTCGTAGGGGCCGGGTAATGTCGCGTGGAAGGATACAGCGACCTGCCGCAGACGCTGCATGATACTCAGATCGTCCAGTCCTTCGGAGGCAAATTGGAGAAAGCGCTCGCCATCGAAAGCCGGATGGATCGTGGAGATCTCGCGGGCGAAATGGCTCAGCCGGTCACGGTTGAAGATTTCCTTCAGGAGAGGGGCGGTTTCCATTTCCGGCTCGGCCATCATTATATCCATATGTTCACTATTTGTTTTCGTATTCCACTCCGTTGATGCAGGCAAGGCCCAAAAGAAAACCGGCCGGAGCGGTGGCTCCAGCCGGTTCTTTAGATGCGATCGCAGATGGATCGATCAGTTCATCTGGGTGACGTATTTGGTTTCAAGATAGGCGGCGACGGCTTCCGAGCCGCCTTCGGTGCCGTAGCCGGAATCCTTCATGCCGCCGAAGGGGACTTCCGGCAGGGCGAGGCCGTTGTGGTTGATCGTCAGCATGCCTGCTTCGACTTCGCGGCCGAGTGCATGGGCGGTCTTGACCGAGCCGGTGAAGGCGTAGGATGCAAGGCCGAAGGGCAGGCGGTTGGCCTCGGTGATCGCGTCCTCATAGGAGGAGAAGCGGTTGATGATGGCGATCGGGCCAAAGGGCTCGTCGTTCATGATCTTGGCCGTGGTCGGGACATTGGCAAGAACCGTCGGTTCGAAGAAGTTGCCCTTGTTGCCGATGCGCTTTCCGCCGGTCTTCAGTTCGCCGCCGTTCGAGACTGCGTCCTGGATCAGCGCTTCCATGGCCGGGATGCGGCGCTCATTGGCAAGCGGGCCCATGATGGTATCCGCTTCCAGGCCGTTGCCGACCTTGATGGCTTCGGCAGCCTTGACGAAACCGTCAAGGAACTTGTCGGCGATACCATCCTGAACCAGGAAGCGGGTCGGGGATACGCAGACCTGACCGGCATTGCGGAACTTAGACATGGCGCTGATTTCGATCGCCTTGTCGAGGTCGGCGTCGTTGAAGACCATGACCGGAGCGTGACCACCGAGTTCCATCGTGGCGCGCTTCATGTGCTTGCCGGCAAGCGCTGCCAGATGCTTTCCGACCGGGGTAGAGCCGGTAAACGAGATCTTGCGGATGACCGGATGCGGGATCAGGTATTCAGATACTTCAGCCGGGATGCCGTAGACGAGGCCGATGACGCCGGCCGGGATGCCGGCATCGGCAAAGGCGCGGATCAGTTCGGCAGGCGATGCCGGAGTTTCTTCCGGGGCCTTGACGATGATCGAGCAGCCGGTGGCAACGGCTGCGGAAAGCTTGCGGACGATCTGGTTGATCGGGAAGTTCCACGGGGTGAAGGCTGCGACCGGGCCGACCGGCTGCTTGATGGTCATCTGGGCGACGCCGGAGAAGCGGGCCGGGATGATCTGGCCATAGGTGCGGCGTGCCTCTTCGGCGAACCAGTCGATCGTATCGGCTGCACCCATGATTTCCATCTTGGACTGTGCCAGCGGCTTGCCCTGTTCGCGGGTCATCAGCCAGGCGATCGCATCAGCGCGTTCGCGCAGGATGTCGGCTGCCTTGCGCATCAGCTTCGAGCGGTCGAAGGGAGCCGTGTCACGCCAGATCTTGAAACCCTTGTCAGCGGCTTGAAGCGCGAGATCAAGGTCCGCCTTGCGGGCATGGGCGATCTTGCCGATCACTTCGTCGGTGGCCGGATCGGTCACTTCGATCGTTTCGCCGCCGATGGCATCGCGCCATTCGCCGTTGATGAAAAGCTTTACGTCGGGATAGGTCTGCATGGGGGTCCACTTTCGTTTTGAAACGTCAGGTCGCGCGGCGGGGTGCCGCGGGCAGAAGGGGCGGATGGGTTCCGGTGCCTGAGTTAAGACAATCACTGCCGACAATCAACCGGCGGTGCGGTCAAAAAAGTCATACTAATTGGATTAACGATTGGCGGTCTGCCGATTAGAGATAGGGCGGCGTAACGGCGCTGACGACTTCGCAGCGTTCCGTGCCGATATTTCGGTAACGATGCGGCAGGCGGCTGTTGAACAAATAGGCATCACCGCGTTTCAGGATGCGGATCTGGTTGCCGACAGTCACTTCCAGTTCGCCGGCGACGACAACCCCGCCTTCCTCAGCCTCGTGGGCTAGCATGGTTTCGCCGGTATCGGCGCCTGGCTCGTAGAATTCGTGAAAGATCTGGACGCTATGGGATTTCGCATCGCCGACCTGAAGCAGCGTCAGCGGGCCTTTCGACAAGGGTGTCAGTTCGTCGGCGCGAAAGAAAATCTGGTCGACGGGCGGCAGGGCAAGCGCAAAGAAATCCGTCAGCGGATAGTTGATCGCCTCAAGAATCTTCTTCAACGACGCGACGGAAGGGCTGACCTTGTTCTTTTCGATCAGTGATACGAGCGAATGGGTAACGCCGGCCTTTACCGCCAATGCCCGCTGCGACAGACCGTAGCTCTGCCGCACGAGGCGCAGGCGATCGCCGACATCGAATTGGTTCTCGGTATCGTTCTGAGAGACGGTTTTTCCCGCTTCATCCGTTGCGTGCATGCTTTGCGAGGTCTTTCCTGTGCGTGTTTATCGCTTTCTTTGAGCTGCATCGCGTTGATACACCCGGCGCATCGCCTTGGCCAATGACGAATAGCGGCGCGAACTGTGAGTTTCCATGCCTTGAGACCGGTTGTCGTCTTCTTCTCCAATTATTTGAGGAAATCTCGCTCTCAGCTCGTAAGTTGTCTTTTATTTCAGTTTGATGAATGTAAATCACGAAAGTGTATTTGTGATGCGCCTAAATATGCTTTGTTTATTTGGTGTTTGTTTGTTATCGATTAAATCAAGATGGGTTTTTATTTAGGCCCACGGTGAATCCGAAGGGGAGGTCGGATGTTGCGCTCTGTTTTAGTCGACGGCGTGGAGGCTTTCGTTCAACTTGAAGATGAGTGGAACGCCCTCGCGCGATCAGTCGTGACGTGCCACTACACGCAGACCTTTGAGTGGGCAAAGCTCGGGTGGGAGACGAGGGACGCTTCTGCAGGTGACCGGTTGATATGCGCGACTATCTGGTCTGATAGTCGGCTTGTTGCGGTCTGGCCGTTCCAGCGAAACAGGCTAGGCCCTGCGACCCGTCTCGAGCCGCTGGGGTGCGGCATGCATGAGGAATATGGTGATCCGCTGATAGCGCCCGATATGAATGCGGCCGAAATCTGCAGGGAGTTGATGGCGCTCCTGCGTCCGATGGCTGATATCATCGAGGTGCCGTTTGTTGAACAGGATGGCGCCGTGCGGCAGCTGCTGGAAAGAACGGGCGCCTTTCAAATTCCCAATCCGTTGGATAGTTACATGATCGAACGGCGCGGCGTGGAAAACCTCGATGATCTGCTCCCGTCCTATTCTTCCAAATTCCGCACCAACCTGAAGCAGGGGCGCAAGAGACTTCAAAAACTTGGTGAGCTGCGGTTCGAACTTCCGGAAGATTATGCCAGTTCCGTCGAGACGATCGATTGGGTGATCGAGGAGAAGCGACGCTGGCTCCGTCGCATGGACAAGTCATGCCCATGGCTTGGAAAGGGCGAGGCGCGTGCGTTTTTTCTGGCGGCTTCGATGAAGCGCGGCGAGCTGGGGCGTGTGGGACTCTTTCGCCTTACGCTGGACGGCAAGCCGATAGCAGCGTTCCTGACCATGATCGACCGCACGCGCGTCGAGCTTTTGACCACCAGTTTTGACCCCGATTATTCACGTTATTCACCAGGCATGCTGATCATCGAGGATACGGTGCGCTGGTGTTTCGAGCATGGCCTGGATTTCGACATGCGGATACTGCGCATGGACTACAAGGAACGGTGGTCGAACGCGTGGACGACCCGGATTCAATATCGGGTGCCGCTGACATTGAAGGGTGCAGCGGTTCTGCTGCCTGCCTATCTCGTCTATTCCTTCTACCGGACGGTTCACGCAATTTCTAATGCGGAGCAGAGGGCGGCAATCCGGCGGATGATGAAATGGCGGCCCGTGCTGAATGGCCGGAACCGGCCGCCAACGGGCCAGATCGAGCCGAACGCGTAAAAGCCCGGCTCGCAAGGCGGCCGGGCTTCAGTGTGAAATTACTTGCGTCGTTGGCGTCGATCAGAAAAACGCCTGAATGCCCGTTTGAGCGCGGCCCAGGATGAGGGCGTGGACGTCGTGGGTGCCTTCGTAGGTGTTGACCGTTTCCAGATTCTGCGAATGGCGCATGACGTGATATTCGACCTGGATGCCGTTGCCGCCATGCATGTCGCGGGCTTGGCGAGCGATATCCAGCGCCTTGCCGCAATTGTTGCGCTTGACGATGGAGATCATTTCCGGCGCCATCCGATGCTGGTCCATCAGCTGGCCGACGCGTAAGCTGGCCTGAAGGCCAAGTGTGATTTCGGTCTGCATGTCGGCAAGCTTCTTCTGGTAGAGCTGCATGCCGGCGAGCGGCTTGCCGAACTGCTTGCGATCAAGGCCATACTGGCGGGCGCGGAACCAGCAATCTTCGGCTGCGCCCATGACGCCCCAGGAGATGCCGTAGCGGGCGCGGTTGAGGCAGCCGAACGGACCTTTGAGGCCTGATACGTTTGGAAGAAGCGCGTCTTCGCCGACTTCGACGCTATCCATGACGATTTCGCCGGTGATCGAGGCGCGCAGCGACAGTTTTCCGCCGATCTTGGGGGCAGAGAGGCCCTTCATGCCCTTTTCCAGAACGAAGCCGCGGATCTCGTTGTTGTGAGCTTCCGATTTTGCCCAGACGACGAAGACATCGGCGATCGGTGCGTTGGAAATCCACATTTTCGAGCCGCGCAGGCGATAGCCGCCCTCGATCTTTTCGGCGCGGGTCTTCATGCCGCCGGGATCGGAGCCGGCATCCGGCTCTGTCAGGCCGAAACAGCCGATCAGTTCGCCCGAGACGAGGCCGGGCAGGTATTTCTTCTTCTGCTCGTCGGAGCCGTAGGCGAAGATCGGATAGATGACCAGCGAGGACTGGACGCTCATCATCGAGCGGTAGCCACTATCGATCCGTTCGATCTCGCGAGCGACGAGGCCATAGGCGACGTAGGAGGCATTGGCTGCGCCATATTCTTCCGGAAGCGTGACGCCGAGGAGGCCGGTCTGACCCATCAGCTTGAACAGGCCGACATCGGTCTTTTCCTCAAGATAGGCTTCCTCGACCCGTGGCAGGAGTTCGGACTTGGCAAAGGCGGCAGCCGCGTCGCGGATCATACGCTCCTCTTCGGTCAGCTGATCTTCGATGAGGAAGGGGTCGTTCCAGATAAAGGCCAAGGGGGTCTCCGATGTTTTTGGACGGGACGGGTGTCTCAATCGCCAAGCAATTTCCCGTGCAGATTATCGTCCTGTGGTCGTTTGTCGCAAGGCCCGTTTACTCACAGTGTCATGAGGGTTAGTAATAGGCCATGAAAGAACTTTCGCGAAAACTCCTGCCTTCCACCTCGGCGCTTGCCGCCTTCGATTCCGTTGCTCGGCTGGGCAGTTTCTCGCTTGCGGCAGACGAGCTTTCGCTGACGCAAGGGGCGATAAGCCGGCAGGTTTCCGGGCTGGAAGAGCAGTTGGGCGTGCTGCTTTTCGACCGAACCAGCCGTGGCGTCGTGTTGACATCGGCGGGTGCGGAATTTGCGAAAGCGATTGCAGGCGCCCTCTCGCAGATCCGCTCGGCATCGCTCCATGCCATGACCAAACGACATAGCGACCAGCTCAACCTGGCGATCCTGCCGACATTCGGTACGCGCTGGCTGATGCCACGAATTCCGGGTTTCGTTGCGCGGCATCCGGAGATAACGCTGAATTTCGCCACCCGTATCGGGGTGTTCGATTTCGACCTGGACGGTATCGATATGGCGATCCATGTCGGTCAGCCCGAGTGGCCGGGTGCCGAATGTATCTTCCTGATGGACGAGATGGTGGCGCCGGTCTGCTCGCCCGCCTTTCTCAGCTCTCATCCGGTTGTGCAGTCGCAAGATCTGTTGCGGCTGCCGCTTCTGCATATGGCGTCACGACCGGGCGGGTGGAAGCACTGGTTCGAGAGCCTTCGGATTGCCGGCAGCATGAGCGAGGGCATGCGCTTCGAACAATTCGGCAGCGTGACGCAGGCTTGTATTGCCGGCCTGGGTGTCGGGCTGATGCCGCTTTTCCTGATCGATACGGAACTGGCGAGCGGGCAGCTGGTGGAAGCATTTCCGCATCAGGTGGTCAGTCCCAGCGCCTATTACGTGGTCGCGCCGCAGGCAAAGGCCGGTTTTCCGCCGGTTGTCGCCTTTCGGGCATGGCTGATGGAAGAAGTGGCGCGCTATCGGCAGGAAATCGTGGCCTGGTAGCAACGGCTGTGCATTACTCTATATGAAAGGTTGTGTTGCGCTCGACATTTGGCATGTGTGCGGGTATAGTTGGTTAAACGATTAATCATCTTGGAACGCAGCAGGACGATGAGTGTCAGTCGGACGCCAGCGACGATGACGGAAATTGCCGCCGCCCTTGGTGTGTCCTCGGCAACCGTGTCCAATGCGCTTTCCGGCAAGGGGCGGGTCTCCGCCGAGCTTTCAGCGAAAATCCGGCAGGCGGCGGAGGAGCTTGGTTATGTGCCGAGCCATGCAGCGCGGGCGCTCAGAACGGGGCGGACAGGCGTTATCGGGCTGGTGCTGCCGGATATCTCCAATCCACTGTTTCCGCAGATCGCGCAGGCAATCGAGCAGGCGGCGGCTTCTGCCGGGTTCGGCGTGTTGATTGCCGACAGTCGCGGAGAGATTGCCCAGCAGACGGCGGCAATCGGCCGCCTGATCGAACGCGGTGTCGACGGGATGATCGTCGTTCCCCGTCGTGGATCGCGGATCGCGGACATAGGCACGCCCGTGGCGATCATCGATAGCCCCTCGACGCCCGGCAACACCGTGTCGTCCGACCATTGGGACGGCGGCGTGCAGATGGGGCGTCATCTTGCGTCTCTCGGGCACCGGAAGGTGCTGCTGATCGCCCATAGCCGGGAATCGAATGTGCAGAATGACCGGATCGGCGGCCTGAAGGCCGGTCTCGGCAAGGATGTTTGCTGCGAGACCCTGTGGGTGGGAGATCTTGAGGCTTCGCAGGGAGTGGGTTGCGCGCTCGGTCTCTCTGCCCGGGTGGCCGACGGGTTTACCGGCTTTGCCGCCGTTTATGATCTTCTGGCCCTGCGTGCCCTCACCGAATTGCAGCGTGACGGTATCGACGTTCCGCTTCAGGCCAGTGTCAGCGGTTTCGACGATCTTGTCTGGTCATCTGTCGTTATGCCGCCGATCACGACCTTGCGGCAGGACCTTGCGACGATTGCGGAATGTGCGGTCGAGGCTCTTGGTCACGCGATTGGAAACGGTGAGGCCGCAGCCGGCAGCATGATCGCCGCGAGGCCGGATTGTGATGGTGTGCCGATGAAGCTGGTGATCCGGCAATCGACCGGTCCGACGATGCATTCGGTTGTGGCTGCTGCCGCGCATGCTCGGAAGGATGGTAGGTGAAAACCCTTATCCTTTCTCCTCAATCTCTCGTGTATATGGACGTCCCAATGGATCGTCCGGTTGTATTTTTGGAGTGTGCTTGAAATGGGTGTTTGGATCGATACCGATATGGGATTCGATGATCTGGCCGCCATCATGGTTGTCGCCCATGGCGGGCTTGCCATCGACGGGATTTCGCTTGTCCTGGGCAATGCACCGCTGGATCAGGTGCGCCGCAATGCGGCCGGTGCCGCCGCTGCCTTCGTCTGGCCGTTTCCCATTCACGCCGGGCGGGCAAAGCCAGTTCTCGGCAAGCTGGAGACAGCGGTTTCGATCCTGAGCGACGCGGGCATGCCGACTGCGGGTGAAGCCCTGCCGGCCGGTCCGGATACATTCGTCGAGGATGCGTTCGAGGCGCTTTGTTCATGGTTGGAGCGCAGCGAAGGCGAGCGACGCATTCTGGCGCTTGGGCCTCTCACCAATATTGCCGCCGTGGCGCTGGCGCGACCGGACCTCGCCGCCAAGATCACCGACCTGACATGGATGGGCGGCGGACTGACTGCCGGCAATCACACGGCATCCGCCGAGTTCAACGCCTTTGCCGATCCGGAAGCGGTGGCGATCGTTCTTGCGCACGGCATTCCGTTCCGCATGGTCGATCTCGATCTATGCCGCAAGGTGCTTTGCGCGCCGGAAGATGTCGAGCCGGTGCGCTCTGCCGGTGGCCGAAATGCGACGCTGCTGGCCGATCTGCTGGCCGGTTTCGTTTCGATCGCCACCAGCCGCGGGCGCAAGGCAATGTCGCTTTATGACGCTGTTGCGGCGGTGGCCTTCGTGCAGCCGGATTTTGCGGCATGGCAGGATGCACGGATCGACATGGAATTGACGGGCAGCCATACGCGCGGTCGCACCGTGGTCGAGACACGAGCGGGCAGGGCCGAATTCAACGCACAGTTCGCGGCGGATATCGATGCCGCAAAGGCCAAGCAATCCATTCTCGACGCATTGAAGGCGGAGGCAAGCTGGTGAAGGACATTATCGCAACCGTTGGCGAATTTACCGAACCGTGCTTTCGCGACAATGCCGTGAAGGTCGCACGCGGAGATGCGCCCTTCGACATTTTGATTTCCGGCGGCACGCTGGTGGATGTGGTGACCGGCGAGCTTCGTCCCGCCGATATCGGTATTGTCGGGCCGCTGATCGTCAGCGTTCATGAGCGTGGTGCACGCTCGGATGCGGCGCAGGTGATCGATGCGACCGGCGCGTTCGTTTCGCCGGGTCTGATCGACACGCATATGCATATCGAAAGCTCGATGGTGACGCCGGCGACCTATGCGGAGACCGTGGTGCCGCGCGGCGTGACGACGGTGGTCTGGGATCCGCATGAGTTCGGTAATGTCTGCGGTGTCGATGGCGTGGCATGGTCGGTGGAAGCTGTCCGCTCTTTGCCGTTAAGGGCCGTCGTCATGGCACCGTCCTGCGTTCCTTCCGCCCCCGGCTACGAGGTTGCCGGCGCGGATTTCGATGCCGATGTGATCGATGAAATGCTGCTGTGGCCGAAGATTGCCGGCCTTGCTGAGGTGATGAACATGCGCGGCGTGATCGACCGCGAACCGCGCATCAGCAATATCGTGCAGAATGCGCTCGTTTCGGAAAAGCTTGTCAGCGGCCATGCCCGAGGCCTCGCTGGCGGTGATCTTGCCGCTTTCATGACGGCGGGCGTCACGTCCGACCACGAGCTGACCTCCGCCGAAGACCTGATGCAGAAGCTGCGCGCCGGCCTGACGATCGAGATGCGCGGTTCACATGACCACCTTCTGCCGGAATTCGTCGAGGCGCTGAATAAGCTTGGGCACCTGCCGCAGACGCTGACAATCTGCACCGACGACGTGTTCCCCGACGATCTCGTCGATGGCGGCGGTCTCGACGACGTGGTGCGCCGGCTGGTGCGCTACGGGATGAAGCCGGAATGGGCGCTGCAGGCGGCGACGCTGAACGGATCGGTCAGGATCGGCCGCGCCGATCTCGGGTTGATCGCGGCGGGCCGCCGGGCAGATATCGTGCTCTTCGAGGACCTCAAGGATTTTCGTACGCGTGCGGTCGTGGCGAGCGGCCACATCGTCTCGCGCGATGGAAAGATGACGGGCGACGTGTGCCGGATGAACCCCAATCCGCTGCGCCGTTCGGTAAAGCTGCAGGCTCTCTCGGAAGATGATTTCAAACTTCGCTCTGAAGGTACCCGGGTGAGGGTCGCGACCATTGATCGGCCGCGGTTCACACGCTGGGGGCAGGCGGATGCGGTTGTCGAAAACGGGTTCGTGGTACCCCCGCAGGAATCGGTGTTGATCGCCGTGACTCATCGCCATGGCCGTGTCGACAGCCGCACCAGGTTGGGTTTCCTCACTGGATGGGGCAAGTGGAAGGGCGCTTTCGCGACGACCGTGGCGCATGACAGCCATAACCTCACCGTTTTCGGCTCCGATCCGCGCGATATGGCGGCTGCTGCCAATGCGGTGATCGCGTCGGGCGGCGGCATGGCGGTTGCGATCGGCGGCAAGGTGGTGAGCTTGCTTCCGCTGCCGCTGGCGGGCCTCGTGTCCGAAGAGCCGGTCGAGGTGGTTGCCGATCAGTTCCGGGCTATCCGTGCGGCGATGGACAAGGTCGTCGATTGGGAGCCGCCCTATCTGGTGTTCAAGGCCTGTTTCGGCGCGACGCTGGCCTGCAATGCAGGGCCACATCAGACCGACCGGGGCATTGCCGACGTGACCACCGGCACGCTAATGGAGAGCCCGATACTGGAAATTCTGGCATAGAATAGGGTTGGGAAAAGCGATGCAGCCGCATGAATTCTGGCAGGAGCTGCATGCTCCCGGTTCTTTTGATGAGGCCGGGCCTTTTTCCGGTTTCTTTCCGGCACGGCTCGACAGTGGCGAACAGATCAGGCTGCCGATCCGGCCGCTTGCCGATGGACAACATGCTCTGGTATCGCTGATCATCAATCAGGCGAGTTTCGATGTGCAGGATGCGCTCGCCGCCGATCTGGCGCCGAAGATCGCGGCACTTCGGCCGGAAGTGATTGTCGGCCTGCCGACACTGGGCCTGACGCTTGCCGCTGCGGTGGCGCGGATGCTGGGTTTTGCCCGTTATGTACCGCTCGGGACATCGAAGAAGTTCTGGTATGACGAGGAGCTTTCGGTGCCGCTTTCCTCGATCACCACGCCGGAACAACAGAAACGGCTTTATGTCGACCCGCGGATGATGCCGCTCATCGAAGGCAAGCGCGTGGCGCTCATCGATGACGTGATTTCCTCCGGCACCTCGATCATTTCCGGCCTGACGCTGATGGCTTCGCTCGGGATCGAGCCGGTGGTGATCGGCGCTGCCATGCTGCAATCGGATCGATGGGAAAAGAAGCTCGACGATTTTGGGCCACAGTGGAAGGAGCGCGTGGTTTCCTGTTTTCGCACGCCGATACTGAGCAAAGCCGGCGAAGAGCTTTGGTCGCACTGATTTTTTCGGCTTGCGGACATGAGATTGCTGGCTAGGATCGCGACACCCTACCTCAAGACCCAAGCGAAATTTTCAGGAAGACTTTGATGGAACTGGTGTTCGATGGCCATAACGATGTGTTGTTGCGGCTCTGGCGGAACATGAAGGCGGGAGCTGATCCCGTTGTGGAATTCTCCAAAGGTACCCCCGAAGGCCATATCGATGCGCCGCGGGCGCGAGCGGGTGGTCTCGCGGGTGGTCTTTGCGCGATCTACATTCCCTCCGGCGATCTGGTGCTCAAGGATCCCGAACCGGACGGGAGTTATGTGACGCCGCTTGCCGCACCGCTCGAATACGCACCTTCGCTGGATATAGGGCTGGAAAAGGCGGCGATCGCGCTGCGGCTGGACCGGGCAGGGGCTTGGAAACTCTGCCGGTCCACCGCCGATATCCGACAGGCGATGAAGGACGGCGTATTTGCCGCCGTGCTGCACATGGAAGGTTGCGAACCGATCGATGCCGACTTCGCCAATCTAGAAGTCTTCCATGCGGCCGGTCTTCGCTCGCTCGGGCCGGTCTGGAGCCGCCACAACATTTTTGGCCATGGCGTGCCATTCGCCTTTCCGATGACGACGGATACCGGGCCGGGCCTGACCGATCTCGGCTTCGAACTGGTCAAGGCCTGCAACCGGCTCGGCATCCTGATCGACTTGTCGCATATTACCGAGAAGGGGTTCTGGGATGTGGCAAAAACTTCCGACCAGCCGCTGATCGCAAGCCATTCAAATGCACATGCTCTGACGCCAGTCGCGCGCAACCTGACCGACAGGCAGATGGACGCGATCAAGGAGAGCGGCGGGCTCGTGGGCCTGAACTATGCGGTCACCATGCTGCGCGACGACGGGCTGGACATTGCGGCCACGCCGATCTCCGAGATGATACGCCATGTGGACTACATGGTTGAGCGGATGGGGATCGACCATGTAGCGATCGGATCGGACTTCGACGGCTGCACCGTACCGGTCGAAATTCGTGATGCTGCGGGCAATCAAAATCTGGTTGCAGCTTTAAAAACAGCGGGATACGCTGGCGAGGATTTGGCCAAGCTGGCCCGCGAGAACTGGTTGAGGGTTCTCGGCAAAGCCTGGCACGAATAACGGCCCGAAGCGGGCCGGACATGAGCAAATGACAACAGGGGAACTGATCATGCTCCACTCTTTCCGCACTTCCGTCCGAATGCTTTCCACGAGCGCAGCGTTGTCGCTGCTGTTGGTCGCAGCACCGCAGGCATTCGCCGCGACGCCGGCCGATACGCTGGTCGAAGGCTTTGCGATCGACGACATTATCACCATTGATCCGGGCGAAGCCTTCGAGCTTTCCACTGCCGAAGTGACCGCCAATACCTATAGCAAGCTGGTCATGCTGGATCCGGCCGACACTTCCAAGGTCATAGGTGATCTGGCGGCCAGCTGGACGGTTTCCGACGACGGCATGACCTATACGTTTAAGCTGAAGCCGGACCTGAAATTTGCTTCAGGCAACCCGCTGACCGCAGAAGACGTTGCCTTCTCGTTCGAACGCGCCGTCAAGCTCGACAAGTCTCCTGCCTTCCTTCTGACCCAGTTCGGGCTGACCGGCGACAATGTTGCCGAGAAGGCCAAGGCGACCGCGCCCGACACATTCACCTTCACGGTCGACAAGGCCTATGCGCCGAGCTTCGTGCTTAACGTCTTGACCGCCACCGTCGCTTCCGTTGTCGACAAGAAGGTGGTGATGGAACATGCCAAGGCGATGACGCCTTCGGCCGATTACAAATACGACAGTGATTTCGGCAATGAATGGATGAAGACCGGTTTTGCCGGTTCCGGCCCGTACAAGGTGCTGGCATGGCGCGCCAATGAGGCCGTCATCATGGAAGCCAACCCGAATTACTACGGCGAGAAGCCGAAGCTGAAGCGCGTCATCTATCGCCACATGAAGGAAAGCTCCGGCCAGCGTCTGGCGCTGCAAAACGGCGATATCGATATCGCGCGTAACCTCGAGCCGAACGATGTGGAGGCCGTTTCCAAGAAGGAAGGCCTGTCGATCACGTCTGCGCCGAAGGGCACGATCTACTATTTCAGCCTCAACCAGAAAAACGAGAAGCTGGCAAAGCCCGAAGTGGCGGAAGCGTTCAAGTATCTGGTCGACTATGACGCGATCGGCGCGACGCTGATCAAGGGCATCGGCGAAATCCACCAGACCTTCCTGCCGAAGGGCCAGCTCGGTGCGCTGAACGACAACCCTTACAAGCTGGATGTCGCCAAGGCCAAGGAACTGCTTGCCAAGGCGGGCCTGAAGGACGGCTTTACCGTGACCATGGATGTGCGCAACACGCAGCCGGTTACGGGCATTGCCGAAAGCGTGCAGCAGACGCTGGCGCAGGCCGGCATCAAGCTCGAAATCATTCCGGGCGATGGCAAGCAGACGCTGACGAAATTCCGCGCCCGCACCCATGACATCTATATCGGCCAGTGGGGTTCGGACTATTTCGACCCGAACTCGAATGCCGAAACCTTCGTCATCAACTACGACAATTCCGACGAGGGCAAGAACAAGACGCTCGCATGGCGTAATGCCTGGGATGTGCCTAAGGACATCGAAGAAGCCGCCCAAGGCGCGCTTCTTGAAAAGGATGCGGCCAAGCGTGCGGCAGTCTACGAGGACCTTCAGAAGAAGGCGCTGGCGCAGAGCCCGTTCGTGATCATCTTCCAGCAGACGGAAGTGGCCGGTTACTCTTCCAAGCTGAAAGACTTCAAGCTCGGCCCGAGCTTCGATACGAACTTCGTCTATCCGGTTTCGAAGTAGCAGGCTTGGCGGGTTTGAAATTCGGACGGTGCGGCTTGCCTCCTTCTCCCCGCCTGCGGGGAGAAGGTCCGGAGCGCTAGCGAGGGGATGAGGGGCAGTCGCGGGGCTGAGTTCGCGGCATTTGCCCCTCATCCGCCTGCCGGCACCTTCTCCCCGTTTCACGGGGAGAAGGTCGCGTGCCGCAACGCCCCAAATCCTTCGCGTTGCTCAAAGGAGAACTCCTTGACGCTTACCGATACGACGGCAGTGACGCGGCGCAACCGGCGCCGTGCTTCCTCCTTTGGCATGGCGGTGGTCCGTTTCGTGGTCACTGTCGTTACGACATTTCTCGGCCTTCTGGCTGTCACCTTCTTCATTGGCCGGGTGGTGCCGATCGATCCGGCGCTGGCGATCGTCGGCGATCGCGCGCCGGCGCATGTCGTCGAGCGCGTGCGGGAGGAGCTTGGTCTCAACCTGCCGCTCTACCAGCAGTTCTGGATCTATATAAAGCAGGCGCTGACGGGCGATTTCGGCACCTCGGTGCTGACCACCAATCCCGTGATGGCGGACATCGCGCGGGTGTTTCCGGCAACGATCGAGCTGGCGACGATCGGGACGATCATCGGGGCGCTGATCGGCGTGCCGCTCGGTGTGCTGGCCGCCGTCAAGCGCGGATCGATCGCCGACCAGATCGTGCGGGTGATCGGGTTGATCGGGTATTCCGTGCCGATCTTCTGGCTCGGGCTTTTGGCGCTGGTCCTGTTCTACGCCAAGCTTGGATGGGTCGCCTATCCGGGGCGTATCGACATCGTCTACGAATATACGTTCACGCCGCAGACGGGCTTTTTCCTGTTCGACGCGATCTGGCAGGGGCAGTGGGATGTGGCCTGGGATCTGTTCCGCCATATCATCCTGCCCGGAGGGCTGCTCGGGTATTTTTCGCTCGCCTATATCAGCCGTATGACGCGCTCATTCATGCTCAACGAGCTGCAACAGGAATATATAGTCGCCGCACGGGCCAAGGGGCTGTCGGAGACGCGGATCATCTGGTTCCATGCGCTGAGAAACGCCGCGGTGCCGCTGGTGACGGTGATCGCGCTTTCCTATGCGGGTCTGCTGGAAGGTTCGGTTCTGACCGAGACGATCTTTTCCTGGCCGGGGCTTGGCCTCTACATCACCAACTCGCTGCAGAATGCCGATATGAATGCCGTGCTTGGCGGCACGATCGTCATCGGTGCGGTGTTCATTGCCATCAACATATTGTCCGACCTTCTCTACCGGACGCTCGATCCGAGGACGAGAAGCCGATGAGTGTTCTCCAAGTAAGTGAAAAGCCCTATAGCCGCGAATGGCTCCTGTCCGAACAGCCGACATCGCGGCATCAGGCACGGCTTGGCCGCGCCTATGTGATCTGGCGGCGGTTTTCCGCCAACCGGCTGGCGCTGGCCGGTCTCGGCATCATTCTTCTCCTGATCCTGGTTGCGATCTTTGCCGACGTGCTGGCGCCGCATAATCCGGTGCAGGGTGACCTGCGCAATTCGCGGCTTTTGCCGCCGGGTTCGGCGGGTTACCTGCTCGGCACCGATGACCAGGGGCGCGATATTCTCTCGCGGCTGATCCATGGTTCGCGACTGACGCTGTTTGTTGTCGTGCTGGTGGCGATTATCGCTGCTCCTGTCGGCCTGATCATCGGCACGGTGTCCGGTTATGCCGGCGGCTGGGTGGATGCGGTGCTGATGCGGATTACCGACATCTTTCTCGCCTTTCCGAAGCTGGTTCTGGCATTGGCGCTGGTGGCTGCTCTCGGGCCGGGGATCGAAAATGCGGTGCTGGCAATCGCTGTCACCTCTTGGCCGCCTTATGCGCGTATCGCCCGCGCCGAGACGATGACGTTTCGCAATTCGGAATTCATTTCGGCGGTGAAGCTGATGGGAGCCTCGCCGTTCCGCATCATCCTGCGGCACGTGATGCCGCTCTGCCTCTCCTCGCTGATCGTGCGTGTGACGCTCGATATGGCGGGCATCATCCTGACCGCTGCCGGTCTCGGCTTCCTCGGTCTCGGCGCACAGCCGCCGCTTCCCGAATGGGGGGCGATGATTGCTTCGGGGCGTCGCTTCATTCTCGACCAGTGGTGGGTCGCGGCAATGCCGGGTGCGGCGATCCTGATCGTCTCGCTCGGTTTCAACCTGCTCGGCGATGGATTGCGCGACGCGCTCGATCCGAAGGAGGCGGGCCAATGACGGACACGCTTTTGACGGTCGAAGACCTGCGGGTAAGTTTTCCGACGCGCACCGGCGTGATCGAGGCCGTGCGTGGGGTGTCGTTTACGCTCGGGCGCGAACGGCTGGGCATTGTCGGCGAAAGCGGTTCCGGCAAGTCGCAGACGGGCCGGGCGATCATGGGACTGACGCCGAAACATGCCAAGATTACCGCGAAGACGCTGAACTTTGCCGGGCGCGATCTGCTGACGATTTCCGACCGCGAGCGGCGGGAGATCCGGGGGAAACGGATCGGCATGGTGCTGCAAGATCCGAAATATTCGCTGAACCCCGTCTCGACCATCGGAAGGCAGATCATCGAGACGCTGAAGACGCATGAAAAGATCTCGACTGCGGAGGCGAAGGCGCGCACGCTTGCGATGCTGGAAGCGGTGCAAATCCGTGATCCGGAGCGGGTGTTTTCGCTCTATCCGCACGAGGTTTCCGGTGGCATGGGGCAACGTGTGATGATCGCGATGATGCTGATTTGCGGGCCTGAACTGCTGATCGCCGATGAGCCGACCTCGGCGCTTGACGTGACGGTACAGCTCGAAGTGCTCGGCATTCTCGACAAGCTGGTGGCCGAGCGCGGCATGGGGCTGATCTTCGTGTCGCACGACTTGCGGCTCGTCTCGTCCTTCTGCGACCGGGTGCTTGTCATGTATGCGGGGCGTGTGGTGGAGGAACTGCCGTCGGCGGATCTTTCCAAGGCTCAGCATCCCTATACGCAAGGCCTGCTCAATTGCCTGCCGACAATCGGCTCCGACCGGCATCCGCTACCGGTGCTCGACCGCAAGAAGGAGTGGGCGCTATGACGACGAATGTTCTTTCCGTCAAAGACATGGTCGTCACGTTCGACGAGTTTATCGCGCTCGACCATGTGTCGGTGGATGTGGCTCAGGGCGAGAGTTTCGGCATCGTTGGTGAAAGCGGGTCTGGAAAATCGACGCTGCTGCGTGCGGTGGCGGGGCTGAACACGTTCAGCGCCGGGACGCTTACGATCAACGGGCAGTCCTATTCGGGCCGGAGCCGGTCGAAGGATTTTTATCGCACGGTGCAGATGGTATTTCAGGATCCCTACGGTTCGCTGCATCCTCGCCAGACGGTCGACCGGCTGTTGTTGGAGCCACTGGCGATCCATGGTTTCGACAATGTCGACCAGCGGATCATGCGGGCACTGGACGAGGTGGGTCTGGGGTCGGGTTTCCGCTTCCGCTATTCGCACCAGCTTTCCGGCGGGCAGCGGCAACGCGTGGCAATCGCCCGCGCGCTGATCCTGGAGCCGAAGGTTCTGCTGCTTGATGAGCCGACCTCTGCGCTCGACGCATCGATCCAGGCGGAAATCCTCAACCTGTTGGAGCAGGCGCGAAAAGATCGCGGACTGACCTTCGTGATGGTCAGCCACGATCTTGGGGTCATCAGTCATATGTGCGAGCGGCTGGCGGTAATGAAGTCGGGCAAGGTTGTTGAAACGGTTACTGCCGATGCGCTGGAAAGCCGTGCGTTCTCTGCTGACTATACACGGCAGCTCATGACCGCCAGCGAAGGATTTCGCCGCGTCTGACCCCGTGTTTCAGCAAAGTCGGAAGTGCTTGGAAGGTCGCGAATGAGCATTGTGTGCAGTTGCGAAATGCCCTTAGACTGCATTTAACAAAGCTGCAGGCAGCGAATAACGGGGAGCTTATACGATGCAGACGATTTTCTCCTGGTCTCAGGTCTCTCGGCGTGGCGTGATGGGGCTGGCGCTTGGCGCGGGCATCGTCTTGGCGGCACCCTATGCGCAGGCCGCACCCAAGACTGCCGCAACGATCGGCATGACGGTGGAGCCGGGCGGTCTCGATCCGACGATCGGCGCGCAGGTGATGATCGGCCAGGTGACCTGGCAGAACATCTTCGAAGGCCTGACGACGATCGACAAGGCGGGCAAGGTGCAGCCGCAGCTTGCCGAGAGCTGGGACGTTTCGCCAGATGGCAAGACCTATACGTTCAAGCTCAGGCAAGGCGTGAAATTCCACAATGGCGTGTCCTTTGACAGTTCTGTCGCCAAGTTCACGCTGGACCGCGCTCGCGGGGGCGACAGCGTCAATCCGCAGAAGCGTTATTTCACCTCGATCGACACGATCGAGACGCCTGATGCCGCGACGCTGGTCCTGAAACTCAAGCAGCCGACCGGCAGCCTGCTCTACTGGTTCGGATGGCCGGCGGCCGTGATGGTGGAGCCATCGACTGCTGCTGATAACAAGACCAATCCGGTCGGAACCGGGCCTTTTGTTTTCAGCAGCTGGGCCAAGGGCACGAAAGTCGATCTGAAGAAGAATGCCGGTTACTGGAACAAGGATGTTTCGGTGAAGCTGGAGACGGCTTCCTTCCGTTTCATAAACGACCCGCAGGCGCAGTCGGCCGCGTTGACGGCAGGCGATGTCGATGCTTTTCCTGAATTCGGTGCGCCGGAACTGGTTTCCTCCTTCGAGGGCAGCGACAAGCTGGCGACGGTGATCGGTAATACCGAGCTCAAGGTCGTGGCGGGCATGAACAATTCCCGCAAGCCGTTTTCCGACAAAAAGGTCCGTCAGGCGCTGATGATGGCGGTCGACCGGGCGATGGTGGTGGAGGGTGCATGGTCGGGCCTCGGCACGCCGATCGGCAGCCATTACACGCCGAACGACCGTGGCTACAAGGATCTTACCGGCGTCTATCCTTATGATGTCGAAAAGGCCAAGGCGCTTCTGGCGGAAGCGGGTTACCCGAACGGTTTCTCCTTCACCATGAAGGCACCGCAGATGGCCTACGCGCAGCGCTCGTCGCAGATCCTTCAGGCGCTGTTTGCCGAAATCGGCGTGACGATGAATATCGAAACCACCGAGTTTCCGGCGAAATGGGTGGCTGATGTGCTGAAGGCCGCCGATTACGACATGACCATCGTTGCCCATGCGGAACCGATGGATATCGATATCTACGCGCGCGACCCGTATTACTTCAATTACAAGAACCCGGAATTCAACGCCATCCTCGCCAAGGTCGAGGCAAGCACTGATGCCTCGGAGCAGGACAAGCTTTATGGCGAAGCGCAGACCATTCTCGCCAATGATGTGCCCGCACTGTTTCTGTTCGTGATGCCGAAGCTCGGGATCTGGGACAAGAAGCTGAAGGGGCTTTGGGAGAATGAACCGATCCCGTCGAATGTGCTGACCGAGGTGCATTGGGAAGAGTGAGGGGTTTGGTGTGGCATAACGGGGCGGCATTCCGATCTCCCCCCTTGTGGGTAGGGCAATCTCATATGAAGCAAGTCCCCCTCTGGCCTGCCGGCCATCTCCCCCACAAGGGGGGAGAAGACTCACGGCAAACGCTTGCCTCGTCTAAATTTCGGCGAAGCGGCTGGGTTAAGCCCTCTCCCTTGTGGGGAGGGTTGGGAGG
>NZ_JBJDRG010000007.1:0-249782 GCF_044987325.1 Rhizobium sp. ZW T2_16
CGACGCGTCCAGGTTAGCCCTCCCCCTTGTGGGGAGGGTTGGGAGGGGGCTTTTATCGGTGAGCCGCAATTGCCAGTGGATCACCCACCAGACATGTCCATATACATGACTTCCCAGACATGGCCGTCGAGGTCCTGGAAGCTGCAGCCGTACATCGGGCCCATTTCCATATTGGGCTTCCACTCCGCGCCGCCGGCGGCAAGCGCCTTTGCCTTGAAGCCGTCAACCTCGTCGCGGCTCGATGCGGAAAGGCAGTTCAGCACCTCTTTCGTCTTCCTGGCGTCGGAGATATCGCCATTGATGAACATGCGGAACTTGTCGTGGGTGAGAAGCATCACGTAGATCTGCTCGCTGACGACCATGCAGCTTGCGGTGTCATCGGAAAAATCGGGGTTCTTGGTGAAACCGAGCGCCGTGTAAAACGCCGTGGAAGCCTGAAGATCCGCCACCGGCAGGTTCACGAAAATCATCCGCATGTCGATATTCCTCCTTGATTATGGACGCCATCAGCTGGCGCCCTTCCTCCAAGGACGAAAGATGCGGCACGGATTCGACAAGTCCATGCAGGAATTTTGACTCAGTTTGCGTTTCCGCGAAAAACCTTGAGTTCGCGGGGAACGATGGCCATGCCGCCGAGGCGGTTGGCGATCGCATAACCGATCGTCTGTTCGACTACTTCAGGCCTGACGGGTTTGGTCAGAACGCCGAGCGTTCCTTCTACGCCATCCGCGATATCTTCCGGATTGCCGGTCATGAATACGACCGTGAGGCCATATTGTTCGGCAAGTTCGCGGCCGATTTCCGGTCCCGTCCGGCCATCGGCGAGATTGACATCGACGAGCGCGATATCCGCATGGGCTGCGAGCGAAAGCGCGTGCTTGCGGGCATTCGCCAGCCCCACGACCTTCAGGCCCATGTTCTCGATCGTGTCGGCCACGTCGAGCGCAATCAGAAACTCATCCTCGATAATCAATACGCGCTGATTCATCGCCTCATTTGCCAGCCGACGACGCGATACACTTGTCAGCATTGGACATCTCCAGAGTTCATCTCGGTTTTGCCGGTTGCATGTTTTAGCAACCTGACACGCACCAAACGCGATGAATGTCGGGATTGTTCCGGGGCGAGACACTGATTTTCTTGATTAAATATTTGTTAAGGCTAACAAATATTTAATTTTCGAATGCCTGGCGCATCGTGCTCAGCCCTCGATTTCCTCGCGCAACATTTCCAGCTCCAGCCATTCCTCCTCCATTTGGGTCAGCTTTTCGCGCAGCTTTTCCATTTCGGCAGCCAACTTGTTGAAGCTTGCCGGGTCCTTGGTGAAGAGGTTGGGATCGGCCATTTTCTTTTCTCGCAGAGCGATCTCGGCTTCGGCCTTTTCCATTTCCTTGGGAATATTCTCCAGCGCGAACTTCTGCTTGTAGGAGAGCTTTCCCTTGGCTTTGGGCGCGTCGGAGGAAGAGGCTGCGTTTTCGGCCTTTGGCTTTTCGGCTGCTTTCTCCGCCTTTTTCCGCTCTTCCTGCGCGCCCTTGCGCTGCGCCAGCATGTCCGTGTAGCCGCCGGCATATTCGATCCAGCGGCCATCGGGCGCATCCGGGGCGGCGGGTGCGATGGTCGAGGTCACTGTGCGATCGAGAAAATCGCGGTCGTGGCTGACGAGGATGACGGTGCCGTTATAGCCAGCGACGATTTCCTGCAGCAGGTCCAGCGTCTCGATGTCGAGATCGTTGGTCGGTTCGTCGAGGATCAAGAGGTTCGAAGGCCTTGCCAGCATGCGGGCCAGCATCAGACGGGCGCGCTCGCCACCCGACAGGTTCTTGATCGGCGTGCGGATCTGTTCAGGCTGGAACAGGAAATCCTTCATGTAACCGGCAACATGGCGCTGTTCGCCGTTGACCAGCAGGGTCTCGCCGCGGCCGTCAGTCAGATAATGGGACAGGGTATCCTCGGGATCGAGGTCCTCGCGCTTCTGGTCGAGGGTGGCGATTTCCAGGTTGGTGCCGAGCTTGATCCAGCCGCTGTCAGGCTCCAGCTGGCCGGTCAACATCTTCAGAAGTGTCGTCTTGCCGGCGCCGTTCGGGCCGACGAGACCGATACGGTCGCCGCGATGGACGCGGATCGAGAAGGGCGCCACGATCGTGCGCTCCTCGTAAGCCTTGGTGATGTTTTCGGCTTCGACAACCAGCTTGCCGGACTCGCGACCCTCGGCAACCGAGGCCTGAACGCTGCCCTGCGGTCCGTTATGGCCGCGATAGCTCGCGCGCATGGCCTGCAATTCGCCAACACGGCGCATGTTGCGCTTGCGTCGTGCGGTGACGCCGTAGCGCATCCAGTGCTCTTCGCGCTCGATCGCCTTGCCGAGCTTGTGCTGTTCGATCTCTTCCTCTTCGAGAACCTGATCGCGCCAGGCTTCGAAATGGCCGAAACCTCGGGAAAGCCGGCGGGCGGTGCCGCGATCGATCCAGACCGTTGCATTCGAGACTTTTTCGAGGAAACGACGGTCGTGGCTGATGACCACAAGCGCGCTGCGCGTCTTGCGCAACTCGTCTTCCAGCCATTCGATGGTGGGCAGGTCGAGATGGTTGGTCGGCTCGTCGAGCAGAAGGATATCGGGTTCCGGCGCCATGACGCGGGCAAGTGCTGCGCGGCGCGCTTCGCCGCCGGACAGCCGGTTCGGATCTTCCTCGCCGGTCAGGCCCAGATGTTCGAGCAGATAGGTGACACGATAGGGATCGTCGCCCGGACCGAGGCCCGCTTCGGCATAGGCCTGCACGGTCGAATACCCGGCGAAATCGGGAGCCTGTTCGAGATAACGGATCGTCGCAGATGGATGACGGAAAACTTCGCCCGACTGCGCCTCGACCATGCCGGCCGCGATCTTCATAAGTGTCGACTTACCCGAGCCGTTACGGCCGACGAGGCAGATGCGGTCACCCGGTTCCACCTGCAGGCCTGCGCCGTTCAGCAGCGGCGCGCCGCCGAAGCTCAGGAAGATATCGTCAAGCTTGAGAATGGGAGGTGCCATGAGGACCGTTTATGCTCCGGAAAAATCGTGGGGACGGGCAAGGATCATCGCCTTGCCGCTCTTTAGATGGAATTCGACCGGCCCTTCCGCAACATTCGAAATCGTGCGGGATGAACCGAAAGGCAGCGAGAAATCCTTCAAGGGATATCTTGCGCCCAAAATGTCGAGGCCCGACAGGGCGGAAAAGCCGAGGACGGAAAACAGCGCGTCCTTGGGGAGGTCGATCGCTTTTTTGCCCGGCAGAAAGGGAATGGCCTCTTCATCACCCGAGGCGAGAAGTATGTCGAAGCCGCGTTCGGCAAGGCTCATGGCAAGCAGAAGATGCTGCAGCGCGTGGTCGGAACGCTCGCCGCCAAGTGCGCCGATCAGGATCAGACGCTTTGCGCCGCGTTCGATCGCCTCGGCCGTGGCAATCTCGCCATCGGTCTCGTTCTTGGCCAGTGGATAAGTCTTTCGCTCCACCTCGGGAAAACGGGCGATCAGGTCTTCGTCGGAAGAGTCGAAGTCGCCGACCCAGAGTTCCGGTATCACACGAAGCCCGGCCGCGTGGCGCATGCCACTATCTGCGGCAATCACACGGCTTCCCGCGATCGCGTTTCTTACGCGATCGGTGACGACAAGATTGCCGCCGAGCAGGATTGTGAAGGTCGAATTGGCCATGGGCATTGCCCATAGCGCAAAGGGTAGCGGAAGGGAAACAGTGCATATGCCTATTTCAGTCGCGCCATGGTGGCGTCAGGTCAAATTTGCTCCCATTGACGGAGGCTCCCGCAAGGATTATCTGATAAACCGAACTTCCGTGGTGATTTGGCCGGCCGGCTTGCAGCCACGTTAAAAAAGTCGCTAAAGGGCCGCGAGAAGTTAGACTTCACTTCCCACGGGCCGGTTGCGATTTTTCGTTGCCGGCTTTTTGTTTGTGGGGCCTTACTATGCCGATCAAGATTCCCGATACGCTTCCAGCGTTTACCACCCTCGTTTCCGAGGGCGTGCGCGTCATGACCGAAACGGTCGCCGTGCGCCAGGACATTCGTCCGCTGCAGATCGGGCTTCTCAACCTCATGCCGAACAAGATCAAGACCGAGGTGCAGATGGCGCGCTTAGTCGGCGCTTCGCCGCTGCAGGTGGAGTTTTCGCTGATAAGGCTCGGCACGCACAAGGCGAAGAATACGTCCGAGGAACATCTGCTCTCCTTCTATCACACCTGGGAAGAGGTGAAGGACCGCAAGTTCGACGGGTTCATCATCACCGGCGCGCCGGTGGAGCAGATGGACTACGAGGATGTGAGCTATTGGGACGAGATGCGCCAGATCTTTGACTGGACGACGACCAATGTGCATTCGACGATGAATGTCTGCTGGGGCGCGATGGCGGCGATCTACCATTTTCACGACGTGCCGAAACATGCACTCACTGAAAAGGCTTTCGGCGTTTACCGTCACCGCAATCTTGCGCCGGCCTCGGTTTATCTCAACGGCTTTTCCGATGATTTCCAGGTGCCGGTGTCACGTTGGACAGAGGTGCGTCGCGAGGATGTCGAGAAGAAGTCCGATCTGGAAATCCTGATGGAATCCGACGAGATGGGCCTTTGCCTCGTGCATGAGAAGAAGGGTAACCGTCTCTACATGTTCAACCACGTCGAATATGATTCCACCTCGCTGGCGGACGAATATTTTCGCGACGTGAATGCCGGTATCCCGATCAAGATGCCGCATGACTATTTTCCGCATAACGACGATACGCTGACGCCGCAGAACCGGTGGCGCAGTCATGCGCATCTTCTGTTCGGAAACTGGATCAACGAGATGTACCAGACGACCCATTACGACATGGACAAGATTGGCACCGAATAGGCGCTTGGTGTGGCTTCTGGGGCGGCGTCGGGAAAAGACGCCGCGCGTCGCCGTTTCCCATTGCGGGACCTTGCCAAATCGCGCAGTTTGCCGCCGATAAAAACGGCGGAGGAAACTCATGGCAGGGCAGGCATTCGAGGTGTTCGGCACCACGCAGGACGGGGAGCCCGTCTATCGTGTCCAGATCAGCGGCGGCGGGCTGACAGCCAATGTGATGACCTGGGGTGCGGTCATTCAGGACCTGCGCCTTGAAGGGCATGATGCGCCTTTGGTGCTCGGTTTCGACGATTTTGCCTCCTATCCGGCCTATTCACCCTATTTCGGTGCCACGCCCGGCCGTTGCGCCAACCGGATCGGCGATGGAAAATTCTCGATCGATGGCCGCGATTACCAGCTCGAACTGAACGAGCGCGGTGTCACGCATCTGCATGGCGGCTCGGACGGCATGGGAAAGCGCAACTGGATGATTGTCGAACATCAGTCCGACAGGGTGGTGCTTTCGATTACCGATGCCGATGGGCGCGCGGGTTATCCCGGCAATTGCACGGTGACCGCGACCTACCGGTTGAAGGCGGATGGCGTGCTCTCGGTCATCTATGAAAGCGTGTCGGACCAGCCGACGCCTGCCAATATCTGTCAGCACTCCTATTTCAATCTCGACGGCCGCGAAGACATATTCGGCCACGAGATCATGATTGCCGCCGACAGGATAACGGATGTCGATGCAAGGCTGGTTCCGACTGGCAAGCTCAACGACCTGAGCGGCTCGCCCTTTGATCTCAGGCAGATGGGCCCGGTGCGTCGCACGCTCGAGGATAGTCGCCAGGTGCCGTTTGACCATAATTACTGCCTGTCGAACGAGCGCGTGTCCAAGCGATCGGTGGCGCTGGTGCGCAGCCTCTATTCAGGCGTCTCGATGGAAGTGAGGACCACGGAACCGGGCGTGCAGTTTTATGCCGGCGTGATGGTCAATGTGCCGGTGCCGGGCTTCGATGGCCGCAAATACGGAAACTATGCCGGCTTGTGCCTTGAAACGCAGGTCTGGCCGGATGCCGTCAATCATGCGAATTTCCCGAACGCGGTCTTACGTCCGGGCGAAGTGCTGCGTCAGGAAACGGATTATGTGTTTTCGAAGAGTTGAGGCGGCGGGGCGGGTTCTTGTGTGACTGAAGCAAGTGCGTGTCGCCTGCTCGGTTCACCGCAAGACCGTTAGCCGCTTTCAGCCGCGTTGCGCTCCCTGTTTGCGGGCAGCACACAGTGTTCCGGTGAATTATGCGGCGATATCGGTAGTTTCACCATGCTGGGAAATGAGGCGGGGTGATGCCATGTCGCCGGTTTCCTCATCTACCATCACTGCATAGGCAGCGACACCCACTACACGCGATGCCATGGCAGCGGCAATCTTTTCTGCGGATACTGCGTTTGACGCCTGACGCATTTCGCCCGGCACGATGTTGCCGCGATTCTTCTTGAATTGCAGGACGATGAATTTTTCCGCGTGGGCCATTTGGATATCCTTGTTCGTTCCCACTTTGTTCTGCTTTGGGCGAATAAGTCAATCGGCAATCTAGAAAGATTTTCCTGAGGCGGGTCAGAGAAAAGATCAAAAATGGCTGGATCTACAAGAAAATGTTATGCGTCAGGTTTGATCCGACGCTTCATCAGCCTGATTGCTTTTTTTCCCTGGGAGGGACTGGAGCGGGCGAAGGGGTTCGAACCCTCGACCCCAACCTTGGCAAGGTTGTGCTCTACCACTGAGCTACACCCGCTCATCAATCCGTCGGTCCGTGTGGTAGTTCGGAACCGGCTGGTCAGTGGCTCGTTGCCGCCGACGAGGCGCTATATGGCCCAGACGATTTTCAAATGCAACAGAGAAATGACGATCCGGGCAAAGATTTTTTCATTTTCCGCTAAGTCCCTTGCTTTGCAGGGGTTTTGGCTTTCGGTGATTATGTGGAGAATGGCTTGGAGGTGGACGGGCTTATCTTTATAGTTCGCATCTCCCGCTAATCCCGATCCCGGATGTGACCGAAAATATGCCAAAGACAGCCGCCGATCTGTTCGCTTTTCTCGACAGTCTCGACATTTCCCACACAACGAAACAGCACAAACCGGTTTTCACCGTAGCCGAATCGCAGGAGCTGAGAGATCAGATTCCCGGCGGGCACACCAAGAACCTGTTCGTGAAGGACAAGAAGGACCAGTATTTCGTCCTGACGGTCGAGGAGCATGCGGTGGTGGATCTCAAGACGGTTCACAAGGTGATCGGCGCGTCGAGCCGTGTCTCGTTCGGCAGACCGGAGATGATGCTCGAATATCTCGGCGTCGTGCCGGGTTCGGTGACGGTGTTCGGCGCGTTTTGCGACACGGACAGGAATGTCACCTTTGTGCTGGATGAAGACCTGATGAAACACGAGGTCGTCAACGGCCATCCGCTTTCCAATGATGCGACGACATCAATTGGACGAAACGATCTCATCCGTTTTCTGGAGGCGACCGGTCACACGCCGCTTGTCTTGAAAGTTACAGACTGACATACGATGTTTCGGGCAGACAATTAAAAGGGTTCACACCCTGATTTCCCGGGAGAACATCCATGAGCGGCAACGATAATCCCTACGCTGGATCTTACGGCGCCGGATCCTATGGCGGCGGATATGGCAGCCAGACGGCAAGCTTCGGTTCGCCCGCTGCCAGCCCCGCGCCTGAAGCCACGGCAGCAGGTGGTTACGTGAGCGACACCACGACGGCCGGCTTTGCCAAGGATGTTCTAGACGAATCGCGCCGCCAGCCGGTTCTTGTCGATTTCTGGGCGCCCTGGTGCGGTCCGTGCAAGCAATTAACTCCGGTGCTCGAGAAGGCGGTCAACGAAGCCCAGGGGCGCGTCAGGCTGGTCAAGATGAATATCGACGATCATCCGTCGATCGCCGGCCAGCTCGGCATCCAGTCGATCCCCGCGGTCATTGCTTTCGTCGACGGCCGTCCGGTCGACGGTTTCATGGGTGCGGTTCCTGAAAGCCAGGTCAACGAGTTCATCGACAAGGTTGCAGGCCCGGCCGGTGCCGATCAGGCAGCCGAGATCGAGGCGATCCTCGGTGAAGCGGATGGCCTGCTTGCCGCGAGTGACATCGAGGGAGCAGCGCAGCTTTATAGTGCCGTGCTGCAGGCCGATCCGGAAAACGCCAAGGCTGCCGCCGGCATGATGCAGTGCCTGATCGCCATGGGCGAAACGGAACGTGTCGGCCAGATGCTCCAATCGCTGCCTGAAGAGATGGCGGCCGATCCGGCGATCCAGGCGGTTTCCAAGAAACTCGACCAGATCATCGAAGCCCGCAAGCTCGGCGATCCCGTGGCGCTGATGCGCGAACTGGAAGCCAATCCGGACGACCATGCGGCGCGGATGAAGCTTGCGAAAATCCTCAACGTTCAAGGCGAGCGTGAACAGGCGGCCGACCATCTTCTGACGATCATGCGCAAGGACCGGACTTTTGACGATGACGGCGCGCGTCGGGAACTTTTGCAGTTCTTCGAGGTTTGGGGTCCGAAGGATCCCGCGACGATTGCAGCCCGTCGCCGTCTTTCGTCCATCCTCTTTTCCTAAACAATACGTTATCCACTGCCGCCGGTCTTGCGATCGGCGGTTGGAGCCCCAGATATCGGGTTATAGACCTGTAATCAGGAGCAGTCTGCGGGAGGTGCCGAACCGATGCACGTGGGAAACGCGCGGTACGTAAAACGTGAAGATCTGCCGGAAGTCATGCCGGTGTTTCCGCTGACTGGAGCGCTTTTGCTTCCGGGCGGCCAGCTTCCGCTGAATATCTTTGAACCGCGTTATCTTGCCATGTTCGATGCGGCCCTTGCCGGCGACCGGTTGATCGGCGTTGTGCAGCCTTCCCTGCTGGAGCCATCGGATGCGTCCGATCCGTTGCGGCCAGCGCTTTCCTCCGTCGGATGCCTGGGGCGTATCACTTCTTTCGCGGAGACCGGCGACGGGCGCTATATCCTTTCGCTCAGCGGTGTGTGCCGTTTCCGGCTGCTGGACGAAGCAGACGATAGTCAGCCTTATCGAATGTTCCGGTTCGCCCCTTTCATGAGCGATCTGTCGGAAGAGGATGACGAGGCCTCCGTCGACCGGCGGGAACTGCTGCGGGTGTTCAGGGCCTATCTCGACGCCAACAAGCTGGAAGTGGACTGGGATAGCGTCGGGCGCGCGGGCAATCGCACACTCGTCAATTCGCTATCGATGATGTCGCCTTTCGGTCCGGCGGAAAAGCAGGCGCTGCTCGAAGCGCCGGATCTTAAGACGCGGGCGGAAACGCTGATCGCGATCACGGAAATCATGCTGGCAAGAGGGCTGGCGGATACCGATACGATTTTACAGTGAGGCCTCAGAGCCTTTCCTGGTTAAATTGAAGCGTTCTGCCGGAGCAGGTTTTCGTCAGGGCAAAGGCGATTGGCGAAGGGCATACCCGAAGGTACGGTCGAGCCGATCGCCTTTGATCCTGGCGGAAAGATGCCCGGCCCTTCGGGTTGGCTGAAACGGGCCGCCTAGTCGTCCGGCCGGCTTGGCCGTATGCTTTGGCTACGACTCGCGCCGGCCGGACGACTATCCGACTCCGTTTGAGCCAACAGAACGTTTCAATTTAACCAGGAAAGGCTCTAAGTGGTGGACGAAAAGCTCAGCAATGTCGATCCGAAGCTGCTCGATCTGCTCGTGTGCCCGCTGACAAAGGGCACGCTTTCGCTGGATCGCGAGCGCAACGAACTGGTCTCGGAAGGCGCGCGTCTCGCCTATCCGATCCGTGACGGTATTCCGATCATGCTGGTGTCCGAAGCGCGGAAGATCGAGGACTGACGTTTCCTATCGCTCTTCGTCGTCCTCGGGTTTAACCCGAGGATGTCCCGAGGATCTGCTGGGCTTCGATTTTTTGCGACGTGATTAGATCCTAGGGACAAGCCCTAGGATGACGGCAATGTACGTTGGCTTTGCCTGTGATCGCTGCGCTACTCAAATCTGCTCGCCGGCCAGAAGCTTCGGGTTTCCTTCCGCGCCCGTTCCGGCTGCCTGAGTGATGAAGAAATCCTTCAGTTTCGGCATGCGCTCGACGAGGCCGAGGCCGAAATCGCGTGCGATGCGGATCGGAGTGATGTCGTTGGAGAATAGCCGGTTGAGGACATCAGTGGTGACGCCCATGCGGAACGTGTCGAAGCGGCGCCAGGACTGGTAGCGCTCCAGTACGTTGAGCGAGCCGATATCCAGACCCAGTCGATCGGCCTCGACAATGGTCTCGGCAAGAGCTGCGACATCCTTGAAGCCGAGATTGAGGCCCTGGCCGGAGATCGGATGGATGCCGTGGGCCGCATCGCCAGCAAGGGCGAAACGCGGGGCGACGAAGGCGCGTGACAGGGTGAGGCCGAGCGGAAAGGCCTTGCGGCCGCCGACAACTGTCAGTTCGCCGAGCTTGTGGCCAAAGCGGCGCTGCAATTCGTCCTCGAAGATCAGATCATCGGAGGCGATCAGCCTTTCCGCATCGTCCGTCCGTTCCGTCCAGACCAGAGACGAGCGGTTGTTCGGTAGGGGAAGGATGGCGAAGGGGCCGGAGGGCAGGAAATGTTCTTCGGCCACGCCTTCATGCGGACGCTCATGGGCGACGGTCGTGACAATACCCGACTGTCCGTATTGCCAGTTGACTGTGCGGATGCCGGCCATGTCGCGCAATTTCGAGCGCACGCCATCGCAGGCGACGAGCAGCTTGGTCTCGATGGTGGAGCCGTCTGACAGCGTGACGGTCGTGCTGGTGTTCGTGGTCGTGAAAGCAGTAGCGGAAAGGCCGTGGCGGATGGCGATCCCCAGCCGTTCTGCGGCTCCCCTTAGTGCTCTCACCATTTCGACATTCGGCACCATGTGGGCGAAGGGTTTGCCTTCCTCGATCTCGCCGTCGAAGGTGAGGAAAACCGGGCGCACGGGATCGGAGGTGCGGCTGTCGGTGACGATCATCCGATTGATCGGCTGGGAGTGGACGAGGATATCGTCCCAGACGCCTAGTACGTCGAGCATCTTGCTGGCAGCCGTGATGATCGCGGAGGCGCGCTCATCCTTCTCCCATACATGCGCCGGAGCCGCTTCCACGACTTCGATGTTGAGGTGCGGGGCGGCCTGCTTGACCGCGACTGCTGCCGCCAAGCCGACATATCCCGCTCCGACCACCATCATGTCCAGCATCTCACAGGCTCCCGTCAGTCTTGTGGTTGTTGATGGGGTGGATATAGATCATCCGGTCGTCGCTTCCTATTGCCGGAGTTCGTAAAAATGTCAGGTTCGCGCCCTAACCCGATGGAACAGCTCATCAAGACGCTCGATCTGGAGCAGCTGGAGCACAATCTTTATCGCGGCACGAGCCCGGATATCGGCTGGCAGCGCGTGTTCGGTGGACAGGTGATCGCGCAGGCGCTGGTGGCGGCGCAAAGAACGGTCGATGCCGATCGATTCGTTCATTCGCTGCATGCCTATTTCGTGCGTCCTGGCGATCCGAGCGTTCCGATCGTCTATCAGGTGGAGCGGCTTCGTGATGGCGGCAGCTTTGCCACGCGCCAGGTGCAGGCGATCCAGCATGGGCGGGCGATCTTCACCCTGTCCTCATCGTTCCAGCGGGATGAGGAGGGCTATGAGCATCAGATCGCCCTGCCGGATGTGCCGGCACCGGAGGAGCTGATGGACGAGGCCGAGTTCAAACGGATTTTCCTGCCCAAGGCGCCGGAAGCCATT
Source organism: Rhizobium sp. ZW T2_16 (assembly GCF_044987325.1). Classification (NCBI taxonomy): domain Bacteria; kingdom Pseudomonadati; phylum Pseudomonadota; class Alphaproteobacteria; order Hyphomicrobiales; family Rhizobiaceae; genus Rhizobium; species Rhizobium sp. ZW T2_16. The sequence continues at coordinate 11,645 of NZ_JBJDRG010000007.1, forward strand.
CGCCGCTATTGGGAGCGGCCGCGCCCGATTGAGCTTCGCCCTACGTCGCTCAAGCATTACCTGACGACGGAGAAGCTGGAGCCGCTTCAGGATGTCTGGGTTCGCACGGTCGGTGATGTGCCCGGCGATCGTGGCTTGCAGGCGGCCATCCTTGCCTATCTCTCCGATATGACGCTGCTCGATGCCTCGCTTTATCCGCACGGCACCTCCGTTTTCGATCCGCGCCTGCAGGCAGCAAGCCTCGATCACGCCATGTGGTTCCACAGGCCCATTCGGTTCGACGAATGGCTGCTTTACAGTCAGGACAGCCCAAGCGCTTCCGGCGGCAGGGGAATGACGCGTGGCAGTCTCTACACGCGCTCAGGAGTGCTGGTGGCGTCCGTGGCTCAGGAAGGTTTGATTCGTAAAAAGGCAAATGAGTAATTTTTGTGCGAAAAATTTAAAATGCACAGAAATTCGGCGTCTTTATGGCGCTCGCTTGCCTCATTTATGAAGCCTCGGATTTCTATCTTTATTTTTCAATAACTTAAGAGCCTTTCGAAACTGGCACGCCCTTTGAATGTAGATGCTCAGTCGCAGGCTTTACTGCCGGTGATGAGGAGAGTCGGCTTTGGCCGAAATAAACAAAGGATGGGAAGCCAGATGAAAATCGTGATGGCCATTATCAAGCCGTTCAAGCTGGATGAGGTGCGCGAAGCACTCACGGCTGTCGGTATCCAAGGCCTGACCGTCACCGAAGTCAAAGGTTACGGACGCCAGAAGGGACACACCGAAATCTATCGCGGCACCGAATACGCCGTCAGCTTTCTGCCTAAGCTGAAGATCGAGATCGCGGTTTCCGCAGATCTCGTCGAGAAGGCTGTCGAGGCGATCGCTTCTTCTGCGAAGACCGGCCAGATCGGGGATGGCAAGATCTTCGTCTATTCGATCGAGCAGGCCGTGCGCATCCGTACCGGCGAAACCAATACCGAAGCGCTCTAAGCACGGCTTACAGGGGAGTTTTCAAACCATGCAATTGACCAAGATTTCCAACCTCGGACGCATGGGCGCAGCTGCTGCAGCCCTGTTTGCGCCGGTTGTCGCTTTCGCGCAGACCGCTGCAGCACCCGCTGCCGAGGCTGCTGCTGCCGCTCCAGTTCCGGACAAGGGCGACACCGCCTTCATGTTCCTCTGCACCCTTCTGGTGTTCTTCATGATCATGCCGGGCATTGCGCTGTTCTACGGCGGTCTCGTCCGCTCGAAAAACATGCTCTCCGTGCTGATGCAGTGCACCGTGATCGGTTCCTCCATCATGCTCGCCTGGGTCATCTACGGTTATTCCTTCGCCTTCGGCGGCGGCACCTCTGCCTTCTGGGGCGGTACGGCCAAGATGTTCCTCTCCGGCGTCACGATCGAGTCGACGGCTTCGACCTTCTCGGATGGCGTCGTCATTCCGGAATTCATCTTCATGCTGTTCCAGATGACGTTTGCGGCCCTGACGCCGGTTCTGATCGTCGGCGCCTTCGCCGAACGCATCAAGTTCTCGGCTGCCGTGCTCTTCTGCCTGCTCTGGGTCACCTTCGTCTACTTCCCGATCGCACACATGGTCTGGGACGCAAACGGCCTGATCTTCGGCTGGGGCGCGCTTGACTTCGCCGGCGGCACCGTCGTTCACATCAATGCGGGTCTTGCAGGCCTCATCGGTGCGATCATGGTCGGCAAGCGTACCGGCTTCGGCAAGGACATGATGGCTCCGCACTCAATGACGCTGACGCTCGTCGGTTCCGCCATGCTGTGGCTCGGCTGGTTCGGCTTCAATGCCGGTTCGAACCTCGAAGCTTCGGGCGGTGCGATGCTCGCAACCGTCAACACGTTCCTGGCAACCGCTGCTGCCGTCGTTTCCTGGTCGGTCGTCGAAACCTTCACCCGCGGCAAGGCTTCGCTGCTCGGCGCAGTTTCGGGCATGATCGCAGGTCTCGTCGCCATCACGCCTGCTGCCGGCATTGCCGGTCCGATGGGCGCGATCATCATGGGTCTGCTCGTTTCGCCGATCTGCTACTTCTTTGTCTCCGTCATCAAGAACAAGTTCGGTTATGACGACACGGCCGACGTGTTCGGCGTTCACGGGGCAGGCGGTCTCTTCGGCGCTCTGGCAACCGGCATCTTCGCATCCTCGTCGCTCGGCGGCATCGGTTATGCCGAAGGCGTCACCATGGGCGGCCAGTTCATGACCCAGGTCTGGGCTGTCGTCGTCACCATCCTGTGGTGCGGTATCGGCTCGATCATCCTCTACAAGGTTGTCGACCTGATCGTCGGCCTGCGCGTTCCGGTCGAAGCCGAACGCGAAGGTCTCGACCTCGCTGCACACGGCGAATCCGCATATCACAGCTAAGAGGCAAGGCCGTTTCAACCGGCCTGATTCTTCACCACAATCAGATGGCTCGGCCTGGCGCCGGGCCATTTTCGTCTTTGGAAGCGGCCTGTGGATCATGTGGTTAAAGCTGCGTTAACCATCCCCGCGTTACCTTGTCTTGGAATTGTGCGACGGCCATTGCCGGATTGCGCACCTTATTTCGTTTCACAGGTGGCGGGCAGATACGATGAGCAGAAGCAGTTCGGCGGCATTGGCAAACCGGTCAACCCGCTCAGTTCTCAGCTCTTTCGTGCTCCGGCAGGCGCTTGCGCTGATCGGCTTCGGTATTTTCCTGGGCCTTGCGCTTGCCGTTGCGGCGCTTGCCACCTGGAATGTCGCCGACCCGAGCTTTTCCTACGCTACCGATAATCCCCCCACCAATCTTCTAAGTTTCGGCGGTGCGGCCTTTGCCGACCTGATGATGCAGTTTCTCGGCCTTGCCGGGCTCATCGCGCTTCTGCCTGTGCTTTCCTTTGCGCTGGCGCTGATCTCCGGCCGTCGTTTCGATCGCATTCCGGCGCGTATCGCCGCCTGGGGCGGTGGAACGCTGCTGGCTTCGGCTACGCTCGGCTGTTTTCCCGCGCCGCAGACATGGCCGATCCCGAACGGTATCGGCGGCGTTATCGGAGACATGATCCTGCGGTTTCCGGCACTGTTTGTCGGCGCCTATCCGACCGGCATGGTCGCTATGGTGCTGGGCGGCATCTTCACCGTTCCCTGCATCTGGCTGATGCTGTTCGCCTCCGGTCTCGTCGGTGATCCGCTCGAGCTGGATGTGGAAGAGGAAGACGACGACAAGCCTGTTGCGGCCGTCGTCTCTCGCGCGCGGCGCGACGAGGAAGACGAAGAGGAGGATGACGGCGGGTTCCTTGAACGCTTCCTGCCGCTCGGCCTTGCCGCGCATTATTGGTACATTACCCAGGCCCGTCTGCGCCGTATGGTGGGTATGAAGCCGCGTACGCGCCAGGCTTACGACCAGCCTTACGATTTCAACGAGGACGAGTTCGGCAAGCTGAACGAGCCCGTGCGGGCAAAGGCTGCCGGTGGCGACACGCGCCGGACGGAGCCGTCGCTCGACGGCGCTGGTGAACGGGTTTCCGGCAATCCGCGCCGGGTGGTTTCCGCTCCGCCGATCTACGGCCATGACCACGATGATGATCCGCCATTCGACATGGACGACATCCCCCGCCGTCCGTCCGGCATTCTTGCCGATGACGAGGATGATGACGACGCTCCGTTCCTGGCATCGCGTACACCTCAGGCCGGTGGCCGTTCTGCACGTGTCACGCCTGCAGCTCCCGCGCCGAAGCCTAGTGCACGCGTCTCGCGCGATGCGCAGGGCTCGTTTATTCGTCCGGACGGTTTTCAGCTTCCTTCGGTCCATCTGCTCACCGAGCCGAAGGCCATTGCACGTGATGCATCGCTTTCGGCCGATGCGCTGGAACAGAATGCCCGCATGCTGGAAGGCGTGCTGGAAGACTTTGGCGTCAAGGGCGAGATCATCCATGTGCGCCCCGGCCCGGTCGTGACGCTTTACGAACTGGAGCCGGCGCCAGGTATCAAGTCTTCCCGCGTCATTGGCCTGGCGGACGACATCGCTCGCTCGATGAGCGCGATCGCCGCCCGTGTCGCGGTCGTTCCGGGTCGCAACGCGATCGGCATCGAATTGCCGAACCGTACCCGCGAGATGGTCTATCTGCGCGAAATGATCGGTTCGAAGGACTTTGAAGGCAGCAAGGCAAAGCTTGCCATGGCGCTCGGCAAGACGATCGGCGGGGAGCCGGTCGTAGCCGATCTTGCCAAGATGCCTCACCTTCTCGTCGCTGGTACCACCGGTTCGGGTAAGTCTGTCGCCATCAACACGATGATCCTGTCGCTTCTCTATCGCTATACACCGGAGAAGTGCCGCCTGATCATGATCGACCCGAAGATGCTAGAACTTTCCGTCTATGACGGGATTCCGCATCTGCTTTCTCCGGTCGTGACAGATCCGAAAAAGGCCGTCGTTGCGCTCAAGTGGACCGTCCGCGAGATGGAAGAGCGCTACAAGAAGATGTCGAAGATTGGTGTTCGCAATATCGACGGCTTCAATTCCCGCGTTGAACAGGCGAAGGAAAAGGGTGAGATCCTGACCCGCACCGTGCAGACCGGCTTCGACCGCCAGACGGGCGAAGCAATGTACGAGACGGAAGAGTTCGATCTCGATCCGATGCCCTATATCGTCGTCATCATCGACGAAATGGCCGACCTGATGATGGTCGCCGGCAAGGATATCGAAGGCGCCGTGCAGCGTCTGGCGCAGATGGCGCGTGCGGCCGGCATCCATGTCATCATGGCAACGCAGCGTCCGTCGGTCGACGTTATTACCGGTACGATCAAGGCGAACTTCCCGACGCGTATTTCCTTCCAGGTGACGTCGAAGATCGACAGCCGCACGATCCTCGGCGAACAGGGCGCCGAACAGCTGCTTGGTCAAGGCGACATGCTCTACATGGCCGGCGGCGGGCGCATCCAGCGCGTTCACGGTCCGTTTGTTTCAGACAATGAGGTGGAAGAAATCGTCGCCTACTTGAAAACTCAAGGGTCGCCCCAATATCTCGAAGCGATCACGGCCGACGATGAGGATGAAGACGGCGGCGGTGGCGGCCCTGCGGGCACCTCCAATCTGTCGGATTCGGATGACCCGTACGATCAGGCCGTTGCTGTTGTGTTGAGAGATGGCAAGGCTTCGACCTCCTATGTCCAGCGGCGTCTCGGTATCGGCTACAACCGTGCCGCTTCGCTGATCGAGCGGATGGAGAAGGAAGGGCTGATCGGTCCGGCAAACCACGCCGGCAAGCGCGAGATCCTCGTGCCGACCGAGGCCGACATTATCGAGCGCTAGTCGCGGGTAAGTCTTTCGTGATCGTGTCGGCTACGGCTTGCCAAGCCGCCGGCAAGTCATCATGACGCCGCGTTTGCGGCCCAGTGCATTTGGATGGAGACCAGAATGACCAAAGAAAAAACAGCTCTTTCCATCCGGATTGATCGTAGACAGTTTTCCGCAGGCCTGTTCGGCCTTGCCGCTTCCGCATTTCTGCCTGTGGCGGCTTCCGCACAGAGCGGTGGCGGCGCGGCTGCGCAGAAGATCGCCGACCACTTTTCGTCCGTGAAGACAATGATGGGCGAGTTTGTGCAGTTCGGCCCGCGCGGCGAGCAGACGGGCGGAAAATTCTATATCGAACGTCCCGGCAGGCTGCGTTTCAATTTCGAAGATCCATCGCCGCTGCGCGTGATTTCCGATGGAAAAAATGTCGTTGTCGGCAATATCAAACTGAAGACCTGGGATCTCTATCCGCTTTCAAAGACACCTTTGACGCTGCTTCTGGCAGACCGGATCGATCTTTCCAACGATGCCGTGCGCGGCGTGAAAGAAGAGAGCGATCTCACCACGATCGTGCTCGGTAACAAGACGATCTTCGGCGATTCGACGATCACCATGATGTTCGACAGCAAGACCTATGACCTGCGCCAGTGGACGATCACCGACAATCAGGGCAAGGATACCTCGGTGATGATTTATAACGTCAAGACAGGCGTCAGCCTCGACGAGAAGGTGTTTGCGATCGACTATGCCGAGGTTCGCGGCCGGGGGTAAATTTCACATCATCGGGCTATCTGAAGGGCTGCGACATTCGCGGCCCTTTTTGCTTCTCATGATTCCCGAAATGGCCTAGACCTCGACCGACAATCGAGGTTTTCCATGACATTCTCCCTGACCACCTGGAATATCAATTCGGTACGCCTGCGCATGCCGATCGTGCAGCAGTTCATCGTCCGCAACCAGCCGGACATTCTATGCCTGCAGGAAATCAAGTGCCAGGAGCCGGAGTTCCCGTATCAGCCGCTCAAGGATCTCGGCTACGAGCATATCATCGTGCATGGCCAGAAGGGTTATCACGGTGTCGCCATAGCCTCGAAGATCCCGCTTCTCGAGGATCATCGCCAGAACTATTGCGGCATGGGCGATGCCCGGCATATTTCGGCAATCTTCGAGCGCGGCTCGCGTCGCATCCGCCTGCATAATTTCTATGTCCCGGCCGGTGGCGACGAACCGAACCGGGAAATTAATCCGAAATTCGGCCACAAGCTCGATTTCGTCGAGGAGATGAAGGCGCTGAAGGCGGATATGCCCGGCGTGTCGTCGATCCTTGTCGGCGATCTCAACATCGCGCCGCTCGAGCACGACGTCTGGTCGCACAAGCAGTTGCTCAAGATCGTCAGCCACACGCCGGTCGAGACGGACGGGATGAAGGACGTGATCGCCAAGGGCGGCTGGCTGGACCTGATGCGCCAGTTCACGCCGGAGCCGGAGAAGATCTATACGTGGTGGAGCTACCGCGCCAAGGACTGGGAAGCCGCAAACAAGGGCCGTCGCCTGGACCACGTCTGGTCCTCGCCGGAGCTTGGGCCATTCCTCGAGCGGATCGATATTTTGAAAGAGGCTCGCGGCTGGAACCAGCCGTCGGACCATGTGCCGGTGACGGCGGTGTTCAAGTTCTGAGGCTGGCAGGCTTGTGTCTGGATCCTCGGGTCAAGCCCGAGGATGACGGAGGAGGGGGGCATTGGTGCCCAAATCAAGCGCCCTGCCAGATATAAATAGGAAATGCACTGCGTAAATTTCCTGGTGTCTCGCGGTGAGCGAGCATATTTCCATTATTGAAGCCTGCTTTGGGCATATCATCGGTCCAACACTCGTTATCCTCGGGCTTGACCCGAGGATCGAAACACAAGCGCTGTGAGAGCGTAAGAGGCGGCGCTTTACCGGAACCGGTGTTCCATCGCCGCAGCCGCCTTGGCAAGCCCGGCGATATTTTCCCGGATACGGGTTTCGATCAACCGACCGACCTGCGGGTATTCTTCCAGCAGGCGCTGAAAAAGCTGGCGGCTGATTTTCATCACTTCGGCATCGGAAGCCGCAACGGCGGTGAATTTACGTTCTACCATCGTCACCAGCGCCAGTTCGGACAGAAGCGTGCCGGGACCGACCGTTTTTTGGTGGCGGATATCGCCAAAGCGGTCGGCTGCATAAAGCCCGATCTGCCCCCTGGCGACGATATAGGCTGCTTCTGCGGGAGAGCCTTCGCGAAAGAGTTCCTGCGTTTCGGCAAGCGAACGGCGTTCCGCGCCAAAGGCGATCAGACGCAGCTGATCGCCATCCAGTTCGCGGAACAGCGGAACGCTTGAAAGAAGCTTTATATCGTCGTTCAGTGCCATTTACGGGACGATCTTGTAGCCACCGTTTTCGGTCACGAGGATCTCGGCGTTGGACGGGTCGCGTTCGATCTTCTGGCGAAGACGGTAGACATGGGTTTCTAGCGTGTGTGTGGTGACGCCGGAATTGTAACCCCAGACCTCTTCCAGTAGCACATCGCGGGTAACAACCTTCTGGCCGGCGCGGTAAAGATACCGGATGATTGCCGCTTCCTTTTCCGTCAGGCGGATCTTCTTGCCGTCGTCAGTGGTCAGCAGCTTCTGGCTCGGCTTGAAGATGTAGGGGCCGACAGTGAAGGTCGCATCCTCGCTCTGCTCGTACTGGCGCAGCTGTGCGCGGATACGGGCGAGCAGGACGGCAAAGCGGAACGGCTTGACGATATAATCGTTGGCGCCGGCTTCGAGGCCGAGGATCGTGTCACTGTCGGTGTCATGGCCCGTGAGCATGATGATCGGCGCCTTGAAGCCGTTCTTGCGCAGGAGCTTGACGGCTTCGCGGCCATCCATGTCGGGAAGGCCGACATCCATGATCAGAAGGTCGACCTGCGCCGTCTTGGCCGTGTTCATGGCCTTGGTGGCATTCTCCTCCTGCAACAGCGAAAACTCGTCGTACAACGACAATTGCTCGACCAGCGTCTCGCGCAGGTCGTTGTCGTCATCTACCAGGAGTATCGTTCTTGCCATACAGCTCTTGCCTTTCGTGTCGCCCGTTTTTCGTCCGTGTTGTCGGAATCTAAGCGTATTTAGGGCTCCCCGATGTAAAGCCCAAGATGCTATGATTTCAAACAAAATGATATTCAAAGCAAAACCTCGTGAGAAAATGCCGCTTTTCCGTGTGCAAAAGTCCAAAAAGCAATCCGTCGTGACCGTCCGGACTGCGCCTCGCAACCGGCAAAGGGCGATTGTCTCGTTCAAGGGAATCACTTTGCAGGCCGCGATCGGTGGTTCCGGCACTTCCGCCTTCAAGCGGGAAGGGGATGGGGCGACGCCGATTGCGGCCATGAAGCTGATTTCCGGCTTCACCCGCGGCGAGCGGATCAGGCTGCCGCAGACGCCGCTTTCGATGCGGCGAATATCCGGAGACATGTTGTGGTGCGACGAGCCGAAGCATGCGGTCTATAACCGGCTGGTCACTCAGCGCGTGGGGGCACCGTTCAAGCCGAGCCATGAAGAAATGAAGCGGACGGACGGGCTTTATGATGTCTGTCTGGTGATGGATTGGAACATTACCTCTCGCAAGCGCTACGGCGGCTCGGCAATCTTTTTTCATCTGATCAAGCCGGGTTATCAGCCGACGGCCGGGTGCGTGGCGGTTCATCCGCGCGACATGAAGCGGCTGTTGCCGCATCTGCGAAAAGGGACGTTAGTGAAGGTTCTGGGGTAGTCCAAAACAAAATGCCCGGCACTTTGGCCGGGCATCTCAAACGTCATTCAACGAAAGCAGTTTATTTCCAGTCGCGGATATCGACGAAGTGTCCTGCCACGGCCGCCGCCGCCGCCATTGCAGGCGAGACGAGGTGGGTACGGCCCTTGTAGCCCTGGCGACCTTCGAAATTGCGGTTCGAGGTGGAGGCGCAGCGCTCGTAGGGGCTGAGACGGTCGTCGTTCATTGCAAGGCACATCGAGCAGCCCGGCTCGCGCCATTCGAAGCCGGCATCCTTGAAGATCACGTCGAGGCCTTCGGCTTCCGCCTGTTCCTTGACGATGCCGGAGCCCGGCACGATCATGGCGGAAACGCTGGAGGCCACCTTCTTGCCTTCGACCACCTTTGCGGCGGCGCGCAGGTCTTCGATGCGACCGTTGGTGCAGGAGCCGATGAAGACGCGATCGACGGTGATGTCAGTCATCTTCGTGCCCGGCTTCAGGCCCATGTAATCCAGTGCGCGCCATTTCGACGTGCGCTTGTTCTCATCCTGGATTTCGTCCGGATTCGGCACTGTGCCTTCGATGGTCGTGACGTCTTCCGGCGAAGAACCCCAGGTGACGATCGGCGGCAGGTTTGCGGCATCGAGGACGACGACCTTGTCGTAATGAGCGCCTTCTTCGGTGTAGAGCGTCTTCCAGTAGTCGAGTGCCATGTCCCAGGCCTTGCCCTTCGGGGCGCGCGGCTTGTCCTTGATGTATTCGAAAGTCGTCTCGTCCGGCGCGATCAGGCCGGCGCGAGCGCCGCCTTCGATCGTCATGTTGCAGACGGTCATGCGGCCTTCCATGGACAACGACCGGATCGCCTCGCCGGCGAATTCGATAACGTGGCCGGTCCCGCCGGCGGTACCGATCTCGCCGATGATGGCGAGGATGATATCCTTGGCGGTGACGCCTTCCGGCAGTTTGCCATCGACACGCACCAGCATGTTCTTGGCCTTCTTCTGCACCAGCGTCTGGGTGGCGAGAACATGCTCGACCTCGGATGTGCCGATGCCGTGCGCCAATGCGCCGAATGCGCCGTGGGTGGAGGTGTGGCTGTCGCCGCAGACGATGGTCATGCCCGGCAGGGTGAACCCCTGTTCCGGTCCGACGATATGGACGATGCCCTGGCGGACGTCCTTTTCGGAGTAGTATTCAACGCCGAAATCACGAGCGTTCTGGGCAAGCGCCTCGACCTGGATGCGGCTTTCCTCGTTCTTGATGCCTTCGTGGCGGTCGGCCGTGGTCGGGACGTTATGGTCGACCACGGCGAGCGTTTTTTCGGGGGCGCGGACCTTGCGGCCGGCCATGCGCAGGCCTTCGAAAGCCTGCGGCGACGTCACCTCGTGAACCAGGTGACGGTCGATGTAGAGAAGACAGGTGCCGTTTTCGTCCTGAGAGACGACGTGGTCGTCCCAGATCTTGTCGTAGAGGGTGCGAGGTGCGCTCATGGCTGCCATTCCGTTCGAGAACAGTTTTTTGAAAAGGGGGATTTGTCGCGGCAAAAGCGTGTGCCGCAGCACGGGTCGCGTTTAAGCGACCGTCAGCTAAGTCGGCTGTTGAGAGCGCCGGATACGGATGCGAAGAAGCGTGCCGGCAGACGCTTGTGGTCTTGCAGCACGATAAATTTGTTCGCGAGGCATCCGAATTTCGATCCCATGGCCGGTCTATTACCAGTTTTTTAGAGGGACGGCAATTGCTTCGATTAGGGGCGCATGGCACAAGCGACGGGCAGTTAAAGCTCTTTTTTTGTGTCCTTATTTGCATGCGGCGGCGGTGATGAGGACAACGAGGAGGTGCGTATGGCACTTACAGCCCAGCTTCCTGCCAATGAAGCTGATCGTCTGCTTTCCGTCCGGGGGCTGATTTCGGTCGATGGCAATGCGACGTCTGAACTTTCCACGCTCGTGCAACTGGCCAAGGATGTTTTCGGCACCCCTTGTGCTGCGGTCAATATCATAGACGAGGACTGGCAGCGGGTTGCCTGCCAGGTAGGTAGCATTCCGATCGGTGAATGCAGTCGAGAAGATTCCGTCTGCTCCCGCGTGGTTTATGCCAACGAAGTCGTCGTGGTGCCCGACCTCAGCCGGCACCCGGAATTCCGAAGTTTTCCCGCAATTCAAGGGGCTCCAGGTTTCCGGTTTTATGCCGGTGCTCCGGTATCGCTGGAGCCTGATCTTCCGGTCGGTTCGTTCTGCCTACTCGATGTCGAGCAGCGGGACCTTACCGATGTCGAGATTCGCAACCTGCGCCAGTTTGCCGATGTAGCAAGCGGTCTCCTGCGGCTGCAGAAGGCGAATTTCATGATGGAGTTTGCCGAGGAAAAGCTGAAGCTTGCGGCCATGACCGATCCGCTGACCGGTTTTTACAACAGGTCGGCATTGGTCTCGTTGATCGACGTGATGCTCGCCAACGCGCTTTCCTCGCAGCAGGGGTTCGGCGTGCTTTATCTCGACATGGACGGTTTCAAGCAGATCAACGACAAGCTTGGGCACCATGCGGGCGATCAGGTTCTGACCCATGCTGCCAAGCGGATCAGCGAGTGTGTGCGGGCGCAGGATGTGGTCGTGCGCATGGGCGGTGACGAGTTTGCGATCTTCGTGCCCGATCCGCCGGATGTCGCAGCGCTTTCCGAGCTTTCCGAATCCCTGCTCCAAGAGTTTCGCCGGCCTTTCGTCGTTGACGACAACATCGTCACCGCGCGTCTCAGCATCGGCGCTGCTCTCGCGCCGGAGGCGGGGTCGGAGCGGCTGGGTCTCTTAAAGGCCGTAGATGAGGCGCTTTATCAAGCCAAGGAAGCGGGCCGCGACCGGTTTGTGCTGCGGTAATCCTGCACGGGGCAACGGCTTCCTCGTCTCAAAGAGGCCTGCGGTCTCTTGCCGCATCCAGTGATGCACCTAATTTCCTCCCCACAGATCAGACACGGCTGCTGGCCGGGGAGGAAATCTTGGTCTCTGAAAGCAATACGATCTCTAAGATCACCTGGCGGCTGATGCCGCTTCTCGGGGTCCTGTATCTCATTGCCTATATCGACAGGCAGAACGTGAGTTACGCGAAGCTGCAGATGGTCGATTCACTCGGGATGAGCGAATATGCCTATGGCCTCGGCGCCTCGCTGTTCTTCATCGGCTATTTCATCTTCGAGGTGCCGGCCAATCTCTTCCTGACCCGTTTCGGGGCGCGAATCTGGTTCACCCGGATCATCGTGTCCTGGGGGCTGGTGACGATCGCGCTGGCCTTCACCCAGAACATGACGATGTTCTACATCCTTCGCTTTCTGCTCGGTGCCTGTGAGGCGGGGTTCTTTCCGGGCGTGCTCTATCTGCTGACGCTCTGGTTTCCGAAAGATTATCGCGGTCGCATGGTCGGCCTGTTCATGATCTTCAGTGCGCTCGCAAATGCGGTCGGCGCGCCGCTCGGCGGCATGCTGCTCGATCTCGATGGCACACTGGGGCTTGAGGGATGGGAATGGGTGTTTCTCGCGACCGGCATTCCCGCCGTCATCGCCGGCGCCTTCACCTTCTTCTATCTCGACGACACGCCCGAAAAGGCAGAGTTTCTGACGATTGACGAGAAGCAATGGCTGAAAGATCGGCTGGCGCAGGAAAATGCTGGAATGGACGAGGATGCGGGCCACGGCTTCAAGGCGCTGATCAATCCGCGCGTGCTGTTGATGGCCCTCTGCTTCATCGGCTTCCCGCTGGCGGCCTATGGCCTGAGCTACTGGCTGCCGACGATCGTCAAGGGTTTTGGCGTATCGAACACGACCAACGGCTTCATCAACATCATTCCCTGGCTGATCGTCGCCGTCGCGCTTTGGGTGGTTCCTTCGGCTGCCGATAAGACCGAGAAAAAGACGCCTTATATTGTGGGGCCAGCGTTTGTCGGTGCCGCGGCCCTGGCGGCTTCCGTCCTGGTGACCTCGCCCTATCTACAGTTCGCTTTCCTCTGCATTGCCGCAGCGGGCATCTTTGCCGGCCAGCCGGTGTTCTGGAGCCTGCCGTCACGCTTTCTGAAGGGAGCCGGGGCTGCGGCTGGGCTGGCTGCGATCAACTCGGTCGGCAATCTCGGCGGCTTCATCGCGCAAAATGTCGTGCCCTGGATCAATGACGCGACGGGCAGTAACATCCTGCCAATGTTCTTCCTGGCGGCATGCCTTGCTGTAGCGGGTGTGCTGGTGATCATCGTGGGCCAGATGCTCGGGCGCGAGACGAAGGACGTGCCGCCGTCGGCACATGCGGACGGTCCACGCTAGTCGCACAAACAAAAAAGGCGACCCGAAGGTCGCCTTTTTCTCATGCCGTAACCGGCAATCTTATTCTGCAGAAGCTTCTGCTGCCTTTGCTGCTTCTTCAGCAGCCTTTGCTTCAGCGGCTTCCTGTGCTGCCTTTTCGGCGGCCAGTGCCTGTGCTGCTGCAATCTTTTCAGCTTCAATGCGTGCCTTTTCCTCGGCAACTGCGGCGCGCTCGGCGTCGTTCAGCTTACGGGCGCGGGTGCCGGTGTTCTCGACGATACGAGCCGACTTGCCGCGACGATCGCGCAGGTAGTACAGCTTGGCGCGACGGACCTTACCGCGGCGAACGATTTCGACGCCTTCGACGAGCGGCGAGTAAACCGGGAATACGCGCTCAACACCTTCGCCGTAGGAGATCTTGCGAACGGTGAAGCTCTCGTTGATGCCGCCGCCTGAACGAGCGATGCAGACGCCTTCGTAAGCCTGTACGCGGGTACGGGTACCTTCCGTCACGCGAACGTTGACGCGGACCGTGTCGCCCGGGGAGAATTCAGGAAGCTTGCGCTGAGCTTCGATCTTGGCTGCCTGTTCGGCTTCCAGCTGCTGGATGATGTTCATCGGTCAAACCTTTTCAGTTCTTCTGAAACAGCCAGAGCGCCTCCCGTCCTTGGTCACCTCATCCGAGGGCCTCGCGACGTGCCTTGTGGGCTAGCGAATTCGCCATTCTTTGTTGCTGGTCGACGGGAGTTTTCCCATTTCCGCGCCGGCCAATACACCAATACGGGGCGTTTGTCATCCCGCAGTCGCAATTTTTGTCGCGGGCATCGTTGCTGCCTTGCTCAGAACGGGATATCTGGATTTCCGGGAAGAGGAAATTGCGAAATGACAATAATGATGATTCTGCTGCTGGCCGCGGCGGGGTTTCTGTCGGGTGCTGTCAACGCGATTGCGGGCGGCGGCACGTTTCTTACTTTCGGGGTGATGACGCTCGCCGGCATTCCGCCAATCTCGGCCAATGCCACGTCATCGATCGTGCAGTTTCCAGGGTATGTGACATCGACGATCGCCTATCGAGCGGAAATTCTGCATCGATGGCGGAGCATTGCCGTGCTGGGCGTCGTGTCGCTTGTGGGAGGGCTCGCCGGCGCTCTGATCCTGCTGTCGCTCGACAATCCGTCCTTCCGCGCGCTCGTGCCGTGGCTGCTTGCTGCGGCGACGGCAATTTTTGCGGCAGGACCCTTGCTCAAACCGAAGGTTTCTTCCGAGGAGCATAGCGCCAATAGTGTTTCCAGCATCGTCGGCCAGTTTTTCAACGCGATCTATGGCGGGTTCTTCGGTGCCGGGATGGGGATCATGATGCTGGCGGTGCTTGGGCTCACGACCGGTGGCACCTATCATCACCTCAATGCGATGAAGAACCTGTTTGCCATGCTGATTGCCGGCGTGGCGATCGTTGTCTTCATCAGTGGCGATGTGGTGGCATGGCCGGAGGCGCTGGTGATGATCCCGGCAGGTGCACTCGGTGGTTATTCCGGCGTCTGGCTGGCGCGTCGCGTGCCGCAGGCAGTGCTTCGCTGGTGCGTGGTCGCGGTGGGATCGGCGCTGACGGTCTATTATTTCGTAACCGGGTGATAGTGGCGTCAGTCGTCCGCAAGCAAATCCGGGCGACGTATTTGCGTCAGCTTTAGAGCCTGCTCCAGCCGCCATTTTTCGATCGCTGCGTGATTTCCTGAAGTCAGGACCGTCGGGATTTCCTGGCCTTCGAAAACCTGCGGGCGGGTGTAATGCGGGTGTTCCAGCAGGCCGTGCTCAAAACTTTCGTTGGTGCCGGAATGGGCATTGCCCATGACGCCCGGCAGGAGGCGGATGATGCTGTCGAGAACGGTCAGCGCTGCGGGTTCGCCGCCCGACAGGATGTAGTCGCCGATCGACACTTCCTCGAGGTTGCGTCCGTCGATGACGCGCTGGTCGACGCCTTCGAAGCGGCCGCAGACGATGACGACGCCTTCGCCATCGGCGAGTTCACGCACCCGGCTCTGGCTTAGCGGCTTGCCGCGCGGGCTCATCAGCAGGCGGGGGCGGGTATCGGCGGCGACAGAATCGATCGCTCTCGCCAGAATATCCGGTTTCAGCACCATGCCGGCGCCACCGCCGGCCGGCGTATCGTCTACGGTGCGGTGCTTGTCTTCAGCAAAATCGCGGATCTGTATCGTATCGAGCGACCAGTCGCCACGTTCCATCGCCTTGCCTGAAAGGGAGAAAGCGAGATGTCCGGGAAACATTTCCGGATAGAGCGTCAGGAGGGTTGCGCGAAATGTCATTCTTCGTCCTGGCCGGGAGCTTTTTTGGAGGGTCCCTGGCGGGGCTTGGGCGGACGTTTGCCGACTGCGGTTGGGTCCCTGTCGTTCGGATCCTCGATCAGGCCGGCGGCCTCAGGGTCAATCAGGATTTTGCCTGCGTCCAGATCGATCTCCAGAACCGCTGCTTCGGAAAAGGGGATGAGCGCCGGGCGTCGACCGGGGCCTTTCAGTTCAAGCAGATCGCCGGCGCCGAAATCAAATACCGCGCTGACTTTGCCATAGCTTTTGCCTTCAGCATCGACGGCTTCGAGGCCTTCGAGATCGGCATAATAGAATTCGTCCTCATCAAGCTCTTCGTCAGGAAGATTGTCGCGTTCGACGAAGAGTTCCAGCCCGTTCAGGGCTTCGGCTGCATTACGGTCGTTAATGCCGCGGAAGCGGACAACGACGACGTTTTTTGCATCGCGGATTTCGAGGATTTCGAACCGCCGCCCGTCTTCTGCATAAAGATGACCGTATTCGCCAAGGGCTGTCGGGTCCGCAGTGAAGGATTTGACCCGTACTTCGCCCCGGAGACCTTGGGCGGCGCCGATCGTGGCCATCAGGATTGGGTTTTCAAGCTTCTTCATGCCGGGTGTTCCGATTGGTCTGCGCTCATTTAGCCATGAACCGCTCGCGGTGCAACGCAAGCATGGCCAAACAGAAAACGGGCAGTGCGTTGCCGCACTGCCCGTCGAATGCAATCGTTGCAGAAATTATTCTGCAGCGGCAGCTGCGTCGGCAGCCTTCTGAGCCTTTTCAGCAGCGCGTTCCTGAGCGCGCTTGCCCGGCTTTGCCTTTTCCGGGTTGTTCTTGGCGTCGCGGGTTGCGATGCCGGCTTCAGCGAGGAAGCGCAGAACGCGGTCGGTCGGCTGTGCGCCGTTTGCGAGCCAATGCTTGATGCGGTCTTCGTTCAGTTCAACGCGCTTTTCGTTGTCCTTGGCGAGCATCGGGTTCCAGGAACCGAGCTTTTCGAGGAAGCGGCCGTCACGCGGCGAACGGGCGTCGGCAACAACAACGGTGTAGTAAGGGCGCTTCTTGGAACCACCGCGGGCGAGACGAATCTTCAGGGACATTGTTTAACTCCTTAGTTTTCTTTTGGGCCACCGTCCGGTGGTCCGGTTCTTTTCAAGGCCGCCGTCAGGCGGGCTTAAGGTTAGGCAGTCTCTTTCGCACCGCCGTGTTCGGCGGCGATTGCTTCATGATGCCGGATGACTTCCTTGATGACGAAGTTCAGGAACTTCTCGGCGAAATCCGGATCCAGATTGGCTTCCTTTGCCAGACGGCGAAGGCGTTCGATCTGGTATTCCTCGCGCGCCGGGTCTGCCGGCGGCAATTCGTACTTGGCTTTCAGGACGCCAACTTCCTTGGTGCAGCGAAAACGCTCGGCGAGCATATGCACCAGCGCCGCATCGATATTGTCGATCGACTGGCGGTAGCTCGAAAGCCGTGCCTTCACTTCAGGATCAACCATTCGCGTCCTCCCTTATTTCTTCTTGCCCGGCAGGCCGGAGAAACCGCCGAGGCCGGGGAGCTTTGCTCCGCCGAGACCGGGCAGGCCACCCATTCCACCGGGTAGGCCGCCACCAAGACCCGGCATGCCGCCCGGCTTCAGGCCTGCGGCTTCCGCCTGTTTCTGCAGGGCTTCGAGTTGCTTCGGATCCATCTTCGACAGATCGGGCATGCCCATGCCACCACCAAGACCCATCTTGGAGGCAAGGCCGCCCATCATCTGCTTCATCATGCCGCCCTTGCCCTTGCCGCCCATCATTTTCATCATGTCGGCCATCTGGCGGTGCATTTTCAGAAGCTTGTTGATTTCCGCAGCATCGGTGCCGGAGCCGGCTGCGATCCGCTTCTTGCGGGAATGTTTCAGCATGTCCGGGTTGGCGCGCTCGGCCTTGGTCATCGAGCCGATGATGGCGATCTGGCGGTCGAACATCTTGTCGTTCATGCCCGATGCGGCGAGCTTGTCCTTCATGCCGGCCATGCCGGGCATCATTCCCATGATGCCGCCCATGCCGCCGAGCGATTTCATCTGGCGCAACTGGTCGGCAAGGTCGTTCAGGTCGAACTTGCCCTTGGCCATCTTGGCGGCCATGGCGGCTGCCTTTTCGGCGTCGATAT
This sequence comes from Rhizobium sp. ZW T2_16, assembly GCF_044987325.1. Classification (NCBI taxonomy): domain Bacteria; kingdom Pseudomonadati; phylum Pseudomonadota; class Alphaproteobacteria; order Hyphomicrobiales; family Rhizobiaceae; genus Rhizobium; species Rhizobium sp. ZW T2_16. The sequence continues at coordinate 29,394 of NZ_JBJDRG010000007.1, forward strand.
TTTCGGCGGCCTTTTCGACCAGCGAAACGATGTCGCCCATGCCGAGAATACGGTCGGCGATACGGCGGGGATGGAATTCCTCCATCTCCGTCATCTTTTCGCCGACACCGATCAGCTTGATTGGCTTGCCGGTGACGGCGCGCATGGAAAGCGCGGCACCACCACGGCCATCGCCGTCCATACGGGTCAGAACGAGGCCGGTAATGCCGACGCGTTCATCGAAATTGCGCGCAAGATTGACGGCGTCCTGACCGGTCAGGCTGTCGGCTACGAGCAGGATTTCATGCGGATTGGACTTCCGCTTGATTTCCGCCATTTCCTGCATCAGCGGTTCGTCGATATGCGTGCGGCCGGCGGTATCGAGGATGACGACGTCATGGCCGCCGAGTTTTGCCGCCTGCACGGCGCGCGCGGCGATATCGGTCGGCGACTGGCCGGCGATGACCGGCAGCGTATCCACGCCGGTCTGTACGCCAAGTTGGCGCAACTGTTCCTGGGCTGCCGGACGACGCGTATCGAGCGACGCCATAAGCACCTTTTTACGGTCGCGGTCGGTCAGGCGCTTGGCGATCTTGCCGGTCGTGGTCGTCTTACCCGAGCCTTGCAGGCCGACCATCATGATGACGACGGGTGCAGCGGCTGCCAGGCTGATGCTGACGCCCTCGGAGCCGAGCATCTCGACCAGTTCGTCATGGACGATCTTGACGACCATCTGGCCGGGTTTGATCGATTTCAGGACTTCGGCGCCGACGGCCTTTTCACGTACTCTATCCGTAAAGGCGCGCACGACTTCGAGCGCCACGTCGGCTTCCAGAAGCGCACGGCGAACCTCGCGGAGCGCTGCGGAAACATCCGCCTCGCTCAACGCGCCACGGCCGGTCAGTCCATTCAGAATGGAGCCAAGACGGTCCTGCAGGTTCTCAAACATCGTGTCTTCCTTCTTCGCTTCCAGTTGGTGTCCGGAAACGTCGGGTCTTTTGCCGGCAAAAACAAGACGCGAAAGCGCGCAAAGCCAAAAAGCACCCGAGGGCGCAACGCGCTGTCGGATGTTGACCTCCGGGCTCAGTATGTCGGCCCCGGTCGGCGGCTCCAAGTCGTGACTTGTCAGCAGATTGCCGGGCTTAAACAGGAAATGGGGCGGAGAGTCAAGGTGTGGCGGGCATTCGTAACATTTGCGTGCCGATTGTCTGTCTGCTTGAAGCGCACCATATGGCTTTTTATACAGGATCCCATGAATCGACGCACATTCTTCAAATGGTCCGGCCTTGCAGCCATCGCGGCACTTGCCGGCGGGGTTACGGCAAGGAGCGCCATGGCCGGTAATAAGTATTATTCCGGTCCCGTCTCCGATCATTTTGACGGCAAGGCCTTCTTCAATCCGGGGGGCGTGGAGCCGCGCGGCGGACTGGACCTTTTGCGCTGGAAGTTCGGCAACGGTAATATCCCGTGGCCCGAAACTTTCGTCAGCCCATTCCCGCAAACCGTGCCGGGGACGCGCATCGATGGTGACCGGGTCGTGGTGACGATGATTGGGCATGCTTCGATGCTGATCCAGGTGGCGGGGCTAAACATCCTGACCGATCCGGTCTGGTCCGAACGGACGAGCCCATTCAGATTTGCAGGTCCGAAACGCGTGAACCCGCCGGGCATCCGAATGGGTGACCTGCCACCAATCGATATCGTGCTGGTCACCCACAATCACTACGACCACATGGATCTCGAAACGCTTTGGGTACTGCAGGGCCGTGACAAGCCGCATTTCATCACTCCACTCGGCAATGATGCAATCATTCGTTCCCGTGTGGCGGATGCAAGGATCACTGTGATGGACTGGGGTGGCCACGAGACGGTCGGCCCCGGCGTCACCTTCCATTGCGAGCCGTGCCACCACTGGTCGGCGCGCGGTCTGGGAGATCGTCGCCAGGCGCTCTGGGCGGCTTTCGTCTTCGATACGCCTGCCGGAAAAATCTACCATATCGGCGATACCGGTTTTCACGAGGGCCGGAATTACCGAGCTGTCGGCGAAAAGCATGGGCCGTTCCGGCTCGCCAATCTTCCTTTCGGAGCCTATGAGCCGCGCTGGTTCATGGAGGCGCAACATCAGAATCCGGAAGAGGCCGTCAAAGGCATGCAACTTTGCGGCGCGTCCTACGTTGCCGGTCATCACTGGGGCACGGTGAAACTGACCGACGAGGGAATAGAGCAGCCGGTGGAGGCGCTGCATGCGGCGCTCGACGCGCAAAAGATCGCTCGCGAGCGTTTCAGGCCGATGCGGCCAGGCGAAGTTTTCGAGGTTCCGGCTTCACGTCCTGCTTGACTTGTCGCACCTTGATTTGCTTGATGCGGAAAACATGAGTGCATGGGGAAAGTAATGCAGTTAGAGCTCGAGCGTCCGACCGAAGAAACCCGTATCCAGCGCCTGAAGGCTCTGACGACCGGGACCCATGACACGCTGGACAAGCGCATCATGCGCGCCGAGCCGTTTGCCAGCCGCGAGCGTTACGCCCTGTTTCTCGAGGTGCAGCATCATTTCCATGCCGATGTCGCGCCGCTTTTTGCGGACGAAGACCTCAATCGCCGCCTGCCCGGTCTGGCCGAGCGGAATCGTTACGAGGCTTTGCGTCAGGATATCGCCGATCTCGGCGGCACCCCGGAAGAACTCAGCGCGACGACCGGTCCGTTGACGCCGGCTCAGGCGCTCGGCTGGGTCTATGTCGCGGAAGGGTCCAATCTCGGCGCGGCATTCCTGCGCAAGGAAGCTGCAAAGATCGGCCTGTCGGACGATTTTGGCGCACGGCATCTGGCAGGGCATCCGGATGGTCGTGGCCTGCATTGGCGCAATTTTGTCGCTGCCTATAACGATTTGCCGCTTACCGAAGCGGAAGAGCTTGAGGCTGCCGAGGGCGCCAAGGCTGCCTTCCGGCGCGTGCATGCGCTGGTCGACGAAATCTTCGGATAATCTATTCTTGCGTCGCCATCAGCGGCGCGTCGCCACCCAGATGACGTGCTTGGCGCCGCGCTTGCCGTTGGCGCGGGTGTTGACGACTTCGGCCTCATAGCCTGTATCCTTCAGGCGCTTGGTAAAGCCGTAATCCGGGCCGGATGACCAGACGGAGAGCACACCGCCGGGGCGTAGAGCTTCACGGGCGGCGCGCAGGCCGCGGCCGTTATAAAGCGCATCATTGCTGTCGCGTGTCAGGCCGTCAGGACCATTGTCGACATCGAGCAGGATGGCATCGAACCTGTTCTTTGAACCGCGGATCAGCTCACCGACATCGCCCTGATGGATTTTCGTCCGCGGGTCGTCGAGGCAACCCTTGAAGACCTCGGCCATTGGTCCGCGCGCCCATTTCACCACCGCCGGTACCAGTTCGGCGACGGTGACGGTGGCATCCGGTGGGACGATCGCGAGCGCTGCACGGAGCGTGAAACCCATGCCGAGGCCGCCGATCAGGATGGATGGCTTAGAGCGGTCCTTGATCTTTTCCCAGGAGAGCGTTGCAAGCGCCTCTTCCGAACCGCTCAGCCGGCTGTTCATCAGCTCGTTGGATCCGAGCATGATGGAGAATTCCTGGCCCCGCTGTTTCAGGCGCAGTTCGCCGCCATCGTCCGGTATCTTTGCGCTGTCCAGTTGAACCCAGGGTAACATCGTGAAGCCTCGTTTTTGCGGCTCCCCTAACACGCGTTGCGGCTTTGCGCCAATCTTTAGGCATATGCGCCGCCACTGGTAATTTGCAGCACTTTCGGCCATATACGCCTTGAAGAGTGGGCCATTGCTGGTTTGACGGCCCGAAGAGTGGATATCATCATGGCAGGACAGGTCGAATTCGCGCGCATGAACGGGCTTGGCAACAAGATCCTGGTCGTCGACATGCGTGGTCGCACCGACAAGGTGACACCTGAGGCGGCGATCGCTCTTGCAGCCGATCCGGCCACCGAGTTCGACCAGATCATGGCGATCCATGATCCCAGGGCCCAAGGCACCGATGCCTGGATCGATATTCTCAACTGCGATGGCACAAAGGCGCAGGCCTGTGGCAACGGCACGCGCTGCGTGGTGCAGGCACTGGCTGCAGAGACCGGCCGCAAGACCTTCACCTTCCAGACGGTTGCCGGCATCTTGAATGCGCAGGAGCATGAGGACGGCACGATTTCCGTCGATATGGGCAAGCCGGTCTTTCAGTGGGACAAGATCCCGCTGTCGGAAGAGTTTTTCGACACCAGCCGGATCGAACTGCAGATCGGGCCGATCGATGCGCCGATCCTGCATTCGCCGTCCGCCATGTCGATGGGCAATCCGCATGCGGTCTTCTGGGTCGACAAGGACCCGATGACCTTCGATCTGGAGCGTTTCGGGCCGATGCTGGAAAACCATCCGATGTTCCCGGAAAAGGCCAATATCACGCTGGCGCAGGTCACGAGCGACAGTTCCTTGCGCACCCGCACCTGGGAGCGCGGCGCGGGCCTGACGCTTGCCTGCGGTTCGGCTGCCTGTGCCGCTGGCGTTTCTGCCGCCCGCACCGGTCGTACCGGCCGGAAGGTGACGATCGATGTCGCTTCCGCACCCAGTCGCCAGCCGCTCGTTATCGAATGGCGGGAAAACGATCATGTGGTGATGACGGGACCTGCCGAATGGGAATGGTCGGGCAAGGTCGATCCTGAAACCGGCACGTTTTCGCGCGATACGGAACTTGAGGTTAAGGCAAATTGAGCGGCGTCGAGGTCATAACCTTCGGCTGTCGGCTCAACACCTATGAATCGGAAGTGATGCGGGCTGAAGCCGAAAAGGCTGGCTTGAACAATGCCGTGCTAGTCAATACCTGCGCCGTGACAGGCGAGGCGGTGCGGCAGGCGCGGCAGGCGATCCGACGGGCGCGGAGGGAGAATCCGCATGCACGCATCATCGTCACCGGCTGTGCGGCGCAGACGGAAAAGCAAACCTTTGCCGACATGCCGGAAGTCGATGCCGTGCTCGGCAATGAGGAAAAGCTGAAAAGCACTTCCTATCGCGGCCTGCCGGATTTCGGCGTTTCGGCGGAAGAGAAACTCCGCGTCAACGACATCATGAGCGTCAAGGCGACCGCGCCGCAGATGGTCAAGCATATCGACGGGCATGTGCGTGCCTTCATCCAGGTGCAGAACGGTTGCGACCATCGCTGTACTTTCTGCATCATTCCCTATGGGCGCGGCAATTCCCGCTCGGTGCCGATGGGGGCAGTTGTCGAGCAAGCACGAAAGCTCACGGAAAGCGGATATCGTGAGATCGTGCTGACTGGCGTCGATGCGACGAGCTATGGCACGGATCTGCCGGGCAATCCGACGCTCGGTTATCTCGCCAAGACGCTTTTGAAGCAGATACCGGAAATTCTTCGCCTGCGGCTGTCGTCGATCGACAGTATCGAGGCCGACAGTCATCTCTGGGACCTGATCGCTGGCGAGCCGCGTTTCATGCCGCATCTGCATCTGTCGCTGCAGCATGGCGACGACATGATCCTGAAGCGGATGAAGCGTCGTCATTCCCGAGCCGAGGCTCTTGCCTTCGTGGAACAGGCGCGGCGGCTGCGGCCGGAAATCGCTTTTGGTGCGGATATGATCGCCGGGTTTCCAACCGAAACAGAAGAGATGTTCGAAGGGGCTGCGACCCTGGCCGAAGAGGCCGGCATCTCATTTCTGCATGTTTTTCCCTACAGTCCGCGCTCCGGCACGCCGGCGGCGCGCATGCCGCAGGTCGACCGGGTGCGGGTCAAGGAGCGCGCCGCGAGGCTTCGCGCCCGTGGCGAGGCGCTGCATCTTGCGCATCTCGACCGGATGGTCGGAACCGAGCAGACCGTCATCATTGAAAACAATGGCATGGCGCATACGGAAAACTTTTCGCTGGTTGCAGCGCCGGGACTGGTTCCCCGCGACATTCAGCGCGTTATGATTACTGGACATAACGGCAAACATCTCGACATGCGGCTTCTGGCTGCCCATGAGCAGGCGGCCTGACCGAAACGGATTGTAAGTAATGGTAAGCTTCATCAAACGCGTCTTCACCTTCGGCGACAAGCCAGCCGATCGGCCCGCTGAGCAGCCGGTCGAAAAGCCGGTTGAAGACCAGTCGCCTGTATCGGGCGTCGTTGCCGTCGAGGAATTACCTGTGACGCCGGTTGATCCGGTCGCACCGGCCGAAATCGAGACAGCCGGCGGTCCTTCGGACGATGTCGTGGGGGATGATGAAGCGGTTGCGGTTCTTGCAGGCGCGGAAGAAACATCGGATCTCGGCATCGTGCCTCTGTCGCTGCTGGAGGCGGAGGCTGCGGCGGAGACAGATGGTGGCGTTTCCGCGGAAACACCCCCCTCTGCCCTGCCGGGCATCTCCCCCACAGGGGGGGAGGTCACGGATGCGCTGCCGCCGGTTGCCTTTGATGAGGGTGCTGAAGGACAGGGTGCTGTTGCCCCAGATACTGAGCTTTCCGAAGGTCACGCTGCTGTAAATACGACGGTTGATGTGGAGCAGCTCGTAAGTCCCCAGCCGATCTCCCCCCCAGTGGGGGAGATGTCCGGCAGGACAGAGGTGGGTAATGCGTCCGCTGACTCAGCCCCAGTCCTCCCCAAGGGTTTCTCCACCTCGATATCCGAACCGGAAGTCGTGGCAGTCGTGCCGCCGCTGAAGTTGACCTGGTTCCAGCGTCTACGCGCCGGGCTTGCCCGGACGTCTTCGCAACTGACAGGGCAGATCGCCGCTCTCTTCACCAAGCGCAAGCTGGATGACGAGACGCTGGAAGACCTCGAAGACCTGTTGATCCAGGCCGATCTCGGCGTGGAGACCGCGATGCGGATCACCGGGAGTCTGTCTGCCGAGCGTTATGGCAAGGACGTGACCGGCGAGGATGTGTCGCGCATCATGTCGGCCGAAATTACCAAGGTTCTGGCGCCGGTCGCCAAGCCGCTGCAGCTCGATCTCAATCACAAGCCGCATGTCATTCTCGTGGTCGGCGTCAACGGCACCGGCAAGACGACGACGATCGGCAAGCTTGCGGCAAAGCTTTCGGGCTCGGGCCTCAAGGTCATGCTCGCTGCCGGCGATACGTTCCGTGCTGCCGCTATCGAACAGCTGAAGATCTGGGCGGATCGCACCAATTCGGAATTCATCGGTACCAAGCTTGGCGCCGATGCGGCGGGCCTTGCCTATGACGCCTATGTTAAGGCGAAGGAAAAGAAATCCGACGTGCTGATCATCGATACCGCCGGCCGGCTGCAGAACAAGGCGGAACTGATGGCGGAACTCGAAAAGATCGTGCGTGTTCTCAACAAGCTCGATCCTGAAGCGCCGCATACCGTCTTGCAGACGCTCGATGCCACGACCGGGCAGAATGCCATGAACCAGGTCGAAATCTTCCGAAATGTTGCCGGTGTCAGCGGTCTGATCATGACCAAGCTCGACGGGACCGCGCGAGGCGGCATCCTGGTCGCGATCGCGGCCAAGCATCGCCTACCGGTCTATTTTATCGGCGTCGGCGAGGGCATTGATGATCTCGAACCCTTCGAGGCGAAGGATTTTGCTGAGGCGATTGCAGGGCTTACGCCTGCGCCGCATTGATGACACAGAAAAACGATTTGGCTCCAGATAACGACAGACAATAAGTTGGGACCTATGCAGACGATCGAAAGCGATATTACGCCGACCAAGGAAGAGAAGCAGAAACCGGGCCTGAAAATGGCGCTGGAACTAGGGCCTTTGCTGGTCTTCTTCTTTGGCAATCTGCGCGGCGAATGGCTTGTCGGCAAGTTTCCAGCACTGTCTGCCATTGGCGGGCCGCTGCTGATCGCCACCGCGCTGTTCATGGTTGCGACCGTGATCTCGCTGGTCATTTCCAAAATTGTCTTCAAGCATCTGCCGGTCATGCCCTTCGTCTCGGGCGTGGTCGTCATGGTGTTCGGCGGATTATCGATCTGGCTTCAGGACGAGACCTTCATCAAGATGAAACCGACCATCGTCAACACGCTGTTCGGCGTCGTGCTGCTCGGCGGTCTGTTCTTCGGCAAATCGCTGCTCGGTTATGTCTTCAATGCAGCGTTCAATCTCGACGCGGAGGGCTGGAAGAAGCTGACCCTGCGCTGGGGGATATTCTTCCTGTTTCTCGCCGTGCTCAACGAGGTCGTCTGGCGCAATTTCTCCGACGAGGCCTGGGTGAATTTCAAGGTCTGGGGCACGATGCCGATCACCATTCTATTCACGCTGTCGCAGATGCCGCTGATCATGCGCCACACCGTGCAGGACACCGTTGCCGAAGGTGACAAGTGACGACCTTTACGCCGGAAACCGACGATGTCTCCCGGCGCTGGCTGATCGCGGCACTCGTCCTTTTTCTGCTGCAGATCACGATCCTCTATTTCATGGGTCGCGTGCCGATCTGCGAATGCGGATATGTGAAGCTGTTCGAACCGGGGGTGAATTCGCCGGGAAACTCGCAGCATCTGGCCGATTGGTACACGCCGTCGCATATCATTCACGGCTTCCTGTTTTATGCTTTTGGCTGGTTGCTCCTGCGTCGCCGGTCGATCTCCGAGCGTCTGGCGCTGGCGGTTTTCATCGAGGCCGCATGGGAGATCGCGGAAAATTCGCCGCTCATCATCGACCGGTATCGCAATGCGACGATGGCGCTTGGTTATTCGGGTGACAGCATCCTCAATTCGGCAATGGATACGGTGTTCATGACACTCGGGTTTCTGTTTGCTTCCCGCATGCCCGTCTGGCTGACCGTCACGGTCGCAATCGTTTTCGAGCTTTTCACCGGCTGGTTGATCCGTGACAACCTCACGCTCAATGTACTGATGTTGATCTGGCCGATAGATGCGGTCAGGACATGGCAGAGCGCCATCGGCTGAACCTGTGCAGAGGTACCTTTTCGAGCCCCACTGTCGTTGAAATGTTAACGTTCTGGGCCTAGGGCTTTTTCATAACCGACAGGATGCATGAAGGCTTTCTGCGCAGGGTCAGATGGAACAGACCGATAATTTTTCCTATCTCTTGCCGTTCATTTTTCTGGTTTTCGGCAGCATTTTTCTGATCGCCGACCGATGGTCCGATGGCTCAGCTCGTTACTGGGGGCTGGGCTACATTTCGGCGGCGCTCGGCTTTGCCTTTCCTATCCTTGCCTATGCGCTGCCTTTGCCTGCACAGGCAGTGCTCTCGAACGTGTTCTTCTACGCAGCATTTTTTCTCTATGGCCATGCCATGCTTGTCAGGTTCAGGCGCCCGACATTGTTGCTGCCGCGGCTGCTTTTCACGTTGACGGCTTTTGCGGTCGTCTGCTGGTTTATCCTTGTCGAGGAAGATCTGAGATCGCAGCTTGCAATCGGCGATTCATCGTTGGCGGTGCTGCTTGGTATTGCAATCGTTTCCGTGTGGAGATTTGCCAAGTCGGCGATTGATCGTTTGCTCGTGGTTATGGCGTCGATGGTTGTGCTGGAGACCGCCATCCGGGTGACGGCTCTCCTTGTTTCCACGTCTGCTGGCAATTTTGATTCACTCGACCAGTTCCTGTCTTCCGAATATGCTTTTCTGATGCAGATGGCGGCGAGCATCGTCGGCTTCATCATGGCGCTGGCTGTTTTGGGTTCGGTCGTCTCGGATGTGGTTATGGGTCATCGTGATGCGGCGTGCCGCGATCCTCTCACCGGGTTGTTCAACCGACGCGGTTTCGAGCTGGCTTTGCCCGAAGCAAAGGGAGGTGCCTTTCCTGCAGGGGCTGTTATCGTCGGGGATATCGATTACTTCAAACAGGTCAATGATCGCTTCGGCCATGCTGCCGGCGATCATGTCATTATCGGGTTTGCGCAGATTTTGAGAGCGAACCTCAGAAGTGTTGCGATCGCGCGTTTTGGGGGCGAAGAGTTCGTAAGTTTTCTGCCTGGTATCGGCCGAATGGAAGCGGCGGATATGGTGGAAAAGGCGAGGTTCGGGTTTGCCGCCATGAGCTGGCAAGATCATGGGGTCGATGGGATGATTACAGCGAGTTTCGGCGTTTCGGCCACCGCACCCGGAGATCATTCCGTGCATGATGCCCTCGCGCGGGCGGACGCCTGTCTCTATACGGCCAAGAATTCCGGTCGCAACAGGGTTGTGACCGAAGGGCAACGGCCGCCGGAGGGACCGCCGCCGCTCAGGATCGTTTCTTAAAGATAAAGTTAGCTCTTGGCTGCGCCCGAAGCCCTTTCAATCGCTGGCAATAGTTGCTGTGTCAGGCCGCGCTCATCGAAGGGACCGACCTTCTTGTAAAGGATCGTACCGTCCGGGCCGACCAGATAACTTTCCGGAATGCCATAGACGCCCCAGTCGATCGCAGCCTTGCCATTCGGGTCGACGCCGATCGCCTTGTAGGGATTACCAAGCTCGCCGAGGAAACGCAGGGCGTTGTCGTTGCGGTCCTTGTAGTTGATGCCCACGATGTTAAGCCGGCTATCGTTCGCCAGCTGCTTCAGGATGGGATGTTCCTGCCGGCAGGGCACGCACCATGAGGCGAAGACGTTGACCAGGGTCAGCTTGCCCTTGATGGCGGCATCCGTAAGGGCGGCAGTGTTCGAACCTTCCAGCGGCGGCAAGGCAAGCGATGGCGCCGTCTTGCCGATCAGCGCAGACGGGATGGCGGAAACGTCGAGCCCGTTGACGTCCTGATCGTAGAGCATCTTTCCGGCGACCGCGGCAAAGCCCACAAAGACGGCAAGCGGGATCAGCGCCAGTGCGTAGCGGCTGCGGTTGTGCTTTGGTTTGAGGTTGGCCTCTTCCGTGCCGGATGTCATGACGAGGCTCCGTCTGTTGGGGCAGGGCGAGCGGAGCGGCGGCGAATGCCGGAGGCTTCCAGTTCTGCAAGTTCTCGCTGGCGGGCACGGCCATCGAGCCAGACCCAGCCGATCAGACAGAGCATAACGATGGCGGCGACGGCATAGGATGCGGAGATGTAGAACGTATGGCTCATCTTACGCCTCCTTCGCCGGTGTCCGGCCTGCCATGCGGGCGGCCATGCGGCGTTGTGCCGAGACACGGCGGCGCCAGATCTCGTTGCGCATTGCCCCGATATGCAGGGTGAAGAACAACAGCGTGAAGGCGATGGCCATGATCAGCAGCGGCCAGAGGAATTCCTTGTCGATCGTCGGGCCGCCCATGCGGATGACGCTCGCTGGCTGATGCAGCGTGTTCCACCAGTCGACCGAAAACTTGATGATCGGGATGTTGACGAAGCCGATCAGGATCAGCACGGCCGAAACGCGGGCAGCACGGCTTGGATCGTCCATGGCGCGATTGAGCGCAATCAGGCCGAGATACATCAAAAACAGCACGAAAACGGAAGTCAGCCTTGCATCCCAGACCCACCATGTGCCCCACATCGGCCTGCCCCAGAGCGATCCGGTGGCAAGGGCGATGAGGGTGAAGGCTGCACCAAGCGGCGCTGCCGTCTTGTGCGAAACATCGGCCAGCGGGTGGCGCCAGACCAGCGTGCCGATCGCCGACATGGCCATTACCGAATAGCACATCATCGACAGCCAGGCAGCCGGCACATGCACATACATGATACGCACCGTCATGCCCTGCTGGTAATCGCCTTCGCTGGCAAAGGTGAGATAAAGCCCGATTGCAAAGAGGATCGCGGTGATGCCGGCCATCCATGGCAGGATACGCGCCGCCAGGCCGAGGAAGCGTGTCGGGTTGGCCAGATCGGAGATTTTCGTGATGGCAAGGCTTTCGGGCATTGGACTTTCTAACCGGGTCGTGCGTTTTCGAGAATGATTCTAATCAATCGGCCGTGTTTCGCAAAGCGAGTGCCGCGCCGATAGGACCGATCACCGCAAAAAACATCGTGATGGCCACCAATATCAGAAAAGGCGGCATGAAGGGGGCGGGATCTTCAACAGCGGCATAAGACGCGCTGACGCCGAAGATCAATACCGGTATCGCCAGCGGCAAGACGAGGATCGAGACCAGCAGGCCGCCGCGGGGAAGAGCGACGGCCACGGCAGCACCCACCGCGCCGATGAAGGTCAGCGCCGGTGTGCCGACCAGAAGCGTCAGCATGGTCGCGCCGATCGCGACTTCGCTCATGTTCATGAACAGGCCGAGAAGCGGCGAGGCGATGACCAGCGGTAGTCCGTTGCCGAGCCAGTGGGCGAGGCACTTGACCAGTACTGTCAGCGCCAGTGGGTGTTCCTGCATCAGGATCAGGTCGAGCGAGCCGTCCTCGCGGTCGGTCTGGAACATGCGGTCGAGGCCGAGGAGCGCGGAGAGAAGTGCGCCGATCCAGACGATGGCCGGGCCGATACGGGAGAGAAGATTGAGATCGGGGCCGACACCGAAGGGGATAACGGCGACGACCGTCATGAAGAACAGCACGCCGATCAACGCACCGCCGCCGGCGCGGACTGAGAGTTTCAGGTCGCGGAGGAGGAGGACGGTCATTCTGGCTGATCTCCGTTGGTGCCGCTACTGGCCATTGGAGGAGGACCGCTGCCTTGCTGGGTGGAGCTGCCCCCCTCTGCCCTGCCGGGCATCTCCCCCACAAGGGGGGAGATCACAAGCGGCCTGACTGTCGCTCTTCCAAAAAGCATGCGCTTTGCGGCAAGACTGAAGTGGTCTGAAGAGCGTGCGCCCAGCTGATCTCCCCCCTTGTGGGGGAGATGTCCGGCAGGGCAGAGGGGGGCTGACTGGGCGAGACGATAGTGGGTCACCACATCTCCTCCATCACCCCGGCAAACCCCGTCATCCGCAATTCCTGCGCATCTTCCAGTCCGAGCGGCTGGTGGGTTGCTGCAAGCACGATGCCGCCAGCGGCCAGATGCTCCTTGATCAGCGCGGTGAACACCTCTTCCGCATTCACATCCAGCGCGGCGGTCGGCTCGTCCAGGATCCAGACCGGGCGCCAGGCGACGAGCAGTTTGGCGAAGGCCATGCGGCGTTGCTGGCCGGCGGAGAGATATCCGAAAGGCAGGTGGGTGATGCCGCCGAGGCCGACCGCTTCGGCTGCCTCGCCGATGCTCATGCCGGCATTTCCATTAAAATCACCGAGGAAATCGCGCCAGAAGGAAAGGTTCTCCGAGACCGTCAGTTCGGCCTTCATCGCATTGCGGTGGCCGAGATAGTGGCAGGCTTCGGCGGCGCGCATTTCAGCCTTTACACCATCCTGCTCCCAGGTCACTCGCCCGCTTTCGGGCCGCAACAACCCGGCCACAGTGCGCAACAGTGTCGACTTTCCCGAGCCGTTCTTCCCCGTCAGGACAAGGCTTTCGCCCCCTTCCAAAGTGAAGGAAATATCCTTGAAGATCAGGTCTTCGCCGCGTCTGGCGCTCAAGTTTTCGGCCGTCAGCCGCATCACGGAAACCTTGTTTAAGTTCTCAATCATCTAGCCGCAAAAAATCTTTTGCCCGCTGCGACAAAGTGTCTGGAAGGTTCTTAGAAACTATCTATATACATAGCAACCACGCCAGCGGCCGGCGTGATTTCCACTCAGCGCCGGACCTGAAGACCAAAATCTTCTCGTGCGGACAGCGGAAATGGTCGCACCCGCATCCTATAGTGCATTTCTAATGCATAGGCGTCCGCACGCGCGTGTTGGCTCTTGATATCAGCGGGGTTCTAATCCGTGACCAAGTCTATCGATAGCTTTCAATGTCGTTCCGTCCTTACCGTAGGCGGCAAGGACTATGTCTATTATTCACTGCCCAAGGCCGAAGCGAACGGTCTGGCGGGTGTTTCCAAGCTGCCCTTCTCGATGAAGGTGCTGCTCGAAAACCTGCTGCGCTTCGAAGACGGAAAGTCCGTCACAAAGGAGCAGATCCTCTCTGTTGCCGAATGGCTGAGCAATAAGGGGCTGACCGAGGCCGAAATCGCCTATCGTCCGGCCCGCGTTTTGATGCAGGACTTTACCGGCGTTCCGGCGGTGGTCGACCTTGCCGCCATGCGTGACGGCATCAAATCGCTCGGCGGCGATCCGGAAAAGATCAATCCGCTCGTGCCCGTCGATCTCGTGATCGACCACTCGGTGATCGTCGACGAATTCGGCACGCCGACTGCCTTTGCCCGCAATGTGGAGCTGGAATACCAGCGCAACGGCGAGCGTTACCGCTTCCTCAAATGGGGCCAGCAGGCGTTCAAGAATTTTCGCGTCGTGCCGCCCGGCACCGGCATCTGCCACCAGGTGAATTTCGAATATCTTGGCCAGACCGTCTGGACCAATGAAGAAGACGGTGAAGTCACCGCCTATCCCGATACCTGCGTTGGCACCGATAGCCATACCACGATGATTAACGGCCTTGGCGTTCTCGGCTGGGGTGTGGGCGGTATCGAAGCGGAAGCCTCGATGCTCGGCCAGCCGGTTTCGATGCTTCTGCCGGAAGTCATCGGCTTCAAGCTGACGGGTAAGCTGAAAGAGGGCGTCACCGCGACCGACCTCGTGCTCACCGTCGTGCAGATGCTGCGCAAAAAGGGCGTGGTTTCGAAATTCGTTGAATTCTTCGGTCCGGGCATGGACAACATGCCGGTCGCCGACCGTGCCACCATCGGCAACATGGGCCCGGAATACGGCGCGACCTGCGGCTTCTTCCCGGTCGACGCCGAAACCGTCAATTATCTCAACATGTCGGGCCGCACCAAGGAGCGTATCGCGCTCGTCGAAGCCTACTCGAAGGCGCAGGGCATGTGGCGTGATACGGATGGTTCCGAACTTGTCTTTACCGACACGCTGGAACTCGATCTCGGCGATGTCGTGCCTTCCATGGCCGGTCCGAAACGCCCGGAAGGCCGCATTCCACTGGAAAACATTGCTTCCGGTTTCGCCGGTTCGATGGAAAGCGACTACAAGAAGCCGGGTCAGCTCGATAACCGTTATGCCGTCGAAGGCACGGATTTCGATCTCGGCCATGGCGATGTGGCAATTGCCGCCATCACGTCGTGCACCAACACGTCCAACCCCTCGGTTCTCATCGCTGCCGGTCTGCTGGCCCGTAACGCTGTTGCCAAGGGTCTGAAGACTGCTCCATGGGTGAAAACCTCGCTTGCACCGGGATCACAGGTCGTCGGCGAATATCTTGCCAAGTCCGGCTTGCAAAATGATCTCGATGCGCTTGGCTTCAACCTTGTCGGCTTCGGCTGCACGACCTGCATCGGAAATTCCGGCCCGCTGCCTGCGCCGATTTCCAAGACGATCAACGACAAGGGCCTGATCGTTTCGGGTGTGCTTTCCGGTAACCGAAACTTCGAAGGTCGTATCTCGCCGGATGTCCAGGCCAACTATCTGGCTTCGCCGCCGCTCGTCGTCGCTTATGCGCTGGCCGGTACGGTGCAGAAGGACCTGACGACGGAACCGCTCGGGATCGGCAGCGATGGCCAGCCGGTCTTCCTCAAGGATGTCTGGCCGACATCTGCCGAAGTGCAGGAATTCATCGCCAAATACGTCACTCGCGAACTGTTCGAAAGCAAGTATGCGGACGTGTTCAAGGGCGACGAGAACTGGCAGGCGGTGCAGATCCCCGATGGCGAGACTTATGCCTGGGACGACAAGTCGACCTATGTGCAGAACCCGCCTTACTTCGTCGGCATGGGCAAAAAGGGCTCGGGCCTGAAGGATATCAAGGGCGCCCGCGTGCTTGGTCTCTTCGGTGACAAGATCACCACCGACCACATTTCTCCGGCCGGTTCAATCAAGGCGTCCTCGCCGGCCGGTGCTTATCTCACCGAAAACGGCGTCGCCGTTGCAGACTTCAACCAGTACGGCACGCGTCGCGGCAATCACGAAGTGATGATGCGTGGCACGTTCGCCAATATTCGCATCCGCAACCACATGCTCGGCCCGAACGGCAAGGAAGGCGGCTACACCATCCACTATCCGTCGAAGGAAGAGATGTCGATTTACGATGCGGCGATGAAATACAAGGAAGAGGGCGTTCCACTGGTCATCTTCGCCGGTGTTGAATATGGCAACGGTTCGTCGCGCGACTGGGCTGCAAAGGGTACCAACCTCTTGGGCGTCAAGGCAGTGATCGCCCAGTCGTTCGAGCGTATCCATCGCTCGAACCTTGTCGGCATGGGCGTCGTTCCTTTCGTCTTCGAAGAGGGTACGACCTGGGCTTCGCTCAACCTCAAAGGTGACGAAGTCGTCACCATCGAGGGCCTCGAAGGCGATATCAAGCCGCGCGAATGGAAGACCGCCCAGATCACCTATGGCGACGGCACGGTGAAGGAGATCAACATCCTCTGCCGCATCGATACGCTCGACGAGGTTATCTACATGAACAATGGCGGCATCCTGCAGACGGTTCTGCGGGATCTCGCGGCTTAACGACATCAGCCACCCGCCGGGCATTCCGGCGGGTGGTTTTCAATAATTGGGGCGCCCCTCACCCTAACCTTCTCCCCGCTTGCGGGGAGAGGGGACGTGGCCTACGTCGTTGTTGCACATGTGGCAGAACGGTGCGGTACATCCCTTCTTCCCGCTCGCGGGGGAAGAAGGTGCCGGCAGGCGGATGAGGGGCTGCTCGACCTCTCAGGCGTATTCTATTGTCTCTCATCATCTTCATCGGAATGGCCGTAACCGTCTTTCTGACGTCACTGCTTTCCGGCATTTTCGGCATGGCCGGCGGGTTGATCCTGCTTTGGGTTCTGCTCTTCCTCTATCCCGTCGGCACCGCGATCGCGATCCAGGGCGTCATCCAGATGGTATCGAACGGATCGCGCGCCTGGTTTTCTCGCGCCTATATCGACTGGCGGATCCTTTCCATCCTGTGTTCCGGGGTAGCGCTGTCGGCGGTCGTCCTGTTCCTGACCAATTATACGCCGAGCCTGATCGTGGTTCTGATCGGCGTCGGGCTGATGCCGATCCTTGTCTGGCTGCCGGTCAACAGATTGCAGCTTGACGCCTCACGGCCGTCGCATGCGTTTCTGGCGGGGCTTCTTTCCGGCGCGATGACGATCAGCGTCGGTGTCGCCGGTCCGACCGTCGATATCTTCTTCATCCGCACCCAGATGGACCGCCGCAAGATCATCGCCACCAAGGCGTCGATCCAGACGTTGTCGCATCTCGCCAAGATCGCCTTCTACTGGGATGCAGCCTCGCATTTGCCGACTGTGGACGCGATCGCTGTGCTGATTGCTGCACCGATTGCGATCCTGGGCGCACGGGCCGGAAACGGCATTCTGCAGAAGATGACGGATGCAAATTTTCGCGCCTGGACCCGTTGGGTCGTGACTGGCGTAGGTGCGGTTTATCTCGCGCAGGGTTTGCTTAAGCTCGTCTAATCCTTCGGTGTTACCCAAGTTGGTTTTACAACCAAAAGGCGACGATTAATCACATTCTCCGTTCTCACCCCATCGTGACTTTCTCTTGAAATTGTGGATGGTTATTTTCCGCCAGCCCAGAGATTTGTTTTCTTTCCTGCCGATGGCAACCGCTTCTTGCGATTGCCCTGACAAAAGGTTCGTCATCCATGCCGTTTGCCTTGCGTGCCGTTATCGTCCTTGCGAGCCTGCTCGTTGGCAGTATCGCATCGGCCGGAGAGGTGCGGTCGCCAAAGGGCGTCGTCGAGCTTTTCACCTCGCAGGGCTGTGCTTCCTGTCCGCCGGCCGACAACACGCTGTCGCAGCTGGTGGCCCAGGGTGATCTCGTGGTGCTTTCCTATCATGTGGACTACTGGAACTATCTCGGCTGGACCGACACGCTGTCCTCCAAGGAAAACACCGAGCGGCAATATGGTTACGCCAAGACGATGGGGCGCAGTGGTGTCTACACGCCGCAGGCGATCATCAACGGCCGCGAGCATGTGAAGGGCACCGATCAGACGGTCATCAATGGCAAGGTCAATGATCTGCAGAAAGCCGGCAAGGGCCTGACCGTCCCCGTCGCTGCTACCATGCACGCGGACGAGATCGAGATCGAGATCGGCGAAGGGCAGGGACAGGCCGATGTCGTGGTTGCCTATTTCACCAAGCACCAGCAGGTGGACGTGACCAAGGGCGAAAACAGCGGCAAGAACATGGAATACTGGCATGCCGTTTACGACGTGCAGTCGGTCGGTATGTGGAACGGCCAGAAGATGACGCTGAAACTGCCCGGCAAGGCGCTTGGCAAGACCAAAAAGGACGGCTGCGCCATCCTCCTGCAGACATCTGGTTCAGGAGGCGAGCCTGCCTCGATCATCGGTGCGACGGTCTTGATGGCAGGCCGCAAAAAAGACTGACCGGATATTTTCCGAAGACGTTTCTGCCTTTTTTCAAAACAGGAAATCGTGCCCGGTCTTTGCCTGGGGCGAAACCGGCGGCCGTTTTTTTCGATGAGCTTGGAAAGTTGTTGGATGGCCCGGCCCGGAAACATTGGGGGGCTGGGGGTAAGGGTCAATGCACCTGACCGGGCCAATGGCGCTAAACGCGCCAACCAACAGCCGCAACATGTATGCCGATTTTGGCGCTGTTTTGTCCGAATTTAGGCAGATGAAAAAATCTGTCCCGGCGGGGGACGCTTGCTGCAGCCTTCTCGATGACTTGCATTTTTGTACGGGTCGGGCACACTGTCATACCAAAGACATGTAACGTTTGGAGCTTTGATGGCCGATCAGTCTGATTTGCCAGCGGGCGCGCGGCCCCAGGATGCGGCCGTTGTCGTCAGTCTCAGCGAATACAAGCGGAGCCTTGACCCTGTTCCAGTGACATTTCACCGGCGCGAGCTGGATGCCATTCTCTGGATTTACGGCCGCATGGTCGGTGAAGGCGAGTGGAAGGACTATGCGATCGATCATCTGAAGGATCGGGCAGTCTTTTCCATCTTCAAACGATCCGGTGAGATGCCGCTTTTCCGAGTGGAGAAAAATCCCAAGCTTGCCGGCAAACAGGGCGCCTATTCGGTGATCAGCACTAACGGCATGATTATCAAACGGGGTCATGAACTGCAGCAGGTGCTGAAGGTTTTCGACAAGGCTTTGAAGCTGATCGATTGATGCGCAGCGATGGGTGCTTACGAGTCCGCGTTATCCCGCAAACAGCGTTCCGGGATAGGCTGCAAGATCCGGGTCGGTTTTAGTGCCTTCACCAAGCGAGACCTGCATCAGGACTGTATCCAGCCATTTCCCATGTTTGAAGCCCGTGCCTTTCAGCGTGCCGGTCATCTCGAAGCCGAGACTTTTGTGGACGGCAACCGAAGCGGGGCTGGCGCCGCCGATGACGGCTACCATCTGCCGGAAGCCGAGCGCTTCACAGCGGATCAGCAATTCCTTCAGCAGGGCCTTGCCGACGCCTTTGCCGCGGGCTTCGGGTGCGAGATAGATCGAATCCTCCACTAGCCAGCGATAGGCCGGGCGGGTGCGGAATGCTGAGGCATAGGCATAGCCGAGAAGGCTGCCGTCTTCCGCTTCCGCTGCGATATAGGGGTACCCTTTTTCGATGATGCCGGACTGGCGGCTGGTCATCTCGATCAGGTCGGGGGCAGTGATTTCGTAACTTGCAGTGCCGTTCAGCACGCTGTCACGATAGATTTCGGTGATGGCCGGAAGGTCGGCCGCAGTAGCATTGCGAATGGAAAATGTCATGGCGGGGAACAAGCGGGATGTTGGTTTGAAACTGTGTCCAGCCTAGGCTTGCTCAAAAAACCAGGCAACAAAAAAGGCGGCTCGAAAGCCGCCTTCTTCGTAACGATCACTCTTCCGCTTATTCGTCGCGGTTGCCCATGAACTGCAGCAGGAAGGTGAAGAGGTTGATGAAGTCGAGGTACAGGGTCAGTGCGCCCATGATGGCCATGCGGCCCGTCGTGGCGGAGTCGTGACCGTCCCAGTACATTTCCTTGATCTTCTGCGTGTCGTACGCGGTCAGGCCAGCGAAGATCAGCACGCCGATGGCGGAGATCGCGAAGCCCATTGCAGACGACTGTAGGAAGATGTTGACGATCGACGCGATGATCAGGCCGAACAGACCCATGATCAGGAACGAGCCGAGGCCGGACAGGTCCTTCTTCGTCGTGTAGCCGTAAAGCGACAGGGCGCCAAACGATGCTGCGGTGACGAAGAATGTCTGAACGATGCTCTGGCCGGTGAAGACCAGGAAGATCGAGGACAGCGAGAGACCCATCAGTGCGGCATAGACCCAGAAGGTCATCTGCGCAGCCGGAACGCTCATCTTGTTGATGCGGAAGCTCAGGAAGAACACCATGCCCAGCGGAGCCAGCATGATAACCCACTTGAGCGGACCGCCGTAAAGCGCCTGTGCAACGGCCGGGTTGGAGGCCGCGAATGCATAGGTGCCGTAAGCAGCAACACCGGTGATCGCAAGTCCGAGTGCCATCAGGTTGTAGACCCGAAGCATGTAGGCGCGCAGGCCTGCATCGATCATCTCACCGGACTGCGCACGGGACTGCGCCATTCGGTTCTGGTAGTTGTTGAAGTCAGCCATTGTTTCCTCTTTAAGCTCCGGAATTACTACGGTGTCGGGCCCCCTAATATATGACCCAGGCGCCGCTGCGGAGCTCCAGCAAGCCTGACGTAGAATATGATGCGAGATCGCTTTGCATACAAGGGGTTCGCCGCTGGAAAACATCAACTGCGCGTGTAATTTAGCAACCTCTGGGATATTATTGCGCGAATTCGACGGATATTTCCGGTATTTTGCAACCCCTGAGTGACCAGGGCGTTTTCACGCTTCTCCGAACCGCGAAACCGTCCTATCTCTTTGTTTTGGTGTAACCCCGGACGCAAAGCCGGTTCTGGCTTATGCTGGAATGACCCTAGAGTTCCCGCAACACCGGAGCCGCCTTCTGGCCGAGAATGCGCCAGGTGCCAATAAGGCCGATACCGACCGTCAGAACCAGCGAGATCACAAGCGTGAGTACTGCGACGTCCGGCAGGAAGGAGGATGGCATGCGCATGATGCGAGCAACCACGAACCAGGCCGACAATCCGCCGGCAAGCAGTGCGAAGACCGCGGTCGCCGTGCCGAGGATCAGGTATTCGTAACCGAAGGCACGCATCAGCATGCGGCGGGTACCGCCGAGCGTCTTCAGCACGACCGCATCATGGGTGCGGGCTCGGTTGCCGGCGGCGAGCGCGCCGGCCAGGACCAGAACCGACGCGACGAGCGCGACTGCCGCTGCCGCCCGGATGGCGGTTGCAAGCTGACCCACCAGCTGATCGACCAGGTCGATCGCATCCTTGACCCTGACGCTTGTGATCGTCGGATAGGCCGTGGTTACTGTTCTCAGGATTTCGGCTTCCTTCGCTGCAGAAGCTGATGGCTCAGTCAAGGTTGCCAGCCAGGCGTGGGGCGCGCCGCGGAAAGTGTTGGGCGAAAAGACCATGACGAAATTGATCGAGAGCGATTCCCACTCGACATTGCGAAAACTGGCGATTTTTGCGGTAATGTTGCGGCCGAGAACATTGACGGTGACGGTGTCGCCGAGCTTCAGGCCAAGTTCGCCCGCCTCTTCCGCAGAGAAGGAGACGAGGGGTTCGCCGTCATAATCTTCCGGCCACCATTCGCCAGCGGTCAGCGTCGAGCTTTCCGGCTTGTTCTTCGCGTAGGTAATGCCGCGGTCGCCGCGCAGAACCCAGCGGCCTTCCGGCGGGACGTTCATCTGGCTGACGTCCTTGCCATTGAAGGCGAGAATGCGCCCGCGCAGCATCGGAACCTCGAAGACCTTTCCTTCGGGAGCCTGCGTCTTCAACAGCTGCCGGAAGCCGTCGACTTCGGCGCTCTGGACGTCGACGAAGAAGAAGTTCGGCGCCCCTTGGGTGATGCGCCCGGTCAGCTGATTGCGCATGTTGCCGTCGATCAGCGCCAGTGTCACGAGCAGCGCGAGACCGAGGCCGAGCGACAATACGACGGATGGCGTCAGTGCGCCGGGGCGGTGAATGTTTCCGATCGCCAGGCGGAGGGCGGGCGAGTTGACTCGCGGGCTCCGTCGGGCAAGCGCCGCAATGCCGGCGGCGACCACTCGCAGCAGAAGGAAGGCTCCGGCAACCGCGACAAGGAAGACGGAGGCGATGCGCCGGTCGTCGGCCCAGAAGATAGCCAGCGCCGCGAGTGCCGCGAGTGCCGCTCCGGCTGCGAGCAGATAGGGCCATGACGGCAGGCGCCTTGCCTCGAAACCCTGTTCACGGAACAGCGCCGTTGCCGGCACTTCCCGCGCGTGGCCGAGTGGCAGGATGGTGAAGGCGAAGGTGACGAGCAGGCCGAAGGCGGACGCTATCGCCAGAGCGCCGCCATAGATGGTTGCTTGTTCGGGAACGGGCAGCACGCCTTCGAGATAACGGAAGGCGATGAAGGGCGAGATCGCGCCGATCACGAGGCCGACGACAATTCCGATCGCGGCCAGAAGCATGATCTGGAAAAGATAGATCATCGTCACGACCGAGGCCGGAGCGCCGAGGCATTTGAATGTGGCGATGGTCGTCCGTTTGGCATCGAGGAAAGCGCGCACCGCATTGGCGATGCCGACGCCGCCTACGATGAGAGCCGTGAGGCCGACAAGCGTGAGGAATTGCGAGAAACGGTCGATATTTTCGGCAAGCGAAGGCGCGGCGCGATCGCTGGTGCGCACCGACCAGCCGGCATCGGGGAAATCACGGTTTGCGCGGGTGACGATTGCGGATCGGGTCGAGGGGTCCTCGAGACGAATCTTGTAAGAATGCTCAACAAGGCTGCCGATGGTGATCAGGCCGGATGCGGCGAGGGCATCTCCGCTGATCATCAGCCTTGGTGCAAAACCGAAACCATCGGAAAGGGCGTCGGGCTCATTGACGATCGTGCCTTTAAGCACAAGGCGGGTATTTCCCAGAAGGAGTTCGTCGCCGACCGAAAGGCCCAGCCGCTCCAGAAGCAGCGGCGCGGCGACGGCACCGAAGGTATTTCCCTGTTGTGCCAGAAGCTGGTCAATCGGCTGCTGAGGATCGGTCTGCATCTGCCCGTAGAGCGGGTAAGCGCCGTCGACACCCTTGACCTCGACCAGCGCCTGGCCGGAGCCGTCCGGCATCCGCGCCATCGAGCGCAAGCCGGTCGAGACGCTAACTTCACCGAGGCCATCAAGGAAGGCACGTTCCTTTTCGCTGGCTTCGCGGTTGTTGAGTTCGAAGCGCATGTCGCCGGCGAGCAGTGCCTGGCCCTGATTGGCAATTGCACCGGTGATCGCCGTCGAGACGGAATTGACGGTCGCGATCGCTCCGGTTCCAAGTGCGATACAGGCGAGGAAAATGTAGAAGCCGCCGAGACCGCCGCGCATTTCGCGCAGCGCCAGACGGAAGGCGATGGAGATACGGGCGATCGCCGCACTCATGCCGACACCGCCTGACCGGCGGTGCGGTCGGCGCTATCCTCGACGATTTCGCCGGATCTTACGCGGATCTGGCGCGAGCAGCGAGCCGCAAGACTGTTGTCGTGGGTGACGAGAAGCAGCGTCATGCCGCGCTCGGCCTGCTTTGAAAACAAAAGATCGGCGATCTGCCTTCCTGTTTCGGTATCGAGATTACCGGTCGGCTCGTCGGCGATCAGCAGCGCGGGCGAGGGGGCGAGTGCACGGGCGATCGCCACGCGCTGCTGTTCGCCACCGGAAAGCTGGCCGGGATAGTGGCTGAGCCTTTCGCCCAGGCCAACCGCCGTCAATTCGCGCCTGGCAATGTCGAAGGCGTCGGAAACGCCGGCGAGCTCCAGCGGCACGGCGACGTTTTCCAGCGCCGTCATGTTGGCGATCAGATGGAAGGACTGGAAGACGATGCCGATGTTGCGGCCGCGGAATTCCGCCAGAACGTCCTCGGAAAAGCTGTGAAGGGGCTCGCCCTTGATGAAGATCTCGCCGCTGTCCAACCGTTCGAGACCGGCCAGAACCATCAGCAGGGTCGACTTGCCGGAACCGGACGGGCCGATGATGCCGACGGCTTCGCCGGCTGCGATCGTCAGGTCGATGCCTTTCAGTACATGGACGGAGGCTGCAGCGCTTCCGAGAGTGAGGTCGGCATTTTTGAGGTCGATAACGGTTTCAGTCAAAGCGAATAACCCTATATCCATGGAGTAGTGCCGGGCTTTTGCTGCAGCGCAGTTGTAGAAATCTAGGAGACGTGAGTTGAGTTTTAAAGCAAGCCTTCTTCACTTCATCGTCATGGTTGCTCTCTTTGCCGGCTCAGGTTCGGCGAGAGCGCAGGAGAAGGCGATCAATCTGGTTGGTTTCGGCGACAGCCTGATGGCCGGATATCAGCTCGCGCCCTCGGAGTCCTATACGGCCCAGCTGGAAGCGGCGCTGAAAGCCAAGGGGCTGAATGTGACGATCACCAATGCGGGCGTTTCGGGTGATACGACATCCGGCGGACTTTCGCGCATCGACTGGTCGGTTCCGGACGGGACGAGCGGCGTCATTCTCGAACTCGGCGCTAATGATGCGCTGCGCGGCATTGCGCCGGAACAATCGGAAAAGAACCTCGATGCTATGCTGACGCGGCTGAAGGAACGCGGCATCAAGGTTCTCCTGGCCGGCATTCTGGCGCCACCGAACATGGGGGGCGACTATGCGGAAAAGTTCAACCCGATCTACAAACGGCTCGCCGAAAAACATGCCGTGCCGCTCTATCCATTCTTTCTCGACGGGGTCACGACCGTGCCGGGCATGCAGCTCGAAGACGGAATGCATCCGAACGCAAAGGGCGTGGCCGTGATGGTCGAGCGTACTCTCCCCATGGTGGAATCATTTTTGGGGGAGATCGGTTCGGCCACAAAATAACAACTTGCACGGAACGAGATTGCGTGTTCCGCTATTGATATCTGCTAGAGATTCGAGGAGGTTCTGCGTATGCCGAGACTTTTCACCGCCCTCGAAGTCCCGCGCCATGTTGCCTTGAGCCTGTCCCTCCTTCGGGGTGGAATACCGGGCGCGCGATGGATCGACGTCGAGAATTATCATATCACCCTGCGCTTCATCGGCGATGTCGACAACCGTACCGCCGACGAGATCGTTGATCGGCTGGACCGGATCGACCGGCCCGAATTCCAGGCGCAACTGACAGGTATCGGCTCTTTCGGATCGAAGAAGCCGCATTCTATCTGGGCCGGTGTCTCAATTTCTCCAGATATGCTGGCGCTGCAGGCCGAAATCGAGCGGATCTGCCAGCGGATCGCACTGCCGCCCGATCCGCGCAAGTTCATGCCGCATGTGACACTTGCAAGATTGAAGCACTGCCGTCTCGACGACGTGGTGCACTACCTCTCGGGCCGGGGCAATTTTCATACCGCGCCGTTCAAGGTCTCGCGTTTCGTGCTCCTGTCTTCAAAGGAATCCGTCGGCGGAGGTCCATATGTGACCGAAGAGATCTTTTCCTTGAGGGATGACAGTTACGCCTACGAATATAGTGACGCGGAAACGGCGAAGAGCTATTTCTAAGAGAGCTGTTTCTGAAAGGGCGTTGCGCCCATGAGTTACGAATTGCTGGAACCGGACGAGGTCAGCCGGGAGTTGGCCAAGCTCGAAGGCTGGGAGCTTTCGGCGGATGGTCTTGCTATTCGCAAATGCTTCAAATTCCGATCTTTTGCCGAGGCATTCGGTTTCATGACAGAATGCGCGTTGGCTGCGGAAAAGCTCGATCATCATCCCGACTGGAGCAACAGTTATTCCCGCGTGGATGTCAAATTGACGACGCATGCGAGGAAGCAGTTGACCGACCGTGATTTCCGCCTCGCCGCAATGATGGACCAGGCCTGGGGGCGGCGCCTTTGAAAGGCCGCCGCCTTTGAGATACTGGCGCCTTTGAAAGACCATTGTCGCTCTCCATATAGAAAACGTGAAATCGATGAAGGTCTCCAACGGAGCGCTCATGGACGACGTAAAGATCGGTGAAATTCTCCTGCCCGGCGACGATGACACCCAGGATCGTCGCGAAAAGCAGGTGCGTGCAAAATTCTGGCCGACGCTGAAGCGGGCGGTGAAGTTCGTGCCGTTCAGCCGGGATTTGGTGGCTGCCTATTACTGCGCTGTCGATCCGAAGACACCGACCAGAGTGCGCGGTGTGCTTCTGGCGGCACTCGCCTATTTCGTGCTGCCCTTCGATCTGGTGCCGGATATGTTCGTCATGGTCGGCTTTACCGATGACGTCGCGGTACTGGCGGCGGCGCTGAGATTGATACAGGGCCATATCGCCGATCGCCATTATGACGCGGCGGATCAGGTTCTCGCCGACGATCCCGATATCGCAAAAGCTCGGGCATGATCTGGGGCCAGATGCAGTCTTACGGCGGCACCGCGTCTTCGAGCGCGCGGCGCAAATGCCGGAACGCAAGCCGGATGCGGGATTTCACCGTGCCGAGCGGAAGACCGGTAGCCTCGGCAATTTCTGTGTGAGTTTGGCCGAGGAAAAAGGCGGCCTTGACCAGTTCCATCTGTTCGCCCGGTATCCTACTCAGGGCCTCACGCACCCGTGCGTCGCGTTCTTTGACTTCGACAAGCAAGTCGGTCGCCTGCATATCCATCATCTGCCACTGCGCATCACCGAGCGCATCCTTGCCCTTGGCGCGCCGCTGCGCATCCAGGCGGCGATTGCGCGCGATGCGGTACAGCCAGGTAGAAAGCGAGGATTTTTGCGGGTCGTAGAGGGACGCACGATGCCAGAGTACGGTCATCACTTCCTGGACAAGCTCTTCCGCTTCATCGACGGGAATTCGCTGGCTCATCAGCCAGGTTTTCAATCGGGGCGCAAAGTGATCGAAGAGCACGCCAAAGGCTGCCTGATCACGCTCCATGGCGACAGCCCTGGTCAAGCGCGCAAAGTAGTCCCGATCGTCACCCTGCATCCAAACTACGCAATTCTTTCAAAGCCTAGATTCGCATCTATGCAACCATACTAATGTCATTGCGTGAGTTTGGAAGAGGACAAACTGTTGCCCTATTCCTTGTGTCATTGACAGCACATTACAGCGAGCGCGCAACCAATTCCAATGTTGACGGATTGGTAACCAGAATTAAGTCAAAATGAACCAGATCATGGCCCGCTTCACCCACCCTTACCGTTGAAGCGTCACGTATAACAAAACTCGGCAGGAAACCATGTCCGCACGCACAGTCGCACTCGCCCTTGCTCTTACCTTCGTAAGCGCAGGCATCGCCTCGGCTCAGACGCCGACCCGCATCCAGCAATTCAAGGCATGGGGTGCCTATTCGTACAAGTCCGGCAACAGCACGGTCTGCTATGTCCTTTCCGTTCCGACCACCAAGGAACCTGCCAGCGTCGATCACGGTGACATTTTCTTCATCGTGTCGCAACGTCCGGGCCAGAGCGTTTCCTATGAGCCGCAGGCAATGGTCGGTTATCCGCTGCAGGCCAATTCGAAGGTGACGGTCACCATCGACGGCAAGAATTTTACCATGTTCACCAAGGAAAAGGCTGCCTGGGTCGAGAATGCGGCGGAAGAGCCGGCACTCGTCAACGCGATGAAGACCGGCCACAATATGAGCGTCAGCGCCGTTTCCGGCCGTGGCACGAAAACCAATTACGCCTATTCTCTGCAGGGCATTTCGGCTGCACTGAAGCAAATCGAAACCTGCAAGTAAGCGGCACGCCGTCGATTTAAGCGGAGGCCGGTCGTTCGACCGGCCTTTAGTGTTTGTTGAAGACAGGGTGACGCCGGCCTATTTTGATGCTAAAGCCCGCGCCAACATGGTCGGGCCTGATGTTGCCACGACCGATACAGGTTTCACGCACAGACATGCCCCAGCCCTTCCGCCTACCTAAGCGGTGGCGATGTGCATGTGCTCGAACGGGATAGAATATGTCAGTCACAGAGGCCATTGCCCCCGGTGCCATCGCCAAGAAGCCGCTGGTTGCCAATCCGGATCTTTTCACATCCAAGCCCTCGCTGATCGGCCTGACGCGGCCGCAGATGGCGAAAGCCCTGCATGAGAAGGGCGTGCCGGAAAAGCAGCTGCGCATGCGCGTCAACCAGCTGTGGCACTGGCTCTATATCCGCGGCGTCTCCGATTTCGATGCGATGACCAATGTCGCCAAGGACATGCGTGAGATGCTGAAGGAGCATTTCACTATTGCCCGCCCGGAAATCGTCGAGGAGCAGATCTCGAATGACGGCACCCGCAAGTGGCTGTTGCGCTTCCCGTCGCGCGGTGCCGGTCGTCCGGTCGAGATCGAGACCGTCTATATTCCGGAAGAAGGCCGCGGCACGTTGTGCATTTCCAGTCAGGTCGGCTGCACGCTCACCTGTTCCTTCTGTCACACCGGCACGCAGAAGCTGGTGCGCAACCTGACGGCGGAAGAAATCCTGTCGCAGCTTCTGTTGGCGCGCGATCGTCTGGGCGATTTTCCGGGCGCCGACACGCCGCCGGGCGCTTTCGTTCCGACAGGCGACCGCAAGGTCACCAATATCGTGATGATGGGCATGGGCGAGCCGCTCTACAATTTCGAGAGCGTCAAGACCGCGCTGCTGATCGCTACCGATGGTGACGGTCTGTCGCTGTCGAAGCGTCGCGTGACATTGTCGACTTCGGGTGTCGTGCCGGAAATCTACCGGACGGGCGAAGAGATCGGCGTCATGCTGGCGATTTCGCTGCATGCGGTGCGCGACGAGCTGCGCGATATGCTGGTTCCGATCAACAAGAAATATCCGCTGAAGGAACTGCTCGACGCCTGCCGCGCCTATCCGAGCCTGTCGAATGCCCGCCGCATCACCTTCGAATATGTGATGCTGAAGGACGTCAATGACAGTCTGGAAGACGCCAAGCTGATGGTTCAGCTGTTGAAAGGCATTCCGGCGAAGATCAACCTCATCCCGTTCAACCCGTGGCCGGGCACCAACTACCAGTGCTCCGACTGGGCGACGATCGAAAAGTTCGCAGATTTCATCAATGCGGCAGGTTATGCTTCCCCGATCCGCACGCCGCGCGGTCGCGATATTCTCGCTGCCTGCGGCCAGCTGAAGTCGGAATCTGAACGCATGCGCAAGACCGAGCGTCTGGCCTTCGAGGCGATGATGATCGCCGGCCACGGTGAGGACGACGACTGAGCCTTTTGGGCTCAGCCAGCCCGGCGAAAGAAATCCTGATTGGCCGCGACGAGAGCGGCCGTCTCGCTCAATCGGCTGGCATCTTGCGGATATGTCGCCTGCAGTTTTGCTGCTGCCCTCTTGAAAGCTCTCACGACACGATCGGGTTTTCGTGACAGGTGGGCAACGCTTAACAACGTTGCGCGAAGCGCGCGTTTCGAGCCGGCATCAACGTCAGGCTCCTCCATCATGCTGCGGATTGCGTGTAGACTGTTTCCGATGAGCAGAGTTCCCATGCCGCCATTCACGGCAAAGTCTCCTCCGTTTCCGCTGCGTTCGCTCCAGCGAACGAGCGTGACAAGGCGATGATAGATGCGCATGCGCCAATGCAGGTGGCGCCCGGGCTTGTCGAATGCGCCCCCGGCTATGGCGGTCAGCTCATGCACCATCAGCCTGATGACGAAATCCAGCCGGCGGCGGGTGTCGACGGGCAGGGCGACGAAGGCGAGATAGGCGCTGACCGGGCCGAGCAGGACAGCGGAGGCCTGCAACAGTACATGACCAAGCTCAGGATCCGCCGGCACGGTCGGATTCATCATCAGCAGGTAAATGAGATTGTATTCCATGCCAGCCAGTCCGACGCGGCGATGAGCCATGACGAACATGCCGAGAAGGATCAGAGGCATTGTAAGCAGGGCGGCGATAGTGACGCTGCCTGCCATAGGTAAAATGAAGAGATGAGCCAGCACTGCAGCTAGGGCACCACTGATCGAGCCTCCGACGACCCAGCGCATTTGCAGACCGGGATTCGGGAAGGTCGAGAAGACCGAGGTCATAATTGCTGCGCCCATGACCATGTAGGGTCCGAGTGCCCAGCCCGTGAGGATCCAAACCAGCCCGGTTGCCGCAACTGCGCTCATTGATCTGAATGCCGCATAACGGGCACCTATCCAGTCGTGATGCGGAAGCGGAAGCCGGTGGCGATCCGCTACCGGACCGATCGTTGCCGCTGTTCGGTTCGCGCGCTGCCAGAGCGGCGCCAATGCTTTCAACAGGTTTGCCTGATACGGTTTATCCGCCTCCAGCTCGTCTGCCATCAGTTGCAATCGTTCGGGTATGTCATTCTGCTCCAGAGGTGTCATCCGTGCCCCTTCAGGGCTTGGATGGCTTGGCGATTGTGTATCCAGAAGCAGTTCAGTGAGAGCGGATAGGAGACTGCGGATGTCCCGGGCTTTTCGGCGAACGCCAATCGAACCGGCAGATGCTATGTCGAGGTTTTCATCCAGTGCAGTAATTTCCAGAATCAGGCGTGTGCGTTCGGCCTTGTCGCTTGCTCCCGCGACTATATGGTCGAGGCATTCGCACATGACTGTTTTCACACGCTTGGAAATGTCGACTGGCTGAGGCTTGGGAGAAAAGGCCAGGGCGACGATCGTACCCACCGCGCCGCCGAGGCAGATTGTTGCTATCCGATCGATCGCGAGCAGTAAAAGCGAGCTTTCGTGGCCGTAGCCGAGGAGTGCTACCATCGCCGCGGAATAGCCGGCGAGAAGACTGACATAGGACGCGGGGCCTGTAATCAGGTTCCCGATCCCTGAACACAATCCAAGCCAGAGCAAAAGCCCGATGATGATGCCAAGCGGATCATTGCCGGCCAAAACCATAAGGCCGACACCTGCCAGCGCACCGGCGATGGTGCCTACGACACGGGCCAGGCTCCGCTCCAGCCGCTGGCCCTGTGTCGGCAGGGCAGTAATCCAGACAGTCATCGCTGCCCATTGCGGATGATCAAGGCCGATGAGAGTGCCGATCACCAGCGCCAAGCAGGCTGCGATCGCTGTGCGCGCGGTGAAGCGTAACCGGGCCGGGTCGATATCGAACATGGCGGAAAGCGCTCTCATGATTCAGTCTTCATTCCGGCTTTAGCCTTCTCCATTTTCTCCTCGACGCGTTCGCAGATGTGCAGCATGGCTGCAATGTCCTCGTCGCTGAAATCGTCGAGCAGGTCTTTTTCCAGCGCCACGAGCTGTGCGCGGATGGCACAGGCCGTCTTCCTGCCTTCTTCGGTGAGATGGAGCCTGCGTGCGCGGCGGTCGTCCGGATCGATCCGGCGTTCGAGAAGGCCGCGTTTCGACAGGATATCGATCAGCCGCACGAGGCTGGATTCGTCGAGGCCGGAAGCGGCGGCGAGTTCCTTCTGAAGCAGGCCGTCACCCAGCCGGTGCAGGTAGATCAGCGGTGTCCAGCTGGCGTCCGTCAGGCCGCTTTCCGCCAGCTTTTCATCGATGAACATGCGCCACCTTCTGGCAAACACGACAACGGTGCCGCCGAATACGGCTTTTGGATCATTTGATTTTCTGTGCATTCAAATTATTTGGATTAAAAGTATTTTTCACGCAAGCGAATTTGCCGACTTGGTGTGATGCAATTGTTGCATGGCTGCCGAAAGCAGGTGTCGGTGTGTCGCGGATCAGTCGCTGCGGTCAGGTGTTTGTTGATTTCGGCTGCCCGGCTCCCTAAGAAGCCAAAAAGCTAAAAATCGCCCGGAGGAAACCTATGCGCGCTTTCATTCTTGCCCTTGCTGCAGCGACGGCTCTCGCCATGCCTGCAAAAGCTGCCGACGTCACTGTCGCCGTGACGGCGATCGTCGAACATCCTGCACTCGATGCCGCTCGTGACGGCGTGAAGGCAGCACTGGCCGAGGCAGGCTACAAGGACGGTGAGAACCTGAAATTCCTGTATGAGTCCGCGCAGGGCAATCCCGGCACGGCCGCGCAGATCGCTCGCCAGTTCGTCGGCGAAGAGCCGAGCGTCATCGTGCCGATCTCCACGCCTTCGGCCCAGGCCGTCGTTTCCGCAACTCGCGATATTCCGGTTGTCTTTACTGCCGTTTCCGATCCGGTCGGTGCGCAGCTGGTCAAGGATGTCGCCAAGCCCGGTCGCAATGTAACCGGTCTTTCGGACATGTCGCCGGTTGCCGAGCATATCAAGCTGATCAAGGAAATCTCGCCGAACGCGAAGTCGATCGGTTTCCTTTACAACACGGCTGAAACCAACTCGGTTTCGATCCTCGCGGCGCTGAAGGAAGAAGCTGCCAAGAACGGCATGACGGTGGTGGAATCGGTTGCGACAAAGTCCGCTGAAGTGCAGGGCGCTGCCCGCGGTCTCGTCGGCCGCGCCGATGTCTTCTACATCCCGACCGACAACACGATCGTTTCGGCGTTCGAAGCCGCCGTCGGCGTTGCCGAAGAAGCCAAGATCCCGCTTTATGCCGCCGATACCGGTTCGGTCGATCGTGGTGCCGTTGCCGCTCTCGGCTTCAACTATTACGATGTCGGCAAGCAGACCGGCGTGATCGTTGCCCGTATCCTCAAGGGTGAGGCTCCCGGCGATATTCCGGTGACCGTTGCTGCCGGTACCGATCTCGTCATCAACAAGGGTGCTGCAACCCGCATGGGCGTGACGCTGCCTGAGGCCATTGTTTCGCGCGCCACGCGCACGGTCGAATAAGCCGTCTCTCATCAACGCACCGGATGATATCATCGTCATCCGGTGTGACCGACGACCAACCGGCGCGAAACGCGACGGATAAAAAGGGGAGCACGACAAGGTGCTTAGTCAGATCGCCTTCTGGGGCGCAGTGGAACTCGGGCTGGTTTTCGCCTTTGTCGCCATCGGTGTATTTCTCGCCTTCCGCGTGCTCGATTTTCCCGATCTCACGGTCGACGGGTCGTTTCCGCTCGGTGCAGCAGTTGCGGCCGTGCTGATCACTGTTGGTATCAATCCGTGGATTGCGGCCTTGGCTGCCATGCTGGCCGGTGCCGCTGCCGGGACGGTGACGGCGTTTCTCAACGTGCGCTTCCGTATCCTCAACCTGCTCGCCTCGATCCTGACGATGATCGCACTCTTTTCCGTAAACCTCCGGGTGATGGGAAAGCCGAATGTGGCGCTGATCAATGCCGATACGATGCTGAGCCCGTTCTTCGGCCTGGGCCTGCGTGAAGTATATGTGCGGCCGCTGTTCGTCGGCGTGCTGGTGGTGATCGCGGTCATCGCCGTCTGGCGCTTTCTCGAAAGCGATGCCGGGCTTGCCATGCGCGCGACCGGCGCCAATCCGCGCATGTCGCGGGCGCAGGGCATCGATACGAGCTGGCAGGTCTATCTCGGTCTTGCGCTTTCCAATGCGCTTGTGGCGCTGGGTGGTGCATTGTTTGCGCAGACCAACGGTTTTGCCGATGTCACCTCCGGTGTCGGTACCATCGTCGTCGGTCTGGCCGCCGTCATCATCGGCGAGACGCTGTTCGGCGCACGTGGCATCCTCTTGGCGTTGATCGGCTGCGTTGTCGGCTCGATCCTCTATCGCATCGCCATCCAGCTGGCGCTTTCGACGGATGCACTTGGCCTCAAGGCCTCCGACCTCAATCTCGTCACCGCCGTTCTGGTGGCCGTGGCGCTCGTTCTGCCGCGCCTGCGCCGGGGAGCTTCGTCATGATCGATCTCAGCAATATCCATGTCACCTTCGGTAAGGGCACGCCGCTGCAGAAGGAGGCGCTGAAGGGCGTCAACCTGACGATCGAGGAAGGCTCATTCGTGACCGTGATCGGCTCTAACGGTGCCGGCAAATCGACCCTGCTCGGGGTTCTGGCCGGCGACGTGCTGGCCAACGAAGGCAAGGTGATGATCGGCAAGACCGATGTGACGCGCAAGTCGACATCCGCGCGTGCCGGTCTGGTCGCCCGCGTGTTCCAGGATCCGCTGGCGGGCAGCTGCGGCTCCCTGTCGATCGAAGAAAATCTTGCTCTTGCGGCACGCCGTGGCGAGATCCGCGGCCTGCACTCGGCGCTCGGCCCGCGCCGCCGCGAGCTCTTTCGCGAGCGGGTTGCCGAACTTAATTTGGGGCTTGAAAATCGGATGAAGGACCGCATGGATCTTCTCTCCGGCGGTCAGCGCCAGGCGGTGTCGCTGGTCATGGCGACGATGGCTGGTTCGGATGTGCTTCTGCTCGACGAGCATACGGCGGCGCTCGATCCGGGCATGGCGGAGTTCATCATGAATCTTACCCAGCGCGTCGTCTCGGAGCGCAAGCTCACCACGCTTATGGTCACGCATTCCATGCGTCAGGCGCTGGATTTCGGGCACCGCACGATCATGCTGCATGGCGGCGAGATTATTCTCGATGTCAGTGGCGAAAGCCGCAAGGACCTGCAGGTCGAGGACCTGATCGCCATGTTCCGCAAGATGCGCGGCGAAACGCTGGACGACGACGCATTGCTGATCGGCTAATGCCGGTCAGCGCGTCATTTGTCAGCGTGCCTGTGTGAAGAAGATCTTTGCCGCGAAGATCGAGAAGACGCCGGCAAAGGTGTAGTCGATGCCGCGCAGGATTTTTGGATTGGCCTGCAGCCAGGCGGAAAGCCTGTCTGCAGCCAGCACGACGATGACGTTGATCGGCATGCCGATGGCGATGAAATAAAGCCCGAAGAAGATCAGCTTTCCGGTGACATGCGGATCCTGCGCCGAGACGAATTGCGGCAGGAAGGTCATGAAGAAGATGATGACCTTGGGGTTGAGGATATTGACCCAGAAGCCAAGCGACATGCTGGCAAACGGGCTGCTTTGCGGCCGCTCGACCTTTTCGACCGACAGGCTGGAGCCGAAGCGGATTGCCTGGATGGCGAGCCAGAGAAGATAGGCAGCACCGCCGGTCTTCAGGATGAAGAAGGCGGTCGGCGAGGCGGTGATCAGCGCGGAAATCCCAAAGGCGACCAGAAGCGTGTGGCAGACGATGCCGAAGTTCGTTCCGAGCACGACGAGCAGCGCCGTCTTGCGGCCTTCGCTGATCGCGCGGCTGATCGACAATGTCATATCCGGCCCTGGCGTGATCGACAGGAGAAGACCGGCGGCGGTGAAGGCGATGAGTGTCGGCAGGCTCGGCAGGAATTCCATGATCGTTCTCGAAAGCCGGAAATTGTTCGTCCGGTTTATCCGGCTTTCGAGCCTATGCCAATTCGATCAATCAGCGGTTGTTGATGAATTGTTTTGATGCGTCGGCAAAATCCGGGTGCCAGCGGGAAAGCGGTGGGCGGTTTTCGATTACGTCGCCGATCGCCCAGGCCATGCGTCGCTCGTCTGTGGCCCGATCGACATCGTTGTCGGGGCAGAGAATGTAGAAATCGCCGCGCCCGAGGCTTTCGAGCATGAAATCAACCGTCTGCTCCGAGGTCCATGCCCCTTCCGGTTTTTCCGTCCGGCCATTAGCTGCGAGCGGAGTGAAGACGAAGCCGGGGATCAGGAGGTGGGCCGAGACCTGGCAGCCTTCGGTGTTGCGCAGCTCGTGCTGCAGCGCTTCGGTGAAGGTTTTTACGCCTGATTTGGAGACGTTATAGGCTGGATCGCCGGGTGGCGTCGTGATGCCCTGCTTGGAGCCGGTATTGATGATCAGCGCCGGTTCGCCATGGGCGATCATCGCGGGGCCGAAGATGCGGCTGCCGTTGACGACGCCCATCAGGTTGACGGCGAGCACATTTTCCCAGTTCGCCTGCGGGCCGAAAATGCTGCTGCCGGGCTGTATGCCGGCATTGTTCATCAGCACATGGACGCGGCCGAAACGTTGGATGACGGCCCGTTCGAGCGCTGCGATCTCGTCCGGCTTCGACACATCGGTGCCGATTGCCGCGACGTCATGTTCGCCGCCCTCGGCAAGTGCTGTGACTTCGCGGGTCGCCTCAACGAGCTTTTCGCCCTCCAAATCGACAAGCACGACGGAGAGACCCATTCGGGCAAATTCCTTCGCCGCAGCAAGCCCGATGCCGGAAGCGGCTCCGGTGATGACGGCGACATTGTCCTTTTTCAGAGCGGGATGAGTAACGGTCATGGGTCGGTCTCCTCTATGACGCTGCTGTTCAAAGGTCCGGGGGGATATGGTATCTATCGCTACCCCGTCAACATGACGGGATATTGAAGTGGAGTCAGGCCGATGGGCGAGATCATATCGATCAGGGTGGATGAAGAAACGGCCGCCTATGTCAAAAAGCAGGTGGATGGCGGACGTTATGCTTCCGAAAGCGAAGTGATCGAAGAGGCGCTGAGGCTTCTGAAGGAAAGCGAAGAGGACGAGATCGAGGCGCTTCGGATGGCGATTGATGAAGGCGAGGCTTCGGGCGAGCCGCAGCCGTTCGATCCCGACGAATTCATCGCCGAGTTGCATCGCAAACATGTCGGCTGAGCGGACCGGATACGGGCTTTCTCCACGCGCAAGCCGGGATCTCACAGATATCTGGCTATACTCGCGTGATACATGGTCCGTCGCCTAGGCGGATATTTATTATCGCGAGCTGATTCGGTCATGGATGGTCTGGTAGCCGGCGCGAGACGCGGAAGGCCGATCGACGATATTCGCAAAGGCTATATGAGTTACGCCACGGGTTCACATCGGATCATCTATCGGCAGCGAGGTAGCGTGTTGCTCATCATCCGTGTTCTTCACCAGCGGATGAATGTGCGGCGTCATCTCTGACGTTGTTTCTCCGGGTTTTCCTTGCGCGGCTCCAGAAACTCGCTAAAAACTTCGGCGATCCAATTTCGGCGGATTTGTCTCCGCCGCCACCCGCAGACGGACATATTCATCATGGCACTCCCGAAAGACGTAAAGAAGGTCGTTCTCGCCTATTCCGGCGGTCTCGATACCTCGATCATCCTGAAATGGCTGCAGACCGAACTCAACGCTGAAGTCGTTACCTTTACAGCCGACCTTGGCCAGGGCGAAGAGCTCGAGCCGGCGCGCAAGAAGGCCGAGATGCTGGGCATCAAGGAAATCTTCATCGAGGATGTCCGCGAAGAATTCGTCCGTGACTTCGTCTTCCCGATGTTCCGCGCCAATGCCGTTTATGAAGGCGTCTATCTGCTTGGCACGTCGATCGCCCGTCCGCTGATCTCCAAGCACCTGATCGAGATCGCCAAGAAGACCGGCGCCGACGCGATCGCTCATGGCGCGACCGGCAAGGGCAACGACCAGGTTCGTTTCGAAATGTCGGCCTATGCGCTGAACCCCGACATCAAGATCATCGCGCCGTGGCGCGACTGGTCTTTCAAGAGCCGCACCGATCTTCTGAACTTTGCCGAACAGCACCAAATCCCGGTTGCCAAGGACAAGAAGGGTGAAGCGCCGTTCTCCGTCGACGCCAACCTGCTGCACTCGTCCTCCGAGGGCAAGGTTCTTGAAGATCCGGCCGTCGAGGCTCCCGAATATGTGCATATGCGCACGATTTCGCCGGAAGCTGCTCCTGACCAGGCAACCACGATCAAGATCGGCTTCAACAAGGGTGATGCGGTCTCGATCAACGGTGTCGCCATGTCGCCGGCAACCCTGCTTGCCCAGCTCAACAACTATGGCCGCGACAACGGCATCGGCCGTCTCGACCTCGTTGAAAACCGCTTCGTCGGCATGAAGTCGCGCGGCGTCTACGAGACCCCCGGCGGCACTATCCTGCTGGCCGCTCACCGCGCAATCGAATCGATCACGCTCGATCGCGGCGCTGCTCACCTCAAGGATGAGCTGATGCCGAAATATGCCGAGCTGATTTATTACGGCTTCTGGTTCTCGCCGGAGCGCGAAATGCTGCAGGCCCTGATCGACAGGAGCCAGGAACATGTCGAAGGTGAAGTGACGCTGAAGCTCTACAAGGGCAATGTCATGGTGATCGGCCGCGAAAGCGCCAAGTCGCTCTATTCCGACCAGCTCGTCACTTTCGAAGACGATCACGGCGCTTACGACCAGAAGGATGCAGCCGGCTTCATCAAGCTGAATTCGCTGCGCCTGCGCACGCTCGCCAAGCGCAACCAGCTGAAATAATCGGGCTTACCGATTTGTCAGATCAGGCCCCGCTGTCATCGCAGCGGGGTTTTTTATTGGCGGCGGCTGATGAAACGGTTGGCGAGGTAGGCCGCGACCGCGGTGAATTCCATGATGGGGATGATCGTGCCGAAGGAGGTCAGCGGGTTTGCGAAAGTGGCAGCGACCAGCCCGCCCACGAAGCCGCCGCCCATCTGGATGAAGCCCATCAGCGCAGAGGCGGAGCCTGCGACCTTCGGAAATGCGGCGAGGCCGGAGGTGACGACATGCGGCGTCAGAAAGGCGATGCCGAAGGTGCAGATGCCGACCGGGACCATGATCGACAGGAAGTTCGGATCGAGCAGGTGTACGGACAACAGCATCAGGAAGCCGCCTGTTCCGCAGAAGCCGATGCCGATCGCAACCGCTGCGGGGCCTGATATGCGGCCGGAGATCATGCGCAGAGTGATCGAACCCGTCAGGTAGGAGCCGGTCTGCGCCAGCATGCCGAGGCCGAATTGCGTCGGGCTGAGGCCGACCACATCGATCAGGACGAAGGGCAGCATGGTGCCCTGGGCATAAAGCGCGCCGATAGAGCCGCCGAGGATGAGCGAGGGGAAGAGGAAACGCAGGTCGGTGATCAGGCCGGCATAGGTTTTGACCAGCGTGACGGGCTGCAGGCGCGAGCGATCAGGAATGGCCGTTTCCTTCAGCGCGAAGATGCAGGTCAGCAATGCGATCGCGCCGAAGGCGATCAGCAGCAGAAAGATCGACTGCCAGCCGAAGGCTGAAAGGGCAAGTCCGCCGATAGTGGGGCCGAGCGCCGGGCCGATCGCCAGAATGATGCCGATCATGTTCATGATCCGCGCGGCCTGCCCTCCGACAAATTGGTCGCGCACGGCAGCGCGGGCAACGGTGACACCGACAGAGGCGCCGATGCCCTGGATCAGCCGTCCCGCCAGGATCCAGTTGACGTCGATTGCCATGGCGCAGATCAGCGAGCCCAGGACATAGATCATCAGGAAGGCGATCGAGGCTTTCTTCCGGCCATAGGCATCCGACACCGGGCCGGCGAGCAGCTGGGCTAAGGCGAAGCCGCCGAAATAAAGCGAGAGCGACAGCTTGATGGCGGATTCCGTCGTGCCGAAAGCGCGAACCAGTTCCGGCATGGCGGGTGTGTAGACCGCCATCGACACTGGCCCGATTGCAGTCAGAAGCGCACCGATGACGGTCGTGCGCCGCTCCGTCATGATTGTCGGGCGGGCGGCGGTATCAGCGTCGCTCATCGGCACCCGTTGGAGCGGGAGGAGAGGTCTCCTGGAGATTCCTATTCACCGCGGAAAGCGACGCTTCCAGTTGGCTTTTTGCCTCCAGAGACAGGCCGGATGTCGCATGGTCGAGAATGACGTGGAGCTCGGCGCGGATCCTGCGGATCATGTCATCCGACGTATTTGTCAGGGCAATCCGCTTGGCGCGCCGATCGGCTGCGCATTTATGGCGCTCGATCAGACCAAGTGTCTGCAATTTGTCGAGATAGGTGCAGAGCGTCATTGGCTCGACGCTCATCTGCGAGGCAATATCGAGCTGCCGGCTGCCTTCATGATCGGCGATGTGTATCAGCGCCCTTGCCTCGCCGGGGGTGAGGCCCAGCCCTGCCGCGTTGATGCGATTTTCAAACGCCGTTCGCAATGCACGCGCGGTATCGACGATCAACAGACCCAGGATATCGCCTTGCGGCACATCATGGGAGATTTTGACTGGAAGGCTCATAAGGTTGACTTACTATCTTTCCGCGTGGCCGCAAACGGAAAAGCTCGCCGCCGCGTGGAACGACTGCGTGAAGCTTCGCTTTGTCGTACTTGATCCAGACACTCGACAACCTATCCTGTAGACCAGAAACAAATCAGAATCGCAGAAGGATTTCCCTTATGGCCAACGCTTCCGTCAACCGTGCCCTTGTCGATTGGAGCGGGCATGAAGGCCTGCCGCGGTTCGATCTCGTGAAAGACGAGGATTTCGCTCCCGCTTTCGAGGTGGCTCTGGCAAGCCACGAGGCGGAGATCGACGCTATCGCCAACAATCCGGAAGCGCCTAGCTTTGAGAACACCGTCGTGGCGCTGGAAATTGCCGGTGACGAGCTTTCCCGCGTCTCCTCCCTGTTCTGGGGCAAGGCCGGCGCGCATACGAACGAGACGATCCAGGCGCTGGAGCGGGAAATCGCGCCGAAAATGTCACGGCATTATTCGAAGATCGGCACCAATGCCGCTCTTTTCGGTCGCATCGATGCTTTGTGGGAAAAGCGGGCGGAGCTTGGCTTGACGCTCGAGCAGGAGCGGGTGCTGGAGCGCCACTGGAAAGGCTTCGTCAAATCGGGTGCCAAGCTTGAGAAGCCCGAGCAGGACCGGCTTTCTTCGATCGGCGAAAAGCTTGCCGGTCTCAGTGCGCAGTTCGGCCAGAATGTTCTCGGAGACGAGAAGGAATGGTCGTTGAAGCTGACCGACGAGGCCGAGCTGGAAGGCCTGCCGGATTTTCTGCGCGATGCGATGGCGGCTGCCGCCAGGGATCGCGGCGAGGCCGACGGCTATATGGTGACGCTGTCGCGCTCGATCATCGAGCCGTTCCTGACATTCTCGGCCCGGCGCGACCTGCGCGAGCAGGCGTTCAAGGCCTGGGTGGCGCGCGGTGAAAACGGTGGTGCGCGGGACAATGTAGCGATCGTTCGCGAGACGCTGGCGCTGCGTGCGGAAAAGGCAAAGCTTCTGGGTTATGAAAACTTTGCGGCCCTGAAACTCGACAACACGATGGCAAAGACCGCCGACAACGTGAACGACCTGCTGCACAAGGTCTGGGACAAGGCGCGTTCCAAGGCGCTGGAAGAAGAAGCAAGCCTCGGCAAGCTGGTGGCGGAAGAGGGCAAGAACCACCCGGTCATGCCGTGGGACTGGCGTTATTATGCCGAGAAGCTGCGCGAGCGGACCTTCTCCTTCTCCGAATCCGAGCTTAAGCCCTATCTGCAGCTGGAAAAGGTCATCGAAGCCTGTTTCGATGTTGCCAAGCGGCTGTTCGGCGTGACGCTGGCCGAGCTGAAAGGCATTGCCGCCTATCATCCGGATGTGCGGGTGTTCGAGCTGCGCGACGAGAGCGGTGCGCTGAAGGCACTGTTCCTCGGCGATTATTTCGCCCGGTCCTCCAAGCGGTCCGGCGCGTGGATGAGTTCGTTCCAGTCGCAGCACAAACTGCCATTGAAGAATGGTGCTAAGGGCGAGCTGCCGATCATCTACAATGTCTGCAATTTCGCCAAGCCGGCGGAAGGCAAGCCTGCTCTGCTTTCGCTCGATGACGCCCGCACGCTCTTCCACGAGTTCGGCCATGCGCTGCACGGCATGCTGTCGGATGTCACCTATCCGTCCGTCTCCGGCACGGGCGTGTCGCGCGATTTCGTCGAACTGCCGTCGCAGCTTTACGAACACTGGCTGACGGTGCCGGAAATCCTCGAAAAATATGCGGTGCATTACGAGACCGGCAAGCCGATGCCGAAGGAGCTGCTCGACAAGGTTCTGGCGGCGCGCACCTTCAATGCCGGTTTTGCGACGGTCGAGTTCACCGCATCGGCGCTGGTCGACATGGCGTTCCACACGCGGGCTCCGTCGGATGATCCGATGGCGGTGCAAGCGGAGGTTCTGTCGGAGTTGAAAATGCCGGCCTCGCTCGTCATGCGCCACGCAACGCCGCATTTCCAGCACGTGTTTTCCGGTGAGGGATATGCAGCCGGATATTATTCCTACATGTGGTCGGAAGTGCTGGATGCGGATGCGTTTTCGGCCTTCGAAGAGGTCGGAAATCCGTTCGATCCGGTCATGGCGCGCAAGCTCAAGAACAACGTTTATTCTGTTGGCGGCTCGATTGATCCGGAAGTCACCTACAAGGCCTTCCGCGGCAAGCTGCCTGATCCGACGGCGATGCTGAAGAAAAAGGGATTGGCGATGGTGGCGGAGCTTTCGGGCGGCGACGCCTGATCTTATCCCGCTCTTCGCGAACAACTGTCATCCTGGTGTCATAAAAATGTAACCCGCCTGTCATGCAGGCTGACTATGGAACCGGCATCATCTTCTGCCGACGCCGGTTCCCATGAAAATTGATAGCCTTGCACGCAACGTTGCCGTATCGACGGCCGGACTGGAGCTGCACTATGGTGCAACGCCGGTACTCAAGGGCATCGATGTGGCTTTGGGGCAGGGCAAGACGCTTGCGCTTCTCGGTCCTTCCGGTTGCGGCAAGACCACGCTCCTGCGGTTGGTGGCCGGGCTTCTTGCGCCAAGCAAGGGTTCCGTCTCGATCGCCGGGCAGGTGGTTGCCGATGCCGCAAGCGGCATGTTCGCACCGCCGGAAAAGCGTAATCTAGGCATGGTTTTCCAGGATTACGCGCTCTGGCCGCATATGACGGT
This sequence comes from Rhizobium sp. ZW T2_16, assembly GCF_044987325.1. Classification (NCBI taxonomy): domain Bacteria; kingdom Pseudomonadati; phylum Pseudomonadota; class Alphaproteobacteria; order Hyphomicrobiales; family Rhizobiaceae; genus Rhizobium; species Rhizobium sp. ZW T2_16. The sequence goes on from NZ_JBJDRG010000007.1 coordinate 71,638, forward strand.
CGGCGGCAATGTCTCCTTTCCGCTCGAGATGCGCGGCATCGGTCGCGCCGAGCGCGAGCAACGCACCATGCATGCCTTGGAGCGCGTCGGGCTTTCCGCCTATGCCGGCCGCCGGCCGAGCGATCTTTCCGGCGGTCAACAGCAGCGCGTGGCAATCGCGCGGGCGATCGTTGCCGAGCCGCAGCTTATCCTGTTCGACGAGCCGCTTTCCAATCTCGACCGCGAATTGCGCGAAAACATGGTTGGCGAACTGGCGGAACTGATCGCCTCGCTCGGCCTCACCGCCATCTATGTCACCCATGATCACTCGGAAGCGCTGACGCTTGCCGATCAGGTCGCCGTGATGCGCGGCGGGTTGATCGAACAGCTCGCGAGCCCGGACGAACTGGTGGCGCAGCCGGCGACCCCCGAAGTTGCCGACTTCCTGCGACTAGGTGGCATTGCCGAGTTGCAAAACCGCGATGCCTGCTGGTTCTTCGGCAATAGCGACGTTGCGTTGATGCGCGCCGATCATGGCTCGGCCGGCACGCGCAGCATTCTCATCCCTGTCTCGGCCATCACGCCCGGCGAGATCCAGCAGGATCGGGTGGCCGCCAGCGTGCTGCGCTCGCAGTTCCGCGGCGACGGGCATCTGGCGACCGTTTCGCTGATCGGCGCCGATCAGGTCGAGCTGCAGGTCCTGAGCCGTCACAAGCTGAAGCCCGGCGATGGCGTCGGCCTTTCCATCGATCTCGACCAGATCCGCTGGTTTGAAAATTCACGTCATCCGCATCTGTAAGCATTCACCCCAACAGGAGTTTTGGGACATGTTCAAGTCGTTGAAGAGCATTACATTCGGTGCCGTTGCCGCCGTCCTGATGGCCGGCGTCGCGCATGCCGACATCACCGTCTACACCGCCGGCCCGCAGAGCCTGATCGACAAGATGTCGGAAGGTTTCACCAAGGAAACCGGCATCAAGGTCAATGTCTTCCAGGCAACCACCGGCAAGGTCATGGCCCGTATCGAGGCCGAAGCATCGAACCCGGTCGTCGACGTTCTGATCTCGGCGTCCTGGGATACCGCGACCGACTTCGAAAAGCGCGGCTGGCTGGTCAAGTATTCCAGCCCCAACGCTGCCAAGGTTCCGGATTTCCTCAAGTCCGACTATGCCGTCGCACAGGGCATCTCAGCTCTCGGCATTGCCTGGAACACCAAGAGCGGCACGCCGAAGCCGTCCGAATGGGCTGACCTGACCAAGCCGGAATACAAGGACATGGTCAACATTCCCGACCCGGCACAGTCCGGCTCGTCCTTCGAGCTGACGGCTGCCCTTGCCGGCCAGGACGACTTCAAGCTGTTCAAGGACTTGCAGGCTAACGGCGCGATCATTGCCGGCGCCAATGCCGAAGCGCTGAACCCGGTTCTGCAGGGCGCCAAGGCTGCCGTCTTCGGCGCGGTCGATTACATCACGCTTGCTGCCGCCAAGAAGGGCGAAAGCGTTGAGGTCGTCTTCCCGGCTTCCGGCACCGTCATTGCACCGCGTCCGGCGATGATCCTCAACTGGTCCAAGAACCAGGACGAGGCCAAGAAGTTCATCGACTACATGCTGTCTGACGCCGGCCAGAAGATGGTTGCCGCCCAGATGCTGATGCCGGCCCGCAGCGACGTTGCCGCCGACCGTCCGCTGATCAGCGACCTGAAGCTGCTGAAGTTCGACAACGCCGCGGTCTATGGCAAGCGCAAGGAAACACTCGGCGAGATCACCAAGATTTTTGGTGGCAAGTAATTTTCGCTGCGACGCCGTCTACTCTTTGGAGCAGGCGGCGTTGTTTCACTTTGAACGTCGCGCATCATTTTTCAGGTCATCTCATCCTATGGCTTAAAGAATGCTGCGGCAGGACATAAAGGACTGAGTGATGGCGGCAAAAAGCGTTGGCGGACCGGCCCCGGCGGCATGGCTGGCGATTGCAGGACTGCTTCTCGTCGTTGCCGTACCCTTTGCAGCGGTCGTCATGCAGGGCGTTTTTCCTGAGCTCGGCCAAGGCTCGTTTGCGAAGCCTTTTTCCTCCTTTATCGCCACGCTGAATGACGGTGCCTTGATCGGCATGGCCGGCAATACGATCCTGCTCGGTTTCTGCGTCGTGCTGGCTTCGGCTGTGGTGGCTGTGCCGCTCGGCGTGTTTCGCGCGCTCTATCGCGTGCCGGGGGCGGCGCTGTTCGACGTGGCTCTTCTCGTGCCCTTCATGATCCCGCCCTATATCGCGACGCTCGGCTGGATCATGACGCTGCAGCCGCGCGGGTATCTGCAGCAGCTGGTCGGTTTCAATCTTTCGCCCTTCCTGTTTTCTCTGGCCGGCATGACCATGGTCATGGCGTTCAACACGTTCCCGGTCGTCTATTTCGCCGTGTCGCGCACGGTGGAGGCTGTCGGTGCGCGTTATGCGGATGTCGGCCGCGTGTTCGGCGCAACACCGGCACGCGCCTTCTGGCGTATCACGCTTCCCCTGTCTGCTCCGGGTCTGGCCGCCAGCCTGATGCTGGTGTTTGCCGCGGCGATCGAGGAATACGGCACGCCGGCAGCGCTTGGCCGCCGCGCCGGTTTCCAGGTTCTCGTCACCGGCATCGATCTTCGCATTTCCGACTGGCCGATCGATCTGCCAGGCGCCTCGATCATGTCGCTGCTGCTGGTGGGGCTTTCGCTCCTGACCTTCCTCGGCCAGCGCTGGATCCTGTCGCGGCGCTCCTACCAGACGGTCAACGGCAAGCCGACAGCCAAGGACAAGCGACCGCTCGGGGCGATGAAGTGGCCGGTACTTACGGCTTTCATCATCGTCTCGTTCCTTGCCACCGGCGTACCGCTCCTGTCGATCCTTGCAACCGCCATGTCGCGGACGATTTCCGGCGGGCTGGCGCTCGACAACATGAGCTTCGACAATTTCCTGCAGGTGTTCGGGAACAGTGCCGGGGCGCTCGGTGCGCTTGCCAACAGCTTTTCGCTCGGTATCGGCACGGCGCTGACTACGGGTCTCATCGGTGTGACGGCCGCCTATACGGTGGTGAAGACGAAAATCTGCGGGCGACTAGCGATCGACAGCCTGACGATCATTCCGAATGCGCTTCCCGGCATCGTCGTCGCCGTCGGCCTGATCCTCGCCTGGAACATGCCGTGGTTGCCGCTGACGCCCTACAATACGCCGTTCATTCTGCTGCTTGCCTATTGCTGCATTTTGCTGCCGCAGACGATGCGTTACTCCACGGCCGCCTTCCAGCAGATCGGCGACAATCTCGAAGCCGCCGCCCGCGTCTTCGGCGCGTCCGGCATTACCGCCTTCCGCCGCATTCTCCTGCCACTGGTTTTCCCTAGCCTCGCTTCGGCCATGCTGCTCGTCTTTGCGCTTGCCTCGCGTGAGCTGGTAGCGTCCGTCGTCATCGCGCCGGTCGGCATGCAGACGATCGCCACGTTCATCTGGCGTCAGTTCGAACAAGGGTCGATCGGGCTCGGCATGGCCATGGCTTTCATCGCCATTCTCATTACCACTCTCCTGCCGCTTCTCCTGCTTGCATTGTTGAGAAGGAGCGGTCTCGTCGCCGAATAGACCCATGGATTAAGCCGTTGCGCTCGGCCCCCCTTTCGCATTTGCAAAAAACGGGGTATGAGCGCGCCAACGAAATTGGCGTGGCCCCGTGATTGTTGCGCCCCAACTTCAGAGAACCTCTAATATGGCACTTCGCAACATCGCGATCATCGCGCACGTTGACCATGGCAAAACGACGCTCGTTGACGAGCTCCTGAAACAGTCGGGCTCGTTCCGCGAAAACCAGCGCGTTGCAGAACGCGTCATGGACTCGAACGATCTCGAAAAGGAACGCGGCATCACGATTCTCGCCAAGGCGACGTCGGTTGAATGGAAGGGCGTTCGCGTCAACATCGTCGACACCCCCGGCCACGCCGACTTCGGCGGCGAAGTCGAACGTATTCTTTCGATGGTGGACGGTGCGATCGTTCTGGTCGACTCGTCTGAAGGCCCGATGCCGCAGACCAAGTTCGTCGTCGGCAAGGCGCTGAAGGTCGGCCTCAAGCCGATCGTTGCGATCAACAAGATCGACCGCCCGGACGGCCGCCACGAAGAAGTCATCAACGAAGTTTTCGACCTGTTCGCAAACCTCGACGCCACCGACGAGCAGCTCGACTTCCCGATCCTCTACGGTTCGGGTCGCGATGGCTGGATGAACGTCAACCCGGAAGGCCCGAAGGACGAAGGTCTGGCACCGCTGCTCGATCTCGTGCTCAAGCACGTTCCAGAGCCGACAGTCGAAGAAGGCCCGTTCCGCATGATCGGTACGCTTCTCGAAGCCAACCCGTTCCTCGGCCGTATCATCACCGGTCGCGTCGCTTCCGGTTCGATCAAGCCGAACCAGGCCGTCAAGGTTCTGTCCCAGGACGGCAAGACGGTTGAAACCGGCCGTATTTCCAAGATCCTCGCATTCCGCGGCATCGAGCGTACTGCCATCGACGAAGCGATCGCTGGTGACATCGTCGCCATTGCCGGTCTGTCCAAGGGCACCGTTGCCGACACGTTCTGCGATCCTTCGGTGACCGAGGCCATGCAGGCCCAGCCGATCGACCCGCCGACCGTTACCATGTCCTTCATCGTCAACGACAGCCCGCTTGCCGGCACCGAAGGCGACAAGGTGACGAGCCGCGTCATCCGTGATCGTCTGTTCAAGGAAGCCGAAGGCAATGTTGCGCTGAAGATCGAAGAAGCCGAAGGCAAGGATTCGTTCTACGTGTCCGGCCGCGGCGAACTTCAGCTCGCCGTTCTGATCGAAACCATGCGTCGCGAAGGCTTCGAGCTTGCCGTTTCGCGTCCGCGCGTCGTCATGCACAAGGACGAGAACGGCACCACGATGGAGCCGATCGAAGAAGTCGTCATCGACGTCGATGAAGAACATTCCGGCGTCGTCGTTCAGAAGATGTCCGAGCGCAAGGCCGAGATGACCGAACTGCGTCCTTCGGGCGGCAGCCGCGTTCGTCTGAAGTTCCTCGCTCCGACCCGTGGCCTGATCGGCTACCAGTCTGAACTTCTGACCGACACGCGCGGCACGGCGATCATGAACCGCCTGTTCCACGATTATCAGCCTTACAAGGGTGAAATTGCCGGTCGTACCAACGGTGTTCTTCTGTCCAACCAGGCCGGTGAAGCTGTTGCTTACGCCATGTTCAACCTGGAAGACCGCGGCCCGATGATTATCGAGCCGGGCGAGAAGGTCTATGCCGGCATGATCATCGGCATCCATACCCGCGACAACGACCTCGAAGTCAACGTTCTCAAGGGCAAGCAGCTGACGAACATCCGTTCGGCCGGCAAGGACGAAGCCGTCCGCCTGACCCCGCCGATCCGCATGACGCTCGACCGCGCGCTCTCCTGGATCCAGGACGACGAGCTGATGGAAGTCACGCCGAAGTCGATCCGCCTGCGCAAGATCTATCTCGACGCCAACGACCGCAAGCGCTTCGACAAGTCGAAGGCAGCTCTTTAAGCCGTCCTAAAATCTAGTTGTGAAAAGCCCGGCCGCAAGCCGGGCTTTTTTGTGTTCCTGCAAATCGCACAGCTTGTAACCGAGGTTAAAAAAGCGTTAACTCGATGGACATTGTCCCCATCAGAACTCTGTGGGCAATCCGTCTGGTTAATGATTGACCGATGGCGGAGCCCGCATAGCAGGACCTAAAGTCGCGTTATGAAGACGTTGTCTATCGATGTTCGGCGGGCAGATCCGCAGGATGCCCGAGCCATCTCGGATGTACACCGGCAGAGCTGGGTGCAGGCCTATGCGGGTCTCATTCCGCACAAGCCGCTGATCCAGATGCTGGAACGTCGTGGCGAGAAATGGTGGCGCAAGGCAACGGACGGGCCGGCAACGCTTCTCGTGGTTGACGTCGCCGGCGAGATTGCCGGTTACGCGACGGTTGGCCTCAACCGCGCCCGGGCGCTGCCCTATGACGGCGAAATCTACGAGATCTATCTGCGGCCGGAATTCCAGGGCATCGGGCTCGGACGGCGGCTCTTCGGCGAAAGCCGCAAGCTTTTGACCTCGCTGGGCTGCCGCGGCCTGGTCGTCTGGTGCCTGGAAGACAGCGAGCATGCGATCCGCTTCTTCCGCCGTCACGGTGGCAACGATGCCGTTGAGGGGATGGAGGATTTCGGTGGTTCGCAGCTGAAGAAAGTCGGCTTCGTCTGGCAGAATTGATATGCCCTCAAGGTGTGTCGAGGAATAACTTTCCTCTCCTTGCGTGGCCGGCCCCGTCAATTCAATGGCTTATTGCCTTGGAGCCGGATTTTCGCTATCGACGCTTGGTGAATTGAACCTAATTGAGGATCACGATGCGTATCGATGCAATTTCCATCGGCAAGAACCCGCCTGAAGACGTCAACGTCATCGTCGAGGTGCCGGTTGGCGGTCAGCCGATCAAGTACGAGATGGACAAGGAAGCCGGTGCTCTGATCGTCGACCGTTTCCTCTACACGCCGATGACCTATCCGGGTAACTACGGCTTCATCCCGCACACGCTTTCCGAAGACGGCGACCCGTGCGACGTTCTGATCTGCAATACCCGTCCGCTGGTTCCGGGCTGCGTCATCAACGTTCGCCCGATCGGCGTGATGATCATGGAAGACGATGGCGGCAAGGACGAAAAGATCCTCGCCGTTCCGGTTCCGAAGCTGACCCAGCGCTACGACAAGATCAAGAACTACACCGATCTGCCGGAAATCACGCTGAAGCAGATCGAGCACTTCTTTGAGCACTACAAGGATCTGGAGCCCGGCAAGTGGGTCAAGATCGGCGGCTGGCAGGATGTCGACGTTGCAAAGCGCCTTATCGTCGAGGCGATCGACCGCTACAAGGCCCAGAAGTAATCAGCCAATCAGGCTTTCGATCTTCATTTTCAAATCCTCCGGGTCGCCATCGATCCGGAGGATTTTTTTACGCGCCGTTTCACCGGAGATGAAAGATATCGAGCTTTTCGGCACGCGCAGCTTCTTTGAGAGAAGTGCGATCAGCGCCTTGTTGGCCTTGCCGTCTTCCGGCACCGCAGAGACACGCGCTTTGAGAAACGCGTTACCCTCCGCATCCGTCTCGATACCATCGATCGCGTCGCGGCCGCCATTCGGGGTGAGCTTGATGCTCAGCCCTATATGGTCGGCGTGAACGCTTATCGAACTCACGCGAAGATCGGGTAGAGGGTCGTCCACATGAAGGAACGCAGGAAGAAGATCAGCAGCAGAACAATGATCGGGGAGATGTCGATTCCGCCGAGATTTGGCATGACACGACGGATCGGGCGCAGGACTGGTTCCGTGACGTTATAGAGGAAGCGGCCGATGGCATCGACGAACTGGTTGCTCGAATTGATAACGTTGAAGGCGAAGAGCCAGGAGAAGATGGCGCTGGCGATCAATATCCAGGTGTAGAGGTTCAAGGCCAGGTCAATGGTCTGAAACAGGGCGAGCATTCAGGTCTCCAATCTTGTTGCCAGGCCCCATCCTTCAGGATCGCGGCGGTCGGCCCACAAATTCCAAGTTGACAGACATGTAGACATTGGGGAACTAACGGGCAAGTGTCGCACCCGCCGCAGTTTCAGCATGTTTAACAGTGGCGCAACGCGAATTCGTCCATGACGGTCCACTGAAAGTCGCTTGTGATGTCCATTCCTGCCTCTGACGACCGCTTTGCAGCTTTTCGCCATTCGTCCTACACAAAGTTCTTCCTGTCGCGGTTCTTCGCTGGCTTCGCCATCCAGATCATCAGCGTTTCGGTCGGCTGGCAGATGTATGATGAAACCCGCAACCCGCTCTATCTGGGTCTGATCGGGCTGTTCCAGTTCCTGCCTTCGCTGCTGCTTATCCTTGTCACGGGTACAGTGGCCGATCGATATAACCGGCGCATGATCATGGCGATCTGCATGGTCATCGGTGCAGGCTGTGCGGCGGCGCTTCTGGGGCTGACCGTCGCCGGTGCCTTTTCACCCTGGCTGGTTTTCGCCATCCTCGTCGTATTCGGCATCGAGCGTGCCTTCATGGGGCCGGCGGTGCAGTCGCTCGGGCCGAACCTCGTGCCGGAGAAGGACCTTGCCAATGCGATCGCCTGGAATTCGTCTTCCTGGCAGACGGCCTCCATTCTCGGCCCGGTCTTCGGCGGCCTGCTTTATGGGCTGAATGCGACGGCTGCCTACATCGTGGCGTTCGTATTGCTGACGCTTGCCGCACTTCTCGTCTTCATGATCCCGAAGCCGGCGCAGCGGACCTCGGCTGCCAAGGTCGATGTCGCCCATCTGCTTGCCGGGTTCCGTTTCATCTTCAGCGAGAAAGTGGTCCTCGGCGCGATCTCGCTCGATCTGTTCGCGGTGCTTCTCGGCGGCGCTGTCGCGCTCATGCCAATCTTCGCACGTGACGTGCTCGAACTTGGCCCATGGGGCCTCGGCCTGTTGCGTGCCGCACCAGGTATCGGTGCGATCGTCGTTGCCGTCTGGCTTGCCTTCCACCCGATCCGGCATCATGCCGGGGTTGCGATGTTTGTCGGCGTCGGCTTTTTCGGTCTCGGCACGCTGATCTTCGGCCTCTCCTCGACGCCATGGCTCTCGATCGTTTCACTAATGATCATGGGCGCGGCCGACATGATCTCCGTCTATGTCCGCGAAACGCTGATTGCGCTCTGGACGCCGGACGAGGTGCGCGGGCGGGTCAACGCCGTCAATATGGTGTTCGTCGGGGCCTCAAACGAGCTGGGCGAATTCCGCGCCGGCACGATGGCGCATTTCATCGGCGCAGTGCCCGCCGTCGTCATCGGCGGCGTCGGCACGCTTGCCGTCACCGTCATCTGGGCGCTCGGCTTTTCGAAGCTCAGAAGGATCGACACGCTGGAAGCGCCGGAGCGCAACTAATCCGGTCGCTGCGGACACCCGCTGCAGCTCAGCTTTGCGCCACTTCGGTTGCCGGCATCGATGCGCCGTATCGGGGTGAAGCTGCTGCTACGGCCTTTTTGTTCAGGAACACCATATCGAGGAATTCCGACAGCCAGGCCTTGAGCGGCGCATCGAACATCATGCGGCCTTCGAGGTGCTCGCTGCCCTGCTGCGCGTTGGGCATGGTGAAGCGCTCTGCGCCGTGAACGACCCAACGCTGCATCATCGCGCGGGTCAGTTCCGCGTGGAACTGCACGCCCCAGGCATTGTCGCCGTAACGGATCGCCTGGTTGGGATAGGCGTCACCTTCCGCCAGAAGCTTGACACCGCGCGGAACGTCAAAGCCTTCGCGATGAAAATGGTAGACCATTTTCGGCCATTGCATCAGCAGCCGGCCATGTTCGGTCGGGCGTAAGGGGTACCAGCCGATCTCGGTGATCTCGCCCTGTTTCGCGCCTACCTTGCCGCCGAGGTGGCGCACCATCATCTGGGCGCCGAGGCAGATGCCGAGATAAGGCTTGTTTTCCTTCAAGGGGACACCGATCCAGTCGGTCTCCTGCTTGACGAACGGGTCGGGATCGTTGGCGCTCATCGGTCCACCGAAAATGACGGCGCCGGAATGTCCGGCGAGCGTTTGCGGCAATGCTTCGCCCAGAACCGGACGGCGGATATCGAGCGGAAAGCCCTTCTCAAGAAGCATCTGGCCAACGCGGCCGGACGACGAGCGCTCCTGATGGAGAACGACGAGAACGGGAAAGAAATCTGTCTTTCGCGGAGGCATTACGAGCATCAGTTAGTCCTTACTCTCCTCCGCATTTTCTTCGGCGCGGCGCACAGCTGCCTCTTGGCGCTGCAGCACACGATCCCGCGAAGAAACACCGAGAAGGTCAGCGATCCTCCAAATCACATGATCCTCGATCTCGCTTCTCTGACCATCGGCATAGACAATGTCCCAGAGAATGCCGAGAAGTTCGACGCGGTCGTCTTCATTGACGAGATGACGTCTTAGATCGGAAGTGAACCGGTAATAGTCAACCGCTTCATGGCCCGCCTCGTGGCCGGTCTCGATCAACGCCTTCAGCCTATCCTCGCTGAGATCATACCGCTGGCGGATCAGTTCACGGAATTTTTGCTGTTCCTTTTTGGAGATGGCACCATCCGCCTCCATGACTTGGAAACAGAGCGCAACGAAGGCGACCCGCGGGTCGTCCGGTGCAAATTCCTTGTCTTCATGAGATGTCAGGGTATGGAGAAAGGCCTGTATGCGGTCCAACATCGATAGGCCTTCTCCATCTTTCCTTAAAACAGCCGTAACCGCGTTTTGGTCGGGTCGGCGTTTTGATCCTTCACACCGGGATCATCCGGTGGACGCCCGAAAAATGGAACCGGTTCGGCGTCATTTTCTTGCGTTTTAGCAGGTGCTGGTATGACTTTCTCCGGCTCTGTTGTCTTTGCTGCAACAGCAGGCTCGGCTGCCGGCTTTGCCGGTTTCTTTTCTATGACGATTGTCGGCTCTGCGGATGCGTTTTGTCTTGTCGTTTCCACCGGTGGCCGCTCGTTCACGATGACAGGCGGAAGAGCGGCAATCGCTTCGTCCGCAGCAACCTTGCCTTCGACAAGCGGACCTTCCAACTGGCTGAATGGCACTTTCCACTCGAAGGCGTCGAGTTTGCCGGTGACCGGCGAAACAGGAAGCCAGTTTTCCGAAACGAAGCCGTCAGCAACCCAGGCTGCATTACGCGAAGCGCGAAGAGCCTGCTGCATCCAGTGGCGGATGCGGCCCTGATCTCCTGTTTCGGCTTCCTCGATATCGGCCAGCAGCAGGTAGACCCGCTCGCTCGGTTCAACACGGGCCGCGGCTTCCGCCCTTGCCCGGGCCTTGGCAAAATCCTGAGCATCAAGCGCTGCCTGCGAAACGGCGAGAAGCGACTCGATATTGTTCGGACGCATGGCCTCTAGCTTTTCGGCACGTTTCAGCCGGTCGAGCGTGCTATCGCCGCTGCGGGCGCGGATATAGGTGCGGGCGATATCCGGATGCGGCGAAAGCTTCCAAACGCCTTCCAGGACCGATGCGGCCTTCTTGATATTTTCCTGCCGCAGCAGCGCCTTGGCACAGATGATGGCGGCGGGGACGAGGTCCTTGGCCAGTTTCAGCGCATCGGTGGAATCTTCGCGGGCACCGCTCGGGTCGCTTTCCAGCCGCTCGCCCGCGCGGGCGGTTAGGAGAACCGCTCTCAGGCGGTCGGCTTCGGACCTGCTGATGATATTGGCAGCACGCTGTTGCGCCAGTGTTTCCAAGGCCTCGTCCCAGCGGCCGGATTGGCTCTGGGATTCCAGCGTCGCCTGGGACGCCCAGGGCAGGTAAGGCGCGTGTTCGACGGCCTTTTCGGCATATTGCCGGGCCGCTTCGTTGGCACCGAGGCGGCGCGCTTCCATGTAGAGGCCGCGCAGGCCGAGTTCGCGCGTTTCGGGATCGTTCGACATGCTCTCGAACTTGGCGCGGGCGTCGTCATATTTGCCTTCGATGAGAGCGGCCTGCGCATCGAGAAGGTGGATCAGCGGTTCCTGGTCGGCGCTGAGCAGATTGCGGGTACGGATGCTCATCTTTCGGGCAAGAAGCGCGTTGCCGGCGCCGGCCGCGATCAGGCCAGTCGACAGCGCCTGATAACCTCGGTCGCGCTTGCGGGCGCGAAAATAACGGCGGACCGAGTAAGGCGAGGTCCAGATGATGCCGATCACCCACCACAGAAGCATGACGGCGCCAATCAGCGCCACGACCATCGTTGCGGCAACCATCAGGCTCGTCTCGATCAGGTGGTCCTGCCAGGTGATGGAGAGCAGGCCGGGGCGATCGGCGAGCCATGCGAAGCTCCAGCCGAGACCGAGAACGACGAGAAGGAAAATGAAAAGTCTGACCATTCCGTTTTTCGTCCTCAGCCTTGAGTGCCGGTAATCGCGCGGGTCAACGCGCCGCCTACGAGATTTTCAACCTCTATGCGGGCGTCGAGTTCCTGCTTGAACGACTGGGATGCCGTCTTGGCCGCGTCTGGAAGCGTCTCCCATTCGCGGGCCGCGGCAGCAAAATCGCCAGAGCGAAGCCGGTCCTCGAAACGGGCGACGATATCTTCTGGTGTGTTGCCGGTGACGTCGCCGACCTTGCGCACCTTCACGACGGAGAGGGCAGACGAATAGAGCCGGGAGGCCAGGCCCTGATCGGGATCAGGCTGGGCGACCGCCTCGACCATGCTGTCCGCCACGCCGGAGACCTGACGCTGAAGCTCGACGCGCGACTGAACGCCCTTGGCGGCGAACGGCTGGAGGCTTGCAATTGCCGGATCGTCGCCAGCGACGGTCTTGTAGGTCTGCAGTTCTGCCTCGAACGAACCGCCGCGATCTACGGCGCTCTTCAGGGCTGCTGCGGCGACAGCGCGCGCGGCCTGCTGCTCGGGGCCTTTGTCGGCGATCTGGGCTTCCGCCTGCTGCAGGCGGCCGGCCAGTTGTGTCGAGGTTGCGGCAGCCGCTGCATTTGCCGATTTCAGGCTGGTAAGCTCAGCTTCGAGGGCGGCTAACTTCTGATCCGTCTCGGTCGATCCGCCGCCACCCGTCGAGGCGCTGCTTTCCAGCGCAGCCAGACGGCTTGTGATATCGGCGGAAGGTTCGACTGGCCTGCTGGCGAGGGATGCGATTTCCTGACGAAGCGAGGCGATCTCGGTGGAAACGTCGCTGTCGCTCGATGAAGACGAGGATGCGCCGCCCGGCAGGACGCCGGCATATTGCATGCTGCCGGCCAGAAGCAGAGCGACGATGCCGCCGAAAATGCCGGATGCGACCAGCGTCGAGGTTGCGGGCTTCGGTGGTGCCGGGGCGGCTGGCGGGATCGAATAGTCTTCCGTTCGGGCCGTCGACTGGAAGGGGGCCGGATCTTCCTTGATCTCTTCCTTCGCCGGTTCGGCAGATGCCGTCACAGATTCGGGTTCCGGCTCGTCGAAACGTGGCGTTTCGGGGGTAGCGGTCTCGGGTTCAGCCTTGGCTTCCGCGGATGAAGTCTCAACCGTTTCAGTCTTTTCCGGGATATCCGTCGCTACCGGCGTCTCGGCCGCGTCGTTCTCGCGTGCGTCGATCACATCGTCGCTGTCATTGGCGCGAACGGGCTCGGCCACTGCGGCGGTTTCCTCCGCCGTCAGGTCGATGGTGACCGGTTCCTTGTTCGGGTTGGACCGGCGCGGTGGTTTTTCGGATACCATCTCGACCTCTTTTCTGCCTGCGTTCACTAAAACCTAGTCGGTGCCCCCGGTTAAGGAAAGGGGCGCAAAGGGAATTAGGATCAGGCGCGGGTTAAAGAAGCGCCAACAGGGCGTTTTCGTCCGGGCTTTCGGCGATCCGGAGATGCGCGCGAAATGCCGCGGGCACAGCATCGGCGGTGCGGGTGCTGATGCAGAGGATTTTTGTTTCTGTAAAAGAGAGCGCGTGACGCTCCACAATCTCGAAAAACCGGAGGGCGTTTTCTCGGGAGTAGAGTAGCACTGCTTGGGGAGGCCGGGTACGCAGCCGCTCGTAAAATTCCTCCGGTGGATACTCGACCGGGATCATTTCGTAGATTTCAGCCACGCGTACGGGCAGGCCCAGTTCTTCGAGCCTGCCTTCCAGCGATCCGGCGCGCGGTTTGCCGGCGAGATAAAGGAGCGGAAGGTCCGGCTTGTCGAGCGTCGAAGCGATCAGGTCGGCCAGTCCGGTGCCGTTGCCGGCGCCGATATGGATGTTGCCGAAGCCTGCCGCGTTTGCTGCCGTTGCGGTTTTTTCTCCGACTGCGAAGAGCTGTATATTCCGACCGATCTCCGAAGAGTAATCAGTATTCGCAAGTGCCCGCAATGCTTCGGCGCTGGTGACGATCAGCGCCGAATGGGGCAAAGCCAGAGCATCGGTCGCGACTTGCGGGTGATGCATTGCCTTGCTGAGCGGCAGAAGCACGGGGTCATGCCCCAAGAGCCTCAGCCGCTCGGCCGTTTTTGCCGCCGAAATCTCCGGGCGGGTGACGACGACCCGCAAGGGTCAGCTCCAGCTGTCGAAGAAGCCCGGGCCGGCTGCGGCACGGACGGCTTCGCCGGCGCGAAGGCCGAGCGCCTCGGCATCCGCACGCTTGCCCTCGACTTCGATTGCATGTTCGCGCCGACCGTCGGGTGTCAGAATCAGGCCGGAGAATTTCAGGTGATCTCCGTCACAGATCGCATAACCGCCGATCGGCGTCCGACAGGAGCCATCGAGCGCGGCCAGGAAGGCGCGTTCGCAGCTTACCGCGTCAAAGGTTGGGTGGTCGTTGATCGGGGCGATCAGCGCATCCGTGCGCGGGTCACCGATGCGGCTTTCGACGCAGATCGCGCCTTGCGCGGGAGCTGGCGGGAAGTCAGTGGGATCGAGAAGTTCGGTCACGACCTCTTCCATCGACAGCCGTTTCAGGCCGGCAAAGGCGAGCAGGGTAGCATCGACCTGGCCTTCATCCAGCTTGCGCAGGCGCGTGCCGACCGAGCCGCGGAAGATCGTCAGCTGGATATCGGGGCGAAGGCGGCGGATGAGCGCCTGACGGCGCAGCGAGGCGGTACCGACGGTTGCGCCATCGGGCAGGGCCTTGAGCGTCGAGGCCGTGCGGCCGATGAAGGCATCGCGAAAATCCTCGCGCGGCAGGTAGGCTGCGATATGCAATCCGTCCGGCAGCTTCGTCGGCATGTCTTTAGACGAATGCACAGCGATATCCAGTTCGCCGGAGGAGAGCTGTTCCTCAAGTTCCTGGGTGAACAGGCCCTTGCCGCCGATCTCGCTCAATGAGCGGTCGGTGATGCGGTCGCCGGTCGTCGACAGCACGACGACTTCGAACATCTCTTCCGGCAGGCCATGGGCCGCCATCAGCCGTGACCGCGTTTCATGGGCTTGCGCCAGTGCCAGCGGGCTGCCGCGCGTACCGATCCGGAAAGGTTTTGTTTGCATCCGTCTCATTCCGTTGTTACCGGAAGCTCTCGTAAACCGGATCATCCGGCATCGCAATGAACAAGGGCCAATGACCTCATATCTGCGCATCCTCGGCATTGAAACAAGCTGCGACGAGACCGCTGCTGCGGTCGTCGCACGCCATGAGGACGGACGCGGTGAAATTCTGTCCGATGTGGTCCTGTCGCAGCTCGATGAACACTCGGCCTATGGCGGCGTCGTGCCGGAAATCGCCGCACGCGCCCATGTCGAAGTGCTGGACGAGCTGGTCGAGGAAGCTTTGCGCCGCGCCAACGTGACGCTCGACGATGTCGATGCGATTGCCGCGACCTCCGGTCCCGGCCTGATCGGTGGTCTGTTGGTCGGCCTGATGACGGCAAAAGCGATCGCCCGCGTTTCGGGCAAGCCGCTTCTCGCCATCAACCATCTCGAAGGCCATGCGCTGACGGCGCGGATGACGGACGGGCTTTCCTTCCCCTATCTGATGCTGCTGGTTTCCGGCGGACACACGCAGCTCATCCTGATCCGCGGTGTCGGCCAGTACGAGCGCTGGGGCACGACGATCGACGATGCGCTGGGCGAGGCCTTCGACAAGACGGCGAAACTGCTCGGCCTGCCTTATCCGGGTGGTCCGGCGGTCGAGAAGGCTGCTCTTTCCGGCAATCCCGACCGGTTCTCGCTGCCGCGTCCGCTGGTAGGCGAGGCGCGTCTCGACTTTTCCTTTTCCGGCCTAAAGACTGCCGTACGGCAGGCTGCGACCGAGATCGCGCCGCTGAGTGAGCAGGATGTGGCCGATATCTGCGCCTCGTTCCAGAAGGCGGTGTCGCGCACGCTTCGGGACCGCATCGGCCGCGGACTGCTTCGGTTCCGTGAGGAGTTTGTAGGTCTCGAAACCGAGCCGGCGCTGGTTGTCGCCGGTGGTGTTGCGGCCAATCAGGAAATCCGGCGCACGCTGCAGGCGCTTTGCCTCGAGCACGGGTTCCGCTTCATCGCACCGCCGCTGAGGCTCTGCACAGACAATGCCGCGATGATCGCCTGGGCGGGCCTGGAGCGGATGGCGGAAGAGTTTCCGGCCGATGATCTCAATGTGGCACCGCGTTCGCGCTGGCCGCTGGACAAGGATGCGAAGACTTTGCTCGGATCCGGCAAACGAGGGGCGAAGGCATGACCAACGAGCGGATCGCCGTCATCGGCGCAGGCGCATTCGGAACGGCACTTGCGACCGTGTTCGCATTGGAGGGTCGTTACCCGGTGACGCTGGTCGGGCGCCAGCCGAACCTGATGGCCGATCTGCGCGACGACCGCATGCATGATGCCGCACTGCCGGGCGTGCCCCTGCCGGACGCGCTGCAATTTTCCGCCGAGCCGGATGCGGTGGCGGAAGCGAATGTCGTTCTCTTCGCCGTGCCGTCGAGGGCGCAGCTCGATGCGGCGCGTCATTACGGGCCTTATCTGTCGAAAGATGCTGCCGTCGTCATCTGCGCCAAGGGGCTCGATCGGGCCGAGCGGCTGCTGACCGATGTCATATCGGCGGAATTGCCGAAGACGCCTCTGGCGGTGCTTTCGGGGCCTGGTTTTGCCGCCGATATCGCGCGTGGTCTGCCGACGGCGATGTCGCTCGGCGCGCAGGACCCGGTGCTGGCGGAAAGGCTTGCGCAGGTTCTCTCCAGCCGCAGTTTCCGGCTTTACGCTTCGTCGGATGTGATCGGCGTGCAGCTTGGCGGGGCGCTGAAGAACGTGCTGGCGATTGCCTGCGGCATCGTCGAGGGCGCGGGGCTTGGCGAATCTGCCCGTGCGGCGCTGATTTCCCGGGGCTTGGCCGAGATGTCCCGGCTCGTTGAAGCCATGGGCGGCAACTCGGATACGGTACGGGGCCTGTCTGGGCTCGGCGACCTCGTGCTGACCGGTACCAGCCATCAGTCACGCAACCTGAGTTTTGGCATTTCGATCGGAAAGGGTGAGCCGGCGCAGACCGTCGGTGGGCCGCTGGTCGAAGGTGCATTTGCGGCCTCGGTCGCGGCCCGGCTCGGTCGGAAATTTTCGGTCGATCTGCCGATTACGGATGCGGTCGCGGCCATTATCGACGGACGTCTCGATGTGATGACCGCGATGGAACAGCTCATGACCCGGCCGATCAAGGCCGAGTAATCCACTTTAGTTTTCACGCAATTCCGGACGCAAAACCGCTACACACTTTTGCTGGAATTGCTTAGCCAGGAGACCCCAATGCTGTTTGCCTTTCTTTGCACCGACAAGCCCGGCCACCTGCAGGTTCGCATGGATACCCGCCCGGCGCATGTGGAACATCTGAACAAGCTCAATGCCGAAGGCACGCTGAAGTTTGCGGGCCCGTTCCTGGACGACGAGAGCAAGCCGAATGGCAGCCTTGTCGTGGTGGAGGCAGCCGATATCGCGGCCGCCCGGACGATTGCGGAAGCCGATCCATATTATCTCGCCGGTCTGTTCGAGAAGGTCGATGTGAAGCCGTGGAACTGGGTGTTCAACAACCCGGCCAACGAGCAGAAGTGAGACAATAGATGGCCTATTGGCTTTACAAATCCGAGCCGAATGTCTGGTCCTGGGAACAGCAGAAAGCCAAGGGCGAGGTCGGCGAGGAATGGACCGGCGTGCGCAACTATCTGGCGCGCAACAACATGCGGGCGATGAAGATCGGCGACAAGGGGTTCTTCTACCATTCGAACGAAGGGTTGGATATCGTCGGCATCGTCGAAGTCTGCGCGCTGTCGCATCCGGATAGTTCGGCCAAGGGCGATCCCAAATGGGATTGCGTCGATATCCGCGCGGTGGCCGATATGCCGAAGCCGATCACGCTGAAGGAAATCAAGGCCAACCCAAAATTCGAGAAGATGGCGCTGGTCACTTCCATGCGGCTTTCGGTGCAGCCGGTGACGGACGAGGAATATTTCGAGATCTGCCGCCTCGGCGGCCTCGACAATCCACCGAAATCGCCTGCCTGAGTTCGCCGTGTGAAGACCGAGCCGAAGGCCTTCATCCTCGAAAATACCGATCTCATGCGGCCGCCGCATGTGCCGGAGATAAAGCTGCATCTGGCAACGGAGGCGCATGATCTGTGGCTGAAGACGGAGGAGGATCTGCAGGCAATCGGCCTGCCGCCGCCGTTTTGGGCTTTTGCCTGGGCGGGCGGGCAGGGGTTGGCCCGGTATGTTCTAGACAATCCTGAAACAGTGGCCGGCAAACGAGTGCTGGATTTCGCCAGCGGGTCCGGGCTGGTGGCGATTGCGGCAAAGATGGCCGGGGCAGCGCATGTGCTGGCGGCGGATATCGATCCATGGACGCGGACGGCAGTGACGCTGAATGCGGCCGAGAACGGGGTCGAGATCGGGTTCACCGATGACGATCAGATCGACCGGATGGTCGATGCGGAGATCGTGCTGGCGGGGGATGTTTTCTACGACCGGGATTTCGCGGCGGCGCTGGTGCCTTGGTTCACGGCCTTAGCCGATGCAGGCAAGGTGGTCTTGGTCGGCGATCCGGGGCGGAGCTATCTGCCGAAGGAGCGGCTGGAGAAGCTTGCGGTTTACGAGGTGCCAGTGACGCGGGCGCTGGAGGATAGCGAGGCCAAGAAGACGACGGTCTGGCGGTTCGGGTAGGGCCTCCCTCTTCTGCATCGTTGTGGATTGCTCCTCATCCGCCTGCCGAGAGACAATGGAGACAACCAGATGAATTGCGGCTTGCTTGTGTCTGGATCCTCGGGTCAAGCCCGAGGATGACCGAGGTTTTGGTTTCTGTTGGAGGCCAAAACAGGCCTCGTGCCTTGGGTTACTGTATTCATAGGCATGGGAGTTATGTTTTGGGCACCTTTGCACCACCCATCGGCCGTCATCCTCGGGCTCGATCCGAGGATCCATGCACAAGCGATTACGGTGTCAGGTTCCAGACGTACCAATCCTGCCCCGCGCAGCACGCTGCCGTGGCTGTCAAAAAACATTCCGGAGAAGCGCACGCATATGCGGAACCTCTTTGGAATATAAAATGTGGCTCCGCATATGCGTGGCCTTCGGCTTGTCTCGGGACTTCCGGTCCCTACGGGTGATCCTCTCGCCTCGCTGCATGTGGTTTCCCACACTTGGACGGCTCAACCGAACCCGGCATGGCTGCCGGGGGAGGCTTGATAGGGAAAAGGTTGCCCCTCTCCCATGCGTTTCACTCCTTCCGCACTTGCCGCACGTTACGGATCAGACGAAAGCGCCGGCTCCCGCCTGCCCGCGAACGTCTCGAGCAACACTCCGGCGACGGAAGCCGGGGGATTGTAGGCACGGGTCGGGAGGGCGGGGATGCAACAACGCTCAAGCCGTTGATGAGATTGAGGTGGAGGGGTGAAATCATCCCCGTGGTCCGGGTATTTTACCGCCTGTGTTGTCTGTCGCCGATGTGTTCTTGATGTCCAAGGCCTGCGATCCGCCGTGAGCGCTCGGATGGAACGGGCCGTCTGCTTGTCGCGTTCGCCACCGGTCGGAAGATATGCGGAAGGAGTGATAGGAATGTGTGAGTTGTCCGAAATCTATCGCGGTTATATCGATTGCCTGAACCGGCAGGATTGGCAAAGTCTTGGCGATTTCGTCGATGAGAATGCGGTCCATAATGGACGGCAAATCGGGCTTGCCGGTTATCGTGAGATGCTGGTAGGAGATTTTCGCGCCATTCCGGATCTGCGTTTCACTATCGACTTCCTGGTAGTCGAGGCCCCGAAAGTGGCGAGCCGATTGGTTTTCGATTGTACGCCTGCAGGCGAGCTTTTCGGCCTTCCTGTCAATGGTCGTCGTATCCGGTTTTCCGAAAATGTCTTCTACCAATTTTCCGGCGGACTGATCGCTCAGGTCTGGTCGGTCATCGACAAGGCTGCGATCGAAGCCCAGCTTAGGTGAGGATATCCGGCCTCACTTCTCCCCACGGATGACGCAGACATCCATCTCGTAACTGCAGCCGTTGACCGGCCGGAAGTTGCCGTTGGCAAGTTCTTCCGTGACGGTGATGATCTTCGCCTTGGGTGCGGGATAGGAAAGACCTGAGCGCGAGGGTTCCGAGGCATACTCGCCGACGTATATTTCGCGATAGCCGTCAGTGTAGATGATCGACGAGCCCGAGACAGTAGCGAATGAGCCGAGTG
This sequence comes from Rhizobium sp. ZW T2_16, assembly GCF_044987325.1. Taxonomy (NCBI): domain Bacteria; kingdom Pseudomonadati; phylum Pseudomonadota; class Alphaproteobacteria; order Hyphomicrobiales; family Rhizobiaceae; genus Rhizobium; species Rhizobium sp. ZW T2_16. Next base: position 91,708 of record NZ_JBJDRG010000007.1, read on the forward strand.
TCTGAATGGAACCTTTGTCGGGACGGCTGTTTCGTGCCGATGACACTATACGGCTGGCGCCGCCCAGGCGCTGATCGGAAAACAGCTTTAGCTCGCCGCGTCGGCCATGATGCCCGTGGCCGTAATAATGGCCCCGGTAACCTGTTTCGCCGCTGTTAAAATCCGGAGAACGATCGCGCGCGGAGGCTGCAGAGGCGAGGGCGCCGGATAGCGTGAGTGCAAAAAGAACAGGTTTTATGCGATTCGCGATCATGGCGAACTCCGAGATCATGGTTAATCAAAGGTTAACATGTTCTCTGCGCCAGCGCACGTCGGCGCCCAAATCTTTGGAATTGATGGTTAATGCGCCGCGGCGATTTGTCCGAGGCTTTTCCTCTTGCAATTCACAATCGATTAAATTCACGCGACGTCGGAATTGATCTTGTCGTCTTGGAATTCCAAGATTAAACCACGCCGATGATGCAATGCACATTTTCTCGGCATGGTGCATTGCCGGGCGCCCGGCCCGTTTGACGACGCCGCGAGGTAATGATGGCGAATATAACGAATAATCGGCCTCTGTCGCCGCATCTGCAAATCTACAAGCCAATCCCCACAATGGTTATGTCGATCGTCCACCGTATTACCGGTGGCGCTCTGGCTGCCGGCACGATCCTGCTCGCCTGGTGGCTGATCGCGGCTGCATCCGGCAAGCCCTATTTCGACTGGATCAGCTGGCTGTTCGGCACCTGGATCGGGCTGCTGGTCCTGTTCGGCTACACCTGGGCCCTGATCCACCACATGCTCGGCGGTATCCGCCATTTCGTGTGGGACATGGGACATGGTTTTGAAAAACACTTCGCGACCAAGGTCGCATTGATCATGCCGATCGTATCGATCTGTCTGACCGTGCTGGTCTGGATCATCGGCCTGGCCATCTGAGGAGGAAACATCATGGATATGCGTACTCCCCTCGGCAAGGTTCGTGGTCTCGGATCAGCAAAGGACGGCACCGAACATTTCTGGATGCAGCGGATGTCGGCCGTGGCGCTCGTGCCGCTCGCCATCTTCTTCATCATCTTCCTGATCCGCTATGCAGGCGCTCCCTATGAGGAAGTCGTCAGCGCGCTGTCGAACCCGCTCATCGCCGTGCTTTTCGGCCTGATGATCATTGCCGGTCTCGTGCATATGCGCATCGGCGTTCAGGAAATCATCGTCGACTATGTGCATAACGAAGGCCTGAAATTCCTGGCCGTCATGCTCAATACATTTTTTGCAATGCTGATCGGTGGCCTCTGTCTCTTCGCCGTTCTGAAAATTGCGTTCGTAGGATAATCCATCATGGCATCCGTCACACCTATCGCCCAGAACGGCAAAGCCTATAATTACGTCGACCACTCCTACGACGTGATTGTCGTGGGTGCCGGTGGTGCCGGTCTTCGCGCCACGCTCGGCATGGCCGAGCAGGGTTTCAAGACCGCCTGCATCACCAAGGTCTTCCCGACCCGCTCGCACACCGTCGCGGCGCAGGGCGGCATTGCCGCGTCGCTGCAGAACATGACGCCGGACAGCTGGCAGTGGCACCTCTATGACACCGTCAAGGGTTCAGACTGGCTCGGCGATGTCGACGCCATGCAGTACATGGTCATGGAAGCGCCGAAGGCCGTCTACGAACTCGAGCATTACGGCGTGCCGTTCTCGCGTAACGAGGAAGGCAAGATCTACCAGCGCCCGTTCGGCGGCCACATGCAGAACTTTGGCGCCGGCCCGCCGGTACAGCGCACCTGCGCTGCTGCCGACCGTACCGGTCACGCCATCCTTCACACGCTCTATGGCCAGTCGCTGCGCAACAATGCGGAATTCTTCATCGAGTATTTCGCACTCGACCTGATCATGTCGGATGACGGCAGCCGCTGCGAAGGCGTCGTTGCCTGGAACCTCGATGATGGCACGATCCATCGCTTTGCCGCCAAGATGGTGGTTCTGGCGACCGGCGGTTACGGCCGCGCCTATTTCTCGGCAACGTCTGCCCATACCTGCACCGGCGACGGTGGCGGCATGGTGGCGCGCGCCGGCCTGCCTTTGCAGGACATGGAATTCGTCCAGTTCCACCCGACCGGCATCTACGGCTCCGGCTGTCTGATCACCGAAGGCGCACGCGGCGAAGGCGGTTACCTAGTGAATTCCGAGGGCGAGCGCTTCATGGAGCGTTACGCACCTTCGGCCAAGGACCTTGCCTCCCGTGACGTCGTTTCGCGCTGCATGACGATGGAAATCCGTGAAGGCCGTGGCGTCGGCAAGAACAAGGACCACATTTTCCTGCATCTCGACCATCTCGACCCGGCCGTACTGCACGAGCGCCTTCCGGGCATTTCGGAATCGGCGAAGATCTTTGCCGGCGTCGACGTGACCCGCGAGCCGATCCCGGTTCTGCCGACGGTTCACTACAATATGGGCGGCATTCCGACCAATTACTGGGGCGAAGTGCTCAACGCCGACTCGAGCAATCCGGAACGGATCATTCCGGGCCTGATGGCTGTAGGTGAAGCAGGTTGCGCTTCGGTTCACGGTGCAAACCGCCTCGGCTCCAACTCGCTGATCGACCTCGTGGTCTTCGGCCGCGCCGCCGCAATCCGCGCCGGTCAGGTCATCGACCGCGAAGGTGCCATCCCGGCGCTCAACGTTGCCGCATGCGACAAGATCATGGACCGCTTCGACGGCCTGCGTCACGCCAATGGCGCAACGCCGACGGCCGTGCTGCGTGACAAGATGCAGCGCACGATGCAGGACGATGCCGCCGTGTTCCGGACGCAGGAATCGCTGGAATCGGGCTGCAAGCGCATGTCGCAGATCTGGAGCGAGCTGCCCGACGTCAAGGTCACCGACCGTTCGCTGATCTGGAACTCGGATCTGGTCGAGACGCTGGAACTGCATAACCTGATGGCGAATGCGATCACCACCGTCTATGGCGCCGAGGCCCGCAAGGAAAGCCGTGGCTCCCACGCCCGCGAGGACTTCACGGAAGGCGCATTCGCCGGCCGCGACGACGTCAACTGGCGCAAGCACACGTTGGCTTGGGTCAACGAAAAGGGTGACGTCAAGCTCGATTACCGTCCGGTCCATACGGACCTGATCGCCGAAGGCATCGATCCCTACAAGATCGAGCCCAAGGCTCGCGTCTATTGATCCGGAGGGAAAAGAACCATGGTTGAACTCGCTCTCCCCAAAAACTCGCAGATGTCCGAAGGCAAGGTCTGGCCGAAGCCGGAAGGCGCCAAGAACCTGCGCGAATATCGCATCTATCGCTGGAGCCCGGACGACGGCAAGAACCCGAGCATCGACACGTTCTATGTCGATCTGGATGATTGCGGCCCGATGGTGCTCGACGGTCTTCTCTACATCAAGAACAAGATCGACCCGACGCTGACGCTGCGCCGTTCCTGTCGCGAAGGCATTTGCGGTTCCTGCGCGATGAATATCGACGGCACGAACACGCTGGCCTGCACCAAGGGCATGGACGACATTTCCGGAACGGTCAAAGTCTATCCGCTGCCGCATATGCCTGTCGTGAAGGACCTCGTTCCGGACCTCAACAACTTCTACGCCCAGCATCGCTCGATCGAGCCGTGGCTGAAGACGGTGTCGCCGACGCCGGCGAAGGAATGGAAGCAGAGCCATGAGGATCGCCTCAAGCTCGACGGTCTCTATGAGTGCATTCTGTGCGCCTGCTGCTCGACCTCCTGTCCGAGCTACTGGTGGAACGGCGACCGTTACCTCGGTCCGGCAGTTCTCCTGCAGGCCTATCGCTGGCTGATCGACTCCAGAGACGAAGCCAAGGGCGAGCGTCTCGACAATCTCGAGGATCCGTTCCGGCTCTATCGTTGCCACACGATCATGAACTGCGCCCAGGCTTGCCCGAAGGGTCTGAACCCGGCCAAGGCAATTGCCGAGATCAAGAAGATGATGGTCGAGCGCCGCGTCTAGTCTTTGAAAAGCCCAGGGCCGCAGCTTTCGTTGCGGCCTTTGGTTTGTCTTGCTGCCCGGTGCGCACGCCGAATTGACCGTGCAGATCGTCGCGATTATGTCGGATTGGCTGGATACCCTTGATTAACCAAGGTCGTTTACGATATTCCCGGCCAAACTGTCGTGCCCAAGTTGTAGGGCAGTGTGAAATGATCCGGACAGGAGTTTTTGATGCAGTTCAAATATGTGGCAACAGGTCTGGTACTGACCCTTGCGTTGGCTGGTTGCCAGCGGACATCCTACAGCCCTTATAGTGATCTGCCTTCGCAGCCCGCTCCGCTTCAGGCCCAGCCCGTTCAGGGTGTTCAGGGCGGTCAACTTCCGCCTCCGGGTGGCGCTTCGCAATATCCTTCCGCACCTCAGGGTGGTCAGAATATGGCCATGGCTAACCCGAACGCGGCCGCTCCCGCCAGCGCGCTCGATGTCACCAAGGAGCAGATGGTCGGCAACTGGCGCGTTTCCAATGGCGGCGCATCCTGCGACATGTTCCTGACGCTCACCAATCTCGGCAGCGGTTCGCGCGGTGGTACCCGCGGTTGCGCCGGTGAGCTGACGGCCATGGGCTCATGGGAAGTCTCCGGCAAGATGGTTCAGTTCAAGAACCGTGCAGGCGATGTGATCGGTCGGGTCTACAAGAGCGCCGACAACCGCTTCGACGGTACCACGAATTCGGGCCAGCAGGTCAGTCTGAGCCGCTAATACTGACATAAGGGGCGTCCCTCGGTGGAACCCATTCCAGAATATACGTCGAGCGTCTGCGAAGAGCTCAAGGCTCTGGCGGCGTCCGGCGTTCTGACGCCCGACAAGGCGCAGATGGAGGTCGCTGCCAGGCTCGACCGCGTGCTCGTCGCGTTGCGCGAGGCAAAACCCGCGAAGAAGTCGAGTGCGCTTGGCTGGCTGTTTGCCCGTCGCGGCAATGGCCATGCGGAAAAGGTGCGCGGTCTTTATGTCTATGGCAGTGTCGGCCGCGGCAAGACCATGATCATGGACATGTTCTTCAAGAAGGCGCCCACGCAGAAAAAGCGGCGGGCGCATTTTCATGAGTTCATGGCCGACGTGCATAACCGCATCCACGAGCAGCGGCAGAAGCTGAAGCGGGGCGAGACGAAGCAGGCTGATCCGGTGCCGCCGGTTGCCGCCGCACTCTATGCGGAAGCCGAGCTTCTGTGCTTCGATGAATTCTCCGTGACCGACATTACCGATGCGATGATCCTGGCGCGGCTTTTCACCGAGCTGTTCGATCTCGGCTGCGTGCTGGTCGCGACCTCCAATGTTGCGCCGGAAAATCTCTACAAGGACGGGCTCAATCGCGGCCTGTTTACGCCGTTTATCGGACTTCTAAGCAGCCATGTCGATGTGGTGACGCTGGACAGTCCAACCGATTACCGGATGCAGAAGAATGCCAATCTGCCCGTTTATCTGACACCGCTCGACGGGCGTGCGGATGCGGCGATGGAGGCCGCATGGCATCAGGTTACCGATGGTGACAGGGCCGAGCCGGTCGAACTGCCGATGAAGGGGCGCAGCATTCATGTGCCTGCGGCAGTCGGTAGGGCTGCGCGTTTCTCATTCTCCGATCTTTGCGAAAAGCCGCTCGGCGCTTCGGACTATCTGGCCATCGCCGCGCGTTTCGACGTCGTCTTTGTTGATCACGTGCCGAAGCTCGGCGCGGAAAAGCGCAATGAAGTGAAGCGGTTCATCAATCTGGTCGATGCGCTCTACGATCATTCCGTGCGGCTTTTCATTTCGGCTGCAGTCACACCAGACGCATTGCTGACGGAGCGTAGAGGCACCGAAGGTTTCGAATTCGACCGCACGGTTTCGCGACTTTTCGAGATGAGAAGTGCGGAATATCTGTTGCTCCATAATGAGAAGCGGCAGGAAGTCTGACATATTTATGGCATAAATTCTTACGTTTACGTAACTCAAATCATATCTAACCGATTGAAAAATATAGTCTCAAAATAATCGTTTGCCATTTTTGGCAGATGAGGCTATCCGTGCTGCCGCAAGATGAGCCTGCGCTAACTTGCCGCAGGTCAGGATTTGAAGAGGAAGCATTTCCATGTCGCGTAAGAAGATTGCACTTATTGGTTCGGGCATGATCGGTGGCACGCTGGCGCATCTTGCCAGCCTGAAGGAGCTGGGCGACGTCGTCCTCTTCGACATCGCCGACGGCATCCCGCAGGGTAAGGGCCTCGACATCGCTCAGTCCGGTCCGGTTGAAGGCTTCAATGCGAAGCTGACCGGCGCCAGCGACTATGCTGCGATTGAAGGCGCCGACGTCTGCATCGTAACCGCCGGTGTCGCCCGCAAGCCGGGCATGAGCCGCGACGACCTGATCGGCATCAACCTCAAGGTCATGGAACAGGTCGGCGCAGGCATCAAGAAATATGCTCCGAACGCTTTCGTCATCTGCATCACCAACCCGCTCGACGCGATGGTCTGGGCGCTGCAGAAGTTCTCCGGTCTGCCGAAGAACAAGGTCGTCGGCATGGCCGGCGTTCTGGACTCGGCCCGTTTCCGTCTCTTCCTCGCCGAAGAATTCAACGTTTCCGTTCAGGACGTCACTGCATTCGTTCTCGGCGGCCATGGCGACACGATGGTGCCGCTTGCCCGTTACTCGACGGTTGCCGGCGTTCCGCTCACCGATCTCGTCAAGATGGGCTGGACCACGCAGGAGAAGCTCGACCAGATCATCCAGCGCACCCGTGACGGCGGCGCAGAGATCGTCGGCCTGCTGAAGACTGGCTCTGCCTATTACGCTCCGGCCGCCTCGGCGATCGAAATGGCTGAATCCTACCTCAAGGACAAGAAGCGCGTCTTGCCGGTCGCTGCTCACCTCTCCGGCCAGTACGGCGTCAAGGACATGTATGTCGGCGTTCCGGTCGTTCTCGGTGCCGGCGGTGTCGAGCGCATCGTCGAAGTCGAATTCAACAAGGACGAAGAAGCCGCCTTCCAGAAGTCGGTCGGTGCCGTTGCCGGTCTCTGCGAAGCCTGCATCGCCCTCGTTCCTTCGCTGAAGTAATCAGCTTCCAAAAAGTTCGGCGCTGGCTTTTGCCAGCGCTCACGTCATTCAAATAGGGATCAAGCCCCATGAATATCCATGAATATCAGGCCAAGGCTCTCTTGAAGGGTTACGGCGCACCGGTTGCCGAAGGCGTCGCGATCCTCAAGGTCGAAGAAGCCGAAGCTGCTGCCAAGCAGCTCCCAGGCCCGCTCTACGTCGTCAAGAGCCAGATCCATGCCGGCGGTCGCGGCAAGGGCAAGTTCAAGGAACTTGGGCCCGATGCCAAGGGCGGCGTTCGCCTGGCCAAGTCGATCGAGGAAGTCGTGGCTCACGCCAAGGACATGCTCGGCAACACGCTGGTAACCGCGCAGACCGGCGAAGCCGGCAAGCAGGTTAACCGCCTCTACATCGAAGACGGTGCAGACATCGACCGCGAACTTTACTGCTCGCTGCTGGTCGACCGTTCCGTCGGTCAGGTTGCTTTCGTCGTTTCGACCGAAGGCGGCATGGACATCGAAGCCGTTGCCCACGACACGCCTGAGAAGATCCACACGATCGCCATCGACCCGGGAACCGGTGTGACGGCTGACGACGTTGCCAAGATCTCCAAGGCTCTCGAACTCTCGGGTGCAGCTGCCGAAGACGCAAAGTCGCTCTTCCCGGCGCTCTACAAGGCGTTCGGCGAAAAGGACATGGCTCTTCTCGAAGTCAACCCGCTGATCGTCATGAAGGACGGACACCTGCGCGTTCTCGACGCCAAGATGTCCTTCGACGGCAACGCGCTGTTCCGCCATGACGACGTCAAGGCGCTGCGCGACGAGACCGAAGAAGACTCCAAGGAAATCGAAGCCTCCAAGTGGGACCTCGCCTACGTTGCCCTCGACGGCAATATCGGCTGCATGGTCAATGGTGCCGGTCTCGCCATGGCGACGATGGACATCATCAAGCTTTACGGCAAGGAGCCTGCCAACTTCTGCGACGTCGGGGGTGGCGCCGGCAAGGAGAAGGTTGCGGCTGCCTTCAAGATCATCACCGCTGACCCGAAGGTCGAGGGTATCCTCGTCAACATCTTCGGCGGCATCATGCGTTGCGACGTCATCGCCGAAGGCGTTGTCGCAGCTGTTCAGGAAGTCGGTCTGAAGGTTCCGCTCGTTGTTCGCCTCGAAGGCACCAATGTCGAGCTCGGCAAGAAGATCCTCAACGAATCCGGCCTTGCTATCACGGCTGCTGACGATCTGGACGATGCCGCCAAGAAGATCGTTGCGGCGATCAAAGCCTAATCTGAGGAACCTGATACATGTCTATTCTCGTCAATAAAGACACCAAGATCCTCGTTCAGGGCCTGACCGGCAAGACCGGCACGTTCCACACAGAACAGGCGCTTGCTTACTACGGCACCAAGATGGTCGGCGGTATCCACCCGAAGAAGGGTGGCGAAACCTGGTCGTCGGGCGTCGACGGCACGGCGCTGCCGATCTTCGCTTCGGTTGCCGAAGCCAAGGAGCGCACCGGTGCTGATGCGACCGTGATCTACGTTCCGCCGGCAGGTGCCGCGGATGCGATCATCGAAGCGATCGAAGCCGAAGTTCCGTTCATCACCTGCATCACCGAGGGTATCCCGGTCATGGATATGGTGCGCGTTAAGGCCAAGCTCGACAAGTCGAAGTCGCGCCTTCTCGGCCCGAACTGCCCGGGCGTTCTGACGCCGGAAGAATGCAAGATCGGCATCATGCCGGGCTCGATCTTCCGCAAGGGTTCGGTCGGTATCGTTTCGCGCTCGGGCACGCTGACCTACGAAGCCGTTTTCCAGACGTCGAACGAAGGCCTCGGCCAGACGACGGCTGTCGGTATCGGCGGCGACCCGGTCAAGGGCACCGAATTCATCGACATGCTGGAAATGTTCCTCGCGGACGAAGCCACCCAGTCGATCATCATGATCGGCGAAATCGGCGGTTCGGCTGAAGAAGATGCAGCCCAGTTCCTGATCGACGAAGCCAAGAAGGGCCGCAAGAAGCCGATGGCAGGCTTCATCGCCGGCCGTACGGCGCCGAAGGGCCGCACCATGGGCCATGCCGGTGCTGTCGTTTCCGGCGGCAAGGGCGATGCGGAATCCAAGATCGCAGCCATGGAAGCAGCAGGCATCAAGGTGTCGCCGTCACCGGCACGCCTCGGCAAGACGCTGGTTGAAGTCCTCAAGGGCTGACGCCACATAACGGTCACTCGCCGCCGATAGACAGGCGGCGATGGACCTCAAGGTTTAGAACCCGCAGGCGGAAGCTTTTTTGCCTGCGGGTCACCCGTCAAAAGACGGTGTCGCAGCGGCGACAAGACACGACGACAGACCAGAGAATGCGGAGCCGGCGAGGTCCTCGGTTCCGACCACGTGAGGAGGCGGGCGCGGCGCCCGCAATAGGCCATGTCCCGGCAAGAAGCCAACGAGCAGTTTCTCATCACTTCGTTCCTAGATGGCGCGAACGCCGTCTATATCGAACAACTTTATGCCAATTACGAAGCCGATCCGAATTCGGTTTCTGAAGAATGGCAGGCCTTCTTCAAGGCCCTGGCCGACAGCCCCGAAGACGTGAAGAAGGCAGCGCAGGGCGCTTCCTGGAAACGTTCGAACTGGCCGATCGCTGCCGGCGGCGACCTTGTTTCCGCTCTCGACGGCAACTGGCCGGTGGTGGAAAAGGCAATCGAAACCAAGGTCAAGGCAAAGGCTGAAGCTGCCGCCGCCGCCAAGGGTGCAACCGTCAACGAAGCCGACGTCCATCAGGCGAGCCGCGACAGCGTGCGCGCCATCATGATGATTCGCGCCTATCGCATGCGCGGCCACCTGCACGCCAAGCTCGATCCGCTCGGCATCGCAAGCCCGGTCGAGGATTACAACGAGCTGTCGCCAAAGTCCTACGGCTTCGAAGAGAGCGATTACGATCGCAAGATCTTCATCGACAACGTTCTGGGCATGGAATACGCGACCGTTCGCGAGATGATCGCGATCCTCGAGCGCACCTATTGCTCGACGATCGGCGTCGAGTTCATGCACATGTCGAGCCCGGAAGAAAAGGCCTGGATCCAGGAACGGATCGAAGGTCCGGACAAGGGCGTCGCCTTCACCCCGGAAGGCAAGAAGGCGATCCTTTCGAAGCTGATCGAAGGCGAAGGCTACGAACAGTTCCTCGACGTCAAGTTCAAGGGCACCAAGCGTTTCGGCCTCGATGGCGGCGAAGCGCTGATCCCGGCACTCGAACAGATCATCAAGCGCGGCGGCCAGCTGGGTCTTGAAGAAGTCATCGTTGGCATGGCCCACCGCGGCCGTCTGAACGTTCTGACCAACGTCATGGGCAAGCCGCACCGCGCCGTGTTCCACGAGTTCAAGGGCGGTTCGTTTAAGCCTGACGAAGTCGAAGGTTCGGGCGACGTGAAGTACCACCTCGGTGCCTCTTCCGACCGCGAATTCGACGGCAACAAGGTTCACCTGTCGCTGACCGCAAACCCGTCCCACCTCGAGATCGTCAACCCGGTCGTGATGGGCAAGGCCCGCGCCAAGCAGGACATGCTGGCCAAGGTCTGGGAAAAGGACAACATCATCCCGCTCTCCGAGCGCTCCAAGGTTCTGCCGCTGCTTCTGCACGGCGATGCGGCCTTTGCGGGCCAGGGCGTGGTTGCCGAAATCCTCGGCCTGTCGGGTCTGCGCGGTCACCGCGTTGCCGGCACGATGCACGTCATCATCAACAACCAGATCGGCTTCACCACCAATCCTGGCTTCTCGCGTTCGTCGCCCTATCCGTCGGACGTTGCCAAGATGATCGAAGCGCCGATCTTCCACGTCAACGGCGACGATCCGGAAGCGGTCACCTATGCCGCCAAGGTTGCGACCGAATACCGGATGAAGTTCCACAAGCCGGTCGTGCTTGACATGTTCTGCTATCGCCGCTTCGGCCATAACGAAGGCGATGAGCCGGCGTTCACCCAGCCGAAGATGTACAAGGTCATCCGCGCCCACAAGGCCGTGGCCGAGATCTATGCCGAACGTCTGGCTGGCGAAGGCGTCATCACCGATGCCGAATTCGACAAGATGAAGGCTGACTGGCGCGCCCATCTCGACGCCGAGTTCGAAGCCGGCCAGGCCTACAAGCCGAACAAGGCCGACTGGCTGGATGGCCAGTGGTCGGGTCTGCGTTCCGCCGACGATGCCGACGAGCAGCGTCGCGGCAAGACTTCGATGCCGATGAAGAGCCTCAAGGAAATCGGTCGCAAGCTGTCGACCATTCCGGAAGGTTTCAACGCGCACCGCACGATCAAGCGCTTCATGGAAAACCGTGCGCAGATGGTAGAGACCGGCGAAGGCCTCGACTGGGCGATGGCGGAAGCCTTTGCTTTCGGTTCGCTCTGCGTCGAAGGCACGAAGATCCGTCTTTCCGGCCAGGATTGCGAACGCGGCACCTTCTCGCAGCGTCACTCGGTTCTCTACGATCAGGACACCGAAGAACGCTACATCCCGCTTGCCAATCTGCAGCCGGGCCAGGGCAAGTATGAAGTGATCAACTCCATGCTGTCGGAAGAAGCCGTTCTCGGCTTCGAATACGGCTACTCGCTGGCACGTCCGAATGCGCTAACGCTCTGGGAAGCCCAGTTCGGCGACTTCGCCAACGGTGCGCAGGTCGTGTTCGACCAGTTCATCTCGTCTGGCGAACGCAAGTGGCTGCGCATGTCCGGTCTCGTCTGCCTTCTGCCGCACGGCTATGAAGGTCAGGGCCCGGAACATTCGTCGGCTCGCCTGGAACGCTTCCTGCAGCTCTGCGCGGAAGACAACATGCAGGTTGCCAACGTCACGACGCCTGCCAACTACTTCCACATCCTGCGCCGCCAGGTGAAGCGCGACTTCCGCAAGCCGCTGATCCTGATGACGCCGAAGTCCTTGCTGCGCCACAAGCGTGCAACCTCAACGCTTGCGGAACTGGCGGGCGAAAGCTCGTTCCACCGCCTGCTGTGGGACGATGCCGAAGTCATCAAGGACGGCCCGATCAAGCTGCAGAAGGATGCCAAGATCCGTCGCGTCGTGATGTGCTCCGGCAAGGTTTATTACGACCTTCTCGAAGAGCGCGAAAAGCGCGGCATCGACGACGTCTACCTGTTGCGTATCGAACAGCTTTATCCGTTCCCGGCCAAGGCCCTGATCAACGAGCTGTCGCGCTTCAAGAACGCGGAAATGGTCTGGTGCCAGGAAGAGCCGAAGAACATGGGCGCCTGGTCGTTCATCGACCCTTACCTGGAATGGGTTCTGGCGCATATCGATGCCAAGTATCAGCGCGTCCGCTACACGGGCCGTCCGGCAGCAGCATCGCCGGCGACCGGCCTGATGTCGAAGCATCTGGCACAGCTGGAAGCCTTCCTCGAAGACGCTCTCGGCGGCTGATTTTTCAGCCGTCTCCCCTAATTTGTTCGAAACGAATCTTGAGAAAAACGGAAACAGATCATGGCAACCGAAATCCGCGTTCCAACCCTCGGCGAGTCCGTCAGCGAGGCGACCGTCGGCACCTGGTTCAAGAAGGTCGGCGATACGGTCAAGGCCGATGAGCCGCTGGTCGAACTGGAAACCGACAAGGTTACCGTCGAAGTTCCGGCCCCGGCTTCCGGCGTGTTGACCGAAATCGTTGCGCAGAACGGTGAAACCGTCGGTCTCGACGCGCTGCTCGGCCAGATCGCAGAAGGCGCTGTTGGCACGGCTGCCGCCGCTCCTGCTGCAAAGCCTGCAGAAGCTGCTCCGGCTGCCGCACCGGCCGCTGCCGCAGTTGCGTCCCCCTCGGCTGCCGCATCGTCGATGCCGGCTGCTCCGGCTGCTGCCAAGGTTGCTGCCGACAACAACATCTCGACGGCCGATATCGACGGTTCGGGCAAGCGCGGCCAGGTTCTGAAGGGCGACGTTCTCGCCGCCATCGCCAAGGGCCCGTCCGCTCCGGCCCCGGCTGCCGTTCCGGCTGCTCCGCGCGCGGTTTCCTCGGCCGAGGATGCGCCGCGCGAAGAGCGCGTGAAGATGACCCGTCTGCGCCAGACGATCGCCAAGCGTCTCAAGGATGCACAGAATACCGCCGCCATGCTGACCACCTATAACGAGGTGGACATGAAGGCGGTCATGGACCTGCGTAACCGCTACAAGGACGTGTTCGAGAAGAAGCATGGCGTCAAGCTCGGCTTCATGGGCTTCTTCACCAAGGCCGTGACCCACGCGCTGAAGGAACTGCCGGCTGTCAACGCCGAGATCGACGGCACCGACATCATCTACAAGAACTACTGCCACGTCGGCATGGCCGTCGGCACCGACAAGGGGCTCGTCGTTCCGGTCATCCGTGACGCCGACCAGCGCTCGATCGCCGGCGTCGAAAAGGAACTCGGTCGTCTCGCCAAGGCTGCTCGTGACGGTTCGCTTTCCATGGCCGACATGCAGGGCGGCACGTTCACCATCACCAATGGTGGCGTCTACGGTTCGCTGATGTCCTCGCCGATCCTCAATGCGCCGCAGTCGGGTATCCTCGGCATGCACAAGATCCAGGAGCGTCCGGTCGTCGTCGGCGGCCAGATCGTCATCCGCCCGATGATGTATCTCGCGCTCTCCTACGATCACCGCATCGTCGACGGCAAGGAAGCGGTCACCTTCCTCGTTCGCGTCAAGGAAAGCCTGGAAGATCCGGAACGTCTGGTCCTCGATCTCTAAGACTTCAAGCCTTACATCCTGAACTAAGGAGAGCAGCATGGAACCCGCTTCGGCAAATGCAACCCATCTTGTGGTCGTGCTTTGTCTGAGTGTGGTCCTGCTGCTCTTTCATATTCTGCTGCAGGGATTTCTCGCCACGCGTGAACTGGGTTCCAAATGGAATGCCGGACCACGCGACGAGGATATTGCACCGAAGAATGCGGCGGCGGGGCGTGCTGCGCGCGCCTCGAAGAACTATCAGGAAACCTATCCGGCCTTTATCGGCCTGCTTCTCGGGCTTGCCTTTATCGGCGACCCGACCGGGCTTGGCATCGGTGGCGCCTGGGTGTGGCTGATCGCGCGGATTGCCTATGTTCCGCTCTATCTGGCGGGCATTCCCTATGTCCGCTCGATGGTCTGGCTATTGAGCCTTGCCGGACTGCTGATCATGATGGCCGCGCTGCTGCTCTGAGGGATATTCAACATGCATGCCTATATGATCGAACTGATCTCGCTGATGGCGATCTTCTCCTTTGCGATCGTCTCGCCGGGGGCGGATCTTGCTATGGTGATGCGGCAGGCGCTGGTCCATGGCCGCCGGCAGGCGATCATCACCAGCTTCGGCATCGGCACGGCGCTGATGTTCCATGTCAGCTACACGATCCTCGGTCTCGGATTGATCATTTCGCAGTCGGTCTATCTGTTCAACATCGTTAAATGGCTGGGTGTCGCCTATCTGGTCTATATCGGTGTGAAGGCGCTGAAGGCGGGCAGGACCGAGATCAGCGTTCCAGCGGATGGGCAGGTTGATGGCGTCAAGCGGGGCCAGTCGGCGCTAAAGGCATTCTCGCTCGGCTTTGCCGCGAACGCGCTCAACCCGAAGCCGGTCTTCTTCTTCCTGTCGATCTTCTCGACCGTCGTTGGCGCCCATACGCCGATGGCGATCAAGTTCGGCTACGGGCTGGTGATGGCGACCTGCCTGATCATCTGGTTCGTCGGCGTCAGCACGTTCATGACGACGCCGCGCATGCGGGCGGCGTTTTCGCGTGCCAGCAAGTGGATCGACCGGACCAGCGGCGTGGTGTTCATCGCGCTCGGAATTAAACTCGCAACTGAAAAAGCGGCCTGAGGGCCATTCTCGAAACGCTGGCGGGAATGAGCCTGCCAAAACCAGAAATCAGGAATTAGAACATGGCTTATGATGTCGTCGTTATCGGTAGTGGCCCGGGCGGTTATGTCTGCGCAATCAAGGCAGCACAGCTCGGCCTGAAGGTCGCGGTCGTCGAAAAGCGCGCCACCTATGGCGGCACCTGCCTGAATGTCGGCTGCATTCCGTCGAAGGCTCTTCTGCATGCTTCGGAAATGTTCCACCAGGTCGCCCATGGCGTCGATACGCTGGGTGTGGAAGTTGCAGCGCCTACGCTGAACCTCACCAAGATGATGGCTCACAAGGATGCGACCATCAAGTCGAACACCGATGGCGTCGCCTTCCTGTTCAAGAAGAACAAGATCGACGGCTTTATCGGCGCCGGCAAGATCGTTGCCGCCGGCAAGGTTTCCGTCACGGGTGAAGACGGCAAGGTTCAGGAGCTTGAGACGAAGAACATCGTCATCGCCACCGGCTCCGACGTTGCCGGCATCCCGGGCGTTAATGTCGAGATCGACGAGAAGGTGATCGTGTCGTCGACGGGCGCGATTTCGCTGGAAAAAGTTCCGCAGAACATGATCGTTGTCGGCGGCGGTGTCATCGGCCTCGAACTCGGCTCGGTGTGGATGCGTCTCGGCGCCAAGGTCACCGTGATCGAATATCTCGACAAGCTGCTCGGCGCCATGGATGCCGACGTGTCGAAGCAGTTCCAGCGGATGATCGCCAAGCAGGGCATGGATATCCGTACCGAAGCAAAGGTTACGGCCGTCGAAAAGACTGCTACCGGCGCCAAGGTCACCTACGAGCCGGTCAAGGGTGGCGATGCGGTTACCGTTGAGGCAGACGTCGTGCTGATCTCCACCGGCCGCAAGCCTTACACTGAAGGCCTGGGCCTTGAAGCTGCAGGCGTCGTGCTAGACAATCGTGGTCGCGTCGAGATCGACCATGGCTTCAAGACCAATGTTGCCGGCATCTATGCGATCGGCGACGTGGTGAAGGGCCCGATGCTGGCGCACAAGGCTGAAGACGAGGGCGTCGCTCTCGCCGAAATCCTGTCCGGTCAGCGTGGTCACGTGAACTATGACGTCATTCCGGGCGTCGTCTACACCCAGCCGGAAGTCGCTTCTGTCGGCAAGACGGAAGAAGAACTGAAGGCTGCGGGCATCGCCTACAAGGTCGGCAAGTTCCCGTTCACCGCCAACGGCCGTGCCCGCGCCATGCTGGCGACCGACGGTTTCGTCAAGATCCTCGCCGACAAGGAAACCGACCGGGTTCTCGGCGGTCACATCGTCGGCTTCGGCGCCGGCGAGATGATCCACGAGATCACCGTGCTGATGGAATTTTCCGGCTCGTCGGAAGATCTCGGCCGCACCTGCCACGCACACCCGACCATGTCGGAAGCCGTCAAGGAAGCCGCTCTTTCGACTTTTGCCAAGCCGATCCATATGTAATCGGTGCGAATAATTCGAGATGCGAAAGGCGGGATTTCGGTCCCGCCTTTTTCTTTTCCGCATCTGTCCTAAACTCCCTGTCTTATTGCTCTCTCAGGAAAGTGACGGACATGAAGACCGCATTCTCTCTGTCGCAGCGCGTCCTGCACTGGCTGATGGCCGTGCTGATCCTGTTCAATCTCCTGTTTTCCGATGCGATGACGGCATTCGGGGAACTCTATTTCGGCGACAAGCCGATCCCGCCCGAGATCATGACGTCCGCCAATATCCATGCCTATGTAGGGATTGCGATACTGGCGCTGGCCCTGACCCGGCTCTGTCTTCGCATAGCGCTCGGCGCTCCGCCGCATCCGGAAGCGGAGCCTGCTTTTTCGCGCGTCGTGGCGACGATCACGCATTGGTCGCTCTACGCGATGTTCATCATCATGCCGCTTGCCGGGATCGGGGCCTTCTATTTCAAGAACAGCATGGCGGCATTCGCCCATATCGGCTGGATGAAGACGGCCCTGTGGGTGCTGATCTGTCTGCACATACTCGGTGTGCTGGTGCATCAGTTCTACTGGAAGACCAATATCTTGCGCCGGATGACGAGCGGGTAAGACGGCTTTCGTTCAGCCGGCAGGTGTAAGCGTGAAGCCCTGTTTGCGCAGAAGTTCCACCAAGCCGTCCTTGCCGGGCAAATGGAGGGCGCCGACGGCCATGAAGACATTGCCTTCGCTGAGGATAGGTGCTGCGCGTTCGGCCATGAGGTGGTTGCGCTTGGTGACGATCAGTTCCTCGAACTCCGTATAACCGGCATTGTCGCTTCCATCAGGTGCGACCTGCTTCAGGAAAGGCATGGTGAAGCCGATCTCGCCAGTGAGATAAAGCTGCGTCATCGTCTCGAAGACGTCATCCATTTTCGGGCCAAGCTTGATCGTTTCGACCAGCGATTTCAGGTGCATCTCGGTCGGGATCGAGGCCATGGCGGTTAGCTGTTCGGCGAGCGTTTCCAGGCCTTCGACCGGTTTTCCCTCGGCTGCGGCATCCAGTGCGATACTCTTGTCGAGGAAGGCTGTGTTTCCCTTGCGGGCGAGTTCGCAGGCCGGCAGCGACACGAGCGACATCAGCATCCACGGCTGCATGCGTGAGACGGTCGCCAGCGGCACGCCGCGCTTCTTCAATCCGTCTTCAAGCACGGCAAGATCGTCCGGCTTCATCAGCTTTTCGATCGTGTTGCCGTTGGTCAGCATGGTCAGTTCCGGCTTGGCGAGAATGCCGGCCATGGCCTTCTTGTCGTCAAGGATCTCGTTGGATTCGATGACGATTGTTCCGGCACCGGCGAGCGCCTTGTCGGCTCCGGGCGGCATCTTGAGGACGCGCGGATCGGTGACATGCATGGTGCCGAGCAGATAGGAGGTGGCGACGCCCGGCTTTTCTATTTTCCAGAAAATCCCCTTGGCGTTTGGGACCTTTTCGGCCTCCGCAAGAGCCCTGGCATAAGCATCCGGATTTTCTGATCTCATCTCGTCGACGAGATTAACCCCATGGCAGGCGGCGTCCTGTGCATCGGCAGACGAGAGCATGCCGAGTATGAGGATCAGCGAGGCGAGGGCCACGACATGCAGTGACGCGAGCAGCCAGAGCGCAAAACCCTGCAGGCGTTCGAAAAGGGGGCTGTCGAGGAATGAAGAATTCATGTCACGGATCCGGATTAATCGGTCCAAAACGTATCATCGCGGCTTCGACAGTTGCTTAACGGGATTGGTTACCGATTGGTTCACAGGCCCCGGCCTTAAGCGCGAGGATGGGCGCGGTCATACACTTCCAGCAGGCGCGAGGTATCGACGCCGGTATAGACCTGCGTCGTCGACAGGCTGGCATGGCCGAGCAGTTCCTGAATGGTGCGCAAGTCGCCGCCGCCGGCAAGCAGGTGGGTGGCGAAGGAGTGGCGCAGCGCATGGGGCGTCGCCGTATCCGGCAGGCCAAAGGCGCTTCTCAATTTCTGCATCTGGCGCTGGATGATTGCCGGCTGTAGCGGGCCGCCACGCGCACCACGGAAGAGAGGCTTTTCGTCGGTCAGATGATAGGGGCAGATATCGCGGTAACGGGTGACGGCATCCGCCACGACGGCAAGAAGCGGCACGATGCGGGTCTTGCCGCCCTTGCCCTTGATGCGCAGCGTTGTCGTGCCGGGTTCGATCTCGCCGGGAAGAAGCCCGAGTGCTTCGGAAATGCGCAGGCCACAGCCATAGAGAAGCGCCAGGACAGCGGCATCGCGTGCGGCGATCCAGGGCTCGTCCTGGAGCTGGGTTTCGGTCGTGGTGAGGCTTGTCGCCTGCCGGTCGCTCAGCGGTTTGGGGAGCGATTTCGGCTGTTTCGGTGCTCGGATTGCACCGGCTGCTGCGGCATTCACCAGTCCCTGACGCTCCATGTAGCTCAGGAAGGAACGGAGGCCTGCAAGGTGGCGGCCGAGCGAGCGGGAGCCTGAACCATCACGGCGACGGGCGGCGAGAAACGAACGCAGGTCTGCCGGGCGGAGCGTGTGGATGTCGGAAATCGCCGGCGGGCCGGCGAGATGACCGGTCAGGAAGGTAAGGAATTGCCGTGTGTCGCGCTCATAGGCATCGAGCGTGTTGGGCGACAGCCGGCGCTCGCTTTTCAGGCTTTCCAGCCATTCGTGGCGCTTGGCGGCGAGATCGGGCGCGGCGATGATCAGCAGTTCGTTCAAGCGTCTCGACCGTTGATTTTGGTGGAAAGGAGCACCAGATTGCTACCGACAGCGTTACGGAAATACTAAGCCTGCGCCGTCTGCCAAAGTTTTATCATACAGGGCTGCCACAAGGTTGCCCTGCGCAAGGAGTTTGTATGGCCCGCCGTGACAATTCGACGACATTCAGTCAATTCGCGGAGACCATCACACTCAACTCCCGCGGCCGGCCGGGGCATATCGTCGATACGCTGATCGGTGAGCGCGGCCAGAGGATCGTCGGCAGCCCGTTCTGGCCGGTGATGCGGCCTTTTCTCTACACGCTGCTGCGATACGGAAAAGCCATCGAATTCGCCGACGACGTTGCGCCGAAAAGCGGTTTCCAGTGCTTTGAATATATGAGCGATCTGCTGAAGCTGCAGATCGAGGCCAAGCATGTCGAGCGTATTCCGGAAAAGGGCGGTTTCATTCTAGTCAGCAATCACCCGACCGGGATTGCCGATGGGGTGGCGCTCTTCGACCTGTTGAAGGCGAAGCGGCCTGACCTGATGGTGTTTGCCAATCGCGATGCTGTGCGCGTCAACCCGCGGTTTGCCGAGATGATCATCCCGGTCGAATGGCGTGACGAATACAAGAGCAAGCTGAAGACCCGCGAGACGCTGATCCTGACCAACAAGGCGGTCGAGGACGGCAAGGTGATGGTGCTGTTTCCGTCCGGCCGCATCGCCTATTGGGCGAATGGAAAGCTGAACGAGCGTCCGTGGAAAACATCCGCTGTCAGCCTGGCACGCAAATACAATCTGCCGATCCTGCCAATCCATATCACTGCGCGCAATTCCGGCCTGTTCTACTGGTTCGCCAAGTGGTCGACCGAGTTGCGCGACATGACGGTGTTTTATGAATTGCTCAACAAGAAGGGCAACCGGTTCGACTTTACCGTCGGTCACATGATCCAGCCGGAGGCACTGGAGGGCGATCCGGCCGAAGTCACCAAGGCACTGGAGAACCACACGGTTTTCGACCTGGCCCGGGATGGCGATGCGCGTTTCGAGTTCCAGACTGTGCCGACGCTTGCCGCCACGGCCTGATTTTCTTCATCTGACTGTTCACTTTTGTTCCGTCTTTCGGCATGGTCGCCGCGCATGGGCAAGGATTCTTCTGACATGATGGCTTCGCTGTTCGGTGACGCGCTTTTGCCGTCGCCGAAACCGGTTCGCGTCGTGCCGGTTCTGGTGCCGCTGCCGGTTCCAGTTGCCTATAGTTATGCAGTGCCTGAGGGCATGCATGTCGAGCCGGGTTCCGTCGTACAGGTACCGGTCGGGCCGAGGCAGGTGATCGGCGTCGTCTGGGACGGCGAGAACGACGAACGTCTCGATCCCAAGAAGCTTCGGCCGATCACGCTCGTGTTCGATTGCCCGCCTTTGTCGAAGGACATGCGCGATTTCGTTGATTGGGTGTCTGCCTATACATTGTCTCCGCCTGGCCTGGTTGCCCGCATGGCGATCCGCGCGCCTGCCGCACTTGATCCCGAGCCGATGGTGGAGGGCCTGCGGTATCTCGGTGGCGAGCCGGATCGGCTTACCCCGGCCAGAACCCGTGTGCTCGATCTGGCAAAGGAGCAGGACGTGCCGTGGACCCGCAGCGGCATGGCGCATGCCGCGGGCGTGTCGCTCAGCGTCATTGACGGGCTGATCAAGCAGGGGATGTTCGACACGATATTCCTGCCTCCGCCGCCTGTCGTGGCGCGGCCGGAGCCGGATTACATCGCGCCGCGCATCGAAGGACCGCAGAAGCAAGCGGCCGAAGAGATCGTCAGTTCAATCAAGGCGGGCGGGTTTGCCGCCTCGCTTATCGACGGCGTTACCGGTTCGGGCAAGACGGAGGTCTATTTCGAGGCCGTGGCCGAAACACTGAGGCGCGGCAAGCAGGTGATGATCCTTCTGCCCGAAATCGCGCTTACCCCCGCATTCCTTGAGCGTTTCGAGCAGCGATTCGGGGCCAAGCCTGCCGAATGGCATTCCGATCTTTCCCCGCGTATGCGCGAAAAGGTCTGGCGCGGCGTGGTGACAGGTGAGGTGAGGGTGGTTGCCGGTGCCCGCTCCGCGCTATTTTTGCCCTTCGAAGAGCTTGGCCTCATCATTGTCGACGAAGAGCATGACCCTGCCTACAAGCAGGAGGATCGTGTTTTCTACAATGCCCGCGACATGGCGGTGGTAAGGGCCAGAATCGGCGATTTTCCGGTCGTGCTGGTATCCGCCACGCCATCGGTGGAAAGTCAGGTCAACGGATTGTCGGGGCGCTACAATCTCGTGCAGTTGCCGACGCGTTTCGGCGATGCGGCGTTGCCCGACCTGCATCTGATCGACATGCGTCGGCATCCGCCCGAGCGCGGCGGGTTTCTGTCGCCGCTGCTTTTGAGGGCGATGGCGCGGACACTGGAAAAAAAGGAACAGTCGCTGCTGTTTCTCAATCGTCGCGGTTATGCGCCGCTGACGCTCTGCAGGGTGTGCGGCCACCGGTTCCAGTGCCCGCAATGTTCGAGCTGGCTGGTCGAGCACCGGTTCAGAAACCAGATCCAGTGCCATCAATGCGGTTATCACCAGCCGACGCCGGAAGCCTGCCCGGAATGCGGCACGCTCGATCATCTCGTTGCCTGCGGTCCCGGCGTGGAACGTATCGCCGAAGAGGTCGAGAAGCATTTTCCAGATGCGCGCACGATCGTCATGTCTTCCGACATTCTCGGCGGCGTGAAGCGCATGCGGCTGGAGCTTGAAGCGATCGCCAAGGGGGATGTCGATATCGTCATCGGCACGCAGCTTGTCGCCAAGGGGCACAACTTTCCGCTGATGACGCTGGTCGGCATTGTCGATGCGGATCTCGGCCTGTCGAACGGCGATCCGCGGGCGGCCGAGCGGACATTCCAGCTGCTCAGCCAGGTGACCGGGCGCGCCGGGCGTACGGGCTTGAAGAGTCATGGCTTGATCCAGACATTCCAGCCTATGCATCCGGTTATGCAGGCGATCGTCTCGGGTGATTCCACCGCGTTTTACGAACGCGAGATCAATGAGCGTGAGAAGGCGCTTTTGCCGCCGTTCGGGCGGCTGGCATCGCTGATCGTTTCTGCCGATACGCGGGCTGACGCGGAAAACCATGCCCGCGGGTTGCGCGCTGCGGCCCCACATGTTTCCGGCATTGCGGTGCTCGGGCCGGCCGAAGCGCCGATCGCGCTGGTTCGCGGTCGGTATCGCTTCCGTCTGCTGGTTCATGGGCGGCGGAATTCCGACATGCAGGCTTTTCTGAAGACGATGCTCGGTAATGGTCCCAAGGCGCGGGGAACCGTGCAGGTTCAGCTCGACGTCGACCCGCAGAGCTTCCTGTAATCCTTCGGACTGACGCTCTCCACTTGCTCTCGCGCAATGCGATGTTTGCATGATGCGACGCTAATCTTTGCAACTTGTTTACCCTGTTGGCTAGAATCAGTGCGATTCGAAGGGGTGCGACGGCATGGAATTCTACTTCCCAACTGAACTGAACGAACAGATTGCTTTTGTCGGCTGTGCCGTAACGGCGCTGCTTGGCTTGCTGATCTTTCTGTTTCCCGGCGCCTGCCTGCGACTTTCCGCCTTCCAGGTTGGAGAGGTAAGGCCGGAAGGCTACGGCTCGGTCAGGGCCGCGGGCGCGCGCTATATAGGTCTTGGCGTATTGCCGATCCTGCTTGCGCAGGAATGGTTCTATATGGCGACCGGGGTGGTGCTTGCGCTTGGCGCGGTGGGCCGACTGGTTTCGATCTTCGTGGACCGCGGCGTAACGCCGCAGAATATTGCGTTTTTTCTACTTGAGGGTGTATTGTCTCTCGCGCCGCTCGCCTACGTGTTCGGCTACATCTAATGTCGCATATCGCCGCGCCCGAATGCCGATGGCCCGGATTTGCTGGCGAAAGCCGCAAATAATCTCTGCATCGCCTTGTGGGTGCGGCTTTTTCGGCGTCTCGGCGTGTTGCGAGTCCCTACATCCTATGCTAGACGAACCGCGAACGTCGGAAACGGCGAGCGGAGGCTCTGCGGGTTCTGATGGAAATTCAATAAATTTCAAGGTCTTGTCCGATCGTCATTTTCGGACTTGGTGCTTGGGGTGTAATTCAGGGAAACTATGCCTGTGGCCGAGACATCCCCGCTTATTTCCGGTGTCGCGGAGCGTTACGCTCTGTCGCTATTCGAGCTTGCATCGGAGACCGGTTCGATTGATGCCGTCGGTGCCGATCTTGATCGGTTCCAAGCGATGATGGACGAAAGTGAAGACTTGCGGCGCCTCGTGGCGAGCCCGGTCTTTTCTGCAGATGAGCAGCAGAAGGCGGTCAGCGCCATAGCTGTAAAAGCCGGTCTTTCCGTGACCGTTTTGAATTTCCTCAAAGTTGTGGCCGGCAATCGCCGCCTCTTCGCTCTGCCGGGCATGATCCGCGCCTACCGCGCGATCGCTGCCGAGCATCGCGGTGAAATTTCCGCCGAAGTCACTTCGGCTCATGCGTTGACTGCAACGCAGGAAAAAGAACTCAAGTCGGCGCTGAAGGGCGTAACCGGCAAGGACGTAACCATCGCCGTTACGATCGATCCGTCGATCCTCGGCGGCCTCATCGTCAAGGTCGGCTCGCGTCAAATCGATACGTCCCTTCGCACCAAACTTTCCACCCTTAAGCTTGCATTGAAAGAGGTCGGCTGATGGATATCCGTGCAGCGGAAATTTCCGCAATTCTCAAGGACCAGATCAAGAATTTCGGCCAGGATGCCGAAGTTTCGGAAGTCGGCCAGGTTCTTTCCGTTGGTGACGGCATCGCCCGCGTCTACGGTCTCGACAACGTGCAGGCTGGTGAAATGGTCGAGTTTCCGGGCGGGATCCGGGGCATGGCTCTGAACCTCGAATCCGACAATGTCGGCGTGGTTATCTTCGGTTCCGACCGTTCGATCAAGGAAGGCGACACCGTCAAGCGGACCGGCGCCATCGTTGACGTTCCGGTTGGTCCGGAATTGCTCGGCCGCGTCGTTGACGCGCTCGGCAACCCGATCGACGGCAAGGGCCCGATCAACGCGACTCGCCGTTCGCGCGTCGACGTCAAGGCTCCCGGCATCATTCCGCGCAAGTCGGTTCATGAGCCGATGTCGACCGGCCTCAAGGCCATCGACGCCCTGATCCCGGTTGGCCGCGGCCAGCGCGAGCTCGTCATCGGCGACCGCCAGACCGGCAAGACCGCCATCATTCTCGATGCGTTCCTGAACCAGAAGCCGATCCACGACAACGGCCCGGAAAACGACAAGCTGTTCTGCGTGTATGTTGCCATCGGGCAGAAGCGTTCGACCGTTGCCCAGTTCGTCAAGGTTCTCGAAGAACGCGGCGCATTGCAGTATTCGATCGTTGTTGCTGCCACGGCATCCGATCCGGCTCCGATGCAGTATCTCGCGCCGTTTGCCGGTGCTGCCATGGGCGAATATTTCCGCGACAACAGCCAGCACGCGCTGATCGCTTATGACGACCTTTCCAAGCAGGCCGTCGCCTACCGTCAGATGTCTCTGCTTCTGCGTCGTCCTCCGGGCCGCGAAGCTTATCCGGGCGACGTCTTCTATCTGCACTCGCGTCTCCTAGAGCGCGCAGCAAAGCTCTCCGACGAGCGCGGCGCCGGTTCGTTGACGGCTCTGCCGGTCATCGAAACCCAGGGTAACGACGTTTCGGCCTTCATTCCGACCAACGTGATTTCGATCACCGACGGCCAGATCTTCCTCGAAACCGACCTGTTCTACCAGGGTATCCGTCCGGCCGTTAACGTCGGTCTGTCGGTTTCCCGCGTTGGCTCGGCCGCTCAGGTCAAGGCGATGAAGCAGGTTGCCGGTTCGATCAAGGGCGAGCTTGCCCAGTATCGTGAAATGGCTGCGTTCGCGCAGTTCGGTTCCGACCTCGACGCCTCGACGCAGCGCCTGCTTAACCGCGGTGCACGCCTGACCGAACTTCTGAAGCAGCCGCAGTTCTCGCCGCTCAAGACGGAAGAACAGGTTGCCGTGATCTTCGCAGGCGTCAACGGTTACCTCGACAAGATCGCGGTTTCCGATGTCGGCAAGTTCGAACAGGGTCTGCTCTCCTACCTCCGTTCGGAAGGCAAGGCAGTTCTCGACACGATCCGCACCGAGAAGCAGATCTCGGACGACACGAAGGCGAAGCTCAAGTCGGCGCTCGACGCCTATTCGAAGTCTTTCGCCTAAAAGTACGGATCTAGCTTAAGGACCGATAACGGATGCCTTCACTTAAGGATCTGAAAAACCGGATCGCCTCCGTCAAGGCGACGCAGAAGATCACCAAGGCGATGAAAATGGTCGCCGCGGCGAAGCTGCGTCGTGCGCAGGAAGCGGCCGAAGCCGCCCGTCCTTACGCAGAGCGGATGAACAAGGTATTGGCGAGCCTTTCGGCTGCCAACGCCGGCAATGCGGGTGCACCGCTTCTGCTTTCCGGCACCGGCAAGGATCAGGTTCATCTCCTGGTCGTTGCCACCGGCGAGCGCGGCCTTGCCGGCGGTTTCAACTCCTCGATCATTCGTCTGGCGCGCGATCATGCCTTGAAGCTCATCGCGCAGGGCAAGACAGTCAAGATCCTCACGGTCGGCCGCAAGGGCAATGACGTTCTGCGTCGTTCGTTCAAGGACAACATCGTTCACTACATCACCTTCCGCGAAGTGAAGCAGCTCGGTTTCGTCCAGGCTGATGAAGTCGCGGGCAAGGTGCTGGACATGTTCAATGCCGGTGAATTCGACGTTGCGACCCTGTTCTTTGCGCGCTTCCAGTCGGTGATCTCGCAGGTCGCGACCGCGCAGCAGATCATTCCCGCCAAGTTCGAGGCGGCTGCTACGGACGCTGCTTCGCCTGTGTTCTACGAATACGAACCGAGCGAAGAAGAGATCCTTGAAGAACTGCTGCCGAAGAACATCGCAGTCCAGATTTTCCGGGCACTGCTCGAAAACAACGCTTCCTTCTACGGTGCGCAGATGTCCGCGATGGACAACGCAACGCGCAACGCTGGTGACATGATCAACAAGCTGACGCTGTCCTACAACCGTCAGCGTCAGGCACAGATCACCAAGGAACTCA
This sequence comes from Rhizobium sp. ZW T2_16, assembly GCF_044987325.1. Taxonomy (NCBI): domain Bacteria; kingdom Pseudomonadati; phylum Pseudomonadota; class Alphaproteobacteria; order Hyphomicrobiales; family Rhizobiaceae; genus Rhizobium; species Rhizobium sp. ZW T2_16. The sequence goes on from NZ_JBJDRG010000007.1 coordinate 117,822, forward strand.
TCGAAATCATTTCGGGCGCGGAAGCGCTCTGACCGAAAAGAAGAGGGTAAGAATCATGGCTACCGCAACGGGCTCGTCCCTCGGCAAAGTGACCCAGGTTATCGGCGCTGTCGTAGACGTCGCGTTCGACGGCGAACTGCCGGCGATCCTCAACGCGCTCGAGACCGAGAACAACGGCAACCGCCTGGTTCTCGAAGTCGCGCAGCACCTTGGTGAAAACCAGGTCCGCACTATTGCCATGGACTCGACCGAAGGTCTCGTCCGCGGCCAGAAGGTCAGCGACACGGGCGCTCCGATCTCGGTTCCGGTTGGCGATCAGACGCTCGGCCGTATCATGAACGTCATCGGCGAGCCGGTTGACGAAGCTGGTCCGCTGGACCGCTCTACGTTGCGCGCCATCCACCAGGAAGCTCCTTCCTATGTCGAGCAGTCGACAGAAGGCCAGATCCTGGTCACCGGCATCAAGGTCGTCGACCTTCTCGCTCCTTACGCAAAGGGCGGTAAGATCGGCCTGTTCGGCGGCGCCGGCGTTGGCAAGACCGTTCTCATCATGGAACTGATCAACAACGTCGCCAAAGCTCACGGCGGTTACTCCGTATTCGCCGGCGTTGGCGAGCGTACCCGTGAAGGTAACGACCTTTACCACGAAATGATCGAATCGGGCGTCAACAAGCACGGCGGCGGCGAAGGCTCCAAGGCTGCGCTGGTGTACGGCCAGATGAACGAACCGCCGGGCGCACGTGCACGCGTTGCTCTGACCGGTCTGACGATCGCTGAAGATTTCCGCGACAAGGGCCAGGACGTTCTGTTCTTCGTGGACAACATCTTCCGCTTCACCCAGGCTGGTTCGGAAGTGTCGGCTCTTCTCGGCCGTATTCCTTCGGCCGTTGGTTATCAGCCGACGCTCGCCACCGACATGGGTCAGATGCAGGAACGCATCACCACGACAACGACCGGTTCTATTACCTCGGTTCAGGCCATCTACGTTCCCGCCGACGACTTGACCGACCCGGCACCGGCAACCTCGTTCGCCCACCTGGACGCAACGACGGTTCTGTCGCGTTCGATCGCTGAAAAGGGTATCTACCCGGCCGTCGACCCGCTCGACTCGACCTCGCGCATGCTCGACCCGCTGGTTGTGGGCGAAGAGCATTACGAGATCGCCCGTAAGGTTCAGACGACGCTGCAGCGTTACAAGTCGCTGCAGGACATCATCGCCATCCTCGGCATGGACGAACTGTCCGAAGAGGACAAGATGACCGTTGCCCGCGCCCGCAAGATCGAGCGCTTCTTGAGCCAGCCGTTCTTCGTTGCCGAAGTCTTCACCGGTTCGCCGGGCAAGCTGGTTGCTCTCGAAGACACGATCAAGGGCTTCAAGGGTCTCGTCAACGGCGACTACGACCACCTGCCGGAAGCTGCATTCTACATGGTCGGCTCGATCGAAGAAGCGATCGAAAAGGCAAAGAAGCTGGCCGAAGCCGCTTAATTGGAAATTGTAACGGCGCGCCGGATATCTCGGCGCGTCATTCCTGCATAAGACACGCAAGCCCGCGTAAAGATATTCATCGACGTGGGAATTAGGGGAAGTGGACCTTCATGGCCGACGCTTTCAATTTTGAACTGGTTTCGCCCGAGCGCCTGCTCGTTTCGGAAAAAGTATCCGAAGTGGTGATCCCGGCGACGCTTGGCGAAATGACGGTGCTTGCAAGCCACGCGCCGACGATGACGACCATCAAGCCGGGCGTGGTTTCGGTGAAACTCGCTTCGGGACAGGTCAACAAATACGTCGTGTTCGGCGGTTTTGCCGACATCCTGCCGGATAGCTGTACGCTGCTGGCAGACGCCGCCATCCCTGCTGCCGAACTGACGGTCGACACGCTGCAGAGCCGCATCGAAACCACGCAGGCCGAGATCGGCAAAGCGACGGGCGATGAGCACAAGACCCGTCTCGAGCAGTTCCTGACGGACCTGACGCAGCTGAACGGTATCGTTGTCGCCGCGTAATTTGCGCGACATCGCAGTTTGAAAGGCGGTCCTTGCGGGCCGCTTTTTGCGTTTTAAGGTCTCTCGCCGTCATGCCTGGGCTCGTCCCGAGGATCTAACCAGATCGCCGAATCTGAAACCTAACGGGAGCTGAAGCGACAGCAGATCCTCCGGACAAGCCCGAGGATGACGACGTGGAGCGGGGCCGCTCGTCAACTATAGCCACTTTCTGTCTATATTCCCGATAACAGATGCTGATGCAGCCGTATCGCGCCTGGCGTCAGCGAGCGATAACGCGGGGTGCCGAGGTGGTAGCCGTAGCCAGTGTCGAGGCGATGCGTTCCAAGCTCGATGAGTGTACCTGAAGCCAATTCATCGGCAATGAGGCCGATGCTGCCGAGCGTGATGCCTTCTCCTCGCAAAGCCGCATCAACCGCAAGCGAATAGGTGGAAAAGGAAAGTCGGGGCGCAATACGCACCTTGGGCGGAATGGCGAGCCGCGCAAACCATTGGCGGAAGGAAATCCAGTGGGCGTTGAAGCGCTCGTAGTCGATCAGGTCGAGGCGGGCGATCTCGTCGGGCCGGATCAAGGCCGGGTTGAGGCTATTTCTTTGAATAAAATCCGGCGAGGCGACCGGCACCAGCACTTCCTTCATCAGCGGCGTCAGGTTCCAGCGTGGGTGCTCGCCGGTGGAATAGAGAATGACGAGATCGTTGGCCTCCGAGGCTAGTTCGGAGGGGGCGTCCGTGGTCAGCAGCCTTACGGAAACGGATGGATTGCCTTTGTCGAAATCCTTGAGACGCTTGGCGAGCCAGAGATGCGAGACCGAGCCACTTGCGGCAATCGAGATGGTCTCAAAGCCACCGCCGCGAAAGGGCTCGAGGCTTTCTTCCAGATATTCAAGCGTGGCGCGAACCCGCTGGGCCAACCGTTCGCCTTCCGACGTGAGGGCAAGGTTGCGGCCGCGGCGGGTGAAGAGCTTTGCTCTGAGCTGTTCCTCAAGACCCTGAATACGGCGACTGACTGCGGCCTGGGTTATGTGCAGTTCACGGCCGGCTCGGGAAAAGTTCATGAACCGGCAGGCGGCGTCATAAACCCGGAAAGCCTCCAGCGGTATGCGGTCCAGCATCTATTCCTCCATGATCCCAGATCATCAAATATGCCGAGATTTTGACGGATTTGAAGAGCTGAGATTGTGATGCAGAGTATGGATGTTCGTTTCACCATCACGGGCCGCCATGCAGTTCTCCACCTCCTTCATTCCCGAAATCCGCTTCGGGGCCGGCATTTTCGGCAGCTTGGCGGACATGGTCAAAAACTTCGAGGGCATACGTGCTGCCCTCATCGTCATGGACGGCTTTCTCGCCGCAAGAGGTCTGGCGAACGACCTTGCAAGGGGACTGGCGGAGGCCGGAATTGAGCCGCGGCTTTATTCCGATTTCTCCGGTGAACCAAAGCTTCAGCATCTGAGAGCCGCCAGCGAGATGGCGAGGGGAGCCGACATGGTGATCGGTGTCGGTGGTGGTTCGGCGCTCGATATTGCCAAGGTGGCGGCCTGTTGTGCCGCGTCGGGCGAGGACCCGATGTTTTATGCGCTGGCTGCCAATCCTTTTCCGAAGAAGCCGCTGAAGAAGATCATGGTTCCGACCACGGCCGGGACCGGATCGGAGACGTCCGCCACCAACATCTTTGCCGGGCCGGATGGGAGAAAACTCTGGATCTGGGGGCCGGAAACCAAGGCGGATTTGGTGCTGCTCGATCCCGAACTGACGATCTCGCTGCCACCGAATCTGACTTCATGGTGCGGCATGGACGCCTTCATTCACGCTTTCGAGGCCGCGACCAACCGTAACTCCCCAGTTTGGGCCCATGCCGGAGCAAAGCTCTATGCGCATGAGGCGTTGCGGCTGGTCGCAAGCTCGCTGGAGGCGGCGGTCAAGGCGCCGGGAAATCTGGAGGCGCGCGGAAAGGTGCTGCTCGGGTCCTGTTATGCCGGCATCGCCATCGACAATTGTGGCACGGCGATCGCTCACAACATCAGCCATGCGCTTGCAGGGCTCGCCCCCGTGCATCATGGGCTTGCCACTGCGCTGGGTTTCGAGGCGACGCTTCCGTGGCTGCTCGAGAAAGATACGACCGATCTCAACGAGGCAGCGCGGGCGATCGGGCTATCCGTTGCTACTCAACTGCCTGCTTTCGTGTCCAAGATGATGGATCGCTGTGGTGTCGAGCGGGCCTTGCCGAAGGTGTTCGGCGGGTTTTCTGCGCAGGATCTGGCTGCTGAGATGCGGGCGCCCGAAAACCAGCCGATGCGGCGCTCTACCATTCGAGAGGTCACGGATGCCGATATCGATGCCTTTGCGGCGAAGATCATGACGCTGCCGAAAACGCTTTGACGAGGTGCTGCGATGACAAAGACCTACAGCCGTGAATACTGGGAAAACGCTCTCTCCGATCTCAAGCTGGAGGGCCGGCATTTCATCGACGGCGAGTGTCGCGATGCGCTGTCTGGTGAGACATTCATCCGTAAGCGGCCGATGGACGGCAAACCGGGTGCGGTTCTGGCACGCGGTGGAGTGGGTGATATCGATCTTGCAGTGGCTTCCGCGCGAGCTGCCTTCGAGAGTGTTGTCTGGCGGAGACAGGAGCCGCTGGAGAAGAAGCGGATAATGCTGAAATGGGCGGAGTTGATCCGCGCTCATGCGCAAGAGCTGGCGATGCTGGAGACGCTGGATGTCGGCAAGCCGGTGCTGGCGTCGCTGAATGTCGATGTCCGGCTTTGTGCCGACGGTATCCAGTTTTATGCGGAAATGATCGACAAGCTCTATGACGAGATCGCGCCGACAGGGCCGAATGCCCGGGCTCTGGTGTGCAAGGTGCCGATCGGGGTGATCGGGGTGATTACACCGTGGAACTATCCGATGATCATCGATGCGTGGAAGCTCGGGCCGGCGATTGCTGCCGGCAATTCGGTGGTACTGAAGCCGGCAGAGCAATCGTCGCTTTCGGCCATCCGGCTGGCGGCGCTGGCGATTGAAGCGGGGCTTCCAGCCGGTGTCTTCAATGTCGTCACCGGTTACGGCGAGGAGGCGGGCAAGCCGCTGGCGCTGCATATGGATGTCGACATGATCGCCTTTACCGGCTCGACGGAGGTGGGCAAGCTGATCATGGGCTATGCGGCGCAATCCAACGTCAAGCGCGTGGCGCTGGAGCTCGGCGGCAAGTCGCCACTCGTCGTGTTTGAAGATGCTGATCTCGATGCGGCGGCCTCGGCCGTCGCCTGGGGCTGTTTCTACAATTCAGGCGAGACCTGCCATGCCTCGACACGGCTTCTGGTGCAGCGTTCGGTACAGGAGAGACTGATCGAGAAGATCGAGGCGGTGACGAAGAGCGATATCGCGCTGGCACATCCGTTCGAGCCGTCGGCGCAGATCGGCGCGCTGATCGAGGAAGCCCATATGCGAAAAGTGCTCGGCATGATCGCCGATGGCGAGAAGGATGGTGCACGGCGTGCCTTCGGGGCCGAGCAGGTGATGTCGGAAACGGGCGGCTATTACATCTCGCCCGGCGTGTTCGTCGACATGACCAACGACATGAGCCTTGCTCAGCAGGAGATTTTTGGGCCGGTTCTGGCGGCGATCCCCTTCGATACGGAGGAAGAGGCGCTAAGGCTTGCGAATGATACGATCTACGGGTTGGCAGGTGCCGTGTTCACGAAAGACATGGACCGCGCACATCGCTTTTCCGAGGCGCTGCATGCCGGTACGGTGTGGATCAATAGCTATGACATGTCGAATTTCTCGACACCGTTCGGCGGCTTCAAACAGTCCGGTTTCGGGCGGGATCGCTCGGTGCATGCGATTGACAAGTATTGCGACTACAAGACGATCTGGCAGCAGTTCGGGTGAGGTTTTCTCGATCGCCTGTGGGTACATGCTGATGGTGAAGGGCGACCGGCTTGTGTGCGGATCCTCGGGTCCAGCCCGAGGATGACGGTTGAAACTGAGTGCCATGGGTCACCAATCAAGCGCTCCACAAACCGCAATGTTAGCGTTTGAGATTTGCCGCCAGCCACAAACTCGTCATCCTCGGGCTTGACCCGAGGATCCATGCACAAGCAGCCGAGAGACGCCTAGTCTGAAGTGGGAGAGGACCATATGACCCGCATCACATCCATCGAGATCACCCATCACCGTCTCCCTCTCGATCCGCCATTCAAGGCGAGCTGGGATGGGCGCGCGCGGGGGCATTTCGATGCGACGATCGTCAGGGTGAGGGATGATGAGGGTCGTGAGGGGATCGGTTCGGGCGACCTGATGAAAGGGTTCGAGGGGCATGAAGACCTGTTTATCGGTGAGGACCCGCGGCATCTGGAGCGGCATTACGAGGTCTTGTCGCATATCAACTTTCATTATGGTCGCTGCTGGCCGCTGGATCTGGCGCTGTGGGATCTTTCCGGCAAGATTACCGGCGAGCCGGTATGGAGGATGCTTGGCGGGCGATCGGACAGGGTGAGGCTCTATGCGTCTTCCGGCGTGTTGCGTGAGCCTTCGGCGATGGCAGATCAGGCGGAGCGTTATATCGACGAAGGTTTTCCGGCAATGAAAGTGCGCTTTTCATCTTCCGCCGGTGGGCGGACCAGTTGGCGTGATGACGTGAAGGCGCTGGAAGCGATCAGGTCAAGGGTTGGGACCAAGCTGGAATTGATGGTCGACTGTAACCAAGGCTGGCGCATGCCTTGGGACACGACCTTGCCCTGGAGCTTCAAGGATGCGCTTGCGGTTGCGAAGGAACTGGAGAAGCTCGACGTCTACTGGATGGAGGAACCGCTGTTCCGTTCCGACAGAAAGGGGATGGAGGCTTTGAAGGAGGCGACGTCTGTCAGGATCGCAGGCGGCGAGATGACTCGTGAGCTTTACGAGTTTCGCGACATCATCGAGGAACGCGCCTTCGATGTGATCCAGCCGGATGTGGCACTGGTGGGCGGCATTACCGGTTGCCGGCGGCTGGTCTATCAGGCGCGCGAGGCGGGCGTGATGTTCACGCCCCATAGCTGGACGAACGGGATCGGAGTTCTCGCCAATGCGCATCTGACGGCAGGTGCGGGCGATGCGCCGTTTCTCGAATACCCTTACGACAATCCCGAATGGAGCGAGGTGCGGCGGGATTATCCGATGGTCTCGCCGCTCAGGCACCACGACGGCTGGCTGGAGCTGGGCAATGCGCCGGGCCTTGGCGTGGTGCTGGACGAGGAGCGTCTTTGCGCCACACGGATCGGCTGATTTCGCCATGGCGCCGTGATGCCGACCTGCTATGGTTGATGCATTTCATGGAGTGATTGCGATGAAGATCGGTATTGTCGGTGCGGGCATGGTGGGCAGTTCGGCGGGCTTCGCGCTTGCGATTGCCGGTTATGCCAATGAGATCGTTTTCGTGGACAAGAACGAGGCGCTTGCGGTGGCGCAGGCCGAGGATATTTCCCATGCCGTACCGTTCATGTCTGCCACGCGGGTGAGGGCCGGCGGTTATGCGGATCTCGCCGGGGCCGGGATCGTGGTTCTTTCCGCCGGGGTTGGGCAGCGTCCGGGCGAGGGACGGCTCGAGCTTCTGGAACGCAATGCCATCGTCATTCGCAGTATCGTCAGCGAGATTCTGGCGGTCGTACCTGACCCTATCCTGCTGGTCGCAGCCAATCCCGTCGATGTCATCACCCACATCGCGGCAAAGATTTCCGGCCTGCCGCGCAACCGGGTGATCGGGTCGGGAACCATCCTCGATACGGCGCGCTTCCGCAGCCTGCTTGCCCGTCATATCGAAATCTCGCCGCAGTCCATTCCGGCCTTTGTGATCGGCGAACATGGGGACAGCGAAGTGCTCGCATGGTCCGGTGCGGTTGCCGGTTCGGCCGATCTCATCTCGTTTGCCGCGCAACTAGGCAAGCCGATCACCGAGGATGTCCGCAAGGCGATCGACCACGACGTGCGCAATGCCGCCTACAAGATCATCGAAGGCAAGGGGGCAACCTATTACGGCATCGGGGCCGGCATTGCCCGGATCGTCCGGGCGATCACGCGGGACGAGGGGTCGGTGCTTTCCGTCTCGATCCATACGGACCATGTCGCTGGCGTCGACAATGTGACGCTCTCCCTGCCGCGTGTCGTTGGCGCCCGTGGCGTCACGGCTGATTTGTTGCCGGATCTCGAACCGTCCGAGCAGCAGGCGCTGACACGCAGCGCTCAGATGCTCAAGGAACTTTCCGACTCCCTGCATATCTGAGGCTTTGTCGAAACAGGTGTGGCCTGCAAGTACTGCCGGATTTGCCTGTTGGCAGGTTCGAGCAGGAAGAGATAGAACTTGTCCTGACGATGTCGAGGACGAGATGCTTGCAGGCCTACCCATGTATGACTGGCCGGAAATTTCGGCGGCCACGGACGAGTTCTGGACTTTGCTCAGGGGCTGTCTGTTGCGCCGGGGCATTGATGCGCCTGAAGCTTTGACGCGGCAGGATGATCTGGCCGGGATGTGGCATTCTCCCGATCTTGTCTTCGGACAGACATGTGCGCTTCCCTTTGCCATGGATCTTAACCGCCATGTCCGGCTGATCGGATCTCCCGCCTACGATATCGGCTGCGCGCCCGGCTGTTATTACAGCGTGCTGATCGTGCCGAAGGGCAGGTCCACGGACCTTGAGAGGTTTCGCGGGCCTGTCGTGATCAACGAGTTCAGTTCCCAGTCCGGCTTTGCAACGCTGATGCTGTCGCTCGTGGCGGCCGGCGTGGATATGAACGAGGTGAATGTTCGCGCATCCGGTGCGCATCGCGCCTCGATCAAGGCCGTGGCGCATGGCGAAGCGGGGCTGGCGGCGATCGATGTCGTCTCCTTCACCCTGGCGAAGCGCTACATGTCGGAAGCTGATGCCGTCGAAGTGATCGGTTGCACGCGTCCGACGCCGGGAATGGCGTTGATCAGCGCATTGCCGGATGTGGCGACCGACGGTCTTGCCCGTGCATTCGAAGAGGCTGTTAAAATGCTTGTTCCTTCGCTTCGCCGCGAACTTCTGCTCACCGGTTTCCTGCGCCGAAAGGCAGAAGATTACGTCGGCGTTGCCGAAGCGTGGCGTTCCATCGAGGGCCAGCTGCCATCAGATGCCGCCTATTCCCTCACATCTTTTGCGGTGCCGCGATGATCGACAAGCTGGAATTCTTCATCGTTCTGGCGCGGGAAGGTCATTTCGGGCGGGCTGCCGAGGAGTGCGGCATTGCCCAGCCTTCGTTGTCGGCCGCTATTCGCCAGCTGGAAGAGCAGCTCGGTGTTCAGCTCGTGGTGCGCGGGTCCCGCTTTCAGGGGCTGACGCCTGAAGGGCAGCGGGTTCTTGAATGGGCCAAACGTATCGTCGGCGATGCCCGGACGATGCGCGAGGAAATGCGGGCGGCGAAGAAGGGGTTGGCGGGACATATCCGGCTTGCCGTCATTCCCACCGCGCTTGCCATGGTGCCGCGGCTGACGGAGCCGTTTCAGCAGAAACATCCGAACGTGACCTTTTCGATCGTTTCGCGCAATTCGCTGCAGGTTCTGTCGCAGCTCGACGATTTCGAGATCGATGCCGGGATTACCTATCTGGACAACGAGCCGCTCGGGCGCGTGACCAGCGTTCCGCTCTATTCGGAAAACTATACGCTTGTTACGGCTGAAGGGACGCCTCTCGCGGACCGGGAGAGTGTGAGGTGGGCCGAGATGGCGGATCTGCGGCTGTGCCTGCTGACGCCGGACATGCAGAACCGGCGGATTATCAACCAGCATCTTTCCAATGCAGGCGTGTCGATCACGCCGATGCTGGAATCGAATTCGATGGTGGTGCTGCTATCGCATGTGGCGACCGGGCGCTGGGCCAGCATCATGCCGCGCAATGTCGCAAAATCCTTCGGCTTCACGCAGAGCCTCCGCATGATCCCGATTGTGGAGCCGGAAGCGAAACACATGGTGGGGCTGGTCGCGCCGTATCGGGAGCCGTTTACTCCCCTAGTCTCTGCTCTGCTGCATGAGGCGAGGGGCCTCGGCAGGGACATGGCAGAGATATAGTTTTCAAGGATCCACGATCGGCAGTATGCGACTGGCGATCGATCACGGAAGCACTACGTGATAGTGGTGGCACCGAACGTAAATAGATAAGGCAATCGAGGAGAGGTCATGACCGGCTTCAGGACGACGATCGTGGCGCAGGAGATCATTCGCCGGAATGGAGTGGTCCGTGCAGGCTCGCGTGTGGTGCCTGCGGAAGTGCCGATCGCCTTTTCCTACGGTGGCTCCACCCATGCCGTCATGATGGGCACACCGGCGCATCTAGAAGACTTCGCCATCGGTTTCAGCCTGACGGAAGGTATCATCGCTTCAATGGCTGAGATCGAGGAGGTCGCGGTTCTGGACGAGGGCCAGGGCCTCGACGTGCAGGTGCGGCTTGCGGAAAACAAGGAGGATGCCTTGCGCGCCCGGCGGCGGCATATGGCCGGGCCCGTGGGCTGCGGGCTCTGCGGCATTGAGTCGATCGAGCAGGCCATGCGGGTCGTTCCGGATGTCAGTGATGTTGCGGTGCTACTGACGCCTGAAGACATTACGGCTGCGATGGCAGCTTTGAACGGCGCGCAGCCTTTGCATGCGGAGACACATGCGGTTCATGGTGCAGGTTTTTTCATTCCTGGCGAGGGATTGATTGCGGTGCGCGAGGATGTCGGCCGGCATAATGCGCTCGACAAGCTTGCCGGAGCGGTGATCCGCGCTGGGCGAGAGGGTGGGCAGGGCATCGTCGTCGTCACCAGCCGTATCTCCGTGGAGATGGTGCAGAAGACGGCGATCCTTGGAAGCTCGACGCTCGTGGCGATCTCGGCACCGACAGCGCTTGCCATTCGTACCGCGGAAGAAGCCGGCATGACGCTCGTGGCGCTGACGCGCGGTGAGGATTTCGAGATATTTGCCGGTGCGGAGCGCATCGGCACGGGATCTGTCGCCGACGTGGCGTGATGCCTCTGGCCTGATGTCAGCGGCCGGGCAACTTTTATAAACGGAGATGCCTCCGTTTATCTTGCCAAACCGATCAATGTCGGTTATTCATGCGCCGTGCCTTTCGCGGATTGCGCAGTCCTGCGGCCGGGGCATCTTCTCATTTCACATAGCATATCTCCCAGATGGAGCCGTTCATGCGATACAATCAATTGGGCAATACAGGGCTGTTCGTATCCGAACTGTGCCTCGGCACGATGACCTTCGGCGAGGCTGACAACGCCGCCTTGTGGGGTAAGATCGCCGGCGTCGATCAGGATGCTGCCGACCAGATCCTCGACCGTTCGATCAAGGCCGGGGTCAATTTCGTTGATACGGCGGATGTCTATTCCTTCGGTACTTCGGAACGGATTCTCGGCCAGGCCATCCGCAATGTCGGCGTCGCCCGCAAGGACATCGTGATTGCCACCAAGTTCTTGGGTCAGATGAGCGACAAGCCCAACGACCGCGGCGCCTCGCGCGGGCATATCATGGATTCGGTCGAGAAAAGCCTTGAGCGTCTGCAGGTCGATCATATCGATCTCTACCAGATCCACGGTACGGATACTGTCCCGCCGATCGACGAGACGTTGAGAGCGCTCGACGATCTCGTTTCACGCGGGCTCGTTCGCTATATCGGGCTTTCCAACTGGGCAGCGTGGCGGATTGCCAAGGCGCTCGGCATTTCGGAACGGCGAGGTTTTGCCCGCTTCGAAACGGTGCAGGCCTATTACTCGATTGCCGGCCGTGATCTGGAGCGTGAGATCGTGCCGTTGATGCAGGAGGAAAAGCTCGGCCTCATGGTATGGTCGCCGCTCGCCGGAGGTCTGCTTTCGGGTAAATACGGCCCCGGCGCGCCCGGAAATGGCGAGGGACGGCGTCAGGAATTCGATTTCCCGCCGGTCGACAATTACCGCGCCTGGGCCTGCGTTGCCGCCATGCGGGAGATTGCGGCCAGGCATGAAACGAGCGTGGCTGCGGTGGCGCTTGCCTATATCCTTGCCAAGCCTTTCGTCACCAGCGTCATCATTGGGGCCAAGCGGATTGAGCAACTGGATGAAAACCTGAAGGCTGTTTCTGTGAAACTCGATGCTGAGGACCTGAAAAAGCTCGACGAAGTGAGTGCGCTGATGCCGGAATATCCGGGCTGGATGCTGGAGCGGCAGGGGGTGGGTCGCCGCCCGGCTCCTTTCGAGCCGAAGGGCTGAGATCGTGAGGGAGGCCGGATCGGCCTCCCTTTTTCCGTTTCTGCTCAGAAATCTTCCCAGCCGGCTGCCTTCTTGAGATTGGCATGCGCCATTCGCAACGGAGCCGTGCCGACATGTGCGGTTTGAGGAGCGCTATGGGCGGCTGGTCGGGATGCGAGCCGCGTGCCTTCACCGATATCGAACTGCATCAGAAGTTCGCGCAGGCTCTTAGCCTCGCTTGCCAGTGAGTGGCTGGCCGCGGTTGTCTCTTCCACCATGGCGGCGTTCTGTTGGGTCGCCTGATCCATGTGGTTCACCGCCTGGCTGATCTCGCGGAGGCTCGATGCCTGCTCGCGCGAGGCTTCGACGATGGCGGAGACGTTGTCGTGGATGCTGGCGACCTGTTCGAGAATATCCCGCAGCGAACCGCCGGTGCGGCCGACAAGTTCGACACCGCCGGACACCTGATGGCTGGAGGTGTTGATCAGCGTCTTGATTTCCTTGGCGGCCTTGGCGGAGCGTTGCGCCAGCTCACGGACTTCCTGGGCGACGACCGCAAATCCCTTGCCGGCCTCGCCTGCGCGGGCGGCCTCGACGCCGGCATTGAGCGCCAGGAGATTGGTCTGGAAGGCGATGTCGTCGATGACACCGATAATGTTGGTGATCTCGTTGGATGACTTGGCAATCTCGTCCATGGCGGCGATTGCCTGCTGGACGACAAGGCCGGACTGTTCGGCATTCTGGCGTGTGTTGGTGACAAGCCGTCCGGCTTCTTCGGCGCGATGACTGGAATCGCCGACCGTGCGGGTGATTTCTTCCAACGCCGCTGCAGCTTCCTCCAGCGATGCGGCCTGCTGTTCGGTACGTTTTGCCAGTTCTTGAGACGCGTCGCGGATTTCACTCGATGCAGAGGCGATGCCGGAAGCGTTCTGCGAGACGACCTTCATCGCGTCGCGCAGCTTGGCGGCGACCGAGTTGAAATCCTGGCGGGTCGATTCCATGCTGGGTACGAAGCGGGTTTCGATCGATTGATCGAGCTTGCCGTCGGCCAGATCGCGAAGACCCGTGCCGAGCATGCCGATCGCGCTCATGCGCGGGGTCACGTCGGTGGCGAATTTCACCACCTTGCAGACCTTGCCGTTCAGATCGGTGATAGGGTTATAGGCCGCCTGGATCCAGATCTCCTTACCACCCTTGCCGTAACGGACGAATTCATCGGCAATGAATTCTCCATTGGCGAGGCGCGGCCAGAATTCCGCGTAGTCCTGTGATGCGGCGTAGCCGGGTTCGCAGAACATCCGGTGATGCTTGCCCTTGATCTCCGACAGGTCGTAACCGAGGCCGGCGCAGAAGTTTTCGTTTGCCTCCAGGATCGTACCATCTGGGAGAAATTCGATGACAGCCTGCGAGCGGCTGATGGCGGAAAGCTTTGCGGCGTCTTCGGTTGCCTTGATTTTCGCTGCGGTTATATCGGTTGCGAGCTTGATGACCTTGTAGGGCTTGCCGCGGCGCGAAACGGGGTTGTAGGAGGCCTGGATCCAGATCTCGCGGCCGGACTTGGTGATCCGCTTATATTCTTTGGCGTCGAAATTTCCGGCTGCAAGATTGGCCCAGAAAGCCTTGTATTCGGCCGACGTCACATAGTCCGCTTCGCAGAAGATGCGGTGGTGTTTTCCCTTGATCTCTGCAAGCGAATAACCCAGCGCTTCGCAGAAATTGGGATTGGCGTTTAGGATGTTTCCGCCAAGATCGAATTCGATGACTGCTTGCGATCGCGATATCGCGGCGAGAGTGTCCAGCGCACCTGCCGTCTTGCCCAGTCCCAGCATTGAGTGTCCCTCAGACGTAACCTTGTGGCGGCTACTGCCATATAGTCAATGGAGGTTGCGCTTTCAGACAACGCGCTGAACTTCCACTTATATTAGGACATCAAAAAATTAATGCGACCTTTATTAAAACTACAATTATTAGCCAGGAAAAATAAGAGCCGCATTTTCGCGGCTCTTTGACTTGGTTTGCTGTGAAAGCTTGCCTCAGGCGGCAATATCTTCCATTTCGGTGCCCTTGAACATCTTGGCGAGGTTCAGGAAGCAGATCATGCCGTGTTCGTTGGCGATGATCCCTTCGGAGAAGGACTTGTCGAAGGATGCGGAGACTTCCGGAACCGGCTGAACTTGGCTCGACGGAATGGTGAGGATATCGGAGACGCGATCGACCAGCATACCGATGACCATGTTATGGACTTCGGCAACGACGATGGCGCTACGCTCGTTTGCAACAGTGCTCTTCATGCCAAGCTTGTAGGCGAGGTCGATGATCGGAATGACCGAGCCGCGCAGGTTCATGACGCCGATGACATCCTTCGGTGCATGCGGGAGCGGCGTGGACGGTGCCCAGCCGCGGATTTCGCGGATCGTCGTCGTCTTGACGCAGAATTCCTGATCGTGAAGACGGAAGGCGATGATCTCAAGCATTTCGCCGTTATACATGGTGGAATTGATCGTGGTCGCCATCAGAAATGCCCCAGCTGTCCGTTGCCCGCATGGTGGTCACCGCGCCTGACGAATTCAGGTGCAAATCCCATCACGTCGCAATCCGGCGCCGAAGCACGGCGAATCTCAGATTGCGCGATGCCGACTTTAATCGAGGATTATTTCTCAAACATAAATCATAGAACGCAAAATCGCGGTCTAGAGGCTAAGGCCTTAATATTCTTTCTCGTAGAAGATACCGGCCTTGCCGCCCTCGGTGCCTGCTCCTGCCTTGAGCTTCACGCCGCGGCCGACATCGAGATTGATCGTCGCCTGCGCCCCACCTTCGCCGCCCTGCTCTACCTGGAGATAGGTGCGGTTATTGATGTAACGGCCAACCGAAACGGTTGTCTGGCCGGCCGAGTCCGTATTGACGTCCAGATCGTCGACGCCAAGATTGCTGCGCAACGTCTGCAGGAGCGAGGTCGATCCGCCGCCGGCAAGCTGGCTCACGGCATCGGCCAGCTGGGCGATCTGCAGGGGCGAAAGGCGTGACATGGACTGGCCGAAGATCAGCTGCGCCAAAACTTCATCCTGCGGTAGGGCAGGGGAGGAAGAAAAGGCGATGGTCGGGTCGTCGGCCATTCCGGTTACACCGACTGTGATCGTCGTGGAGCCTGATGTTGTGTCAGCCGACATGTTGAGGACCGGGATCAGGCCGCCGCCGAAAGTAATATCGCCCTCGGTGAAATCGAGACGTTTGGTCAGGATGATGATACGGCCGCGGCGCATTTCGAAGCCGCCCGATACCTGCGGCTCGATCGCCGTGCCTGCGACGGTCAGTTCCCCGCCAAGCTCCGCATCGATGCCGCGGCCACGGACGAAGATGCCGTTTGGTGCGCGTACCTTGAGTTCGAGCCTGATGGGGTTGGAGCTGCCCGATGCCTGTTTCGGCCTGATCTCTTCCATCTGTCGCAGAACTGCAGCTGGTGCGTTGCGGTGCCGGATATCGATCGAACGGAGCGAGGTCGGGAGCTTGGCCGGAACGGTGATCGAAGCCTTGGTCAGCGCGATGTCGCCGCCCAGTATGGGGCCGGACATCACCGGACCCTTGAATGTGAGAGTGCCGTCTGCCGTGATCGCAAACAGGGTGCCATCGGCATAACTCGCCTGGGCCAGCCTGATCGTCAGGTCTGCGGGGAAGCCGGATGCGGGTTCGATGCCGACGGTGCCATCAACTGTGACGGTGCCGCCGCCTGATAGCGAACCCGAGATGCCCGAGAGACGTGCGGTCTTGCCGTCCAATGCGATATTGGCGGTAAGCGAATTGATCGCGAGGTTTCGGCGGACATCAATGAAGCGCGAGCCGGATGTGACAAGCGTGCCGGTAATCGCCGGAGACGCTGCATTGCCTCGGACTGCGATATCGACATTGCCGGTGCCTTCCAGAATGAAGCCCTGGGCGGAAAGCTGACCTGCAAGAATGGAGAAGGGAAGGCTGCCGGAGAATTTGAGATCGAGCGGCCGGTCACCGGTAATCACGGCTGTGCCCCCGCCCGAGAGCGCGATGCCTCCTCCGCCGGAAAGGCGAGTGTCGACGGTAACGCGGCCATCCTGAAATGTGCCTTCAGCGGTTATGTCGACTGCTGCAACGCCGGCAGTCGAGGTCTGGCTGACGGCTGCATTGTCCCAGCGGAGATTGTAACGGACTGCAGGTGCCTGAGGTGTGCCGGTGGCTGTGACAGTGCCGGAAATCATGCCCTCGGCGCCGAGACTGGGAACGAAGGAATTGGCGATACTGGCGGGAATAGCCTTGGCGTGAGCATTGATGTTCAGCGCCGGGCCACCGTTCGCGTTGAGAAGTACCTTGCCGTCGGCGGTGATTTCCATGCCGCCGCTGCCGGCAATGCGCGTTTCGTCTAGTGTGACTGCGCCATCTGCAAAGGTGCCGGTCGCAGAGATGCGAAACGGACTGATGCCAGCGTCGCGCATCTGGCGAAGCTGGGCATCACTCCATTCTAAATCATATCGTATTGCGGGAGCAGAGCTTGTGCCCGTTGCATTGATCGTGCCCGAAATGTTGCCTGCCGCGTGGATGGTGGGCAGGAAGGTGTTGAGCAGGCTTGCCGGCAGCGCATTGATCGTTGCGGCCACATCGAGCGTCGAGCCGGCCGTGCCGTTTACAGAAACGCTGCCGGTGCCGGTCGCAAGGGTGAGGTTCGACAGGCGTGCGCCGCCATTCTCGATGACGATGCGTGTCGGATTTTCCAGACGTACCGGGATCTTGCGCGGTGTTGCCTCGAAATTCTGCAAGCCGATGGCAAGACCATTTGCGGTTTCGATCGTCGCCTTGGTGGTCAAAGGCGCGCCGTCGTAATTGGCTGACAGGTCGATCGAGGTCGTCGTGCCGGAGTGATCCAATCCGACATTCAGGCCTTCAAGGAAAATGCTGTCGGTTCCAAGACGCGCGGCACGGATAGAGCCCTGTGCGGCGATCGTCTTGATGTCCGGTATGGTCAGGTCGATTGCCGGCTGCACCAGGCCTGCATTACCGCGTCGAATTGCCGAACCGTTCGCCTTGATGACGGCACCGGTTGTCTGGCCTTCGCGATTGAAGGTGACGGAACCCTTGAGATCACCCTGGGCCTGCTGAGCGGCCAGCGCTGCAAGCAGCGATACGTCGGGGAAATCGAACTGGAGCTGGCCGGACGGCATGAATTCCGGCGAGAAGGTCAAGGCACCGGTCAGCTTGTTCGGGCCGATTTCGGCATTGATCGCCGGTGCCTGGGTTTCGCCGTTCGCCGATGCCAGGTCGCTGCTGATGCGGATCGGTTTGCTATCGATCGAGCCGTTGACGGTAAGGCGGCCCTGCGGCGCATCGGGATTTGCAGTGCCTTCGAGGATGAGGCTCAGGTCTTCCAGCCTGCGGCCGGCAAGCCGGGCTTCGGCTGAATTGATGACGGCTCTGACATTCGCGCCGGTCAGCGGGCCCTTCGCGGAAATGTCGAAGCCTGCGGCGCCTTCTGCGTCACCCAGCCAGCGCTTGATATCCGGCAGGCGACCCGCAAGCCGGCCGGAGACATTGCCGTTTTCCATCAACACGTTGCCATGGGCTTCAAGCGCGTTCGACTTGACGACGAGGTTTTCAAGGCTCATGCGGCCGCCTTGAACGACGTCCACATATCCTTCTGCAGCGATGGCACCTTCGAAGCGTGGCGCGAGTGCCGGCGGCAGGATGCTCGGATTGGCCGAAAGGCGGAAATTGCCGGTCACCGCCTGCTTGGATGTGTCGTAGGCACCGCTGACGGTGCCGTTGAAGCCTGCGCTTTCGAAGGTGGCGGCATCAAGCCCGATGGCGGGTGGCGCAAGGCGCAGCGGTGCATCGAGCGTTACCGGTCCCCGGACCATCCGGCCGATATCGGCGTTGGCGAAGTTCAGTTCGCCGACGGTGAAGCGGCTGCGGATGCTGCCTGCACGAGCAATCAGATCAAGGTCTTCGCTTTCCGCCTGAAGCCTGATCTGGCGGAACCGCCCTTGCGGAATCTCGGCATAGGGGAGGGATGCGGTCGCGTTGAAGCGCGCGGCCGCGGCGGCGCCGGTCAGGGTGAAATTCAGGGTTTCGAGCGAAAAACGACTTGGCTGGCCGTTGATCGGCCATGCCACTTCGACCGGTCCCTTGGTGCCAGCAAGGCTTGCAGTCAGGCTGTTGTCACCCTTGGGGTCCCACGCGCCCTTGGCGGAAATGCGTACGGCACCCGAGGTCAGCTGGCCGCGCTGGAAATCGACGCGGCCCGATTTCGAATAGGTTGCCGCGATATCGATATCGGTCGTGCCGTCGAACAGATCGCGAAGTGCAGGCGGCATCAGAGTGGCAAGCTGGCCGCCGCCTTTGACCTCGACGCGGTGCCCGCCATTATCGACCATCACATGCCGACCATCGACAGAGATAACCGGCTGGCCGTCGACATTCCCGGAAAGCTTGCCGGCCCAGTTGGACAGCGGGCCTTCGCCGTCGAGGGCGAGCTGAACAGCAGGAGCGCCGGGTAGCCGCAGCAGGCGTGCGAGAAGCCCGCCCTGTGGCTCGGATACCGATGCCTTGAGTGTCAGGCGATTTTCGGAGGGAGCATAAACGATGTCGGCAAGCGCTCTGGCATCCGGCTCATCCTTGCGGGTCGCCTGAAGATCTAGCGCGATATTCGGCCCCGTCGCATCGATCGAGCCTTTCAGCGAAAGTGCGAAGTCACGGCCCGATAGCGCTTGAGCGAGATTGATGTCCGGCAGGTCGAGCTGTGCGACCCTGATGCCGACGGGCAATGTCGTGCCCCCCGACGAAGTCGTGGTTGTGGCGGGCTTTGCAGCGGTTGGTTCCGGTGGACGATAGACATCGATCGCGCCTGCGGTGATGCGGTCGGCACGGAACTCGCCGGTGATCAGCGCTGTCGGCGACCAGTCGATCTCGATGCCGTTGATCTGGGCGTAAGGGCCTTTGCTGTCGGACAGCGTCAGTGCGCCGACGCGAAGGTCACCCGTCAGCAGGCCTTCGGGCCGTGTGAATGTGATCGAGCGATCGGGAGTGGACACAAGTGACGATATGCGGCTGGCAGCGATATCGCCGCCCACGGGCGTGAAGGCGACGAAGAGAACAACGCCGAGCGCCATGACGAAAAGAACGCCGATTGCCGCAATTGCGGCTCTCAATGTCCATTTCAGAAGGCGGACGATGAATGTCATAATTGTGTTGCTGCCTCTTTAGAAAGCCTGGCCAATGCCAGCGTAGATACCGAAAGAATTTCCACCGTCATAGCGTCTGAGTGGAACTGCGAAATCCAAGCGAATTGGACCAAAGGGCGTTGCATAACGCAAACCCAATCCTGCACCCGCGCGAATATCAGAGAAATCAGGCACGATTTCGGTTGCTACCGTTCCGACGTCTATAAACGGAACAATGCCGATATTCTCTGACACTTTTACGCGCGTTTCGAAAGACGCCAAAACGTAGGAGCGGCCACCTACCGCATCGTCATCGTCATTATAGGGCGATATCTCGCGATAGCTGTAACCACGCACCGATCCGCCCCCGCCCTGGTAGAAGCGACGGGTTACCGGAATATCCTGCAAGTCGCCGGTTCCGACCAACGTGCCAGCACCCAACCGGGCTGCGAGAACCACCTTGTCTTCGGCGCCAAGCCCATAATAACCTGCGATGGAGCCTTCGAATGACGAGAAGACATTGCCCTTAAGTGCCTCATAACTCGGTTTGGCGGAGACTGTTCCGTAATAGCCCTCGGTCGGATCAAGCTTGTTGTCTCGCGTGTCGCGCTCGAAGGATACCGGCAGGCTGAAGGTCAGGTAGTCATTGCGATCAAACGCGTCGTCGGCCCGGATGTAGGAGATCTCGCCGCCTCCAGTGACCTTGTCGGTGGCATTAAGTTCGTAAGCGATGCCGGCGGAATAGGTGATCGACTGGGCTTCGTAGATGTCTTCGGGATTTTCGCTCTTGGCTTCGAGCTTGGAGACGAAGGTCGCTTCCGGGACGTAGAAACCGGGTTTGGTGAAGGTGATGCCGGCGGAGTAATCGAATGTCGTCACGTCTGTCGTGGCGCCGATGCCGGAAACAGCCCCCTCAAGCCGCAGCGATTCCGCCTGGCCGAACAGGTTGCGATGTCCCCAATATCCCTGAACCCCTGCGCCATCAGTCGACGCGTATTCAAGACCGAAGCCGAAATAGCGAAACTTGCCTTCGGATACCTCGATCGCAAGCGGCAGGGAACCATCGGGAGCCAAGCTGTCTGCTTCATGGATGGTGATGCTGGAGAATACACCAAGCTGGCGTAGACGCTCCGAGGCTTTTTTGAGCTGTTCCGGGGAGTAGCGTTCGCGCCGGTCGAGACGGGAGTAACTCTGGATGAAGTCAGGATTGACGGCCCGAGCGCCCTTGACCGTTACTGTGCCGAACGGCGCCACAGGTCCGCCGACGGCGCCAAGCACCACATCGACTGTCCGCTTTGCATGATCTGCCGTGATCTGTCGCTGGAGAGGATGGGCAAGCGGGCGCCCCTCTTCTTTCAAGTCGACAACGATCTTTTCGCCGGCTTTCAGGATGATCAGCGAGCCGGCCGGTCCGCCCGGTTCCAGATCGTAATCAGCAGGGTTTCTGCCCGCCGCGTCTCCCTCGAAGCGCACTGCGCCGAGTTTGAATTCGGGACCGGGCGTCACATTCACGGTTACCGGAACAGGCTTGGAATGGTCGAATGTCGGATTAGGGGGGAGCTGGTCGATATCGGTTCCGGCGATCGATATGTTGACGATGCCGCCGTATCGGGCTTCTTCGTAAAGAACGGCCACCAGGCGGTCCCGGTCCTCGCGCGCCTTGACGATGATGCCGAGATCACCGGAAATCGGCTTTTCGTCGTCATTCACAAGTGCGGCGGCGGATTCCAGCCGGTCAGCCAGATCGCTGTCCGCGTCGCCCGTTTCGATCGTTGCTTCATAACGAACCGGATCGATGACTTCGACGGTTTCCTCGTCGCTGCCGAACAACGTGACGCCGAATATCTTGAATGCGTATGCCTCCGGCGCAAAGACGGGCGAAAGAGCCAGGCTACCAGCCAGCAAGCAGGCCAGGCTTCTCCGCCGGCTGCTCCAGTCGCTCATCCTCCCAGCTTTTCTCTTTTCCATACGCAGACTTAAGTATCGCAGCTGTCGGTGAAGACCCTCATGGTCGCTTGAAACCTCTGTACCCGGAAAATCCTAAAAGGGGTACCCTTGATCTCGGCTGCATGATGATTTGATGAAATAAAAGGCCCCGAAGCTGGCTTCGGGGCCACATATTTGAAATATCTGACGTTATGTCGGTTCCTGCGCTTTAATAACGACGCGGGCAATCGTCGATGTAGCGGCGACCATAGCGGTCGCGATAGTAGCACTGGCCCGGCTGCTCGGAGACATTGCCGATCAGCGCACCGGCCACGCCGCCAACGGCTGCGCCGACTGCCGCGCCGCGAACGTTGCCGGTGGCAACGCCACCGATAATGGCGCCTGATGCAGCTCCAATGCCAGCTCCCTGCTCGGTCGCCGTGCAACTTGCGAGCGATGCGCCCACCATCAACATAATCAGAGCCTTCTTCATGGCTTCCTCCAGTTCCGTTTCGTCGCAACCATTCCCTGACGGCGCTACGTTTCCGTTGGAACAATAGGTCTCGCTTGTAAAGAGTCCATATGAGCAATGTATTTTATTGTTCGGATTGCCGAAAACGATGCAAGAATGCTGCCCAGGATAGTGGCGAGGCCGGTTCTTCAATCACTGTCTGTCAACGTTGCTTGTGTCCAGTTGGGGCAAATTTATTCGCCAGATGCTTGATGTGGGTCAATCTTCACATTTCGGCTACCGCTAAGATTCGGATTGGAATAAATCTAAAATGGGCCTATTGCCGCAGGCAAGCGCAAGCAGCCTCTTTCGGGTTGACGAAGAAGATGGCAAAAATCAAAAAAGGCCTGACGCAGGTTTTGGAGCGTAAGCATGGATTTCGAGGCATTTTTCAAAAGCGAACTGGACGGACTACATCAGGAAGGCCGTTACCGCGTGTTCGCCGATCTCGAACGACAGCGTGGAAGTTTCCCGCGAGCGACGCACCACACGCCTGATGGCACCAAGGATGTGACCGTCTGGTGTTCCAACGACTACCTCGGTATGGGCCAGCATCCGGCCGTGATCGCGGCCATGCATGAAGCCATCGATCACTGTGGCGCGGGTGCGGGAGGCACCCGGAATATTTCTGGCACCACCCACTACCACGTTCTTCTCGAGCGCGAGCTCGCAGACCTGCATGGCAAGGAAGCCGGCCTGATCTTCAATTCCGGCTACATGTCGAACTGGGCGACGCTCGGCGTCCTTGGCCAGAAAATCCCCGGTCTCATCATTTTCTCCGACGCGCTGAACCACGCTTCGATGATCGAAGGCATCCGCCACGGCAAGTGTGAGCGGGTGATCTGGAAGCATAACGATCTCGTCGACCTTGAAGCCAAGCTTGCGGCGGCCGATCCGAAGGCGCCGAAGATGATCGCGTTCGAAAGCGTCTATTCGATGGACGGCGATATCGCGCCGATCAAGGAGATCTGCGATCTCGCCGACAAATACGGCTCGATGACCTATCTGGATGAAGTTCATGCGGTGGGCATGTACGGCCCGCGCGGCGGCGGTATTGCCGAGCGCGAAGGCCTGATGGATCGTGTGACGATCATCGAGGGCACACTTGCCAAGGCGTTCGGCGTGATGGGCGGTTATATCACAGCGTCGGCGGCACTTTGCGATTTTGTCCGTTCGTTCGCTTCCGGCTTCATCTTCACGACATCCTTGCCGCCGGCTCTTGCTGCCGGCGCGATCGCCTCGATCAAGCATCTGAAGGTCAGCCAGATGGAGCGCGCGCGCCATCAGGAGCGTGTCCGCAAGCTGCGCAGCATGCTCGATGCCAAGGGCATTCCGCATATGCCGAACCCCAGCCATATCGTGCCGGTCATGGTCGGCGATGCCGCCAAGTGCAAGTGGATTTCGGACCTGTTGATGGATAACTGCAATATCTATGTGCAGCCGATCAACTATCCAACCGTGCCGCGCAAGACCGAGCGTTTGCGCATCACGCCGACGCCGCTACATTCGGATGCCGATCTCGAGCATCTGGTCGGCTCGCTGCATCAACTCTGGTCACGCTGCGCGCTGGCGCGGCATGTGGCTTGATCCAAAAATCCAGAGTTAAAGAAAAATGGCCGCTTATGCGGCCATTTCCTTTTGGGCAATTGCTTCAGCAGCACGACGTCGGGCTTCCGCGTCGGCAGCAAAGACATCGTCCATGGTGATGGCAGAACCGTAGCCGACCATGTCTTCCATCACGTCCTCGGCGATATCCGCCATCTGCAGGAAGCCGATACGCTTTTCCAGGAAGGCGTTGAAGGCGGTTTCTTCCGCCGCATTCATCACCGCACCCTGCACGCCGCCGCGATCCATGGCGGTGCGCGCAAGCCGCAATGCCGGAAAACGCGCCTCGTCCGGTGCTTCGAAGTCCAGCCGCGCCAGCTTGGCAAAATCCAGTCGTTCGACATCGAGCTTCGGGCGATCCGGATAGGTGAGGGCATAACCGATAGCGGTGCGCATGTCGGGGCAACCGAGTTGGGCAAGCACTGAGCCATCGGTGTAACCGACCATGGAATGAATGATCGACTGCGGATGAACGATCACCTCGATCTGGTCAGGGCGGACATTGAAGAGGTGTTTGGCCTCGATCATTTCCAGCGCCTTGTTGAACATCGAGGCGCTGCCGATCGAGATCTTCAGGCCCATCGACCAGTTGGGGTGGGCGCGGGCAATATCGGCGGTCACATTTGCCATTTGTTCGCGGCTCCAGGTACGGAAAGGCCCGCCGGATGCGGTGAGCACGATCCGCTCGACTGCGTGGCGCTGGTCATCCTCCAGCGACTGGAAGATCGCGCTGTGCTCGCTGTCGACCGGAATGAGCTTGCCGCCGCCATCCGCGACTGCCTTGACGAAGAGTTCGCCGGCTGAAACCAGACATTCCTTGTTGGCAAGCGCGATATCTGCGCCGCGTTCGGCGGCAGCGACCGTCGGCGCCAGGCCGGCGGTGCCGACGATCGCAGCCATGACCCAATCGGACGGGCGCTGGCCTGCCTCCACGAGTGCTGCGCGGCCGGCAGCAACCTCGATGCCGGTGCCGGAAAGCGCATCCTTCAGCGTCGCATATTGTTTGTCGTCGGCCGTGATGGCGAGGCGGGCGCCGAACGTCACGGCCTGTTCTGCGAGCAGTGTGACATTGCTGTTGCCCGTGATTGCGACGATGTCGAACGCATCCCGTCCACCCAGCTGCGCTACCACGTCGAGCGTGTTGACGCCGATCGAGCCAGTCGACCCGAGAATGCTGATGCGGCGTCTATCCATGTCTGCCATGCCGTTTCCATATTCACTGTTGCCGTTGGTCTACAAGTGAACGATGGCGGCCACAAGACCGCTTGCGATGCGGCAGATGTGATCTGATACGACTTGATCCGGCGGCTGATCGGAGCGAAATGGAACGATGAGCGAAATCGTGAAGATCAAGACGACCTGCGTCATTGCCGGTGCCGGCCCTGCCGGGCTGATGCTCGGATTTCTGCTGGCGCGGGCCGGCGTCGATGTCACCATTGTCGAAAAACATGCGGATTTTCTGCGGGATTTTCGTGGTGACACCATCCATCCCTCGACGCTTGAAGTGATCGACCAGCTCGGCCTGATCGACCAGTTCCTCGCCCTGCCGCATACGCGGGCAGAAAAGCTCTCGGCCGAGATGGGTGGGAAGACGATCACGATCGCGGATTTTTCCCGCCTGCCGGTGAAAAACCGTTTCATCGCCTTCATGCCGCAATGGGATTTTCTAAATTTCCTGGCGGCATCCGCGCAAGGGCTTCCCAATTTCCGGTTGATCATGAATGCCGAGATTACCCGCGTCGTCGAAGATGGTAGCAGGGTCTCGGGGGTTGTCGCCCGAACGGCAGAAGGCGACATTCAAATTGAGAGTGATCTTGTCGTCGGTGCGGATGGCCGTAATTCCGTCGTTCGCGCCAAAGCTGGGCTGCGTGTCGAAAATTTCGGCGTGCCGAGTGAAGTCGTCTGGATGAAGCTTTCGAAACAGGATGGCGATCCCAACGAGGTCATGGGCCATGCAGGCCCAAGGCAGGGATTCGTCCTGATCGATCGCGGTGACTACTGGCAATGCGGTTATGTCGTCCGTCGGACGACATTCGCTCAAATCTGCGATCATGGCATCGAAGCTTTCCGAAAGATGGTGGCGGATGTCTCGCCACTTCCGGCATCGCGCATGGATGAAATACGGTCATTTTCCGATACGAGCCTTCTGACGGTGCGGATCGATCGCCTCAGGCAGTGGTGGCGGTCGGGATTGATCTGCATTGGAGATGCGGCGCATGCCATGTCGCCGATCGGCGGGGTGGGCGTGAACCTCGCCATCCAGGATGCCGTTGCGGCAGCAAATATCCTCTCGCGCCCGCTTCGCGAAGGCAGGCTTGCCGATGCTGATCTCGCGGCCGTCGAAAAACGCCGCAGCTTTCCCACCCGAGCGACGCAGAAGTTGCAGTTAATGATGCGCAGCAGCCGGCGGGCGGATCAGGAGAATGAGCACAAGCGCAAAGGCCCACCCGGCTTCATTCGCGGGATCGCCCGATGGCCGGTGCTTGCGCATCTTTCCGGTCGGTTGATCGGCCTCGGCTTCAGGATGGAGCGGGTCAGGGAGCCGCGTCCCACACGATAAGGCTTATCCGCGCGGGTATCGGGCTTATTTCGAATTGCAACCTTTGCGATCCGGATTCGTTGACGACTATGACGAAGCCGAGGGTTGGCCGTGTTTCTTGTTCGCCGGGTGCTGGTAGTTCTGATTGTTGGAGGCTGCGCCCTGCTGTTTTCTCAGGCGCCGGAATTCGCGCAGCAATATCGGTACCGTCTCGCCAGTGCGATAGACGAGCTTACAACCGCCATCCAGATTTTCGACGAACAGGCGAATCATGCCGGCCTCGACCGGCAAACGGCACTGAATATTTACGCCTCCTCGAACGAGAGCTCTCTGCATCAGCAGGTTGATGCAATGCGGCGAAGTGTAGCGCGATATCAGTTGCTTTCGGACCAACTTGAAGATCTTGCGGCTGCCTCTTCTGTCCTGAGGCCTCTGGTGATCGCAAGGCAACCGGATGATAGAATTTTCAGCGATGCCTGGCGGGGCTTCATGCCGTCTTTCCCAGTCAGTTTAGCCGGAGTGATATGGTGCGGAGCTGGTGTCTTGATCGGCACGTTCTGTGTGGCGAGCGTCAGTGCGCTGTTTGGCACGGCGGCACGGTTTCGTCGTGAGGCCCGGTCGAAAGCCTTTTCCCGCATCAGGGGTAAAGCGCTGCAATAATCCGCGCTTCTGTGCCTTCATCATTCCAGCCTGCGGTTGATTAGCATCAAGGTGACATCCTTTGGGTGCGTCAAAATAGCTCGGCTGTCATCTGATCAACAATGAACGTGCAGACGGTGCGGACGAAGCGAATGGGCTACAAGATCGGCACACTCAGCCCCAGAGACGTCTTGCGTGCCTATGCACTGATTGAGCGAGCCATGCCGGGAGTCGATCTGGAGCAGTGGACAGCGCTCACGGCCACGACATCGTTGTGCCGCTGCTGGTTCATCGTCAAGGACAGCATGGGTTATATCCGGGGCATAGCCTATGTTGCCGTCAGAGGTGAGGGGGATCTGCGACGCCAGGTCGAAGTCCCGCTCTTTGTATCGGTGAGCCTTGTCGACAACAGACAGGTGCTGGGCCTACTTTTTTCAGCTATCAGAAATTTTGCGATCAAGGAAAAATGCCGAACGATCCACATATGGACTGCCCTGCCTCCGGATTGGTCCGTGCTGACCGGCTTTCTGGAGCGCGGACCATGGGACCATGGGCTGATTTGCGGGGTCGATGACGACGTCCCGCTGGATTATCCTATCTTGCCGGTGAAAATGTAGCCCACGCCGCGGATCGCTTTGATGAACTGGGGATGTTTGACATCCGCCTCGATCTTTCGTCGAAGCCTGACAATCTGGGCGTCGATCGTGCGGTCGAACGCCTCAAGCTGTCGGCCGCGTGTCATGTCCATGAGGAAGTCACGCGTCAGCACACGTCCTGCGTGGTTGAGGAACGCTGCGAGCATGTCGAATTCGCCGGTCGTCAGTTCAATTTCGGCCCCAGCAGGATCGAGCAGCTGCCGCCGAGAGATGTTAAGGGCCCAGCCTTCGAAGCGGATGACCTGATCCTCTTCCTGCACAACCCGCGGTGTGGCTGGCTGCCGCCGCCTCAATATGGATTTTAGGCGGGCATGGACTTCTCTCAAATGAAAAGGTTTTGCGATATAATCATCTGCGCCGATCTCGATGCCGATGATGCGATCGACAACGTCGTCGCGGCCCGTCAGCATCATGATCGGCACGTCGGATTTCGCACGGATATCGCGCGCAAGGTCGAGGCCGTCGCGTCCACCCGGAAGCGAGAGATCGAGCAGCACGGCGTCGATACTATTTTGACGCATCGCAACGTTCATCTCGACGCCATCGGGTACGGTCGTAACCCGATAGCCTTCACCCTCGAAATATCGGGAAAGCATCTGGCGGATACGAGGATCGTCATCGACGACGAGGATGTGTGCCGCATGGGCTGGGTCAATAGACATTAAAACTAGCCGGGCTGTTACAAACTGTTACCAATTCGAACCGTCTTTTACGGCTGTAGCATTCGCGTGTTACTGCCGACAGGTCAACTACCCCTATCAAACGACGGGGTTAATACCATGCTTCTCACCAGCTATAATCGCGAACGCACAGCAGCAACTCTTCTTCATGAAGCAGAGCCGGAAACGCTCAATGGTCTGTTCTCGCGGCAGCCGGTCGAGTTTATTCATCCCGGCCAGTCGATCTTCTTCGAGGGCGACGAAGCAAAGCACGTCTTCGAGGTCGTCGAAGGCGCATTGCGCATCTTCCGGATCATTTCGGACGGTCGCCGGGTCATCACCGGTTTTGTTTTCGACGGTGATCTTCTCGGCGTGTCGCTGAAGCGCAATTACCTCTACAGCGCCGAAGCGATTGTCGGGACAAAGGTTCGCCGGCTGACCAGAAAGAATTTCGAGGCAGCCGTACAAGATTCGGAAGAACTGCGCCCGCAGGTGTTCGAACGGGTTTGTGATGAAATGGCCGCTGCCCAGGACCAGATGGTATTGCTTTCGTGCAAGAGCGCTGAGGAACGCCTCTGCACATTCCTGTTGAAGCACCTTCGCAGGGCGGCGGCCAAGAGCGACGTCCAGTCGATGGTGCAGCTGCCGATGACACGCCAGGACATGGCGGACTATCTCGGCCTGACGATCGAGACCGTCTCGCGCACGATCACCAAGCTCAGCACCAAGGGCGTTCTGGGCTGCGTAGGCCGTCATTCGGTCAAGGTCATCAAGCCGATGTTGCTTGCACAATTGGCTGGAGACGACGATGAATACGGCTGGGGAGATGCAGGTGCAGCCGAAGATCGGCGCCACCACTAAGCCGCAGCGCAGCCAGGATATTTGATGCCACACAAGATAAGAAACACTCTCACGACCCAGGCTGAACTGGATGCGGTTCTTCACCTTCTGGACGATGCCAATGTCATCGTCCACGGGAGTGACGGTATCATCACCCGGTGGAGCTCGGGCTGTGAGGCGCTCTATGGCTGGTCGCGTGAGGAGGCGGTTGGCCAGTCCGTTCACCAGTTGCTGCAGACGCGCTTTCCCAAGCCGCTCGATGAAATCAGGCAGCAGCTCGCATCGGAGTATTCCTGGCAGGGAGAGCTGGAGCACCGCACACGCGACGGCCTTGCGGTTTTCGTTGCGACGCGTCTGGTTGCCGTCTCCCTGTCGGTCGACGGAGCGCCCATAATCATCCAGACCAACAACGATGTGACCGCGATGAAAAGGGTACAGACCGATCTGGCAGAAAGGGAAGCGCATCTGCGCTCGATCCTCGACACCGTTCCGGAATCCACGATCGTCATCGACGATAGAGGGACGGTCACATCGTTCAGCGCCGCCGCAGAACGGCTGTTCGGTTACAGCGCTTCGGAAGTCTGTGGCCAGAATGTCAGAATGCTGATGCCCAATCCCGATCGCGATGCTCATGACGGTTACATTTCCAACTATATGGAAACGGGGGAGCGGCGTATCATCGGTTACGGCCGTGTGGTAACCGGGCTTCGCAAGGACGGCACGACCTTCCCGATGGAACTGGCGGTTGGCGAAGCGCGCACTGGCGGCAAGCGCATCTTTACCGGTTTCATCCGCGACCTCACCAGCCGCCAGAAGATCGAGGAGGAGCTTCGCCAATCGCAGAAGATGGAAGCGATAGGCCAGCTGACCGGCGGTCTTGCGCATGACTTCAACAATCTCCTGACAGTCATCAGCGGCAATCTTGAGATGATGGAATACAAGCTCGAAGATCCCAATCTTCGTGTCCTGTTGCAGGAGGCCCAGGCGGCTGCGGATGACGGCGCGAAGCTGACCGGCCAATTGCTGGCCTTCGGGCGACGCCAGCCGCTCAACAACAAGCTGGTGGATGTCGGGCAGCTCGTCTCGAGCTTCTCCGAGCTGATGCGCCGCACGCTCGGCGAGGCGATCGAATTCAGGACGATCATTGCAGGTGCGCCGAACGAGGCGCTTGTCGATGCGTCGCAACTGCAGAACGCCATCCTCAACCTCGTCATCAATGCGCGTGATGCGATGCCGCGTGGCGGCAAGCTGACGGTCGAGATTTCCCGGATCAAGCTCGATGTCGATTATGCGCAGATGTATTCCAACATGCGGACAGGCGAGTTCATTCTGGTTGCCGTTACAGACACCGGCACGGGCATGACGCCGGAGGTGAAGGAAAAAGCCTTCGAGCCGTTCTTCACCACAAAGGGTGTGAGCGCCGGCACGGGGCTTGGCCTCAGCATGGTCTATGGCTTCGTCAAGCAGTCGGGCGGCAATATCCAGCTCTACAGCGAGCCGGGGCAGGGGACGTCGGTGAGGATGTTCCTGCCCGCCGCAAAGAAGAAAGTCGATCGTGAAAATCTTCATGCCGTGGTGCATCAGGCGCAAAGCCCGCTTCCCGGTGGACCGGAGAAAATTCTGGTTGTCGAGGATGATCCGCGAGTGCGCCGTGTCACGGTCTCACGTCTGACGAGCTTCGGCTACGAGGTCATCGAGGCCGAGAACGGCAGTCAGGCGCTTTCCCAGCTCGATCGCCACCAGGATATTGCGCTTCTGTTTACCGACGTGGTGATGCCGGGTGGCATGACGGGTGATGAACTGGCCAACCGCGTCCGCTCGGAAAAGCCGCATATCCCGGTTTTGTTTACCTCTGGTTACGCAGAGCCGGCGATTGCGGGCCGGGAACTTGCCCTGTCGGGAAGCTGGCTGAAGAAGCCCTATACCGCGCGAGAGCTTGCCGTTCGGATTCGCGAGCTACTGGACTGATGATCAGCTGATCGTAAGTTTGCAGGCTCGAGTCCAATTGATCCGGTTTAGCTGCGTCCGCGGTGGCGATTGAGGCCATTTTTCGGCCATTTTGTGCCTGGCCGCCTTTGTTTCAAAAGGAGGCAGGAACAAGCCTTGCTCTTGTGTAAAACCGGCGCAAATTAACGAACCGTTAAGCTGCTGCGCACAAGGTCCCACCCATGACTATGTAGTTTTGGAGTTGGTCATGCGCATCAGTGGCGGCGTTGTGCTTCTTGTTATCCCGATCATCGCGATCCTGCTTTTTGGCGTATCCGTCTCCTGGACGCGTCTTCAATCGGTCGACCGGACCTTTACAAGTTCGATCGGTCCGCAGAGCGACATGCCGCAACCGGCGCGGCCGTGAGGTTGCCGCACAGTTAGGTTTGTGGATCACATTGCCTTTCTGGGGTGCACATTCGATCTCAATCAGATTGAGGCTATTGAGTACATTAAGGTGACTGATCACAAAGATGTGGGTGCCTTGGCGTAACTCGCCAAGTGTATGAGGCTCGCTGTACCGAGAAGAAAACACACTCCTGCAGCAAAAAAACAAAATGCCCGGATTTTGTCGAGCCGAGGGCCATGGTGCTCTTTCAGCAGTTTTTTGTGTAGAATATCCAATTTCTCCCACATGGCCGGAAGCTGACCTTTTAGCTCAACTGCCGCGTCGGGGCTTTCGCTGACGCTTATAATCCAATCGCGGGCGGCTTGCAGTTTTTCGCGTTGCCGCATGTCCCCATTTTGTATTTGGATGACCGACTTAGACATGAACGCGAAGATCAGGCCTAAAAAATATACCCACATCGGGTATGTTGGTAATGGGAAGTCGATGAGAGGTAATACGTCGGGTAGGCCGACAAGAATAGCAGCAAGAGCAGTGCCGTTTGAGGCGAAGAGCATAGCTGTATCGTCCTCAATGTAAAAGAACTTTGGGTTATCGATCAAAGCTGCGTTTTACCTCCTCGTAGATTATGCCAACCGACACTTGAACAATCGGCTAACGATAAAAGCCGGACCAACCATAGATTTCGGTCGGCGAAATGCCATTAGAAGATTCGACCGGTGGTATTTAAAAATTTTGTCGCGGACGTATTTTTGCCGGCCCAGCCTCGTTTAATCTTCATGACGAACAATGAGTCGTTACCGTCAAAAAGCTTCATGGGCTGTCTCTTGCAGTCAATGCACTTCGGAAAAAGCGGAAAACCCATGACGACATGAAAGTGGGGAAGTGGTGATCCCAGATGGATTCGAACCATCGGCCTCAGGATTAGGAATCCTGCGCTCTATCCTACTGAGCTATGGGACCACTTGCGCTCATCCATACAAAAGCCGTCCGGATTAGCCAAGCCTTTTTCCGGCGATCATTCTGATAGCCGCTTCTCCGCAAGTTTTACCCAATAGGAAATGCCGTAGGCGATCGATTCGTCGTCGAAATCGTATTTCGGGTTGTGGAGCGGGGCAGTGTCGCCGTTGCCGATGAAGATGAAGGCGCCGGGGCGTTGCTTCAGCATGAAGGCGAAATCCTCGCCGGCCATGGTGGGATCGACGTTGGCATCGACATTGGCGGCCCCCACCACGCCTGTCGCCACCTCTATCGCGTGGTCGGTTTCCAGATCGTGGTTGAAAGTGACCGGGCACTGCCGGTAATATTCGATATCCGCCGTTGCACCATGGGCGCTCACCAGTCCGTCGACGATCTGCTTTATCCGGTTCTGCGCCAGATCGCGGGTATCCTCGCTCAGGGTACGGACCGTGCCCATGATCGTTGCCGTGTCGGGGATGATGTTATGGGAGGTTCCGGCGTCGAAACGCGTCACCGAAATCACCACCGACTGGACCGGGTCGGCATTGCGGGCGGCAATTGCCTGCAGGCTGCCGACAAGCTGGGAGCCGATGAAGATCGGGTCGATCGTCTTGTGCGGCTGGGCGGCGTGGCCGCCGCGTCCGGTAATGGTGATGGTGAAGCGGTCAGGGGCTGCCATGATGCCGCCCTTGCGGATGGCGAACTGGCCGACAGGAATTCCCGGCATGTTGTGCATGCCATAGACTTCCTCGATGCCGAAACGGTCCATAAGGCCGTCTTCGACCATCGCCAGCGCACCGGCGCCGCCCTCTTCGGCCGGCTGGAAGATGACGGCAACGCTGCCGTTGAAATTACGGGTCTCGGAGAGATATTTTGCGGCACCCAAAAGCATCGACGTGTGGCCGTCATGGCCGCAGGCATGCATCTTGCCAAGGGTTGTCGAGGCGTAGTCCTTGGCCGTCATTTCCGTCAGCGGAAGAGCATCCATGTCGGCGCGCATGCCGATCGTGCGGCTGCCCTCTCCTTTGCCGCGGATGATGCCGACGACGCCGGTGCGGCCGATGCCGGTTGCGACCTCGTCGACGCCGAATTCGCGCAGCTTTTCCGCCACGAAGGCCGCTGTATTGTGAACATCATAGAGAATTTCGGGATGCTGGTGCAGAAATCGTCGCCAGCCGGTCACTTCGCCCTGAAGCTCGGCTGCGCGGTTCAATATGGGCATAGTATCTCTTTCCTGAACGTCCAGAGCATTTCCGGCAAAGATGCTGGTGCCGTCAATGCTCCTCCTTTCGTTTTCCGCAAGTCGCGGCCGCAAAGCCTACTCGCATTCCTGCCCGATGCGATCCGGCTTCACGTGGTTATGTTCACCCTCCGTCTTGCATAGTGCGCCGGGTGATTGACGTAATCAATCTTCTTTGCCATTGCTTCGACATATAGGCCATCTAATGGCCCCACTCGTTAACATTCGGACGAGGACGATCTTGCCGCACCTAAATATTCGCCACCGCACCGCCAGACGGCTTGCCTGCCTCGTGACGGCATTCGGAGTTTTCGCCTCCGCCAATGCTGCGCTCGCCAACCCGCGCATGATCATCGATGCCAATACGGGCCGCGTGATCGCGCATCAGGATGCTTTCCGGAAATGGTACCCGGCTTCGCTGACAAAGCTTATGACGGCCTATGTCACGTTCCGGGCGCTGAAGAGCGGTCGCCTGTCGCTGGACAGCACGGTGACGATGAGCAAATTCGCCACTGACCAGCCGGCCAGCAAGATGTATTTCCGGCCCGGCTCGCAGCTGACCATGGACAATGCGCTGAAGATCATGCTGGTGAAGTCCGCCAATGATATGGCTGTTGCTGTGGCGGAGACCGTCGGCGGCTCTACCGATCAGTTCGTGGCGATGATGAATGCCGAGGCGCAGCGGCTCGGCATGTCCTCGTCGCATTTCATCAATCCGCACGGATTGCCGGGCAAGGGACAATATACGACGGCCCGTGACCTCGGCATCCTTGCGATGCAGATCAAGCGGGAATTCCCGCAATATTCGACCTATTTCACCATCGAAGGCATCGATACCGGCAAGAAGCAGTATCCGAACTTCAACACGCTGATCGGCCGTTTCGACGGTGCCGACGGGATGAAGACCGGTTTCATCTGTGCCGCCGGTTTCAACCAGGTGTCTTCGGCCACCCGCAACGGGCGCACGGTGATCTCGGTCGTGCTCGGGGCTGACAGCCTTGCGGGCCGTGCGGACGATTCCGCCAATCTGCTGCAGCAGGGCCTGACCACGACGGGCAGCCAAGGCACACCGCTGGCGTCGCTCGCGCCTTACGGCGATACGGCCGTGGTCAACGACCTCACCCAGGACATCTGCAATCCGAAAGCAGCAAAGGTTCGCAGCGAAACGCGCGACGATGCAGGCCGGACGATCATGCACTCGCCCTATCTTCACGAAATGACGCATCCGCCGGCCTATGTGTTTGCCGGCCTGATCCCGGGAACAGAACCGGTCGAAACGAAGATCGGCGAAAAAACCTACGCCAATATCCCGATCCCGGTACCGCGTCCGACATTCTGATTGGAACAGCATATGGCCCTCGGTCAGGACCGCATCCCGGTCTCCATCATCACCGGTTTTCTCGGTGCCGGAAAATCGACCTTGCTCAACAGGATGCTTCGCGATCCTGCAGCCAAGGATATCGCCGTCATCATCAACGAGTTCGGCGAGGTCGGGATCGACAACCTGCTCGTCGAAGCCTCCGGCGATTCGATGATCGAACTGTCGAACGGTTGCCTGTGCTGCACGGTGCGCGGCGAGCTGGTCGATACGCTTGCCTCGATGATCGATGCGATCCAGACCGGCCGCACCAAGCCGATCACGCGGGTCGTTATCGAAACCACCGGCCTTGCCGATCCAGCGCCGGTGATGCAGTCGGTAATGGGCAATCCGGTGATCGCCCAGAATTTCGAACTCGAAGGCGTGGTAACGGTCGTTGATGCGGTCAATGGGCTTGCGACGCTTAATGCGCATCCGGAAGCGGTGAAGCAGGTGGCGGTTGCCGACCGGCTAATCGTCTCGAAACAGACGCTGGCGGATGCCGGGCAGCTTTCGGCCCTGCGTGCACGGCTTGCCTCGCTCAATCCGCGTGCGCCGGTTTCCGATGGTGACGATGCTTCGGTCAGCAGCCTCTCGATGCTGGCAAACGGGCTTTATGATCCATCGTCGAAAATTGCGGATGTGGATCGCTGGCTGCGCGACGAGATTGCTGCGGATCAGCATGAGCATCACTATCATGACCACGATCATGATGGTGGATGCGACTGCGGACATGACCATGGGCACGATCACGATCATCATCACCACGCACACGACCATGGGCACCACCATCATAATGACGTGAACCGCCATGGCGACGATATAAGGTCGTTTTCGATCGTGCATGATCGGCCGATCGATCCGATGGCGATCGACATGTTCGTCGATCTCTTAAGATCCGCGCATGGCGAGAAGCTTTTGCGGATGAAGGCTGTGGTGAAGCTGTCGGACAATCCCGAGCGGCCGCTGGTTCTACATGGCGTGCAGGCGATCTTCCATCCGCCGCAGCGTCTGCCGCGCTGGCCGGAGGGTTCCGACCAAAAGACCCGGATGGTGTTGATCACCAAGGGGCTGACGGAGGAATTCGTCGCCGATCTTTTCGCGGCGTTTACCGGCGAACCGCGTCTCGACCGTCCGGACCGGGCGGCGCTGGAAGACAATCCGCTGGCCGTGCCCGGCTTCAGCCGATAACAGAGATACCCTTGCGAATGATGAAGCGGTGGCCTTCCGCCGTCTTCTCGCTGTCCACGAGTTCGTGACCTTCCTGGCTGCAGAAATGCGGGATATCGATGCCGGCGAGCGGATCGGTGGTCTCCACGACTAGGCGGTCGCCGTCATGAAGTGCTTTCAGCCGGCGACGGGTCTTCAGCACCGGCAGAGGGCATTTCAGCCCCCTGAGGTCATAGATCACGTCTATCGGCGAGGTCACTGCTTGTCCCAGAACTTCCAGAAAGGCTTCTTGGCTTCGCTGACCGGTGCCGCGGGCGCTGCATAGGCGAGCGGGTTTTGTTCGGGAACAGGCACGGCGGTCGTCTTGCCTTCGGCTGTCTGGATCGTCGGCACCGTCGTGCTGGCGACGGTGGCGCCTGTCGCAGACGGAATTGCACCGGTCGTTGCCGGCAGGCGGTCCTGTTTCATCCGTTCGGCGACGGTTGCCGTCTGCGGAGCGGCAGAAAGCGAAGCGAGCTGGGTCGATGCAGGCTTAGGCTGGCCGGCAGCCATGCGCTTCTGCATCATTTCCTGGAATTCCGACTGGCTCATCAGCTTGCCGGCTTCGAGCGAGGTTCCGGTCGGCGCATAGGCGAGTTCACGGCCCTTGCGCTTTTCGGCAACGACTGCCTTGCGTTCGGCTTCGCTCGGCTCGTACCAGACCTTCTTGCCAAGCTTGTCGACGGCCTTTTCGAAGGCGAGATCATAAGTCTTGTTGTAGGAGGAAAGAGCCGAAACCAGCGCCGGCGGCGTCGACATGTCCGGGCAGGCGGCGGCTGCGCTGAGCGGCCCCTTGGATTCCTGGTTGAAGACGTATTTCTTGCCGCAGACCGCCACTTCCGGCGGGCGCTTGGTGACTTCGAAATTGTCGTAGCCGACCTTGACCATTTTCCAGAAGTCGCTGTGCCCGCTATCGCGATGGCGCGCCATGTTTTCCGCCGTCATGCGGAAGGGTAGGGCCTGCAGCTGCACGGAGGTCTGGCCGCCCTTGAAGGCGTCGCGGGCAAAGGCGTAGATTTCGAGGATCTGCTCGTCGGTCATCGAATAACAACCCGACGACGAGCAGGCGCCGTGGATCATCAGGTTCGTACCGTTGCGTCCGTTGGCCGCGTCATAGCGGTTCGGGAAGCCGGTGTTGATCGCGAGATAGTATTGCGAATTCGGGTTCAGGTGCGCCGGCGTCAGGCTGTAGAAGCCTTCTGGCGCCTGGCGGTCGCCTTCCTTGATCTTCGGGCCGAGCTTTCCCGACCACGCGCAGATGTCGTAGCTCTTGATGATGTCGAAGCGGTTGTCCGCCTTCGCCTTCCAGATCTCCAGCTTACCCTCTTCCTTGAGGATGCGGATCATGATCGGCGAATTGCGCGGCATGTTCTTCGCCTGCATGTCGGCGACGATCTTTGCCGGCAAGGGCTGCTCGACCTTGTTCTTGACCTTGGAAATATCGACGCTGGTCGCGGAATCAAGGGTGTCGTTGCAGCCTGTGAGAGCTGTTGCAACCAGAAGAGCGAGGGCGATGTGCTTCAGACGCATCGGAACGGACCACATATCTAGTTCGGCATCAAACCGGGGGCAGAGGCGTGCGATAATAATACGGTAAGCTTTACATTTTCTTAACCGCTCAAAATCGCCTGTCCAGCAAAACCCTCAGCGCACCACTGTTATGATCAATGTGGCCGAAATTGGCAACCTTCCATAAAGAAGGCGGCAATCAGAGGTTCCGGCCGATTTCCAGGAATTTCTGGCGGCGTGCGTTGCGTACTTCTTCGCCCGAGAGCTTCGAAAGGTCTGTCAGAGCCGACGAAATGACCTTGCCGGCTGCATCCATGACCGTCTTCGGCTCGCGATGCGCGCCGCCATTCGGCTCCGGAATGATCTCGTCGATAATGCCGAGGCCCTTCAGGTCCTGCGCGGTGATCTTCATGTTGGTGGCCGCTTCGCGGGCGCGGGTCGAATCGCGCCAGAGAATTGAGGCTGCACCTTCCGGCGAAATGACCGAATAGATCGAATGTTCGAGCATGTAGACGCGGTTGCCGGTAGCGATCGCGATTGCGCCGCCCGAGCCGCCTTCGCCGATGACGATCGAGATCATCGGAACTTTCAGGCCAAGGCACATTTCCGTCGAACGGGCGATGGCTTCCGCCTGGCCGCGCTCTTCTGCGCCAACGCCCGGATAGGCACCGGCCGTGTCGACAAGGCTGATGACGGGAAGGCCGAAGCGGTCGGCCATTTCCATGATACGGATCGCCTTGCGGTATCCTTCAGGACGCGGGCTGCCGAAATTGTGCTTCAGGCGGGTCTTGGTGTCGCTGCCCTTTTCCTGGCCGATCAGGGCAACCGGAATGCCGTTGAAGCGGGCAAGGCCTGCCTGGATGGCGGCGTCCTCGCCGAAATTGCGGTCACCGGCGAGCGGCGTGAACTCGGTGAACAGATGCGCCGCGTAATCGACGAAATGCGGGCGCTGCGGATGACGTGCAACTTGAGTCTTTTCCCAGGCGCCGAGCTTGGAATAGATCTCGCGGGTGGCTTCCTTGACGCGCGCCTCGAGCCTGGTGATTTCGTCCGACGTGTCGATGCTCTCGTCTTCGGTCGCGAGCTTCTTCAGCTCGTGAATCTTGCCCTCGAGGTCCGAGATAGGCTTTTCGAAATCGAGATAAGTCTGCATCAGATCCGGTTTCCCGTTGTTTTCCCATGGGAACGTAGAGCTCCCATTTTTCATTTGGGGCTTCTAATCCCGGTTTTTGGCTTCTTTTGCAAGGGGGTGATGTGTTTCCACCAGTTGACGAAGCCTTTCTTCCAGCACATGCGTATATATCTGAGTGGTCGAAATGTCTGAATGTCCAAGCAGTTCCTGTACAACGCGCAGGTCTGCGCCATGCGCCAAAAGATGGCTGGCAAAGGCGTGGCGCATGACATGCGGCGATATGGACGCGGCCTTTATGCCGGCCCTTGCCGCCAATCCCTTGAGGTCGCGGGCAAAGACCTGGCGCGGTAAGTAACCCGCGCTGCCATGCGAGGGGAACAGCCACGGGCTGGGCTCGCCATCGGTTTCCGCCGCCTTCTTCGCCTCGCCATAGGCCTTCAATGCTGCGATCGAAGATCGCGACAGCGGAACGAGCCGTTCCTTGTTGCCTTTTCCGCGGATCATCAGAAAACGCCCGTCCTGTTCGAGCACTTTCAGCGGCAGGGAGACGAGTTCGCTGACGCGCATGCCGGTTGCGTAGAGCAGTTCCAGCAGCGCCAGCATGCGCAGGCGGTTGAGGTGATCCTTTGCGGGTTCGGCCGCTTCCAGTGCTGCGCGTTCCAGAAGCCGGGTGACATCCGCCTCGCTCAGGTTTTTCGGCAGGGCGCGCTGTTTCTTCGGTGCATCGAGCACTGCGGTCGGATCTTCGCCGCGCAGGCCTTCCGCATAAAGAAACTTGTAGAACTGGCGCATGGCGGAAAGCCTGCGCGCCTGAGAGGAGGGCGCAAAGGCGCGTTTTCCCAGATTGGCAAGATAGGCTGAAAGGTTTTTGCTTTCGGCCAGAAGCGGCGTGGTCTTGTGAGAAATCAGGAAATCATAGAGGTCGTCCAGATCCCGTCGGTAGCTTTGAAGCGTGTTTTCGGCAGCGCCCCGTTCTGCGCTCAGCATTTCCAGAAAAGCTTCTATATGGGCAGCGGACAGATCTCGCATGAGAATGGCCTCGCCTATTGCTGCGCGGGCGGGTTGAGCCGTTCGGAGGGGACCCTGATGGTGATTTCGCGGTCTTTCGGCTCGACCAGCACCACGAGCGCGACCATGCTGCCATAGATCACGCCGGCAATGGCAGCCAGGATGAACAGGAAGCGGAAGAGAGTGGGCATGAAAAGGCTCCGTATCGTTACGGCGCACTATAGCCCGAATGGTTTATAGATCGACAAGAACTGCATCTGCGGCGTGATCTTGAGGGATCTGGTCGCGTGCGTGGCTTGACGCTGAATGAACATTTGTTGATACCGTTTTTGCGAACGGACGGCATCATGAGTGAAGAACTAACAGTCGAGCGACAGACATTACGGGACCAGGCTCGCGAAGCGCTCGGCGACCGCAACCTGATTTTTGTCGGCCTGATGGGTGCGGGCAAGTCGGTTATCGGCCGGCTGGTCGCCCAGACGCTCGGAATTCCCTTTGTCGATACCGACGCGGAAATTGAGTCCGTTTCCAGGATGACGATCGCGGAACTATTTTCACAATATGGTGAGACGGAGTTCCGGGCGCTGGAAACGCGGGTGGTCGAACGGCTGCTGAAACAGGGGCCGCGGGTCGTATCCACAGGCGGTGGCGCCTTCATCAATGAAGCGACCCGCGCCCAGATCAAACAGGGCGGTCTGTCGATCTGGCTGAATGCCGATCTCGATACATTGTGGGACCGGGTCAGCCGGCGAGACCACCGTCCGCTGCTTAAAACGGAAAATCCAAGACAGACGCTGGAGAACCTGATGATCCAGCGTTACCCGATTTATGCCGAGGCCGATCTGACGGTGATGTCGGTGAATATCCGCAAGGAATTGATGGCCAACGCGGTTCTGGAGGCAATTACCGGTTTGGCTCAACCCGGTATGATCCAATCCGATCCGGCCCAACGAGGTGATACAGAATGACAGTGCAGTCCCGATCCCCCGAACGCCTCGTGCATGTGCCGCTCGGAGACCGGGCCTACGATATCCTGATCGGTCCGGGATTGCTGGCCCGTGCCGGCGGCGAGATCACCTCGCGGCTCAAGGGACGCAAGGCTGCGATCATCACCGACGAACATGTCGCCCCGCTCTATCTCGAAGCCCTGATGGATGCGCTGCAGACCGACGGTATCGAAGCCGTGTCGCTGACGCTGCCTGCCGGGGAGAAGACCAAGAGCTTCGATCATCTGGCAACCGTCTGCGACATGGTGCTCGCGGCCCGCATCGAGCGCAATGACGCGGTGATCGCGCTCGGCGGCGGCGTGATCGGCGACCTTGCCGGTTTTGCGGCCGGTATCGTGCGCCGCGGCGTGCGCTTTGTGCAGATCCCGACCTCGCTTCTGTCGCAGGTCGACAGTTCCGTTGGCGGCAAGACCGGCGTCAACTCGCGCCATGGCAAGAACCTGCTCGGTGTATTCCACCAGCCGGATCTGGTTCTGGCAGATACATCCATTCTCGATACGCTGTCGCCGCGCGAATTCCGCGCCGGTTATGCGGAAGTTGCGAAATACGGGCTGATCGACAACCCGGCCTTTTTCGAATGGCTGGAAAAGAACTGGAAACAAGTGTTCGAGGGCGGCCCGGAGCGGATCGAGGCAATTGCCGTCAGCTGCCAGTCGAAGGCCGATGTCGTCGTCGAGGACGAACGCGAGATGGGCCGTCGCGCGCTGCTCAATCTCGGCCATACATTCGGGCATGCGCTGGAAGCGGCCACGCAGTATGACAGCGCAAGGCTGGTGCATGGCGAAGGTGTGGCGATCGGCATGGTTCTGGCGCATGAATTCTCCACCCGCCTCAATCTCGCAAGCCCGGATGACGCAAAGCGCGTCGAGGCGCATCTGAAGACTGTCGGCCTGCCGACCAGGATGAGTGAGATTCCGGGTGATCTGCCGGGTGCGGACGTGCTTCTCGATGCGATCATGCAGGATAAGAAGGTGAAGGGCGGCAAGCTGACCTTCATCCTTACTCGCGGCATCGGCCAGTCGTTTGTCGCTGACGATGTTCCATCTTCGGAAGTCCTGAGCTTCCTGAAAGAAAAGCTCGCAAAATGACAGCGTCAGGCGGCCTCCTTTCGCGCAGCATAAACGCGGTCATCCGTGGGCTGATGCGTGCGACCGGGACATCGCTCAACGGCCAAACGCTGACACTCTGTGGTCATGACGAGCTGCATGCCGCGCTCGATGCCATGCATCGGGAGGGCAATTTCGGCGCAGAGGATCGTGACCGGCTGAGCGAGCTGTTCGATCTCACCGAGCTGGAAGTCTCCGACGTGATGCGCCACCGCATGGCCATGGTTGCCGTCAATGCGGATGACCCGGCGGACGTGATTGTGCGCACGGTGCTGGAAAGCCCCTATACGCGCATGCCGGTGTGGCGCAATTCGACGGAAAACATCATCGGCGTGGTGCACGCCAAGGACCTGCTGCGCGCGCTCCTGGAGCCGGATACGACGCCTGCCGATGTCGATATTTTGAAAATCATGCAGAAGCCGTGGTTCGTGCCCGACAGCACGAGCCTCAAGGACCAGCTTGCGGCCTTCCTGAAGCGGAAGGTGCATTTCGCCGTCGTGGTCGACGAATATGGCGAGGTGCAGGGGATCGTCACGCTGGAAGACATCATGGAAGAGATCGTTGGCGATATTGCCGATGAACACGATGTCGAACTCCAGGGCGTGCGCAAGGAAGCCAACGGTTCGATCGTGGTCGAAGGCTCGGTGCCGATCCGCGACCTCAACCGCGCGCTCGGCTGGGATTTGCCGGATGGCGATGCGACGACGATCGCGGGTCTCGTCATCAACTCATCCATGCTCATTCCCGAAGAACGGCAGGCGTTTACCTTCTACGGCAAGCGCTTCATCGTGATGAAGCGGGAGAAGAACCGGATCACCCGGCTGAGGATCAGGCCGGCGGATGATGCGGTGCCGGCTGCGGAGTAGTTCGGCTCGGGCGGCGTGTGCAATGCCGACAAATGATCACAAAAGCTTAGCTCAATCTTCAGTTTTGTAACCTAACGCCGGCACTACCGTATGTTTAAGGTATTGCCATGAGTATCGTGACATTGGAGCAGGTAGAGGCCCAGATCGCGCATCGTTTCGCGCTTCTGCGTTTCAAGCCGGAAATCGAATTGCTGTTCAGGCAGGATTATGTCGCGGAGCGCAATCGCCTCATCGGCATCTGGGCCGTGATCGGTCTTTTTATCTATGATCTGGTCTATTTCGGCGATCGGGCCATGATCCCCGACGTATTGACCGAAGTGACGGCGCTCAGACTTCTCGTGTTCACGCCCGCCGTCATCGCATGTGCTCTCGTGGTGCGCCGTTGGCCCAGTTCACGTCTTTATGATGCCTTGAGCGTGCTTGTTGCCGTGCTTGGCGTCAGCCTGCCGATGGCGGCTGCTGTCGGTAGCCAGAGTTCCTATCTTCTGATCTATCAGAACTACAATGCC
Organism: Rhizobium sp. ZW T2_16; assembly: GCF_044987325.1. Classification (NCBI taxonomy): domain Bacteria; kingdom Pseudomonadati; phylum Pseudomonadota; class Alphaproteobacteria; order Hyphomicrobiales; family Rhizobiaceae; genus Rhizobium; species Rhizobium sp. ZW T2_16. Next base: position 160,817 of record NZ_JBJDRG010000007.1, read on the forward strand.
GCGGCGTTCCTGTTTTTCGTTATCGCCCTGCGGCCCCTGTTTCCCGCCATGTTGGCAGGGCTGGTGCTGATGTGTGTCTCGCATCTTTCCGCGGCCTATCTGACGGGCGCGTTCGACGCCGTCACCTTTGGCGGCATCGTGACGTTTTACATGATGCTGTCGATATTCCTTGCTGCCGCCGCCTATTTCCTGGAGCGCACCGACCGGCGGAATTTCCTCAATCAGCTACGTGCCGGCCTGCTTTATCGACGGCTGGAGGTCAATGCCGAGCGGGATGAGCTAACCGGGCTTCTAAACCGTCGGTCGCTGGCGCGTATAGGGCGCGAAATCTGGAATACGGGTCGGCAACTGGAGCCGCCGGTCGTTTCCGCAATCCTGCTCGACATCGATCATTTCAAGCGGTTCAACGATCTCTACGGCCACATGGACGGAGATGCCTGCATCCGAACTGTTTCGCAGCATATCTTTGCAACCGTGGGCAGGGTGAACTCCGTCTTCCGCTTTGGTGGAGAAGAGATGCTGGTTTTGTTGCCGGGGCAGGGGGCCCTGCAGGCCTTGGCCATGGCTGAAAAAATCCGCAGGGCGATAGAAGAATTAGCCATTCCACATGGCAAGTCGGACCATGGTGTCGTGACCGCAAGCCTCGGTGTCGCTTCCGCCATGCCCGTGCGGACAGCGATCGAAAAGCTTCTCCAGAGGGCTGACGAAGCGCTTTACGAGGCCAAGCACCGTGGGCGCAACATGGTCGTTATCTCGGAAGAGCCGCAGGTCGCGGCTTAGTCAGATACGGTGCGATCTATGAGCAACTCACCATGGCGATCGAGGTGCCGCAGCCATTTTCGTTCGATGGCGGCTTCGATATCTATATCGTTGGCGCGCAGATAGAGGACGAACTGGCCAAAGAGGTCTGCCGCTTCGTTTTCCAGTGCCTCGCGGGTTCCGCCTGATCCATCGGCATTCGGTTTGGATCGGCCGTTCAGCAGGAGATGCTCGGCGGTCAGTTTGCCGAGTTCCTCCGTCAGTTTGAGCAGATACCAATCGGGATCGCGTGGAATATTGTGCGCCTGTGCGTAAAGTTCGCTGACACGACCGATGCGTTCACTCGATTCGGAAAATGTAGCGCTCATTTCTGCCGCTCCCCAGCCATAGCCGATCGTACCTTTGGCCATGATCTAAGCAGCAACTTGTGACAGGGATGCAGCGTATCTTGGCGTTTCGCCTTCCGATCCCTATCTATCCCCCATCACCAGCGTGTCGGTTCTCCCGGTGCTGCGGCCTCCACCGCCAACGCGTGAAGACCGGCGTCCAGTTCAGGTTTCAGAAGAGCGTTTACCGTCCGGTGCCGGTCGATCCGGCTCATGCCGGTAAAGGCTGCTGCGACGATACGCACCCGCATATGTGTTTCGCCGTCTCCATCCATGCCCGGCTGATGGCCGGCATGCTGATGGCTTTCGTTGATCACGTCGAGCCTTTCGGGCGCGAGATTATCGCGAAGCGCGGCTTCGATACGGGATTTGACAGACATTTTTAAGCTCCGGTGGTCGGCGCAAGAGGGTGATCCAGAAACCAGCAACAAACCGCTTTGTCAATTCTTGTTTGGCCCGATCTTGGGCCCCATAATGTGTGCCTCATGAAGCTCGACTCCAAATATTTCGACCGGATCCGGACGCGCCGGAAAAGGCAGCAAGATGCCCCGCCGCAAGCGCCGACCTGCCAATGGGACGGATGCGACAGGCCGGGTGTGCACAAGGCACCGGTCGGGCGCAATGCCGAAGGCCAGTTCTTCATCTTCTGCTTCGAGCATGTGAAGGAATACAACAAGGGCTACAATTATTTTTCCGGCCTGTCGGATGGCGAGATCGCGCGTTACCAGAAGGAAGCGATTACCGGCCACCGCCCGACATGGAAGGTCGGCGTCAACAAGGACGCCAAGGACACACCCATCCATTCGTCTGCACGATCGGGTTCCGCCTATACGCAGCAGCGTTTCAAGGATCCGTTCGGCTTCGTCGCGCAGGCGCGCGCTGGCGGCGGCGGGCGATATGAAACGCAGGGGCGAAAGCTGAAGACGCTGGAGGCCAAGGCCTTCAATACAATGGAGCTTGGCGCCAACGCCACGTCGAGCGAGATCAAGACCCGCTACAAGGAGCTGGTGAAAAAGCACCATCCGGATGCCAATGGTGGGGACCGCGGGTCGGAGGAACGTTTTCGTGCTGTGGTGCAAGCATATCAGTTGTTGAAGCAGGCGGGTTTCTGCTAAGCCTCAAAAATCAAGGCAGCGAGGATGACGGCCGGGCGGTTGCCCGTGCCCTGGAGTTATGATGAGCAAGATTGACTTGGATATTACAAACCTCCCCGACACCACAGTTTCCGTTCGGGAAGTATTCGGCATCGACACGGATCTGAGGGTTCCGGCCTACAGCAGCGGCGACCCCTATGTCCCGGACCTCGACCCGGACTACCTCTTCGATCGCGACACGACGCTCGCCATTCTTGCAGGCTTTGCCCATAACCGACGCGTGATGGTCTCCGGCTTCCACGGTACGGGTAAATCGACCCATATCGAGCAGGTTGCGGCCCGCCTCAACTGGCCGTGCGTGCGTATCAATCTCGACAGCCATGTCAGCCGTATCGATCTCGTCGGCAAGGACGCGATCGTTCTGAAGGACGGCAAGCAGATCACCGAATTCAAGGACGGCATTCTTCCCTGGGCCTACCAGCACAATGTCGCGCTCGTGTTCGACGAATACGATGCCGGTCGCCCGGACGTGATGTTCGTCATCCAGCGCGTGCTGGAATCGTCTGGCCGCCTGACTCTTCTGGACCAGAGCCGCGTCATCCGTCCTCACCCCGCCTTCCGCATTTTTGCGACTGCCAACACCGTTGGCCTCGGTGATACGACCGGCCTCTATCATGGCACGCAGCAGATCAACCAGGCGCAGATGGACCGCTGGTCTATCGTCACGACGTTGAACTACCTGCCGCATGAGAAGGAAGTCGATATCGTCGCCGCCAAGGTGAAGTCTTTCGGCGCCACCAAGGAAGGCCGCGAGACGGTTTCCAAGATGGTTCGCGTTGCCGATCTCACCCGTTCGGCCTTCATTAATGGCGACCTGTCGACCGTGATGAGCCCGCGTACCGTCATCACCTGGGCTGAAAATGCCGAGATCTTCGGTGACGTGGCATTCGCCTTCCGCATTACCTTCCTCAACAAGTGCGATGAACTGGAGCGGACCCTGGTGGCCGAACAGTACCAGCGCGCCTTCGGCGTAGAGCTGAAGGAAAGCGCCGCCAACATCGTTCTGGGAGCATAAGGCAGAGGAAGCGAAGCCGATGGCAGGTCGCGGAGATAATTCCAGGGGCAAGCCCGCCGGTCCGGTCGATACCGAACCGATGCGGCGGGCGATAACCGGCTGCGTGCGGTCGATTGCCGGTAGCCAGGAGGTGGAGGTTTCCTTCGCCAATGAACGTCCGGGGCTGGCCGGCGAGCGCATCCGCCTGCCGGAAATTTCCAAGCGGCCGACGGCGCACGAGCTTGCGGTGACGCGAGGCCTTGGCGATTCCATGGCCCTGCGCATCGCCTGCCACGACACGAATGTCCACGCGACGCTTTCGCCGCAAGGGTCTGATGCCCGTGCGATTTTCGATGCCGTCGAGCAGGCGCGCGTCGAATCGATCGGTGCATTGCGAATGGCCGGCGTCGCCGCCAACCTCAATTCGATGCAGGAAGAGAAATACGCCAAGGCGAATTTTTCCGGCATCGAGCGGCAGGAAGAGGCGCCGATCGGCGAGGCGGTCGCCATGCTGGTGCGCGAAAAGCTGACCGGCCAGAAGCCGCCGGAAAGCGCCGGCAAGGTGCTCGATCTCTGGCGTCCCTTCATCGAGCAAAATACCTCTACCGATCTCGATAACCTGAAAAACGTGATCGAGGACCAGCAGGCGTTTGCAAAGCTCGTCCGCCACATGCTGTCCTCCATGCAGATGGCCGAGGATCTGGACGGCGACGAGAACGAGCCGGAAGAGATCGAGAACCAGTCGGAAGAGGACCAGCCGAGCAGCGGCGAGACCGAAAACGAAGAGGTCGAGGAAGAGGCCGGCTCCGACGCAGCGCCCGCCGAGCAGAGCGAAGCTGCCGACGAGGAGATGGACGAAGGCGAGATGGACGGCGCGGAAATGTCGGACGACGAAATGTCCGACGAGGCCGACGACCATTCCGAAACGCCCGGCGAAACCCGCCGGCCGAACAGCCCGTTCGACGATTTCAACGAGAAGGTGGATTATCACATCTTCACGCAGGAATTCGACGAGGAGATCACGGCCGAAGAGCTTTGCGACGAGGCGGAACTCGATCGTTTGCGCGCTTTCCTCGACAAGCAGCTGGCGCATCTTCAAGGTGCGGTCGGTCGCCTGGCAAACCGACTGCAGCGCCGCCTGATGGCGCAGCAGAACCGCTCCTGGGATTTCGATCTGGAAGAGGGCTATCTCGATCCGGCCCGTCTTGTGCGCCTGATCATCGACCCGATGCAGCCGCTCTCCTTCAAGAAGGAGCGCGACACGCAGTTCCGCGATACTGTTGTCACTCTTGTGATCGACAATTCCGGTTCGATGCGCGGCCGGCCGATCACGGTTGCGGCGTCCTGCGCCGACATTTTGGCGCGTACGCTGGAGCGCTGCGGCGTCAAGGTCGAGATTTTGGGCTTCACCACCAAGGCGTGGAAGGGCGGCCAGAGCCGCGAAAACTGGCTGGCCAGCGGCAAGCCGGCTTCGCCCGGCCGTCTCAACGACCTGCGCCATATCATCTACAAGTCGGCGGATGCTCCGTGGCGTCGTTCGCGCCGCAATCTCGGCCTGATGATGCGCGAAGGCCTGCTCAAGGAAAACATCGACGGGGAAGCGCTGATGTGGGCGCATAACCGGCTGATCAACCGGCCAGAACAGCGCAAGATCTTGATGATGATCTCGGATGGTGCACCGGTCGACGATTCGACCCTGTCGGTCAATCCGGGCAATTATCTGGAGCGGCACCTGCGCGCCGTCATCGAGCAGGTCGAAACCAAGTCTCCGGTGGAGCTGCTGGCGATCGGTATCGGCCATGATGTGACGCGCTATTATCGCAATGCCGTGACGATCGTCGATGCCGACGAGCTTGCCGGTGCGATGACCGAGCAGCTGGCGGAACTATTTGTCGACAAGTCGGCGGTTGGCCGCCCGGCTCGTGGTGGCCGTATGCGCCGGGCTGGCTGACCCATTGTCAAAACTGTCGCACGCTCTTCTGGCCGGTGTCGTCCTTGCGATGATGCCGGCCATGTCATTTGCGCAGGATGCTGCGCGGGTGACGGCAAAGCCGATCTTGCAATTCAAGCCGAACTCCAATCAGACGAAGTTCGGACCGCTGGAGTTTCTTGGCGGTATCGAGTTCAGCTCTGATGATGGCCGCGTCCAGTCGCTTTCCAGTATTCGTTTTCGGCCGGATGGCACGCATTTCATTTCCGTTCTCGATACGGGCGAATGGCTGACCGGGCAGATAATGCGGGACGCGTCGGGGAGGCTCTCCGGGCTTTCCGAAGTCGCTGTTAGCCCTATCCTGATGCGCAACGGGCAGGCGGGGTCCAAATCCGCCTCGGATGCCGAAGGGCTGGCGCTGCGGGATGGCGAGGCATTTGTCAGCTTTGAGCAGCAGCATCGGGTCGATGCCTATCCGGATCCCGGTTTCGAGACCTCGAAGCCCTCGCGCAACGTCAATTTCCTCATTCCGCGGCAGGAGCTTCGGCGCAATGCCGGGATCGAAACACTGGTTGCGTCTCCGGCTTCCAGTCCGCTTGCCGGCGGGCTTGTGGCGATTGCGGAGAGCAGCCGGGATGCGGCGGGCAATCTGCTTGCGGCGATCGTAGACGGGCCGCTGAAGGGGCAATTCACCGTCGTGCGCCACGACCCCTATGACGCGACGGACGGTGCTTTCCTGCCGGACGGCGATCTTCTGCTTCTGGAGCGCCGTTTCAGCTTTGTCGGCGGAATGGGCATGAAGATTAGACGCATCAAGGGCGCGGATATCCGTCCGGGCGCCGTGGTCGATGGCGAGGTGTTGATCGATGTCGGGGCAGATCATTCGATCGACAACATGGAAGGCATCGACGTGGTGGCAGGGCCGGATGGCAGCTCACATGTCATTATCATCTCGGATGACAACGGACTTTTTCTCCAGCGCAATCTGATGCTGGAGTTCAAAATCAGCCAATAAAAAAGGGAGCCGAGGCTCCCTTTGATGTTTCAGGCCGTCTTTGCCGCCACATGCGGCATCGGCTTCAGCACGTTCATCAGCGCGCCATAGGGCAGAAGCAGGACGACGCCGACGACGACCTTGACCACGAGGTCGCCGAGTGCCCAGGAGATCCAGCGCGGCGCTTCCGTGGACATGACGCCGAGGATAGGGGCGGGAGCCGTGGCGAAATCGAAATTCGGGCCGATGACGGCGAAGACCGGTGCAAAAGCGATCGAGAAGAACAGGACCGTGTCGATCACGGTGCCGATCATCGAGGCGGCAAGCGGTGCCTTCCACCAGGTCTTTCGGCGCAGTTCGTTGAAGACCGAGATATCGAGAAGCTGGCCAATCAGGAAAGCGGTGCCCGACGCGATCGCGATGCGCGGTTCGGATAGCCAGAAGGAAAGCGCCACGCCGACGACAAAGCCGACGAACACGATGCGACGGGCAATCGCCGGACCGAACTGGCGGTTGGCAAGGTCGGTGACGAGGAAAGCGACGGGATAGGTGAATGCGCCCCAGGTGAGGATATCGCCGAGAGCGATGCCCCACAGAGTTCCGGTCAGGTGAAACTGGACGAGGATATTGGAGGCGACCACGATGGCTGCCATCGCGAGCGAATAGATAAGGGTATAGCGTGCTACTTGCATTTTTTTATCCTGGGGTATGCCACCAGTTGCGGATAGGCCAAGAGAAAAGGCTTGCCCGGTATTATCCGGTCAAGCCTTCTCCAAAGCCGGTGAAGTGTTGAAGTCGCTATTAAGCGGCTTCTGCAGTCTTCTTGGCGATCTGGCGACGCAGCAGACGAGCGCGCATCGACAGTTCGGTCTCGTCGGACTTCAGGAGGAAGGCATCGAGGCCGCCGCGGTGTTCAACCGAACGCAGAGCGTGCGCGGAAACGCGCAGGCGGAAGCGCTGGCCGAGAGCGTCGGAGATCAGAGTGACCTGGCACAGGTTCGGGAGGAACCGACGACGGGTCTTGTTGTTGGCATGGCTGACGTTGTTGCCGGTCATTACGCCCTTGCCGGTCAGTTCGCATACACGAGACATGGCATTCACCTTTGTTTTCTTCTGCAATCGGAGGCTCATCCGGACAATGTCCAGCACGCCGATCCAACTGGTCCTGATTGGAAAGTTGCGGTTCTATAGTCAGTGAGGCTCGGCGCGTCAAGCCAAAACCTCGGCTTTCGTACGTCTTTGCACCGCGACTAACTGCAGCCATGGCTATTTTCTTGCCATGATGCGCCTCTTATATCGGATTCTTGGAATTCTCAAACCGGTCGCAGGCAAACCATGTTCTCATTCATCCGCCCGCTTGCGGGAGCTGTCTTCCTCTTTGTTGCAGGCACCTCATCGGCATGGTCTGCCGATAAACATGTCACCGATTACGATATCACTCTTGGTATCCTGCCGATCGGTACGGCGAGCTTTTCGAGCGAATTCGACGGTAACGGCTACAAGATCAATGGCATCTTCAAGTCAGGCGGCATCGTCAACGTGATCAAGAAGGTGTCGGCCGAGACGAACGTGGCAGGACGGATCGAGGGGGATCGCCTGCAAGCCAACCGATACAATCTGGTCTACAAGCTGGGCAAACGGACGCGGATCTATGATGTCGTCTATACCAACGGCAATGTGACGGACACGACGATTACGCCGCCACCGCGCCGCAAGGCGGAAAACTGGGTGCCTGTCACGCCACAGGACCTGCGTTCGGTGCTGGATCCGTTGAGCGGGCTGATCTTCCCGGAGGGGGCGACCGTCTGCCCGAGCCGCGTGCCGGTTTATGACGGGGAATCGCGGATGGACCTGCTGCTCAAGCGGGAAGGGACCAAGCCCTATGAGACCAAGGGCTTCAAGGGCGAAGCCATCGTCTGCACTGTCCGCTACCAGCCGAAATCCGGTTACCGTAAGGGACGCGATGACATCGAGTATTTGCAGAAGACCCCGATGGAAGTGTGGTTTGCCAAGGCAGACGGGTCCAATGTATATGCCCCGATCTATGCCCGTATCCCAACGAGGATGGGACCGCTCTATATAACGGCCGCCCGATACGGCGGCTGAGAGCGTGTGCCGTGCTCGCGGCGACGTGGCCAACAAAGAGGGGAACTGAGGTTGAAGTTACAGGGTACCTTGATCGGTTTTACCGCGATCCTGATGTGGTCGCTGCTGGCTCTCATGACGGCGGCTTCCGGAAGCGTTCCGCCGTTCCAGATGAATGCGATGACATTCGCGATCGGTAGCCTGCCGGGACTGGTTTTGCTGGCCATCAAGCCGGAGCGTATCAAGCTGCTCAAGCAGCCGGCGAAGGTGTGGATCATAGGGATCGCCGGTCTATTCGGCTATCATTTCCTCTATTTTACCGCGCTTCGTAACGCGCCGGCTGTTGAGGCCGGATTGATCGCCTATCTCTGGCCGCTATTGATCGTTGTCGGTTCGGCGCTTCTGCCAGGAGAAAGGCTGCGCTGGTATCACGTCGCCGGGGCACTCGCCGGACTATGCGGCACTGTCGCTATCGTCTCGCGCAATGGCGTATCCTTCGACCAGTCCTATCTCCTGGGTTATGGCGCGGCTCTGCTTTGCGCCTTCACGTGGTCGGGTTATTCGCTGCTGACACGTAGTTTCGATCGGGTGTCGACGGACGTGGTGACGGGCTTTTGCCTGGCAACGTCGCTTCTGTCGCTCGTCTGCCATCTGGCGCTGGAAACGACGGTCTGGCCGGCGAGCGGTGGCGAATGGGCGGCCGTGGTCGGCCTTGGCCTGTTGCCGGTGGGTGCTGCCTTCTATGCCTGGGATTACGGCGTCAAGAACGGCGACATCCAGGTGATCGGAGCTGCAAGCTATGCCGCGCCACTGCTTTCGACGTTGATCCTGCTCGCCAGCGGCTTTGCCGAACCGAGTTGGCGGATTCTGATCGCCTGCGTGCTGATTACCGGTGGGGCGGTGCTGGCGGCGAAGGAGATGATCAAGCCCAAGCGGAAAGCGGCAGAGGCACCCGCGGAATAGTTATCCGCCCGGCTCCCAGCCGGGCTCTGCCATCTCAAAACTCGAAAATTCGAATGCCGGTGCCACCGTGCAGCCGACGAGCGTGAAGCTGCCCAGCGGCTCGGCCGATTGCCATGCGTTCGCCGGCACCACCGCCTGCGGACGCTCGCCGGCGGCGAGATCCGGGCCCAGGCGGATTTCCTCTACCGTCGTCCCATCCGAGATCTTCAGAAGCAGCGGATCTCCGGCATAGTAGTGCCAGACCTCGGCCGCATCACGGACGCGGTGCCAATGCGACCGTTCACCCGCTTGCAGCAGATAATATATCGCCGTCGAGGGGCCACGGGTCTTGCCGTCGCCATCCCGAAAGGTCTCGGCAAACCAGCCGCCTTCCGGGTGGTGCTGCATGTTCAGCGCGGCAATGATTTCTTTTGCTGTCTGCGTGACGGGGTTGGGTGTCATCGATTTAGAAATTGTCCTTGCGCTTGCGGATTTCTGCAAACACTTCCTCGTTCGTCTTGCCTTCCATGATCAGGTTGCGGCGAATTTTTGGATCCTTGGCACGCAAGAAGGGGTTGGTTTCCTTCTCCAGCCCCATCATTGTCGGAATTGTGAACTTTCCCTCTTTACGCAGTTCCTCGATCTGGGCGGCGCGGCGTTGCAACGGCTCGTTGTCGGGATCGATCGTCAGCGCAAATCTCGCGTTGGACAACGTGTATTCGTGGCCGAAATAAATCGCGGTCTCGTCCGGGAGGCCTGCCAGTTTCTGCAGCGAGTGCCACATGTCGGCGGCGGGGCGCTCGAACAGTCGTCCGCAGCCGAGCGCAAACAGCGTATCGGCGGCAAACAGGATCTTGTCGTCAGGGAAATGGAAGCAGACATGGCCGGCGGTGTGGCCGGGCGTTTCGATCACCCGCACAAGATGTTCACCGAACTGGAATTCCTCACCGTCCTCGACACTCCTGTCGAGCCCGGGGATAGCGACCGCCTCGTTGACCGGTCCTATAATCTCCAGCCCATAACGCTCCTTCAACGCCAGATTGGCTTCCACATGGTCGGTATGGTGGTGGGTGGTGAAGATATGGGTGAGTTTCCAGCCGCGGCGGTTTGCTGCCTCGACGATGGGTTTTTCCTCCGGCGCATCGATCGATACGGTCAATCCGCTTTCCGGTTCATGCACCAGAACGCCGTAATTATCGCTCCTGCAGGAAAAAACTTCGATTTCCAAAGGCTTCATCAGAATAGACCTATTGCTCAATGCTTCCTGCGGAACAATGTAGAGGGAGGCATGTCCAAGTCCAACCACTGAACACGAGCATTTGCGTTTTGTCTGTCGATATTGTTGACCTCCGTGAGTTCTATCATTCCGCGCTCGGCCGTCTGGCGGAGCAGTCGATCGCCATGGCGCTTTCCTCGCTGTGGGCGCGGCTGCCGGAGGAGCGCCTGGTGGGACTGGGCTATGCGGTTCCCTATCTCGATCGGTTCCGGACCGATACGGAACGGACCTTCGCCTTCATGCCGGCCGGGCAGGGGGCAGTGAACTGGCCGGTCGGGGAAAAATCCTCGACAGCGCTGGTTTTCGATGAGGAACTGCCTTTGCCGGACAGTTCCGTCGATCGCGTGCTGATGGTCCATTCGCTGGAATTTACCGAAAACCCGAGGGAAAGCCTGAAGGAGATCTGGCGAGTGCTCGCTCCCGGCGGGCGGCTGGTCATCGTCGTGCCGAACCGCCGCGGGGTCTGGGCGCGGATGGAACACACGCCCTTCGGTTCCGGGCGGCCCTATTCCCGCAGCCAGCTGACGACGCTTCTGCGCGAGGCGAATTTCACGCCCGGAGCTGCGGCCGAGGCGCTGTTCTTTCCGCCCTCGAAGGTGCGCGCAGTGCTCAAGGCCAGGAATGTTTTCGAGCGGCTGGGCCGGCGATTTTGGCCGGTCTTTTCCGGCGTCATCGTGATTGAGGCACAGAAACGGCTCTATCAGGGATTGCCGGTTGCCGCGCGTGCATCACGCCGCGTCTTTGTGCCTGTGTTGGCGCCGCAGGGCGTCAGAACCACGCGCGAGCGAAATCAGGGCTGAAGGTCGAAGATCGCCAGGGGCTGGCCTTCCATGGCGAAGGGTACGGACTCATGGATATGGACGATCAGCCAGCGTCCGTCCTCGCGGGCAAAGGCAATGGTCAGGCGAAACCAGAAACCGATCTTCTGTCCGTCGTTCTTGATGCCGCTCAGCCAGGCCAACGCCGAGCACCAGGCAATGTCGCCGCCAAGCCTCAGGTCTGTGTCGCGGATATCGAATTCGAGTGGTCCATCCCAGCTGTCGAGCCAGGCTTGCAGGGAGGACGTGTCATTGCCTGTCTCCTGCAGCGGCGGGGCAAGCCAAAATTGGCGGATCGTAACTGACTGGCAGCGGATGATCCCGTCCGCATCCTTTGTCCGCAAGGCGGCCATCCAATCCCCCAGCAAGGCCTTGATATCATCGTGGTCACCGGTGCTCATCGTCTCCTCCATCGCAGTCCAGTCATCTTCAAGACGTTTTGGGGCCGATCGTTCCGACAGTTACTCTCGACAACAATCGTTTTCGGCTTTAATCCGTCTCACATCCCTGCCACTGCAGGCATTTCCAAGAAGGTTGATCCGATGAGCATCGTTGTGAGTGAGCCCGTTCCGCGTCCAGGCATTCTGGATATCGCTGCCTATGTACCCGGCAAGGAACATGCTCCCGGCGTTGCGCGCGTGTTCAAGCTTTCCTCCAACGAAACGCCGCTTGGCGCCAGCCCCAAGGCGCTTGAGGCTTTCCGCCAGTCGGCCGGTCATCTGGAGCTTTATCCGGACGGCCAGGCGATGGCGCTGCGCGAGGCAATTGCTTCCGTGCATGGGTTGAACGTCGCAAATATCATGTGCGGCAATGGGTCGGACGAACTTCTTGGCCTGCTGTGTCACGTCTATCTCGGTGCCGGTGACGAGGCGATCATCACTCAGCACGGCTTCCTCGTCTACAAGATCCAGATCATGGGCGCCGGTGCGACGGCCATCGAAGTGCCGGAGAAGGATTACACGGTCGACGTCGACGCGATCCTTGCGGCCGTTACGGACAAGACCAAGCTCGTCTTCATCGCCAATCCTGGCAATCCGACCGGCACCTATGTTCCGGTCGCCGATATCCGCCGCCTGCATGCCGGCCTGCCGAAGAATGTCATTCTCGTGCTCGATGCGGCCTATGCGGAATATGTGCGCAAGAATGACTACGAGGCGGGCGTCGAGCTGGTTTCGCAGAACAGGAACGTCGTCATGTGCCGCACGTTCTCGAAGGTCTATGGCCTTGCCGCACTTCGTATCGGCTGGATGTATGGCCCGGCCGGCATTCTCGATGCGCTGAACCGCGTGCGTGGTCCGTTCAACATGAATGCCCCGGCAATCGCCGCCGGTGCCGCAGCCATCCGCGACCAGAACTTCGTCGGGGAAGCCGTCGAGCACAATCTGCTCTGGAAGGACAAGCTGACCCATGCCTTCGAGACCATCGGTCTTACGGTTACGCCTTCGGTCACCAACTTCGTGCTGATCCATTTTCCGGATGTCGACGGCAAGCGTGCACCGGATGCCGACGAATTCCTCACCAGCCGCGGTTACATCCTGCGCATGGTGAAGGGTTACGGCCTGCCGAATGCACTGCGCATGACGGTCGGCTCGGAAGAAGCCAATCGCGGCGTCATTGAAGCGCTCGGCGAATTCATGGGACGGAAATGATGAGTGACGTGCATTTCGAGCGGATCGCGCTGATCGGTATCGGCCTGATCGGCTCGTCGATCGCCCGCGACGTCAAGCAGCTCGGGCTGGCCAAACATGTGGTCGTCTCGACGCGCAGCGAGGAAACGCTCCGCCGCGCCGAAGAACTGGAGCTCGGCACCGAATACACCGTGTCGGCCGCCGATGCGGTCAAGGATGCTGATCTCGTCATCGTTTCGGTTCCCGTTGGCGCATCTGAGGTCGTTGCCAAGCAGATTGCCAGCTCGCTAAAGCCGGGTGCGATCGTGACCGATGTTGGCTCGACCAAGGCATCCGTTATCGCGCAGATGGCGCCGCATATGCCGGACAACGTGCATTTCATTCCGGGCCATCCGCTGGCAGGCACGGAGAAGTCAGGCCCGGATGCCGGTTTTGCCGGTCTGTTTCGTGATCGCTGGTGCATCTTCACGCCGCTGCCGGATACCGATGCTGACGCACTGGACAGGCTGAAAGCCTTCTGGATGGCGCTCGGCTCGCGGGTGGACGACATGGACCCGCAGCACCATGACAAGGTGCTGGCGATCGTGTCGCATCTGCCGCATATCATCGCCTACAATATCGTCGGTACCGCCGACGATCTGGAAACGGTAACGGAATCGGAAGTGATCAAATATTCCGCTTCCGGTTTCCGCGATTTCACCCGTCTGGCGGCGTCCGACCCGACCATGTGGCGCGACATCTGCCTGCACAACAAGGACGCGATCCTGGAAATGCTGGCGCGGTTTTCCGAAGATCTCGCCTATCTGCAGCGGGCGATCCGATGGGGCGAGGGCGACAAGCTGTTCGAACTTTTTACCCGCACCCGCGCGATCCGTCGTTCGATCGTCCAGGCCGGACAGGATGTGGATGCGCCGGACTTTGGTCGCCACTCGCTGGATACGAAGAAGTAGGGGCGGAAAAGCCATTTTGTTGTGCGCGATTGCGGACGCAAAACCGCTGCACACTTTTGCTGCAATCGCTTAGATCGGTGGGATTTCGCCGATCGGGATCAGCCCACCGGCAAACACCTTGCCGCGGCGGATTGTGATATCGAGGGAAGCCTTCTCTCCGCCGCCTAGTGCCTGCAGCATGTTCGCCGCAGTCCCGATCGTCGATTCCAGGCCCGGAAATGCGCGGCTCAGGCTGTCCTGCCAGGCCGGGATATCCTCAATCCTCAGCTTCATCTTGCCGGACATGCGACCCCTGTCGTCGAAGGAGAATGGACCGGAAAGGGTTAGTACCTGGCCTTGGCCAAGATCGGCCTTGAATTCGCGCAAGTCTCCTTCCGAACCATGCAGCGCAAGTCCGTTGCGGTCGCTTCCGTCCAGAACACCGGCGCGGTCCTTGAGCGTCACGTCGATGCTGGTATTGGTGGCGGGTAGAAGCTGCGGCAGGCCCTTGGCTGTCGTTGTGGCGTTCTGCAGCTGGATGGCGGCGTCGAGATCCGCACCATTCTGGCGCAGATGAATTTCTGACTGGTCAGCCGCGATATCGAAAGCCTGCCCGCTGGCGGAAGACTGAATGGTCGTCTTCGGCTTCTGGATGACCATGGAGGCCCGCTCGACGCCCTTTAGCTTGGTCACGAGGCTGGATTGCAGGCTTTCCCATGTACTGGCGACGGAAAGGCCATGGCCGGTGCGCACTTCCGACGGCGCATCGAGCTCCCATACGATATGGCCCGGATTGTAGACCTGAGCTGCCGAACGCAGAGGGCCGAAGCTTGCGGATATTCCGTTGACGGTATCGTCGACATCTACCTTCGAGCAGAACATCCCGATGCGGAAGGGATAACCGCGATATTCGGCATTCTCGCAGTTGGCCGAAATACCGGCATCCGCTTGGCTACCGAGCAGAAGCAGCGTCCTTTCGCGCAGGGCCGAGGCGGCATAAAACCAGCCCGCGGTGTAGACTGCGATGACGAGCACGACGGCACTCGCAAGAAACCAGAGTTTTCTGCTGGTGCCGGATCGGCTTGACGCTGCCATGTTGTTCTCCCAATGGTGCGACGCAAACTAAAATGATGGCATGGCGTGCGATATGGACGAATTTTGGGTCTTTGGCTACGGATCACTGATGTGGAACCCGGGATTTCCCTATGTGGAACGAGAGGCTGCACGCGTTCACGGGTTTCGCCGCTCGCTTTGCATCTGGTCAACCGCGCATCGCGGAACCGCAGAAAACCCAGGTCTCGTCATGGGACTGGACCGGGGTGGGTCCTGCCGGGGCATGGCATTCAGGGTTGACGACAAGGATCGTGACGATGCGCTGGATTATCTGCGCAAACGTGAACTCATCACCAATGTCTACAAGGAACGCATCCTACCCATCGGCCTGCCGGGCGGGCGTCGCGTGCAGGCCGTGACCTATGTGGTCGACCGCCACCACGAGCAATATGCCGGGAGCCTCAGCGTGGAGGAGGCGGCGGAAGTCGTATTGCGATCGCATGGTCAGTCCGGGCCGAACGATGCCTATGTGCTCAACACGGTGGCGCAACTGAAGCAGATGGGTATTCGCGATCTATGGCTGGAGGCAGTCGGGGACGCTGTCAGCCCGTAAACGGCTCAGGCCGCCGACTGAGCCCGCAATTCCGCCAAGCGCTTTACCGCAGTCGGTGGCAACGGCAGGTGCGGGTTGGCCTCTACGGTTTCGATCAGCAGTTCGTCGCTCGCCTTTTCCAGCGTCTCGATCAGGTGCGCATAAAAGGCATCCGGGTCCATGCCCGGCTCGATCGGAGGCAGGATGCGGACCTTGAAGCGGCCGGGATGCTTCACCAGTTTGCGGCGGCCCCAGAACAAGCCCCAATGGGCAACGATCGGCACAACCGGAACCTTGACGTCGCGATAGATGCGGGCGATGCCGTAACGGTATTCCGGCGGGGCGCCGGGCGGTTTGCGCGTGCCTTCCGGATAGATGATCAACTGGCGGCCGTTGTCCATTTCCTGCCGGGTGCGCTTCATCACCTCGACCATGACCTTGCCGCGAGCGCCACGGTTGACTGGGATCATCCGTTGTTTGGCGACATACCAGCCGAAAAGCGGGATCCACATCAGTTCGCGCTTCAGAATATAGACTGGATCGCGCTGGTAGGGCAGCAGTGCAAACGTGTCCCAGGCCGACTGGTGTTTCGGCGCGAATATGCAGCCGCCTTCGGGGATGTTCTCGATACCCTCGATCTCGAATGTCGCACCGACGATCTTTTCCATCAGCCAGTTGTTGGATGCTGCCCAGGCCTTCGGAACCCGAAAGGCTGCCTTGCGCGGGGAGAGAAAATAGACCGGCGAGAGCAGGATCATGCGCAGGATGGTGTTGGTATAGAACGCGGTATTGAACAGGATCGAGCGCAGCAACAGCATGATGGGTTCCTTTGAGGATTGCGCGTTGCCTACACGAGATCGGGCACGGAAAAAAGAGTTCTCGGTGCGAGATCAGGGAGAAGGGTTCTTGGTTTTGTCAGGATCTTCTTCTGTCCGAAGCCCGGTCCAGCGCGCCATGCCAAGCCAGTCCCGAAGTGAGGCGAGCACGACCTTTCCGTATTCCGACAGCATCGTGCGCAGCGTGTCGGGTTCCGCGAACCAGGCGCGACGGGCAAGGTCGGCATTGACCACCGGATAAGCAATGAATTCGGTTGCGGGATCGGCGCGGCGCAATTCATGCAGGCTGCGCAGCATGTGATAGTTGTTGGTCACGACCAGAACGGATTTGTAACCATGGTCATGGATCCAGCGGGTGATCTCGTTGGCATTGCCGATCGTGTCGATCGCATCGTAACCGATATCGACACAGCATTTGAACAGGTCAGCAGATGCCTGGGTTGCCTTGCGGATCTGGGTCGGCGTGGTGGAGGGATGGGCACCTGAAATCAGCAGTCGCTTACCCGCGCCGTCTCGCAACAGGCCGACTGCCTGCTCGATGCGAAGATAACCGCCGGTAAGAACCACAATGGCGTCTGCTTTTACGCCATCGGGCGCGCGCAGCGACGTGACCGAATCAGCAAACCACAAAAAACCACCGCCGAGGATAGCCGCACAGATAAAGACCAGCATGATCAGTCGCCTTGCGAACCGCCGCAAGGCGCTCTGGCGCGACAATAGCCCGATTTCCGGCCTGCCCGGAGGGCGGCTTTCGGGCGTCCAGCGATTGCTCCAGCCGAATTTCATGACCTGTCATTAGTCGCAGATTGAGGCGGTGAATAGTCCTCGAAACGTTACCAGGTAATATGATTGAATGTCAGGATGGTGGCAGTCCATCTGAGCGAGATGGATCGGATCTTACGAGGTCGATTTCGTCGATCGTCCGCATCACGGTGAAACGCGCCGTCAGCGTGGTCAGAAGGGCGATGATCAGCATTGTGGCAAAGATGCCGAGATAGCCGTTCCAGCCGATCGTGAACGATCCGAACAGTGCCATGGCCTGCTCACTTTCCGGTGTCGCACGGGAATTTGACTGCCAAAGGCTGGCCGTGGCGAAGAGGAGCGCTGCGACCACGCCGCCGACCGCGGAGCCCTTCAGGCTGATCTTAAGGAAGTGTTTCTGAAATTCGTTCGCAACGAAGGTGCGTTCGGCGCCGACGAAATGCAGCACTTCGACGATATGGCGGTTGCCGGAAAGCGCGCCGCGAGTGGCGAAGATTACCGTCAGGATCATCGCGGTGAAAACGAGGATCAGGACGCCCGTGCCGATCCAGACCGTGGTGCGGGCCATGGAAACGAGCCGGTCGACCCAGGTGCGGTGATCGTCAAGAAACGCCTGCGGCACTTCCGTCTTCAATAATGCGCGCATCCCCTCGAAATCCGGCGGATTGCTTTCGTCGATGGTGATGATGACGAGGCGGGGCACAGGCAGATCGTCCAGCTGCAGGTCGGAGCCGAGCCAGGGTTCGAGAAGTCTCGCGGTTGCGGCGTCATCCATGATCGTGCCGGACTTGGTGCCGACGAATGTCAGCGCCAGATCCCGCGCCTTTTTCAGCGCAGCATCCATGTCCAGCCCTTCGGCCGGCTTGATCTGGATGGTGATCTCGCGGGAGATCTGGCTTTGCCAGCCGGCTGCCGTGGCGCGCACCATGCTGACGGCGCCAAGCGTGAGACAGGCAAGAAAGGCCATGATGGCGATGACGACCATCAGCGCATTGCCCTGGATGTTGGCGGGCGGCAGGATTGCGGCTGTCGAGCGGACGTGCATTTCTGTGCGGCGCCGTGCGGTGTCCTGGCGTCCGCTATTGGTGGTTTCGTCTTCAGGAAATTGCGACCTTCCCATTCGGCCTGCGTCACTCATAGATGTCGAGCCGTCCATCTGTCAGGATCATACGTCGCGCGTCGACCTGATCCATCAATGCCAGGTCGTGCGTTGCGATAACGACGGCGGTGCCCAGTCGGTTCAATTCCAGAAACAGGCTGAGCAGGCGGCGCGCCATCGGCGGGTCGACATTGCCCGTCGGTTCGTCGGCAAGCAATATCTCCGGGCGGTCCATAAGGGCACGGGCGATTGCCGCACGCTGCTTTTCACCGCCCGACAGGATTGCCGGAAGTACGTTGATCCGTTCGCCAAGACCGACCCATTTCAAAAGGTCGATCACGTCATTGCGATAGGAGGCCTCATCCTTGCCCCTGACCCGCAGCGGCAGGGCGACATTCTCGTAAGTCGTCAAATGGTCGAGAAGACGAAAGTCCTGAAAGACGATGCCGACGCGGCGGCGCAGCATGGGAAACTCGTCGCGCGGGATCTGCGACAGGTCGCGCCCAAACATGCGGATGATGCCGCGGGTCGGATTGAGCGACATGAACAGGAGCCGAAGCAGCGTCGTCTTGCCCGCGCCCGAGGGGCCGGTCAGGAACTGGAAGGATCGTTTGGGAATGTCGAACGTCATGTCCCGAAGGATTTCCGGGCCCATGCCATAACGCAGACCGACATTTTCGAAATGGATCACCGGCGACCTTGTCTTGGCTGTGTGAAGCTTCAGCGGCTATCTCTTAACGCCGCGGGTAAACGAAGGGTAAATCAAGCAGTCAAAAGGGCGATTTTCAGGCCAAATTTGGAAAGCGTTAACCATATCAGTTTACGACTGGGGAGAGTTTGTTTCAATGCCCGACCTCTCAAGCCTGATCGAGACTGATCAGGGGTAAAGAGGAGGTAGGCGGAGAGGGCACCATGAGCACCTTCCAGGACCGTCGCCAAGCCCGCGCCAAGATGCCGATCGATATTCTTCCGCCCGAGGGTGACGAGAAGTACGGCAAAGGGAAGGTCATCCGGTTTCCCAAGCCATTCGTAAAGGCGTCCGAGGTCGAGGACGCGCATTTCGTGCCGGTCAACGATCGTGCTCGCCGCCGTGCTGCTACCTATTCGAACGATCGCCGACCGCGCAAAGCCAAAGCCATGCCTCGCCAAACCATTGTCGGCGGCATGATCGGCGCAATCGAACGAAAACTCCTGCGTCTGTCGCCGGATGCCTTCGTTGCCGTCGTCGCGAGCGTCGTCGTGACGGTGTTTACGGTTTTCGGCGGCTTCTCGCTGCTTTCGGGCGCATCGACCGAGCCAGGGCCGGCGCTCGATATCACCCATGTGACGATGACGCCGCAGGATGCGAATGGCATGCGGGTGCTCCTGATCAACGGGATCGTCGAGAATCGCACTGAAGGCCGCCTCGACATGCCGTCGATCCGTGCCGATCTTCTCTCGGGCGAAACGGTGGTTGCAAGCACGCTGATCTCGACCTCTGCCTCGCAGATCGGTGGCCGCGAAAGCTATGGTTTTTCCGTG
Source organism: Rhizobium sp. ZW T2_16 (assembly GCF_044987325.1). Lineage (NCBI taxonomy): Bacteria > Pseudomonadati > Pseudomonadota > Alphaproteobacteria > Hyphomicrobiales > Rhizobiaceae > Rhizobium > Rhizobium sp. ZW T2_16. Next base: position 180,575 of record NZ_JBJDRG010000007.1, read on the forward strand.
CGCGTACCCCATCCCGGTGGAAAACTTCCCGATCTGAGGCTCTCATTGGCCGGGCGCGGAGCCTGAAAGCTTTCTTTAGCAGGGCCGATTGTGCTATCGCGGCGTCTTTGAGAGACACGCAGGAGAGCCTCATGCCAGTCGTGCGCGGCAAGCAGATCGAACCGCTATTCACCGCCGAGCAGATTGCTGAGCGCAATCATGCCATCGCGGCCGAGATCGCCAAGGGTCCGACCAAGGACCTTCTGGTCATCGCCATCCTCAAGGGATCGTTCATTTTCGCGGCCGACCTTCTGCGCTCGCTGCATGAGACGGGCCTTGCCCCGGAAGTTGAATTCATCACATTGTCGAGCTACGGCACGGGCACGGTGTCGCAGGGTGTCCGCATCGTCAAGGATATCGACAGCGACGTGCATGGCCGCGATGTGCTTCTGATCGACGATATTCTCGAATCCGGTCGCACGCTGAAATTCGCCAAGGAACTGCTCTATGAGCGCGGCGCGCGCAACGTGACGATCGCCGTACTGTTGGACAAGAGTGTCAAGCGCAAGGAAGAGCTGGAAGCCGATTACGTCGGTTTCGAATGCCCCGACTATTTCGTTGTCGGCTACGGCATGGATGCAGCCTATGCCTTCCGCGAACTGCCGTTCGTCGGCGTCGTTACCGGCGACGCCTGATACTGGACGGGCGTCGGGAGGTAAGAAATCGCATTCCGGCGGTGGCAAGGCGTTAACCATCCGGAGCCTCCGCGGGGGCTCCGTTTACTCCTCGAAAAGGAAAGTCTGGTCATTTGCTCCCGAATTGAAACACAGGGAGCGATGATCGCTATGGCCAGAATCCTTATTACCGAAGACGAGGAATCTCTCCGCCGCTTCGTCGCACGCGCGCTGCGGCTTGACGGTCACGAGACCTTTGAAGCCGGTGATGGGGCAGAAGGACTGGAGAAGCTCGACGAGGGCTCCTATGATCTGCTTCTTTCCGATATCCGCATGCCGGTCATGGACGGGATCGAACTCGCCCACCAGGCTTCCGCCCGCTTTCCGGAGATGAAAATCCTGCTGATGACCGGTTATGCCGAGCAGCGGGAACGCGCCGACGACCTCGCCAGCAAGATCGTTGACGTCGTGCCGAAGCCGTTTGCGCTGCCGGATATCCGCAAAGCGGTGGCAAGAGCGCTTGCGGGTGTGTCGTCGCAGGCTGCCTGAAATCTATCTGAGATAAGCTGCCACTGACCCTAGCCCATACCAGGGCTGGCCACGGGTCTCACCCGTCCTTCGGCCCGCAAGCGGGGAGAGGGGACGTGCCCCGTTTGACGCCAGAGATGGATGGAGAGGTCGCCGCTCCTTTCCCCGCCATGACAGGGAGAAGGTGCCGGCACGCGGATGAGGGGCAATGCTTGCGCCGCCTTTGCTTTTTTACGCTCACCTGATCTCCAGCAAACGCTCCAGATATTGCCGCTCCGCATCGCCCGACAACGCGCCGCCGAGCTTCTCACGAATGGCGTCGAGAATTTCTCGCGCCCGCTGCACGTCGATCTCGTCGGGGACCTTCACCTGATCGCCGAAATCCGGGCCTGACGTGGCGCGAGGGCGGCCAAGGGGGTCGCGGCCGTTCTGGCCGCCCTGGTTGGCCATGCCTTCGCCCTCGCCATTCTGCTCGCCCTGCTGCCCTTGCTGGCCCTGCATGGCCTGCATCATCTGCTGCATCATGTTTTGGGCCCCCTGGCGCAGGGCATTGAGCGCATTGCCCTGTCCCTGCACAGCCTGTTCGCCCTGACCCTGACCCAGAGCCTTGCCTGCATTGCCCATTTCACGCTCAGCTTGGCCGAAGCCTTCGCCGGGCTGCATGCCTAGACCCTTAAGGCCCTGCTGCAATTCGCCAAGCTTCTTGCCGAGGCCCTCCTGCTGGGCGCGCAGGTTCTTCAGCGCCTCGCGCAACTGTTCGGCAGTCATCTGGTCGGTGTTCTGCTGACCTTGCTGGCCTTGCCCCTGCTGCTCTTGGCCTTGTTGACCCTGCTGCCCCTGTTGCTGCTGGCCTTGCTGCGACTGCTGTTGTTCGCTTTCACCTTGATCGTCGGGGTCGCCGCGCTGCATGCGGTCGCGCAGCGCCTGATCCAGCTTGAAGGTCTGATCCATCAGCCGTTGCTGTTCCTGCATGATCTCGCCGAGCTTGTCGATCTGCTGGCGCATCTGGCTGTTCTGCTGCTGCTGGCCCTGCTGGCCGCGCTGCGGGCGTCCGGCCTGCAGGTTGTTCATCATCCGCTGCAATTCGTTCAGCATCTGCTGGGCGGCATCGCGATTGCCGGAACGGGCCAGATTTTCGATCTGGTCCATCATGTTCTGCAGGTCACGCTGGCGGATGACATTCTGCGCCTGCATGTTCTGCTGCGCCCGCGGAGCATTCTGCATGCGTTGCGCCAGTTCGTTCATATATTGCTGCATCGCCTCGCGCATTTCCTGCATCAGGCGGGCGATCTCCTGATCGTTCGCGCCGTTCTGCAGGGCTTCGGAGAGGTTGCGCTGGGCGTCGCGCAGGCGGCGTTCTGCAAGCGACAGGTCGCCGTCTTCGACGCCGAGCGCGATCTCCCACAAATAATCAGCCGTTTCCTTCAACTGCTCCTCGCCCCGGGCAAGCTTCATGCGGCCGCGGGCGGATTCTATCAGCAGGAAATGGCCGAGGTTCGGAATGGTCTCATCGGGGCGGATCGTCAGCGCTTCGTTGAGCGCGATTGCCTTCGGCATCTGGCGGGTGTCGAGCGCAAAGACCTGCCGCTGTTCGGCAACGGCTGCGGCGAGAGGCTCGGAGAAACCGCGGCCGGGAAGGATCATTTCATGCACCGGGCTGCGCCCCGTCTGGCCGGCGCCGTCGGTTGCGACCAGCGTCACGCGAACGCGCTTTCCGGCCAGCGGATGTTCGATCAGGCTGCGGCTGGTGAGGCCCTTGATCTCCTGGCCTTTTGTCTGGCGGGGTAAATCGAGCCGGTATTCCGGCAACGGATAGAGAGGCGTGGTTGCCGGATCCTGCGGACCTGCAGGCTCGATCAGCGCATGGGCTTCGCGAATGCCGTAATCGTCCTTGGCCTTGAAGCCGATTTCCAACGCACCATTGACCGAGCGTTTCGGCTGGCCTTCGAAAGCGATTTCCGGCGCGCGATCGGGGATGACGTTGAATATCCAGTTCTGGCCGTTGACGGTAAGATTGCCGCTTTCATTAATTGCCATGGCATAGGTGCGCGGTGCGAGCGGCTGGTTGCCGTTTGCCGGTGCTGCCTGCGGCTGAGGCCTCGCGGTCTGGTCGACTGGAGCATTAGCGTCATTCTGGGCCTGCTCGGCAGCCTTTTTCGCCGCGGCCTTAGCCTCTTCCGTCTGGAGCGTCACATCCTGCTTGTTGGCGGTCGTGGTGAAGACCACCGCCTCTTCGCCCTCACCGCCGGTGACGCGGACCGTCAGGGCGGAGTTCTGCGGTATCGACACGTTGCCGTTATTGTTCTGCGCCTGCTGGCCGGTAAGGAACACCGGTGCGCGCCCGGTATAGGAAGGCGGGGTCAGCCACGCATCGATGCGCAGGTCGGGATTGATGCTGGGTGCCGGAGGTGCGGGGATAAAGGCATCGCCCAGGCTGCCGCCGCGGTTGGAATAGGAGAAGGCAAGCGCAACGGTAAAGACGAGCGCCGGAATGGCTCGCAGGCCAAAACGGTCGTGCTTGGCGATATCCGGCTGCGGCAGGCCCGCATCGAGCGCTGCAATCCGCTTCGCCATGCGGATCTGGTGTTCCTTCCACAAGGCGCGGGATAGGGGGGTCTCGAAGGCTGGCTCGTCTTCCTGCACGCCGACCGGCTGGTGCGGAAGATTGTTGCGATCCTCCAGCAGACGGTCCGCTTCATTGGCGCTTGGCCAACGAATCCGCGCCAAGGGCAGAAGGGTTGCGATCAGTGCGAAAAGAAACGCTGCAAGCAGTACCCAGCGCAACCAATCTGGCGACAGGCGGAAAATGCCGAACCACGATGCGGAGAAAAACAGGGCAACGATGCCGACCGGGGCAAGCGCCCGAGGCAAAAGCCGCTCGAAAAACAGGACGATACGCGCGAAGGAACGCTTCAGGGCCACCCTGCGGGCAAGCGCGGGATGGGTCTCAAAAGCACCTTTGCGGGTAAAGCTCATGCGGTCCGTCTCCGATCGTGGCGGCGCAAACAAGCCTCTAAGATAACAGTCTTTGTGGCGAAGACGAGGGCAGGCGTGGGCCAGACCTCATATTTTAGGCAGTTTCCCGCAATTGTGAATGTCACGTCAAATGCGCATCCGGGCGTTTATCCGCCCTCAGCTGAGCCACGCTGGAACGGAATCGAGCCCGATAAGCTCATCATAGGTGCCGCGCGGGCGGATGACGTGGAACTCCGAGCCCTTGACCAGAACTTCCGGTACGAGAAGGCGGGAATTGTAGGTTCCGGCCTGCACGGCGCCATAGGCTCCGGCAGATGCGACTGCGATCAGGTCACCCGGCTTCGGTTCGGCCATCTCGCGATCGAGCGCCAGATAGTCGCCGGTCTCGCAGACCGGTCCGACGATATCGCCCCGGATGCGCGGTGCATCGGTTGCCGGCACGACGACCGGGCGGATCATGTGGTAGGCTTCATAAAGCGTCGGACGGATCAGGTCGTTCATCGCACCGTCGACGATGACGAATGTCTTTTCGCCGCCGTCCTTCACGTAGATGACCTCGGTCACCAGAATGCCGGCATTGCCGACGATCAGGCGGCCCGGTTCGGTAACGATCTTGCAGTTGAGCGAGCGCAACTGGCGCTTGACCGTATCTGCATAGGCGTCCGGCAGCGGGGGAGGCGTGTTGTCGTCCTTGTAAGGAATGCCGAGACCGCCGCCGATATCGACATGGTCGATCCGGTGGCCATCGCCGCGCAGCGTGTCGACCAGTTCGCGCAGCAGGCGGAAAGCGTGCTCGAAGGGTGCAAGCTCGGTGATCTGGCTGCCGATATGCATGTCGATGCCGGTAACTTCGATGCCGGGAAGCGTTGCCGCATGGGCATAGACGTCGCGGGCGCGTTCATAGGCGATGCCGAACTTGTTTTCCTTCTTGCCGGTCGAGATCTTGGCATGTGTTCCCGCATCCACATCCGGGTTGATGCGGAAGGAGACATGCGCCTTTTTCCCGGCCTTGACTGCGCGAAGGTTGAGGACTTCCAGTTCCGGTTCGGATTCGACGTTGAAACAGTAGATGCCGGCTTCCAGCGCGAGGTCCATTTCGCCGACCGTCTTGCCGACGCCGGAAAACATGATGCGGTTGGCCGGAATGCCGGCCGCCAGCGCGCGGCGCAGTTCGCCGCCCGAAACGACATCGACACCGGCGCCAAGGCGGCCGAGTGTCTTCAACACGGCCTGGTTGGAATTGGCCTTCATGGCGTAGCAGACCATGGTGTCGACGTCGGAAAACGCTGCGGCGAAGACCTTGTAATGGCGTTCCAGCGTTGCCGTCGAATAGACGTAGAACGGGGTTCCGACAGCCTTGGCGATGTCGCGAATGTCGACGTTTTCGGCGTGCAGCACGCCGTCGATATACTGGAAATGGTTCACGTCAGGTCTCGGAAATTACAGAAGCTTGTCGAGGATGAAGGGGCGCTCAGCGACCGGGTCTTTTTTTGCAGCGTCCGATTTGCGAACATTCTGCTGTTCCACGGGCGTGCTTGGGCGGTCCAGCTCGCCTTTGCGGCCGCAGCCAACGGTAATGATGCCGGCAAGGCCAAGCACCAGGGCGACGCGGGCGGTATTCATCAGCGACTTGGACATTCTCTTCTTTCTCCGGCACGGACAGGCGGAACTTTCATAACGAAGTTCCAGCCTTTTGTGCAGTTCATTTCCATATCAATCGGCGATCAATTGATATGGGTTCAATTGCGGCCGCGCCAGTAAGCGATCTGCTTCCGCACTTCGGACGGCGCGGTACCGCCAAAACTCTGGCGGCTGGCGACGGAGGCATCGACCGTCAGGACGTCGAAGACCTTTTCGGTGATTGCCGGGTTGATCGCCTGCAGCTCTTCAAGCGAGAGTTCAGCCAGTTCGCAGCCTTTCTTTTCTGCCAGTGCCACGGCATGGCCGGTGGCATGGTGGGCGTCACGGAAGGGAAGGCCCGCCTCGCGCACCAGCCAGTCGGCCAGATCGGTGGCCGTCGAATAACCCGAGCCTGCGGCGGCGCGCATGCGGTCAGCGCGGATCGTCATGTCGCGCATCATGCCGGTCATGGCGGCAATCGCCAGTTCCAGGTTTTCGGCAGCGTCGAAGACCTGCTCCTTGTCTTCCTGCATATCCTTGGAATAGGCGAGCGGCAGGCCCTTCATGATGGTGAGCAGCGCCACCAGCGAGCCGTTGATACGGCCGGTCTTGGCGCGCACCAGTTCGGCGGCATCCGGGTTCTTCTTCTGCGGCATGATTGACGAGCCGGTGGAAAACGCGTCCGACAGGCGGACGAAGCCGAATTGCGGGGTCGACCAGATGACGATCTCTTCGGCGAGGCGCGACAGGTGCACGGCGCAGATCGAGGCGACCGAGAGGAATTCCAGCGCGAAGTCGCGGTCGGACACGGTATCGATCGAATTGCGGGTCGGCTCGCGGAAGCCGAGCGCCTTGGCGGTCATGTGGCGGTCGATCGGGAACCCGGTGCCGGCAAGCGCTGCTGCGCCGATCGGGCTTTCGTCCAGGTGGTCGATTGCGTGACGCACGCGGGCGCGGTCACGGCCGAACATTTCGACATAGGCCATGCAATGATGGCCGAAGGTGACCGGCTGCGCGGTCTGGAGATGGGTGAAGCCGGGCATGACGGTGTCTGCATGTTCTTCCGCGCGGTCGAGGAAGGCTGCGATCAGGTCGGTCAGCATCTTTTCGGTCTTGGCAAGTTCTTCCTTGACCCAGAGGCGGAAATCGAGCGCGACCTGGTCGTTGCGCGAACGGGCCGTGTGCAGGCGGCCGGCAGCGGGGCCGATCAGCTTCGCCAGCCGCGCCTCGATGTTCATATGGATGTCTTCAAGCTTGCGCGAGAACTCGAACTTGCCGCTCTCGATTTCTGACAGGATCGTGTTCAGTCCTTCGACGATCTTGTCTTTATCTTCGCGCGAAATAATGCCTTTTTCGGCCAGCATGGTTGCGTGGGCGATTGAGCCGCGGATGTCCTGGGCGTAGAGCTTCTTGTCGAAACCGATCGAGGCATTTATCTCCTCCATGATCGCGTCCGGCCCGGAAGCGAAACGTCCGCCCCACATCTGATTGGAAGAGGTCGCGTCCTTCGTATCGGCCATGGCAGCTCAAGTCCTGGAGTTAAGAAATGGCATCCAAAAGACCGCTTGGTCTCCCATCCGCCCGATTGATCATGATTGCCGCCATTGCAGGGATTACCGCCGGCGCCGTGGCGGTATACGTGAGGAGCATGGGGTCTGGCAATGGCATGGACGGCCTGACGACGTCCTCTGCCGGCCAGTGCGAAGGTTCTGCCGAACTAGCGAAGTCGGTTTCCGCTTTCTCCAAGGGCGAAGTGGCCGCCATGGCGGCGGCGCAACCGCCGCGGCCGTTGCAACTGGCGTTCAAGGGGCCGGAAGGCAAGGAGATGACGGTAGCCGATCTCGCCGGCAAGACGGTGCTGCTCAACCTCTGGGCGACATGGTGCGTGCCCTGCCGGGAAGAGATGCCGGCGCTCAACGCCTTGCAGAGCACGATGGGCGGGAGTGATTTCGAGGTTGTGGCCGTTAATATCGATACCGGTAGCGACCAGAAACCGAAGAATTTCTATCAGGATTACAAGATCGACAAGCTCGCCTTCTACAGCGACAGCTCCATGGGCGTGTTCAATGCCGTGAAAAAGGAAGGCCTCGCCTTCGGCCTTCCGGCAACCCTGATCCTCGATAAAAAAGGCTGCCTGATCGGCGCCATGAACGGCCCCGCCGAATGGGACAGCGAGGATGCCAAGGCGCTGATCACGGCGGCGAAGGGAAGTTAGCTGTACGGCATTATTGCTGATGGACGGCAGCATGCTTTTCGATATTCTCTCGAAAGTTGTGATGGTGGAAGCAGACGCGCGCTGCCAGGCGTATCGGAGAGGATAGGCCACTTCGACCGGGCGAAGGCCTCGTCATCCAACCGGAGAGTGAACTATGTGGCCAATGCCATTTAGCATCACGTTTATCTTACGGAAAACCCGCACGAGCTGGCAGGCAAGCGTGCGGGTCACATTCCGATAAATAAACCAGAGAGGTGGGCAATAGCTCGCCTCTCACTCCGCAATATAGTCTGTCGCGTAATTTCTTACAAGCAAGACCTCCGGAAGCCGTCTTACCGCGTCGGAACTGGAACCTCGCCGCGGTAATCATAAAATCCGCGTCCGGATTTGCGGCCGAGCCAGCCGGCTTCGACATATTTCACCAGAAGCGGGCAGGGGCGGTATTTGCTGTCAGCTAGGCCATCATAAAGAACCTGCATGATCGACAGGCAGGTATCCAGGCCGATGAAATCCGCGAGCTGCAGCGGGCCCATCGGATGGTTGGCGCCGAGTTTCATGGCTGTGTCGATCGCGTCCACCGACCCCACGCCTTCATAAAGGGTGTAGATCGCTTCGTTGATCATCGGCAGAAGGATGCGGTTGACGATGAAGGCCGGGAAATCCTCGGAGACCGTGACGGTCTTGTCCAGCGAGGCGACATATTCCTTGGCGGCCCTGAAGGTCGGCTCGTCGGTGGCGATGCCACGCACCAGTTCAACCAGCTTCATCACCGGCACCGGGTTCATGAAGTGAATGCCCATGAACCGTTCAGGGCGGTCGGTTGCGGAAGCAAGTCGGGTAATGGAGAGCGACGAGGTATTGGTGGCGAGCAGCGCCTCGGGTTTCAGGACCGGGCAGACATGTGCGTAGATCTTGCGCTTGACGCTTTCGTCTTCAGTTGCCGCCTCGATGACGATGTCCATCGGCGCGAGATCATTCACGTCGGCGGAGCCGGAGATTTTGGAGAGCGCCGCGTTGCGTTCCTCATCGGTTATCTTCTCGCCGGCGACGAGGCGGGCGAGCGTGCCGTTGATCGTTGCAAGTGCTGCCTGGATCCGGTCCGGGTCCAGATCGTAAATCTGCACCCTGTAGCCTGCGAGGGAGGAAACATGCGCGATGCCGCAGCCCATCTGACCTGCGCCGATGATGCCGATATTCTGGAAGGCCATAACGCTTACTCCATCCCTTGGGCTTGGGCGCACTTGTGGTGCACGCTTTTTATTTGAAAATTCTTATTTAAAAAATGCCGGGCCACGTGTAGCGGTCCGGCATTTTTCTATTCGCCTGGCCATCATTTTGCCAGCTTTTTTCGCTGCCGCGAAGGCGGATCGTCTGTCAGAGCGCCTTTTCGAGCTTCGGCAGGATGTCGAAGAGATCGCCGACGAGGCCGTAGTCTGCGACCTGGAAGATCGGGGCTTCCTCGTCCTTGTTGATGGCGACGATGACCTTCGAATCCTTCATGCCGGCGAGGTGCTGGATCGCACCGGAAATGCCGACCGCGATATAGAGATCAGGAGCGACCACCTTGCCGGTCTGGCCGACCTGCCAGTCGTTCGGGGCGTAACCGGCATCGACCGCGGCGCGTGATGCGCCAACGGCGGCACCCAGCTTGTCGGCGACCGGAAGGATGACCTCCTGGAACTTTTCCGAAGATCCGAGCGCGCGACCGCCCGAGATGATCACCTTGGCCGAGGTCAGTTCAGGGCGTTCGGACGAGGCGAGTGCGTCGGAGACGAAGCTCGATATACCCGGATTTCCGGCAGCCGAAACGGTTTCAACCGCTGCCGAACCGCCTTCGCCTGCTGCGGCAAACGATGCCGTGCGCACGGTGATGACCTTCTTGGCATCGGTGGACTGGACGGTCTGGATCGCGTTGCCAGCATAGATCGGGCGCTTGAACGTGTCAGCCGAGACGACCTCGACGATTTCCGAGATCTGCATCACGTCGAGCAGGGCGGCAACGCGCGGCAGGACGTTCTTGGCAGACGTCGTGGCCGGTCCGACGATCACGTCATAGGAAGCGCTAAGCGAGACGATCAGGTCGGCCAGCGGTTCCGCGAGATTGTTGGTGAGGCTCGCATCCTCGGCCACGAGAACCTTGGAGACGCCGGAAAGCTTGGCGGCGGCGTCGGCAGCAGCCTTTGCACCTGCGCCAGCGACCAGAATATGCACATCGCCGCCGATTTTCGATGCGGCGGTGAGCGCCTTCGCGGTCTGGTCGGACAGGCCGGATGCGTCGTTTTCTGCCAGAAGAAGAATGGTCATGATTGTTGTCTCCTGTCTTCCGTTCTCAGATCACGCCGGCGGTCTTGAGGCTGGAAACCAGCTCTTCAACCGACCCGACCTTGACGCCAGCCTTGCGGCCGCCCGGCTCTTCGGTCTTCAGCACCTTGAGGCGAGGCGCGGTATCGACGCCGAAATCGGCAGGCGACTTCTTGTCGAGCGGCTTCTTCTTCGCCTTCATGATGTTGGGCAGCGAAGCGTAGCGCGGCTCGTTGAGGCGCAGGTCGGTGGTGACGACGGCTGGAAGCTTGACTTCGATCGTCTGGGAACCGCCATCGACTTCGCGGGTCACGGTCGCCTTGTCGCCGGCGATCTCGATCTTGGAGGCAAAGGTTGCCTGTGCAGAGCCGAGCAGAGCCGCCAACATCTGGCCGGTCTGATTGCTGTCGTCGTCGATCGCCTGCTTGCCGACGATGATCAGGCCAGGCGCTTCGGCGTCAACGACGCCCTTCAGGATCTTGGCAACGGCGAGCGGCTCGACGGCATCGTCGGTCTCGATCAGGATGGCGCGATCGGCACCCATGGCGAGCGCGGTGCGCAGCGTTTCTTCCGCCTTGGCCGGTCCGATTGACACGACCACCACTTCTTCCGCCTTGCCTGCTTCCTTCAGTCGCAGAGCCTCTTCGACGGAGATTTCGTCGAACGGGTTCATCGACATTTTCACATTGGCGAGTTCAACGCCCGTGCCATCCGGTTTGACGCGGATCTTCACGTTGTAATCGACGACTCGCTTAACAGGCACCAGGATCTTCATGGGGTCCTTCCTTGACTATCTCCGACGGCAAAATGCGACATTTGCCATCTCCTCATGTGTCAGTGGGCGACATGGATACGCATTTTTCACCCGATTACAACGCCGTTTCCATGCCGACACTTGCGCATTTCTCATATCCCTATTCGACGCGTGCCGGTACCTGCGGAACGCTGGTTTTATGATGTACGGCGCGAGGGGTGACGATCTGTCGGTCGAAGAGCGGAACCCCGGGACGGCGCATGACGAGAACCAGAAGCGCGCCGGCGATGATGCCGCCCACATGCGCTCCCCAGGAGACGGCGTCATCCATGTTCAGCGCCAGCATGACGAATTGCTGGGCAATCCAGAGCGCCAGCGGAATGAAGGCGGGAAGCGGCAGGGGAATACGAAAGAGCACCAGGACCCACACCCGTACCCGCGGATGCAGCAGAAAATAGGCGGCAACCACGCCGGAAATCGCACCCGATGCACCGATCAGCGGGCCTTCCGATTGGGGGGTAACGAAACCATGGAGTGCGGCTCCCGCTGCGGCGCAGAGAAGATAGAAGATCAGGAAGCGGAAATGGCCCAGCGCATCCTCGACATTATCGCCAAAGACCCAAAGGAAAAGCATGTTGGGGGCGAGATGCCAGAAATCGATATGCAGGAAGGCATAGGTCAGGAAGGTCATATCTTCCGGCACCAGGACCAGTGATGGATCGAGAACCGCGTGGTCGAAGATCAGGGCAGGGATGAAACCCAAGCCCAGTGACGCACGCTCCGCCTGTTCCACCGGAGCGAATGTGGTGAACAGCCATGCCAGCACATTCAGCACGATCAGGCTGATCGTGATCCATTGGACGCGGATATATTTCAGTTCGTTCGTGTCATGCAGCGGGACGAACATGCGCGACCTCCTGGAGCGGCGTTTAGCGGTGTTTGCCGGGTACCCACAAAATGTCAGCCTGTCCGCGATCATTGGCAAAGCGGGCGGCGACGAAGAGGAAATCGGAGAGGCGGTTGATGTATTTCAGCGCCGCGGCGCCCACCTTTTCCTGCCGCGACAGCTCGACCATCAGCCGTTCGGCGCGCCTTGCGATCGTGCGTGCCATATGCAGGTGTGCGGCCGCTGCCGTGCCGCCGGGCAGCACGAAGGATTTCAAGGGATCAAGCTCGCCGTTCAGGGCGTCGATCTCCCGCTCCAGCCGCTCCGCCTGCGCCTCGATGATGCGCAGTGGCTCGTAGCTCAACTCCTCGCCGGTGTCGGGTGTCGCAAGGTCCGAGCCGAGATCGAAGAGATCGTTCTGAATGCGGACAAGCATGACGTCCAGTTCGTCGAGGCCGATGGTATGAAGCCGGGCGAGGCCGACCGCCGAATTGGTTTCGTCAACCGTGCCGTAAGCTTCCACCCGCAGGTCGAATTTTTCGCGGCGCGGACCGGAGACAAGCCCGGTCGTGCCTTTGTCGCCGGTGCGGGTATAGATCTTGTTCAGCTTGACCATGTTTTCTTTTCCTTAGCTTGGCCTTCCCCCGCCGGTGATCCACAGCGTCAGCATGATAAGCGCAATCGCCACCGCCTGCAGGATGACGCGCAGTTGCATCAGCTTGTTCGAGCGGTTGGCGTCCGTACCTTTCAGCATGTTGATCAGACCGCGGATCAGCACGAACACGACGAGACCCATCACGATCAGGGTTAGAAAGGTAGTGAAGCTCGACATGTCCTGCCTCCCGTCAGTTGTCAGTCGATACGGCGCATCAGCGTGTAGAAAAGCTGAGCCGGGAGCAATTTCTTCAGCAACGCACCCTGCTTTGCAGGTCTGGTTACCAGATAATGCGGCTTTGGACGAGGCGCGTTCAAGGCATGATCGAGCACCTTGTAAACGGCTTCCGGACCAAGCTTGTGGCGGTTGACGGGGCCGCTGCCATCAAGGCGTTGCAGCTGCCTCGCGTAGTCGGCGGCATGTACGGAGCCGGTCAGATCGATATTCTCGCTGATCTTGGCGAGTGCATTGGCGGTGAAGCGGGTGGTGATCGGGCCGGGCTCGATCAGGCTCACCTCGATGCCGCTGCCGGCCAGTTCCATGCGCAGGGTCAGCGTCAGTCCTTCGAGCGCATATTTCGAGGCCGTGTAAGCCCCGCGATAACGATAAGGCAAAAGGCCGAGGATGGAGGAGCAGTTTACGATGCGGCCGCGCCCTTGAGCCCGCATGAGGGGAATGATCTGGCGGGTCAGTTCGTGCCAGCCGAAGAGATTGGTCTCGAACTGGATGCGCAGCACATCCGTCGCCAGATCCTCCACCGCTCCCGGCTGGCCGTAGGCGCCATTGTTGAACAGCGCGTCGATCCTGCCATCGGTGCGTTCGACCACGGTTTTTACCAGCTGATCGATCGTATCCTGCTTCGTGTAATCGAGGATCAGCGCCTCTATGCCGTCAGCTTCAAGGGCAGTGAGATCTTCGCTGTTTCGAACCGTTGCGAAGACGCGCCAGCCGTCTGCCTTCAATGCCCTTGCCGCATAAGCGCCGATGCCGGAGGAACAGCCGGTGACGATGATCGTTCTTGTTGCAGTCATTCAGGAATTCTTCCTCGGCACTCACCTGTACAAGTGAGAATGTTCCTCCCATATTTCGCCCTAAGTCACAACGGAGCAGACCTTGCAGGAAGAAATACGCCGGCCGCGATGGCACCGATTGGCCTTCAAGGTCCTGTGGGATGCCTATTGGCATTTCACGGAGGATGACGGCTGGGCCATGGCCAGCCATGTGGCGCTTTCCGGGCTCCTAGCGCTGTTCCCGTTCCTGATCTTCGGCACTGCACTTGCCGGTTTTCTCGGTGCCGGCGGATTTTCAGAAACGGCAATCCACCTGATGTTCGATGCCTGGCCGGCGGATATCGCTAATCCGATCGCGTCGGAAATCCAGCGGGTAATCGACATGCCGCGCGGCGGGCTTCTGACGGTTTCCGTGCTTGCAGCCGCCTACTTCGCCTCCAACGGCGTTGAGGCCCTGCGCATCTCGCTCAATCGTGCCTATCGGGTGACCGAAACGCGGGCATGGTATGTGACGCGCCTTGCCAGCCTCGGTTACGTCATCGTCGCGGTGGTGATCTTTGCCGTGATCAGCATCGTGCTTCTGGCGGTGCCGGTGGCGCAGCGCTTTGCCGAGACGAAATTCCCCTGGCTGATGAGCGATCTCAACGCGCTTGCCAATTGGGGCCTCGTCGGCACCGGCCTGCTTCTGATGCTTGGCCTGCTCTTTTCCCACAAATGGCTGCCGGCTGGCGACCGGCGGATCATCGATGTGCTTCCAGGTGTGGTGCTGACCATCGTCATCTGGACGATCTTCGGTTTCGGTTTCGCCTATTACCTGGCGAGTTTTGCCAATTACGCGGCCACCTATGCGGGCCTTGCCTCGATCATGATCGTGCTCGTCTTCCTCTATATGGTCGGCGTGATCTTCATGCTCGGGGCCGAACTCAATGCGGCTATCCTGAAATACAAGGTCTATTCGGTGGTCAATCAGGTGAACAAGAAGCGCAAGGCAAAGCGCGCCGGCCGCTCAGAGCCCGACGATGCGGCGAATGTCGCCGGGCAGGAGGCCCTCGTCACGAAGAGCCGCAATTCCGGTTGAGCCTTCGCTTTTCGACAGTTTTCGCCCGTCGCTTCCGACAATCAACTGATGGTGATGATAGACCGGCTCAGGCAAGCCGAGCAGTTCCTGCAGCAACCTGTGGATGGCGGTAGCCGTATAGAGATCTTCGCCCCGCACCACATGGGTAATTCCCTGCAACGCATCGTCGATCACGACCGACAGATGATAGCTCGACGGCGCATCCGAGCGTGACAGGATCACATCACCCCAGATCGTCGGATCAGCCGGGATTGTCTCGGGGTGGCCGGTGCCGGTTTCCTGCCATGAAAGCTGCTTGCCGACCAGGGCCATCGCCTTCATCACATCCATTCGCCACGCGTGTTTGATCCCCTTGGCGATAAGATGCGCCCGTTCCGCCTCGTTGCGCAGTCTGTCGTCATCAGGATAAAGCGGCGAGCCATCGGGATCGCGCGGCCAGTTTTTTCCATTTGTTTCATATGCCGTAACGTGCGCCTTCACCTCGCCGCGGGTGAGGAATGTGGGATAGACGAGGCCCATGCTCCGCAATCTGTCGAGCGCGTCCCGGTAGGCATCGAAATGCTCTGACTGGCGGCGCACCGGCATTTCCCAGTCGAGACCGAGCCAGGTGAGATCGCGATAGATCATCTCCTCGAATTCGGCTGTACAGCGCGTGAGGTCTATGTCTTCGATGCGCAGCAGAAACCGCCCACCACTCGCCTTCGCCATGTCGTGGTTCAGAAACGCCGAAAGCGCATGGCCGAGATGGAGAAAGCCATTCGGGCTGGGGGCGAAACGATAGACGGGTTTTTCTGGCGGTGAGTTCGGCATTGATTGCTTGCGTTCGGGCTTGCTTGCGTCTGGATCCTCGGTTCAAGCCCGAGGATGACGAGCCTGTGGAGACGTTTTTACCACATAGCACCCTGAGAGCTTGCTGAAAGGTGTCTCCTGGCACCTATCATGCAAACCTTTCGTTCGTCATCCTCGGGCTTGACCCGGGGATCCAGACACAAGCATGAAAGCGTCATGCGCGAAGACCAGATCAATATCATCCGCAACGACGCCGATATCGAAGCCGGGCTCAACCAGCTCCTGCAACTCGACCCTCGCCTTGTCCCGATTGCCGAGATCGCCGGCCCGCTGCCGCTCAGGCTTGCTGCGCCCGGCTTTGCCGGTCTCGCCTCGATCATCGTCTCGCAGATGGTGTCGCGGGCAAGTGCGGATGCGATCTGGCGGCGGATCGAGGCGGTGGGGCCGGTCACGGCGCAAGCCTATGCCGCGCTTGATCCCGAGATTATTGCCACATTCGGCCTTTCGCGTGCCAAAGCCTCGACCCTGCGGAAACTTTCCGAAGCTGTGCTCACCGGTGCGATCGATCTGGATGCGATCTGCGTGATTGAGGGCGAGGCGGCGCTTCGGCAGCTTGTGCTTCTCCCCGGCATCGGGCCGTGGACGGCGGAAGTCTATCTGATATTCTGCGCCGGCCATGCGGATGTCTTTCCCGGCGGCGACGTGGCGCTGCAGACATCCGTGGCTCGTGCCTTCGCAATGGAGCAGCGGCCGGTGGCAAAAGAACTCGCCGAAATCGCCCGGTCATGGGCGCCTTACCGGTCGATCGCGGCCAGACTTTTCTGGGCCTATTACGCTGCGACGATGCGTCGCGAGGCTTTGCCCATCGTATAAATGCGGGGAAGTATCCCGCTGCATTTATAGGGCTTCACAATCCTGTAACAACGGACCTAATATAGAGGAGATAGATGCCGAATCGGGTAGGAGCGTCACTTGACGATTGCAGTCTCCCCGCAGGCCTTGCCGGCGCTCGTGTTGAACGCTGACTACCGGCCGCTGAGTTACTATCCCTTGTCGTTGTGGTCCTGGCAGGACGCGATCAAGGCGGTCTTCCTTGACCGTGTCAACATCATCGCCGAATACGACCATTCGGTCTGCTCGCCCAGCTTCTCGATGAAGCTGCCGAGCGTCGTCAGCCTCAAGACCTATGTTCAGCCGACCCGTAACCCGGCCTTTACGCGGTTCAACGTGTTCCTGCGCGACAAGTTCGAATGCCAGTATTGCGGCGCGGATGACGAACTGACCTTCGATCACGTCATTCCCCGTGCCCATGGCGGCGAGACGACTTGGGAGAATGTCGTGGCGGCCTGTTCCCCTTGCAATCTGCGCAAGGGCAGCAAATTGCCGAAACAGGCCGGCATGATCCCGCACCAGAAACCCTATGCACCGAGCATGCAGGATCTTCATAACAACGGCCGGCTGTTTCCGCCAAACTATCTTCATGAAAGCTGGATGGACTATCTCTACTGGGATACTGAGCTACAGCCCTGATCATACCAGTCGATCTGATCGCACGAAGGCCGCTTAAGCGGCCTTTTTTGCGCCGATGAAGGCAACGGCTGCGAGGAAAATGCTGGCGACGACGTTCCAGCCGGCAAAGGACAGGCCGAGCACGCGAAGGGCAGCGTCGGCGCAGGACGGGCCGTGAACCGTGTTCAGGTCGCCGAGCAGATTGCCGGCATTGGTGGTGATCGCTGTGCTGCCACCGCAGGCGGAAGGGCCGGGCCAGAAACCCCATTCGACGCCCGAGTGGTAGACACCCATGCCGGCGCCGACCAGCATCATGATGCCGATGACGATCAGAAGCGAACGGGTAATCCAGGAGGGCAGGCCGAAAGCTGCCGAACCAACCGCAAGAATCCCGATCGGAATGCCGAAATAGTAAGGGTCTCGCTCAAGCAGGCAGAGAGCGCAGGGAATGTAGCCGCCGATATGTTCGAAGCCCAGAGCGCTGCCGACTGTTGCGGCCATGGCAAGGGTCAGGAAGCCGGCATAAGCTACTCCCGTGCTGAACCTTGTGGTGGAACCTGCCAGCGCCATTGCGCATCTCCTTCATAATCGCCATCGAACGCTGCCGTTCGATATTGTGCCGATTGGGTCAAATTGGGCCGAAGCTGTAGAGCACAATCCGCCAGTCTGTAAACCGGTGGACATGTCAGCGTAACACTCTGCCTTCGGCAAATTGTCGTGATCGGCCTTCTCGTCTTTCGGAATGCTAACGGGAGACGCGAGAACTGCAAAGGCTCGCTATGGCCGCGCGTCATCGTGTCAGCGGCCCGGACGACGTGTCTTCAGATCTTCACCACTTCGTCTCGCCAGAACACGATCACATATCCTCCTGTCGGCGCCGTGCTTGCCGCCCACTTCTTGAGCTGTGACATATACGGCTCACGACGCCATAGGTCGGGTCGGTCAGGATCGGCCAGGATTGTGATCTGCTGCCCCTGCCCGTAGACCATCATGTGGGATTTCAACGGATCCCACTCATCGCCCAGACCGTTGTCGAGCATCCAGTGGCAAAGGAAATCACGACAGAGTTTCGGGCGATCTACATAGATGGAACAGCCTCGCCCGGCAATGCAGTGCCTGCACCATTGATCTGCCGGCTTGTCGAGGTCATCGATATCGGGCAATCGGCAACAAAGCGTGCAACCATCGCATGAACGGCTGGCGAGAGGTGCCAGGGCGGGGGGCAGGTTCAAATCTCGTAAGCCTGATTGTTCAGCCCGAGCGGTTCAGTCGTGGCTGGCATTTGCTCAGTGTCTTTGGATGCGCTCATGCAGAGCAGTTGCAAGAGCCTGAAGAAACTCCTTGCGTCGTGCGTCGGACGCCTTTTCCGCTCCCAATTCGACCGGCTCTCGGATCTTCTGCATGAATCCGAGATGATTGAAACTATCGGCAGCCACGTTCACTTCGACCTCATCCATGAAATGTTTCAGAAAAGGCGCCAAGGCGAGATTGGTGTCTTTCTGATATTGGACAGCCATTTGCTGAGCAAGGGTGCACATCTGGACGTAGGGGCCGAATTCGGCGCTCATCTAGTTCTTCTCCATTTTTCCTCGATGCCCAGTCATTTAGGAAGATTTACGTGCATCGCAACAGGGAGCTTGAAGATGCATGCCGGATATTGTCTCACGGCAGGTCATCCTAAGGCAAATGCGGGGAGATATCTGCACGGCTTTAATCGCGCAAACTGACAATTGATCTGTCTATTTCGGATAATATGGTGCCCCGTGCCGGCGTACCTTAAATCAGCAAAAGCAGTAGCTTAAGCGTTATCTGGACCAATGCCGCCAACACATCTTAATTACGCTTTTTCGGAAAGTGTCCAGCAAGAATTTGCATTTCGAAACACATGGTACGTCAGAGGCCACGCATCGTGAATCAAGTAAAGACGATAATCGGGGTGGGAAGCTCCGAGTCTTACCAGAACTGATGTAGCCGGCGGCTGCCGTCAAAAAGTTCGAGTTACTCAACGACCACGATTTTTCGCCAATTCACCAGTAAAATCAACGAACCTCACACTGGGTGCGGGGCTATGCCGATGTTTTGATTTTGTTTCGAAAAATTAAACCGTCCCCGCACCTGGGAAATGATTTATTCGACTGATGTTTCTACAAACGGAACGTGAGCAAGTCTCGACACTCATAGGGCCAAATAGGCCAAACAACAGGATCTAGACTCTCTCTCGGCCCCAGCGGCGATGCCGCGGATCTGACTGGGATTAGCTTGCGCGACCTTTTTTGATCTTGACGATGCTGACCCTCTCGATGAAGAGGAGCGCTAGCTGCGAGATCACTCGAGGAAGGTTTCTATGGGCGCTGGCTTGACGGATATGGAGGAACTATCGGCCAGGGTCGCAGATCCTGGGATGGCCGATTATGTGCGGGAAGCTATGACCTGTTACAGCGTCGGGGCTAACCGCGCCTGCATCGTACTCACCTGTAACGCGCTGTTTGAGGATCTTAGACAGAAAGTGCGCGTACTGTCCTCGGTGAGCTCGGACGCCAAGAAGATATCTGATGACATAGAGCTATTAGCGCAAGATCAGAAGCCCTATGAATCGACTTTGGTGGACAGGTTAGCCTCGAAATCAATCATCACAACTCTACAGAGTCAGCGTCTTAAGCAACTCATAGACCATCGCAATAAAGCAGCACACCCTTCAGGATTGCATGCGTCGGCGGAAGAAGCGCGGTTCGTCTTCTTTGAGGCTATCGACAAGTTTTTGAGTGCCCCCATACTGTCATCGACACAGCATGTGGATCTGCTTTTGCAGAGAATGGCCGGCGCGAACTATTTTCCGGATCGGTCCGTAACAAACATTAATGCGGTGGTGGCCGCAGAGGTGAGAGAGATACATCCTCTTACCTACCCATATTTGATCTTGAAGCTCGTTCAACTGTGTAAGTCTATTTCTGCCGACATTCAGCGTAACGGACGCTTCTTTCTCACAGGTATGGCGGGCCTCAATCAAGAGGCTATCCGCGAAGCATTAGACAAGCATCTCATCGTCAAAGAGGCACATGATCTCCTCATGTGGGAGACACTCGCAGCGCCGCTGGCAGTGGACCCTCGACTGCTATTGACATCAGATGGCGCCACGAAATTGCGCCTAGCAAAACTGCTCGTCCACATTGTGGCTTCAACCGAAAGCGGATTGGCAGTAACAATTCTAAGACATCCACTTCACTTGCTGAACCAGATGACGAGCGAGCTCAGTACGGCTGAATTGCTACCGTTTCACGAGTTCGCGGACGCCGTGATAGAAGCGTACTGGCATAATCCGCAAATCGTAGGCAGCTTGAAAAAGTCTGGCCGGATTCGATCAAAGATCATGGAGGCCCTAATCTCTAGGGCAGGCTCTAGTACTTATGACGTAGCTAACCGTCTCGCTCGCGCCATTCCAGAATTCGACGCAGAGCTTTCGACTTACATCAGCGACGAGGAAGCGTTCAGGTTGCTCTCATCCATTCAGCAGGCTGCCAACTGGGGAGCGTGGGGTGCCTCAGCTGTTCAATCAGACACCTACAACCAGATTCCAACCCTAAAGAAAAAAGCCTTCGAGTTCATGCAGCTGGACGAAGTAGCTGCCGAGGCGATTGCCAAAGAGTATTCTGGTGCCGACTTTGATGGCTTGAAAGCCCAACTAAGCAGCGGTCGATGAGGGAACGAAGCAGTGTGTCTGGCAGGGCCTGAGCTACAAGACCCAACACACCTGAGATACGCCAACCAGAGGAACTCTGGCAGGACGTCGACTTGTTGTTACTCAACGAAAACAACGAGTTTATTTCTATATTTGGATGCAAACCCAACATCGATTCAATGTGTTTTTTTAAGCGCACCGACTTACTCAGCAGGTGTGAAACCGACGCTCGGTAAACCGAGGGGTGCGAGGTGCCTGCAGTCTATGAGTTGATGCGGACCATTTACTAGTCTGCATGCTTGCGGCTAGAACTCTCGGCAACTTCTGGGGGAATCAATGAAAATTGACATCGCTAGCATCTCGCTTGATATCCAAAACTTTCGTCACAAGAACGTCGCCACCGAACGAGAGGCGATGGAAATTCTTCTTAAAGAAGATAAGATCCACAAAATTTCCGAGCTGGCCCAAGACATCGTGGAGATGGGGGGACTTGATCCGTCGTCGCTGATGATTGTGATGGAAGACTCAGATCACCCAGGAGGCTACATCGCACTTGAGGGCAACAGGCGATTGACGGCACTTAAGACCCTGATCAATCCTCAGATCGCCGCCGGAACACCGCCCTTTCCTACCTTCAAAGCTCTAAGTTCCCGCTTTCTAGCACTGAACATCAAAGATCTTGAGTGCGTAGTAGAAGAGCGGAGCAAAGCCTTCGCATGGATCAAGCGCAAGCATTACAATGCGATGGGCGGCAGAGGCGTCGTAGGGTGGAACGCTATAGCGACCGCACGGAGCGACGCCTCGGAAGGAAAATATGCTCGTTGGATGACGACGCTGAATTTTTTGGAAGGCCACGGAATAGACACTGACGAGCTTCTTGAGGGCATCGCATCAAAAACTACGACTGTCGAGCGCGTTTTGGTCTCTCCATCAATTGCGGGCACTCTCGGGCTGATCTTTGACCGATCTGGCAAGGTCGAACCTGAGAATGGTGACGAAGCCGCTGCCGCCCGCCTTCTGGTCGCATTGCTCAAAGCTATGGGACAACCAGACTTCAACGAACCAAAAGTGACAACCGCCAGTCTACAGCGCGAATATATTGAGGGCTTCGCCGCGCTTAGTGTCAAGAAGAACCCAGCGCCGGTCAAACAAAACGCCGGAAACGCAGCCAACGGTCACAGCGCAACGAATGGATCTGCATCTGGCGGATCGACAGCAGGAGCCGGCACGAATACCGGAGCAGGATCCTCTTCTGGTGGAAGCAGCTCTTCAGTGGGCAGTGTTAGTTCCGGCAGCGGTTCTGGCGGAGCAAGCGCTCAAGCTGCGGGGACTGCCTCATCGACAACAAGATCGAAACCTGTGAAAACTAGGAAAAAGCTCGCAGCTAATGGCCTCCGTATAAGCAACGATGGTCTAAACCGTTTCTACGGAGAGTTGCGTAAACTGAGCGTCGACCAAAGCCCTTACATAAGCTCGGTGATGAACCGCATTTTCCTCGAAAAATCCACGATGGTTTTTCTTGAGGCAATGGCTGTAACCTCCCAAAACCCCAACGGATGGCATGACAGCAATGTCAAACTCCGCTCGAAGGTAGGTGCTGTTTTAGGGGTGATTGATCCCAAAAAGAAGATCCGCAGTTTGGAGTACGCACGAGATATTGCGAACGCTGCGCAGGACAAAATTCATACTTTGGACAGTATGAACGAAGCCATACATGACCATAAAGCCATTCCGTCGACTCAGGAGATCATCACTGTGTGGGATCGCCTTCACCCCTACTACGAAGAGATCTTCAACTACCTTGAAAAGAATGGGAAATAATTCTGGCCGAGGCGCGAAGTTTATGTTAGCCGAGGATATGCGGAGGCGCCTATGACCAATTATTCACCTCTTAGATATCCAGGCGGCAAGGGCAAGCTCGCACCCTACCTCACGGACATCCTCCGCCTAAACTCGTTGGAGGGCGGACATTACGCCGAGCCCTTTGCGGGGGGCGCAGCGGTTGCGTTAGATCTACTTTTCTCCGAGCGGGTCAAGCATATCCATATTAATGATATCGACCTGAACGTACACTCCTTCTGGCATTCGGTTATCTACGAGACCGACGCGTTCGTGGATCGCATCTTGAGCACAAAGATCGACGTTGAGACGTGGCTACAGGCTAGAGAGATCAAGCGCTATCCCGAGAGCCATTCACCATTCGAAGTCGGGTTCGCAGCATTTTTTCTAAACCGGACCAATCGTTCCGGTATTTTGAATGGTGGAATGATCGGTGGACTTGATCAAAGCGGAAACTACAAGATCGACTGCCGTTTCAACCGTCAGGACCTGGCAGAGCGGACTAAGCGTATTGGCCTGTATAGGTCGCGAATATCGCTCACACGACTTGACGCTTCAGATTTCCTGTCGGCTCACCTGAATACTATCCCTGAGAAATGTCTCGTCTACATTGATCCGCCCTATTATGTTAAGGGTGCCTTCTTGTATCAAAATCATTACGTTCACCAGGATCACGCCCAGCTAGCTTCAGTCATTTCCGAGATGAAACATCACCGATGGATCGTCTCGTATGACAATGCCGAGCAGATCCGTCGCCTATACACGGATTTCGAGCAGGAACAGTTTAGCATCAACTACAGCGCCCGAAACTATGCGAAAGGCACCGAGGTGATGATCTTCGACCGCGGGTTGAAGAGACCGGGGCAAGTCTTCGCAACGCAGGCGGAGCAGCGCAGATACCAGAGGGCGGCGGGTTAACATATCTACCTGTTCGGTTGTCCAGCTCGCTCTCTCCTTGGTAAGGGAGAGACCAAGAGTTCAAATCTCTTCAACAAGGCCAGTCCACCCACAAATTTTAGGGGCAGTTCAGTTCGAGGGAAAACTGAAGGCTCGCCGTAGTACACTCGACCGGGGGTCAAGGGGTCGTGGGTTCGAATCCCGCCATTCCGACCAATTATCCCCTTGATATCATTTGATATTATGGCATTTCTTAAGTTTGCCCGTATTGGCAAATACGGAACAAAAAGCGCTCAAATCACCAGTTCCGGCGCATAAAGTTCCGAAAAAGTCCCGAACAAATCCGGCTGCGTTCTTGGTTCGTGCTGCAGAGTCAATTTGGTTGCCAGATTGGTGCTCAAGCTCCCCGCCGCCTTCCCAACGAAAAAAAGCGCGAGGCCCGGTTAGGGGCCTCGCGCTCAATGCTTTTCGCGGATCATCTCTTTCTCGAGCGACGCCAACCCCTTCGTCAGCTCGTCGATAGATTCGGTCATGTCCTTGACCGCACGCTCGAGGGACTTGCGGTAATTGAGGTTTTCCTCTGTTCCCTCTTCAATCGCTACCCTGACGTCCTTCACGGCATTTTCGAGATTACGGACTGAGGAGCTGTCCACAAGGGCCGCCGCCACCTCCAGGGTCGGAGCCGTCCCACCCCCGTCCCTTCTGCCTCGCCGGAAACCGAGCCCGACAGCCAAGCCGGTCACCAGTATCACAAGAGCATTTGCGATTTTCTCATAGTCCAGCCCGGTCCAATCCATTACCGCTTTTCCATTCCCTGCGAACCAACATCAGCCCATGACCGATGCGTATTGATGATTTCCAGCAGAACCATTGTGGACCAGGCGATCACCCCTGACGCTGCGCCGCCCGAAGTAAGCCAAGCCATGAAGAACCCAAGCGACACTTGAGACCATATCCCTACCCCGATCAGCGAGGCACCCGCGCGGATGTGAGGCGAGAAGACGAAACCTCGGAAGGTTCCGTTGATCGTCAGCGCCGCGAGCCGAGCGAGGCCACTGGCAATAACGAATAATGCCCAGGTCGTTTCATCAGCCCAATCAGCAAGGACAGTGAAAGATGGCGACGTCTGGAACATCGTGGGGTCGTTCATCAAGACAAGGTAGAGACCGAAGGTCGGCCAGAGCATGATCCATTCCGACGCTCGGATCCTGAAGTGGTTGGCGACGCCACCGGCGACACGGCGCAACAAGATCATTGGCCGCCTCCTGTGAAAGGTTTCGACATAGAGTTTTCCATAGTTGACAGAAACCACGGCGCAGGATTTCGATCAGCCATGGGTCATGACTGGGAAAAACAATACGAGTGGCGGGTGACATGGCCGGGTGAAGGCCATGAGGATTGGTCCGGTTATGACGGCGATATCTACATCGGCCGGATCATGCGCGACCTGACGACGCACACGCACAAGAACGAGTTCATGTGGTCAGGCGGCGCTCATGGGAGAGACGGCTTCAAAACGCGTATCATCATGCCCCATCGGGGATGGGAGAAAGAACACTGGCAGGCCGCGAAGGCGGTGGAGGACTGGTATGATAGAATGCGCGAGGCGAACGGATTGCTGCCTCGCAAATAACGTCAACTCGACATCGCCCTATGGAATACAGCCGAATTAATATTAACAACGAAACGTAAATATAACGATTGATCAATCAGTCTTGATGCTTCATTTTCGACCGAATTGGTGCGGATGGGGTTGCTGTGGTCAAATATACTCATGTTCATACTCAAACGAATTTTTCGTATATTCCTGCGATAGACGGGCTTCGAGCAGTATCTGCTTTTCTCGTTTTTGCTACCCATGCGTACCATGACAAGGTCCCAGGCGGGATTATAGGCGTTGATATCTTTTTCGCCATAAGCGGCTTCCTAATAACGTCTATATTGTTACGAGAGGCGGATAGAACCGGCACGATATCGATACGCGACTTCTACATGAAACGCTCACTTCGGATATTGCCCGCAGCCCTTTTCTTTTTCACATTCGTATATCTTTTTGCCAACGGTGCGATGGGAGACCACGGACAATCCGCTTCTCTCAATTTCGCGGCTGCAGTTTTCAGCTTTATGAACTGGCTACGCGCCTTCACTGACTACGATGGCAACTACTTGGCCCACTCTTGGTCCTTGTCTGTTGAGGAGCAATTTTATGCGATCTGGTCACTGGTCGTGCTCGTCTTAGTACGCAAGGGCAGTAGAAAAACGCTCGCGCCAATACTCGTGGCAACCATGGCTCTCATCATCGCCTGGAAATCTTATCTGGGGATCTCTGGGGCCACGCCGGCCCGAATTCTTAATGGCTTAGACACCAGAGCAGACGCCATATTGATCGGCGCGCTGTTCGCTTGCGTGCCAATTGATAAAGCGGTGCGGCTTGCCAGCCGATTTTGGCTCATACCGATTATCGGACTTCTCATCGTGCTCAGGGCCGCCGATGACAAGAGCAACGACATCTGGATGTTTCTCCCGTTTTTTACTGCCATCTCCGCTTGCCTGCTGCTAGTCGCGTTGGGCGATAACATCATTCAACGGCTACTCAGCAGTCCACTAGCCGTCTACTTCGGAAAGCGATCTTATAGCTTCTACCTGTGGCATTACCCGATTGTGGCGGCGATGTGGGGATCAGAAATTCGCCGTACAGTCTGGATCCTCCCAACATTCTTGCTATCACTTATAGCGGCAGAATTGAGCTATCGTTTTATTGAGACGCCCTTCTTGAACCTCCGCCACCGAAAGGCCAAACGAAATATCGAAGCCACCGGCGCCATCAGCCACGAGACACCGCAGTGACTGAAGTACTTTTCCTATGTTTGATTCTACGGGGGAACCGCATCGCCACTCAAGCGGCTTTTAATGTGTAGATTTGGCATCACGCCGACATACTGGCCGTAACGATATAAGTCACGGGTGCCGTTAAACATCGCCACCCAAGCTATCAATCCAGTCAGGGTCGCGATCAAATAGAACTGCACCCTCATGTCCACCCTCTGGAATTAATCCTGTTTTTAGGTAGCAGTTGAAACCTCGATCGGATTGATGTTTCCGTTACAATGTTGTGTATTTTTTCTATCGATGCACAGCGTATTACAGATTTCTTCTTATCGCGATAGTTCTACCGAGGTTCTTATCGCAAATTCGAGGTCCGTTCCGGATGAGTTTGACTATTGTAAGCGATATTCCCTTCCATACGGGATGGTCCCCGATATCTCACATGCAGGAGCTACTAGCCAAGCTAACTTCGAGCGAGGTCGAGGATGTCTCACTCCGAAAGAGCAACCGACTGCACTCATTGTTTTATCGGCATACTTCAAGAGCGCGTACTACGGACGATAAAGTTGCATTATTCATCACCGCGACAGCCTTTGGCGCTCGGAAGTTTGTGCCTGTAGCGAAGGAACTCGGAGGTTTCTCTCGAACCGCAATCTGGATCATCGACAGCTTTTGGACCGACGCCTCATTACGCGAGAAAACGCTGATCGACAGACATTTTGATATTGTCGCGTACATGCAGTCCTACGACGACGAATTCTACCGAAAACTCTTCGGTGATCGAGCGCTTCGACTGGAGTGGGGAAGCGATGCGCTGAATCTGGGAACGGCGAATGCTGTAAGAGAAATCGACCTTCTCCGGATCGGACGGCAGCCGACCGATTGGGAGGATGACTATGTCACGGCTCAAGCATGCGCAAAAAGCGGCATAGCATTCCGCGGTCGCCCACCGATGTTGTCAGCAGTGGAAGATTTTCCCGAACTGATGCGCTCTCATTACAGCCGAACCAAGTTCGTTCTTGCAAACTCGAATATCGCCGCGCCGGCACCCTATACACATCCCACGAAAGCTTACATGACTGGGCGATGGACCGATGCGCTTGCGTGTGGGGCGACCGTAGTTGGAGTTCCTCCTGAAGGGGATACTGCCTTGCTCGACTGGCCTGAAGCGTTGCTAAAGCTTCGAAATCTCAACCGCCTCGACGGGCTAATTCAGATCGAGGCCGCATTGAAATCTTGGACGCCAGCCACGCCAGCCCGAAACCACATGGGCGCCCTTCGTCAGCTAGATTGGCGATGGCGGTTTTCTAAACTCTTGAATGCCCTCGAGATTAGTGCACCGCGGCTGGATTCTGAAATCATTGAACTTCAGAACAGAATTCTGCAGATACAGACATTAGCGTCATAGGCAACCTCGGATAACCGGAAACTTAACGCATGCCAGCTTGGTCCAAACTGATGGTAATCGTGACACACCGCCTTCGCGACAAGTTGAGCCGGTGGTCAGAGGGTCCTTTAGAGGAATGGAAGGCCGATTTTGTCCGTTCACCTGTCGAATTGATAGACGGGGATTGGGCGGAAGGCTTCGTGGCCCACAGGACCATAAATGGCATTAAACAATTCCGACGCGCTACCGAGGATGAAAAACAAGATCTGATCGCATTGAGAATGACTCCCTGAATGCGAAACGCCCTTCAAAGACGGTCTAAAGAGCCGATGGTTGCGCTCGAGTATGCGCTACATCGCCTCCTGATCCACGCGCTCATCATCTGTGATATCCTCTATTCATCAAGGCTAAACCGAGTGATCGGGGGCTTCGCCCAGCCTGCTCTTTTGGGAACAGCGGCAGCAATTGTCGTTTTTTACATGGTCTATCTTCTGGCGCGCGGCAAAGTTCTACCCGTCGCACTTGGTGCTTTATATGCTGCGCTTATTTTCTACCAGATCGGAGTATTCGCGGACCGAGCTGCGATAACATTTCATGCGAATGTATTCTTTCAGTTTCTATGGCTGATGGCCTTTATTCCATTCTACGCATGGGTGACAGTCGGCTTGAGGCGCTACATGCTTCGTGAAGTCGTATTTTATTCAACGGCCTATTGTTGCGCCTACGTCCTCATGTCCTTAGCCCAACTGACTGGAATTCTTCCGTACAGCATATTGTCGGCCATCGTTAGTGACCAAGATGCCCGCGGGGCACGAGTATTCCTATATGCCACGGTCGCAGCAATCGCCTATTTCTACTGGCTGTACGAGCTACGGAGGCGTGTAACATACAGTAGCCTGTTTTTTTATGCGGTCGCCGCCTTGGCCTCGGTTTTGTCCCTCTCGCGCGTATATCTGCTCATTCTGCTTTGTCTCACAATACCTTTCATTTTTAGGTGCAGGGCCTGGGTTATATCGTTGTGCGTTAGAGCGGCGTTCGTCGCAGTAACAGCCTATATCTTCTATGGTTTCGTGGATTTTACTTTCAATCCGTTCGCCGCATTTGCAACGGATCTCTCTGGAGCCTACCGCGCCTATGAATTTGATGTGGTACGTTACGTGCTAAGACAGGAACCCCTCTTCGGTTTCGGCGTCCCGCCAGACCTAATATACGTTCGACAATTTCTAGGACAGCAAGACATCTTTCCCAGCGATCTCGGAGCTCTCGGGACTTGGTTCGATTTAGGCCTGTTCGGCCTGTTTTTGCTCTTCTATCTCCTGCTTGTCTGCTCCAGACCATTGCAGTTTCTTGAGGAGCGGTATGGATGGCCTTTGTTCTTATCCGGGTGCCTTCTAACGGCTTACGGCGCAATCTCGCCGACGGCAATGTATGGCGGAGCGACCTTAACCGCTTTAATTCTTGGTCTCGCACTAAGTTCTAGCAAACCTCGAAAGTATTCAGTTAGTCGCCGCGAAGCCATGCGTAATCGACAGCTGAAACGCCTGAATGAGCTCGGCGCGACTGATATCGGAATTCTGCCCGTGAACAAGAGCAATCATTTTTAGAGGTGTCGATGAAGTTCAAGCGCGCAATTTCTAACCTAGCTTCCGCTTCTGCTTTGCTACCCGCCTCGATCAGACTGAGAATCCTTCGGGCCGCTGGTGCGAGACTCTCAAAAGACGTCGTAATTCTTTCCGGCAACATCTTCAGGCGCCCAGAGAAATTGACGGTGGATACAGGAACCTTCATAAGCTACCGTTGCACTTTCGAAGGGGAAGAGAACATCCGGCTCGGGAAAAACTGCAATGTAGCTACCGGAGTGATGTTCTTGACAACAACACATGAAATTGGCGGATCATCGTGCCGAGCCGGCCCACCCATTCATGGAGCGATTGAGGTAGGTGACGGAAGCTGGATCGGGGCTGGCGTCATCATATTCCCGGGCGTTCGCATTGGTCCAGGTTGCATCATCGGTGCTGGATCCGTCGTGACGAAATCATGTGACGCCAACTCACTGTACGTCGGCAGCCCAGCAAGAAAACTAAAACCACTCAACTAAGATGTTATTGAGGAAGAAGCCTATGAGTGTTCCCTCGCCGATCGACGCATTTCAAGCTGTTGTGAGGCTATATCGACGGGTGTTCGAAGCCAACTGGCAACCAGTGGCTGACGATCGCCCGAACTCTTCAACTACGTTCAGAATGCGTCGTTGGCGTAATGGAAAGTTCGAGTATCGCAATTGCACACACGAAGAAGAAACCGAAGCATCATGGAACAAGATCGGCCCGTGAATATCATCGGTTTTACGATAAAGCTAAAGCGCGCGGTTTTTCGGTCCGCTGCATCATGTGCTCTGCTCCCGAGCTTCCTACGAGCTCGTGCTTTAAAGGCGGCAGGTGCAGAGATTGCTGAGAAGGTGACGATAATATCAGGAAGCACCTTCATGCATCCTGAAACCCTCTCAGTGGGTCGGAACACCTACATTGGCGGCGGGTGTGTCTTCGAAGGCGATGGAAGCATTACACTAGGCAAGCTCTGCTTCGTAGCTGACAATGTTGTTTTCTTAACATCTGAACTCGTAACGGTTAGCAATTCGCGCGGGCCTGGCACACCTATGAGCAGGTCGATCGAGGTTTGTCATGGGACATGGATCTATGCGGATACAGTCATTTACCCTGGAGTAAAAATAGGACCAGCCTGCTCGGTCGACAAAGGCTCAGTGGTCACAACTTCATTTGGGGGCGGGTTGCGAATTGGCGGTAATCCTGCGGTTGAAATCAAACCAATCGAAGTTCCTAGCGTAATAGCGCCTAGTCGATGCAGCCAAAACACCCTGGTCGCCCAAAGTTGAGGGCCGTGGCATAAAGGCGGCCCTCAACGCTCCAGATGCCGAGGCGGTGGCTTAATAGGCCTTACGATCTTCGAACGCTGTTCGGTCATCAATCTCTTGCCTAGTTGGGTCTCGATAGATGACTTTGCCGTTGTCAGTCTGCTTTCGCATACGGCTTCCGTACCAATGCCATTCCCGCGAAACTGGGAAGAGGAAACGCAAAATCTTCCGTAACATTTGGATCCCCCAAAACTGTATGTGGCCGCTCAGCATTGGATGCAGTCACATAGGTTGTCAATGAGGTCGTTATCTACGCCTCGGGTGCGGCCCTGAGCATCGCCCGATGTCAGGGCGGTGGGTTACGAGTAGCTGCGGATATAGTCATCGAGCGTGATCCACTCGACATCGCTGCGAGCATAGACATCGGCGCACATGTCGCGGAGGTTTTGCAGGTTCTGTGTGTTGCTGCTTTCGAAGTTGTTGTGGGTGACGAAGATCGCCGCGCCCTTATTGTTCGCAGCCTGATCGATATACGACTTGATGTCGTTGGCGTAGGCGTTCGCTGCTTGGAAGCGACTCGCGCCGAATTCGACACAACGATAGCGCATGGGATCCGAGAGCGGCGCGCACTCACCGAAATGTAGGATCGGCTGCCCTGTCGGCGCGGGACCGCCATAGGTCCGCATGGTCCGGAAGTGCTGGCGAAGCGAAGGCAGCATATCGGGTTCGCTCTGAGACACGCCGGAATAATAGGAACCATCCATGCCACCACGGAAGCCCATAGCGGCGTGCCAAGCGCGCAGCTTCCCATAGAACGCCGTGCGCTGTTCTTCCGTTAGCGCCCGCACGGTGGCAAGGTCCTCAGTGCTCCAAGACTGCGAGGCGATCTGCCAGCCGTGCACGTCCTGTAGGGCGCGTACCTGGTTGACTGACAGTCTCGACGCTGCGCCGATCTCAAGCGCCGGTGCGCCGCTCTCAGAAATCTGAATAACTCGTCCTCCACGCGACCGATCTCGATCCACCTGTCTTGAGCTTCCGGACAAATACTGTCGAAGGGCTGGGAATGATGCTTCTTGTGGCGGTCCTTGCCACCGGTCATCTGCGCCATGATCTCGTGCCAATAGAGACCACTCATTTCAATCATAGTCGCTCTGATAATGCAGGCGTTTTCCGGGCCGTACTCCGGGTGACACCAGTTGCGCTGCTCGCCCCAAGTCCACGTTTCTTTGCGATCGGAATGATCATGGATCGTGTATTCCATGCGCATTTGCATGATGCTGCCGGGATCAGCAATCGATCGTGGCGACTTGCCGCCTTCGGGAGAAAAAGCCTGCCTAGGCTTCTGCTCTGCCTCGACCTTCACCACCAAGCGTGCAGCTTTTTCCTGCTGCTTCACCAGCTTTTCGAGCCGCCGATCAATCCGCGCCTGTCGCCGGTCCATTAGTTGGTCGTATTGCTCGCCTGCAGACCGGAATAATATTCATGCATATCGGCCAAGGTAATTTCCTCATCCGAGGCATAGCCTTCAGCTACACCAGCGCGAGCGCGGGCTTGCTTCCATGGCTCCTCCAAGTGAGTGAGGTCGCTCAGCCACTGGGCAGATTGCTTTCCATAGAACTCTAGAACGGCGTCGATCGTGGTGCGAGCGCGATCGTCGAGCTGAGGATCTGTCTGCATAAGCTGGCGCGGTGGGATCGAAAACTGTCTGTGATGCATCGAATAAAGAGAGCGGCATACTGGGCCATTTGCCCATGCCTCAATGCGATCGTTGAACAACGGACGTTCATCCCAGACCAGCGACCACGCCTGCGAGTAATAAACCAGCTTCTGGAGCTTCATCGCGGTCATTTCGCCGCAAGACCGCAAGATGTATTCTGCTACATCCCTAACGGACATTTCGATCTCCTTATCGCTCACTATTGAGCTAAGTGGCCGTATCACTACGGGCACAACGCGTAGCTACATAGACTTGTTCGAGGCTGACTGCCAGTGCAGGATTTCGCCTCATTGTCCGGCCAATTGATTTCGTTTGATTTAATTCCCATGAAGTTCAAAGGAAGCCATCGCCGGCATGGTCTTTGAAGCGGTCGGCACGCCGCACGTATGTTTCTACCGTCCGCGGATCACGATGCCTCGTGACCTCCATGATGCGACTGATCGAGGCTCGGTTCTCTGCAGCCGAGGTAACGAAGCCGGCGCGCAGCGAATGCCCCGACAGTTTTTCGACATCGAGGCCGGCGGCATCCGCATACTTCTTCACGATCAGCGCCACCGACTGCGCCGATAGCGGTTCGTCCGTCAGGTGGTCGCCACGGTTGATGCGACGGAAGACCGGCCCCGCGGTGATGCCGGCGGCGTCGAGCCATTCCTTGAGCCTGTCAGCCGGTTTAAGCGCCTTGCCGTTCAACACAGCCACCGACTGGCCTTTCGCCTCCTGGTCGGTCTTTGACTTCCGCAGGAACACGTCCACCCCCTTGTCGGAAAACGTCAGCTCCTCAACAGTGATAGCCACGAGCTCCGATCGGCGGAAGGCGCCGGCGAACCCGAGCAGCAAGAGCGCCCTGTCTCGCTTCCCCTGCAGGGTGCTGGCGTCGATGCGGCCGAGAAAGGCATGGATGACGTCAACGGTTGCCGGCGCTTTCTGGCGGCTCGCTGTGCCTACTGTGCGGCGGATGCCCTTGAGGATGGCAGCCACGCCGGCATTGTCGGTCGGGTTGTCTTCGCCAGCGCCGCGGTGAAAGAACCGGATTGCCGCCAGCTTTCGGGCGATCGTCGGTACCTTCTTTCCCATCGAGGCGAGAGCGCTGGCATAGTTCGCCACGGTCGCAGGAGAGGCCGGCAGGTGTGCGATCGCTGCCGAGCCGCGCACCAACCCTCGAATTCCTGCCAATCGCCTTTGTAAGCCCGCATGGTGTTCTCGGACAGCGCAGCGCGGCCATAGTCGAGCGCATCGGCGCTGAGATCGGAAGTAGCCTCTAAGCCAGGCTGCGGGCTCACCAACGTCAATGTGGTCATGCAAGTCTCCATCACAACGCGGGCGGATCGCCGCCGAGCAACTCAGGGTCTATGAGGCGGTCGAGATCGCTCTTCCGCCAAACTCGATATTTTCCTTTGCCGGTACCGCGCTCCTTCCAAGGCATCGGCCAGTCTTTGCCGACACGAGCGAGGAACGCTTCGACTGACGACTCGCCAACATATGCCGCGGCATACTCGTCCCGAAGAAGGGCGGGCCATGAGCCATTCGGTATGACTGCTTTCTTCGCCATCGCGAATCCTCAACTGGTAGCGATAAGAGTTCTTCCCGCTAGGTTATTTGAAGCACTTGCCAGCGGCGGCGGCCGAAGATCTTCAGCTTGAGTTTCAGCTGGCGGCCCCGAGAGATATTGTGTCCCCAGGGGAACTTGTTTTCTTCAGCAAACTTCAGCGTGTAAGTGGAATGGCCATCGATCTTGAACCGGATGACATCCTCCCAGGCGGGAGTTACGTCAATCTTTGGGCGATCGAACCGGAGAAAGCGAGGGTCCCACGCCAACTCCCAGGACGATACCTGAACGGGCAATGATGACAGGTTCGCGATGACGATCTCGTGCTCACCCCCTCGCTCGCCTGTGAAGGTGTAGGTGGTGTCTAAGCGTGTCCTGTCCTTCCAGAACGTCTCCCAAATCTTGATCCAGGCAAGACCTGTCGAGATCGCTGCTCCCCATACAGAGAGCATGATGGTTAGGGTCATAGCCCCATCCTCACGCCCGCGCCGCCAGGACGGTCGTCACCATCTCCGATGAATAGTACGCCGGCATCCTCGAGCGTTTTGGTAACGGTCGAGACGTTGCCGGCCGAGCTGCGCTGGGGCCCAATCTTGTCATCTTCCATGCGGCGGATCGTGGTTAGAGAGAGACCAGTCCTTTCGACAAGCTCGCCCTGGCTCCAGTTGAGAAGGGCTCTGGCTGCCCGGATCTGGTTCGCTTTCAACATCGTTTCCTCTTGCAATACCGAACACATAAACATTTTTTGCTTACGTGTAAACATTTCCTGTTGACCATAGTTAATCATTCTGGTTTATTTATAAACAGAAAATGATCATATGCAAAGGAATAATGGTTATGAACGAAGCCATCAGACTATCCAGCCTCTTTGCTAACCCGGCCGTCAGGGCCGCTTTCGAACGCGCCGAGCGCGACAACGGCGCAGCGCTGACGATCCCGGCTCCGCGCGAGCCGAAGTTCATCGGTGGCGCTGGTGCCTCGATGCAGTGGCGCCGCAACTTGGAAGCACTCGAACTCGCATAACACGCGCTGCGGCGCAGACCTTCATTTCCTGACAATCTGGAGACCTACCATGCCGAACAAACCCGTTCCGGCCGCCGGCGAAGCCGTGCCGAAAGCAAAGCCGACTGACGAGCAAATCGCCGACGCAATGGCCGATCTCGAAACGCCCCTCTACGATCTGCAGATAATGGCATCGATCACCGCAGATCTGGCAGGCGAATGGTTCCAGCGTCCACAGTCATATGCTGGCGACAAGCTCGTCTTCCACATCAGCAGGATGCAGCGCGAGAAGCTCCTCTTCGCGATCAATGACATCGAAGCCAGGATCGGAGCGCTCAAGTCCGGCTTCATGGCCGCTCGGTACGGGGAGGACGCATAATGAAGGATCTCAACGTCTCCCGTCGTGGGTTCCTTGGGGGTGTTGCCATCACGGCAATACCTTCGGCTGCAATCGCCATAGAAGTGGGTGCGACCCACGACCAACCGATGACAGCTCAGGAGCGCTTCGACTTCCACCTGTCCGAACTGAAGCGGGCTGCGGAAGAGCTTGACCCGCGCATTGGTGACTGGCTCGTCCGTGACCACACGAGCGCCGGAGAGGGTTGCAGCATCCTTATCTCGGCATTCCGCACCACAGGCTGGTACGAGGGCGACGGCTTGTATGAGGCTGGAAAGAAAAACTGGAACGGCAGCAAGACGGAATACAAAGTTCGCCTCCTCGCCGACCAGATCGACGGCGAGCGCCTCTTCGAAGTCACCTGCCCGGGTGAGCGGATGCAGCTCATCGAAACCCGTCTGAACACCTTCATCGGGCGGAGGATTGCATGAGCCGGAAGATCGAGGTGGAAGACGCTCTCGGCGCTGCACAGAGTTACCTTCATGCGGTACGTCGCATGCTTGAGCAACTGATGGGTGAGGGGGCTGACTACTGTGCGCTCGATCTGCTGGCGATGACCGCCATGGAGCGTATCACACAAGCGCAGAACATCGTCGATGATTTGAAGGAGGGCTAAGCCATGGAAACGATAGTCAGCCCTGCCGTCTATCAATTAAGTCGTGGGAAACTGGAGCGCTGGATAGACGAGGCAATCGCGCTCCTCGATCTGCTGGATGGCGATAGCGACCTCGAAGATGGCGCCGATGCCGAACCATCTATCGGCAGCGCCCCGCGTATCTTCGAAAACGATGCTGAGTACGAGCTCGAACTCGACAGTTGCGATGACGAATGGTCAGGCGACGAGCACGAGCCGACGCTTGGCTGGAATAACCCTCGGTGTGGCGAGCCCGACCGGGAGGAAGGATGGTTGCCAGCCGACGTGTCCGACGAGAAGACCTACATCAGCGAACCTGATCTCGTTTCAAGCGACGGTGCCGAGGTGGCGCGGCAAATGCTCCGCCAGGTCATCAAGGACCATCGGAGGCTTGCGCGCGCTCTGTATGCCTCACGGCAGCCGGTTGCGTCTGGGAGGAGCGTATGACCGCTTTTGTCAAAGCTCCACGAGCTCTGGTCGACATCGAGCGCGGCGAATGCCGGTTTCCGGTCAATGACGCGCCCAACGGCCGGCATTTTCTCTTTTGCGGGGATGTCG
This sequence comes from Rhizobium sp. ZW T2_16, assembly GCF_044987325.1. Classification (NCBI taxonomy): domain Bacteria; kingdom Pseudomonadati; phylum Pseudomonadota; class Alphaproteobacteria; order Hyphomicrobiales; family Rhizobiaceae; genus Rhizobium; species Rhizobium sp. ZW T2_16. Next base: position 216,897 of record NZ_JBJDRG010000007.1, read on the forward strand.
CGCGCAAAGGAAAGCCGTATTGCACGAAGCATTGCCGCCTCGCGTATCGTCCGGCTAGTGATCAAGCACGGCGGTCGGTGGCATGATTTGGAGCATCATTAGACTGAGGTTCGCGCGGCGCATGTTGAAAATATCCGCCGCGCTGCTTCGAATCGGTGAGAAAATTCTCGAAGACGAGATCCGTCAGAGGTTGCCGCGACACGTCAGGGTGGCGCGATCAATCGTCCCGACTATCAATCCAACGAAAAAATGAAGGTGGATAGCAAGGTGGACCGGAAAACCTTACGTATTCCTAAGTAGCTGATATTGCATCGTTATTTGAAATTTGTTGGTGCCCCGTGCCGGAATCGAACCAGCACTCCTCTCGGAACCTGATTTTGAGTCAGGCGCGTCTACCAATTCCGCCAACGGGGCACAGTAGATGTGGAACGCGCTTACCATGCGCGGCCACGAAGATGCAAGGCGCAAGTTCTTCAAATATGATCCGCAACGATCCGCTTCCCGGAAGAACGCGAGGCGCGAAGCGGCGTCGTCATAAACCGTTAATATTCGCAGGCCTTATATTAGAATAATCTGAAACTAATGCCGGCGATTGGAATTCGAATCCGTGGGTTCTGCAGGCAGACCCTCAAGGAGGAGAGTATCATGAAAAAACTATTTGTTTCGGCATTGATGTCCACATGCATCACGGCGGCCGGGCTGACGCCAGTCTATGCTCAGGGATTATCCATCGGGGGTGATCGGGGCGTCAGCGCCAGCGTTGGCAGAAGCAGCAATGGCGGGCTCGGTGTGGGCGCGTCGGTGGGAGGGCGTGACGGCGTGAATGCCGGAGCCAGCGTCGGCGGCAGATCCGGCGGTGTTGGTGTCGGGGCATCCGTCGGTGGTCGCAATGGTGCGAATGCCGGTGCGGGCATCGGACGAAATTCCAGCGTGGCGAGCGCCAATGCCTCGGTCGGAGGAAGCCGTGGTGTCAATGCCGGTGCAAACGTCAATGGTTCACGTGGGCTGAATGCCGGGGTTGCCGCATCTGTGGGAGGCAGCGACGGGGTGAATGCGCGGGTCGGCGCCAGCACGTCGAACGGCATCAATGCCAGAACGACCGCATCGATCGGCGGCACCGGCGGTATCGGCGCGACTGTCGGGCTCGGTATCGGAGGCACGACTGGTGTCGGTGTGGATGTCGGAGTCGGGGTCGGCGGCGGCACGCCCGGAACAGGGCCGGGTACAGGTCCGGGAACGGGTGGTGGTGGAGCCGGAGGCGGATTGACCGGTCCTCAGCGGGCTGCCTTCAACGCTATGTCGCCGAGCGAAAGGCAGAAGCTGTTGAAGCGATGCGTGGATGTCTCTGCTGGCGCTTATGATCCGGCGCTCGTCCAGCTCTGCCGCATGTTGCGCATGACCGCGTCGCGTTAGCGGCTCGGGTTACTCAAGGGGTCGGCTGACACGCCGGCCCCTTGAGTATGCTGCATCCACGACAGATTTCTTGTCACGTATCGCGGCCGGCCAGATGCAGGATCTTTTCGCGCAGGATACGAGCTATATTGCGGGTGTTTCTATAGAGATGGAGCTGGGTTGCGACCTGCCGGACATCACGGTCGCTATTGCGTGTCAGGCCGATGACGAGGCTTCCCATCTCATCGCGTTGTTCCCACATGCGGCTCATGATCGGATGATCGGGCACGGCGCAGCTGTCGGTGCGCAGGATGTTGGCATCCTCCAGATGCCAGTCCGTCAGCTTCATGATCAGCAGCTTGCCGGGCGAATGGCGGCCCAAACTCTCGTTATAGGCGGTTTTCCACGTATAGGCCTCACCGGCCATGATGAAAACGATGATCGAGGCGATCGCGCGGCCATCGAGATCGACCGTGTGAATGCGCACCGCGTCGATTTCGGCGAGGTTGGTTATCGCTTCGCGGGCGAAGGCGGCACGATAACGGTCGTTGATCAGTGCTGACCGCTTTTTGCCCTTCCAGCCTTTCGCTTCCAGGGCGAGGAATTCCTCCATCCGCAGGCGGACCTCTTCCGGCTGGCGGGCAACGTTGTAGGTCAGGGTGCCAAGCTTTTCCAGGTTGCGCCATTGGCGGCGCATCTCGCGATAATGATGGGCCGATACGGATTGCTTCAGGTAGCTTTCACCGTCGAGATAGCTTTCCAGCATCGGGCGCCGGAACGTGTCGGTCGTGGCGACTGAAAGATCGCGGGCGATCGCGACGGCCTTCGCCAATTGAGCGAAGCGACCGTTAAGGCGAATATCCGGCAGAACCAGAACCGATGGCAGTTTGGTCTGGGGCTGGGTCAGAACTTCGAACAGGTTGTCTATCGTCTCGGCGGCATCCTCTGTGTCCAGCAGTGGAGTTCCAAGCGGCCCAAAGGGATTGGCCCAGGTACGGATGATCGGAGCGCCGACCGAAAAGCCTGGCCGCTCGACGGTAAAGGGCATCAGCAGGCGCAGGCGCGAGCGCATGCCGTTGTCATCGCGGATCAGCGCGAAACGCACCTGCTTGTCTTCCACACGTGGCATGGCAGGAGCCAGAAGGCGGGCGGAGAAAAAGATGTTGGGTTCCATCGCCCGATGCGACAGGAACTCCAGCTCTTCCTGCAGCTCATAGCCAAGGGTTGCGGGATAGAGCGAGAATTCGCGTCCGGCCCGGCCGACAGGCAGTTTGAGATCGGCTTCGGGCAATTCCTGTCTATCCTGTCCCAGAGCCGCTTGCCCCTTCGTATTTTCGATGCCCGGTGGTGGGAATTGCATGGTCAATTCGCTCCCAAACCGGCAAGAGGTTTGCGTGCAAAGGCAAACAGCGTGATGCCGAGCGTACGGCGGACTGTCAGATGAAGCAGCAGGGATTCGATCATGATTGCAGTAGCAGCCGCAACGGCTGCTCCAGTCAAGCCGAATAGCGGGATCATCACAGAATACAGGATTACTGCAGCAATCAGGGTTGCAGCATAAACTCCAACGCAGAGTTTCTGGTGTCCGGCCATAGTAAGCAGGACTTCTGCAGGACCGATGGATGCCTTGGCCAGGATGCCGGCAAAAAGGATGGCCATCAGCCCATAGCCGTCGGTAAAGTTCGGGCCGAAGAGGGACAGAAGCATCTCGCCGGCGGCGAGGGCGCAAAGGCCGATAATGAGCGACGGCCAGAAGGTCCAGCGTGTCGACCGGGCTGCGAAATCGGCAAGCGCATCATGGTCTGCGGCGGCAATGATGGCTGAGAAACGCGGTGCGGCTGCAGCCTTGACCGAGAAATAGACGAATTGCACCAGCACGATCGTTTTTGCTGCGGCGAAATAGATGCCGACCTGATCGGGCGGGAGGTAAAGGCCGACCACGACCACATCGGCATTGGTCAGCAGAAAACTGATCCCGTCAACGAGAAAGAGCGGTAGCGAATATCTCATCCAGGTGCCCAACTGATATTGGCGCGGCGCCTCGCTTTTCTCCTTGCGGATCAGCGCGGCGAGCTGCACGAGATGGGCAAGCGTGGTGACATAGGTCGCGGCGAGTGCCGCTCCCATTGCAGTCGTCGCATCATGCGGTGCGTCGATGAATTCCGCAGTCGCCATGAAGACGAGGATGAGGATCGGTCTCAGAATGAAGGTCGGCGCCAGTGCCGAAACGGTCCAGCCGCGCGCCCTTGCCATGCCGTCGAGAATATCGCCGAGCGCGATCATCGGGATGATGAAAAGCGCAATGCCGATCGGAACGAGATAATAGGAGGCGATATCGTTGCCGAACACGGCCAGGAAGGCAAAGCCCAGTGTGCCGACCAGCGTTGCCGTCAGAAATGCAACAAGGCAGGATGCCACGTTCAGCCCGCGCAATATCGCGGTTTCGCCGCTTGCAAGATGCTGATGGTAGAAGCGGATGATCGAGGTGTGGAAGCCGAGGCAGGAGAGATTGCCGGTCAGGATCACGATCACCCAGACGAAGGCGTAGAGACCGTATTCGAACTCCCCCATCAGCCGTGCGAGAGCGATTTGGGAGAGAAAAGCGATTGCGGCCGAGGCGATGCGAATAGCGAAAGCCGTCAGGGCCTGCCGCTGGGCCTTCGCCGTTTCGCTGTTGTCCGTCAGTGCGGTGCCGATTTTTGCGATCAGCGGTACGATCCGGGCGCGCAAGCCCGGCGGAAGCAGTTTTTCCGCTGTTTCGATAACCGCCATGAAGGGCAAGGGATACTCGTTATGCCGCACAAATACTGATGAAAAGCATGGCAGGTCGCGGTTAAGAAACGGTTGGCAGCGACGATAGACTGATGGATGCCGTTGGCCTCAAAAGCAAAACGCCGCCCATTGGGCGGCGTTTGTATCAGCTATTTCCAGATGCCTCAGGCCTGTTCGAAGGCGCCGTGGCAATGCTTGTATTTCTTGCCGGAACCGCATGGGCAGGCCTCGTTGCGGCCGATCTTGCCCCAGGTCGACTGATCTTCCGGGTGACGATCCTCGGGGGCGGCAATGAAGTCTTCATCGTCGCGGCCGGTAATCTGGTTTTCGCCGGTCATCGGGTCGAGATGATGTTCCTCATAGGTCTGTGGCGGAACCGGCGGCTCCGGATTCTGCATCAGCTCGACGCGCATCATCTGGGCGGTGACGGCTTCGCGAAGGTTAGCCAGCAGCGCCTGGAATAGTTCGAAAGCTTCTGCCTTGTATTCCTGCAGCGGGTCACGCTGAGCATAACCGCGGAAGCCGATGACGGAGCGCAGGTGGTCGAGATTGACGATATGCTCGCGCCACAGGTGATCGAGCGTCTGCAGCATGATCGAGCGTTCGACATAATTCATCACCTCGTTGCCGAAGCGTTCGCGGCGATCCTTGGCAGCGGCGTCGGCTGCCTCGGTAATGCGCTCGCGGATATCGTCTTCGCCGATGCCTTCTTCCTTGACCCAGTCCTCGATCGGAAGTTCGAGGTTGAGCAGGCGCTGGACATCCTGATGCAGGCCGGGTGCGTCCCACTGTTCGGCGTAGGCGCGTTCCGGGATATGCTTGGCGACGATGACCTCGATGACTTCGTTGCGCATGTCCTCGATGGTCTCGGAAACATCTTCCGAATCCATCATTTCAATACGCTGTTCGAAGATCACCTTGCGCTGGTCGTTTGTGACGTCGTCGTATTTCAAAAGGTTCTTACGGATGTCGAAGTTACGGGCTTCGACCTTCTTCTGGGCGCGTTCCACGGCCTTATTGATCCATGGATGGACGATCGCCTCGCCTTCCTTGAGGCCCAGCTTCTGCAGCATGCCGTCCATGCGGTCGGAGCCGAAGATGCGCATCAGGTCGTCCTGAAGCGACAGGAAGAACTTGGAGCGGCCGGGGTCACCCTGACGGCCGGAACGGCCGCGCAGCTGGTTGTCGATACGGCGGCTTTCGTGGCGTTCGGTGGCGATGACGTAGAGACCGCCGGCCTCCAGCGCCTTGGCCTTGAGTTCCTTGATTTCAGCGCGGATCGCTGCTTCCCTGGCATTGCGCTCGGCTTCGTCCTCCACGCCTTCAAGCTCGCGCTCAAGACGCATGTCGACATTGCCGCCGAGCTGGATGTCGGTACCGCGACCGGCCATGTTGGTGGCGATCGTGACGGCCCCCGGCACACCGGCCTGGGAAACGATATAGGCTTCCTGCTCGTGGTAACGGGCGTTCAGCACGTTGAAGTTTTCGAAGCCGGACTGGCGCAGCATGGTGGCCAGAAGCTCGGATTTTTCGATCGAGGTCGTACCGACGAGAACCGGTTGGTTGCGCTCGTGGGCAGCCTTGATCTCGACGATGATCGCCTTGAACTTTTCCTCGAAGGTCCGGTAGACCTCGTCGTCCTCGTCAATACGGGCGATCGGCAGGTTGGTTGGAACTTCGATGACTTCGAGCTTGTAGATGTTGCCGAATTCTTCCGCTTCGGTCTGCGCCGTACCGGTCATGCCGGCGAGCTTGGAATACATGCGGAAGTAATTCTGGAAGGTGATCGAGGAGAGCGTCTGGTTCTCCGGCTGGATCTGTACCTTTTCCTTGGCTTCCAGCGCCTGGTGCTGGCCTTCCGAATAACGGCGGCCCGGCATCATGCGGCCGGTGAATTCGTCGATGATGACGATCTCGCCGTTACGGACGATGTAATCCTTGTCGCGGGTGAAGAGCTTGTGGGCCTTCAGCGCGTTGTTGATGTGGTGGACGATCGCGACATTCTCGACGTCGTAGAGCGATTCACCCTTCAGGAGGCCGGCCTGGCGCAAAAGGTTTTCCAGCTTCTCGGTGCCGACTTCGGAGAAATTGGCGGAGCGCTGCTTTTCGTCGATCTCGTAATCTTCTTCGGAGAGAAGCGGGATGTAGGTATCGATCGTCGTGTAGAGATCGGAACGGTCGTCCAGCGGGCCGGAAATGATCAGCGGCGTGCGCGCTTCGTCGACGAGGATCGAATCCACTTCGTCGACGATCGCATAGTTGTGGCCGCGCTGAACCATCTGGCCGCGCTCGTATTTCATGTTGTCGCGCAGATAATCGAAGCCGAGTTCGTTATTCGTCGCATAGGTGATGTCGCAGGCATAGGCCGCGCGCCGCTGTTCGTCGTCCAGGCCATGAACGATGACGCCGGTCGAAAGGCCGAGGAAGCTGTAAAGGCGGCTCATGATGCCGGCGTCGCGCTGGGCGAGGTAGTCGTTGACGGTGACGACGTGGACGCCCTTGCCCGACAAGGCGTTGAGGTAGACCGGCAGGGTGCCGACCAGCGTCTTGCCTTCACCGGTCTTCATTTCGGCGATCGCGCCGTCATGCAGGATCATGCCGCCAGTCAGCTGCACGTCGAATGGTCGCATGCCGAGTACGCGGCGGGATGCTTCGCGCGCCACCGCAAAGGCGGGGATCATGATGTCTTCGAGCGTTTTGCCATCGGCCAGCATCTGCCGGAACTCGACCGTCTTGTGGGCGAGTTGCTCATCGGTCAGTGCCTTGGTTGCTTCCTCGATGGCATTGATCTTGGCGAGGGTCGGCTTGTAGCCGCGAACGCGGCGCTCGTTGGCCGAACCGAACAGTTTGCGGGCAATGCCGCCGAAGCTGACCATGCGAATGGTCCTTTCTGATCTCAGTGCCATGGGATTGCAGGTCGGAAGAGGTTGGTTCCAATGCCGGCAAATTGTCCCGTAACGCCCGGAAACTCTTCTGGACGCCAAGTTGCGTGACAGATAAGAGGGGGTCCGAATTATGTCAACGGTTGCGGCCGATACACTATGGCCACATTCCGGTGTTTGTGAAGGATTCAGGCCGGATCCAAACCCTGAGACCGGCATCCATGCGAAAGGTAACTTATGTTGCGTCACAAACTTCTCGTAACGGCGGCAATCGCCGCTGCGATCTCGTTCCAGGTTCCTGCCTTCGCGCAGGAAGACAAGGTCGTTGCCAAGGTCGGCACGCTCGAGATCACCCAGTCGGAACTTGATCTTGCGGTTCAGAACCTCGACCCGCAGCTGGCCCAGCTGCCGGACGAGCAGAAGAAGGTCGCAGCCCTTTCCGGTGCGATCGACGTCAAGCTTCTCGCAAGCGGCGCGCTTGCCGAAGGCGTTGACAAGACCGACGACTTCAAGAAGCGCATGTCCTATATCGGCGATCGCGAACTGCATAACGCCTTTTTCCGCAAGCATGTCGTCGAAGCAACGACCGATGAAGAGGTCAAGGCTCGCTACGACAAGGAAATCGCTGCTCTTCCGAAGCAGGAAGAAGTGAAGGCTGCCCATATCCTGGTCAAGACCGAGGATGAAGCAAAGGCGATCATCGCCAAGCTCGACAAGGGTGAGGATTTCGCCAAGCTGGCCAAGGAAAACTCGCAGGACAGCAACAAGGACGACGGCGGCGATCTCGGTTGGTTCGGTCCGGGCCGCATGGTTCCCGAATTCGAAGAGGCCGCTTTCGGTCTCGAAAAGGGCGCCTATACCAAAGCCCCGGTCAAGACCCAGTTCGGCTTCCACATCATCAAGGTCGAAGACAAGCGCGATGCACCGCCGCCGGCTTTCGACCAGGTCAAGGACCAGGTGAAGCAGCTCGTCATGCGCGACAAGTATGTTGCAATCCTTGAAAAGGCCAAGGCTGAGCAGAAGGTCGAGATCACCGACGAAGCCCTGAAGAAGGGCTATGAGGAAGTTGGCAAGATGCAGGACGGCGCCGGCGATGCGGCTGCCCCGGAAGCTGCCCCGGCTGCAAAGCCCTGATCCATTGATGACAACGGGGGCATTCGTGCCCCCGTTTTTCTATCGCTTACTGAAAACTTTTCGCGCAGGTATTGACCATGTCCGCTTCCGTCTCCCCGCTCGCCCCGAAATCCTATCCTGAAATGCCTCTGGTCCGCGGTGTGCGGATGGCGACGGCAGCTGCAGGCATCAAGTACAAGGGCCGCACGGATGTGCTGCTGATGGTTTTCGACAAGCCTGCGGCGGTTGCCGGCGTGTTCACCAAGTCCAAATGCCCTTCGGCCCCGGTCGATTTCTGCCGCTCGAACCTCTCCCATGGCGTGGCTCGTGCAGTGGTGGTCAACTCCGGCAATGCGAACGCTTTCACGGGTATCAAGGGCAAGGCTGCGACCGCTCTGACGGCGAAATCTGCATCCGACGCTGTCGGCTGCGGCGAGAACGAGGTTTATCTCGCATCCACGGGCGTCATCGGTGAACCGCTCGATGCCACCAAGTTTGCCGGCGTGCTGGGCGACATGAACAAGACCGCTACCGGCGATTTCTGGCAGGAAGCCGCCAAGGCGATCATGACGACGGATACCTATCCAAAGGTCGCGACGCGTACCGCCGAGATCGGCGGCGTGAAGGTGACGATCAACGGCATTGCCAAGGGCGCTGGCATGATCGCGCCCGACATGGCGACGATGCTGTCCTTCGTCGTTACCGATGCCGACATTTCTTCTGCCGCTCTGCAGTCGATGCTGTCGGCCGGTGTCGAGCCTAGCTTCAATTCGATGACCGTCGATAGCGACACGTCGACCTCCGACACGCTGATGCTGTTTGCCACCGGCGCTGCTGCCGCCGACGGCCAGAAGCAGATTGCCGATGCCAATGATCCGGCGCTCGCCTCCTTCCGCGAGGCGCTCAACGCGCTCCTGAAGGACCTGGCGATCCAGGTCGCTCGCGATGGCGAGGGTGCCACCAAGATGCTCGAAATCACCGTGACCGGTGCGGAAAGCGATGCGGCCGCCAAGACGATCGCGCTGTCGATCGCCAATTCGCCGCTGGTCAAGACCGCGGCCGCCGGCGAAGACGCCAACTGGGGCCGTATCGTCATGGCGGTGGGCAAGGCCGGCGAAGCTGCCGATCGCGACAAGTTGGCGATCTGGTTCGGCGACATCCGTGTTGCCGTCAATGGCGAGCGCGATCCGGGTTATTCTGAAGAGGCGGCCTCTGCCGTGATGAAGGGCCAGGACATTCCGGTAAAGGTCGAACTCGGTCTCGGATCGGGCAAGGCGACGGTCTGGACCTGCGACCTGACCAAGGAATATGTCGCCATCAACGGCGATTACCGGAGCTGATGCGGGTGATGGCAGCAGCATCCGTAGAGCCCGATCTGCCGCTGGTCCGCAGGCTCGAAGCCGTCGGGTTTCGCGCATGGCCTGCCGCGTCCGTCGTCTATGACGGAAGCTGGCAGGTGCGGCTGACAGGCGGGCATCCGTCGAAACGGGTCAACTGCGTCGTTCCGCTTGATCCTTCCGATCACCGGGATCTCGATCTCAGGCTCACAAAGGCTGCCAAGCGTTTTGCGGATTACGGCAGGACGCTTGTGCTGAGGGAAACACCGCTTGCGCCGCCGGTCATGCTTGAGCATCTGGCGCGTAGCGGATGGGAGGTCTTCGAGACGGCGGATGTCATGACAGTCGACCTTTCCCGGCTGGAGCTTCCCGACACGCTCGATTATCTGCCAAGCCACGATATCGGCCGTTTTGCCGATGCATGCCTTTCGGTAGCCGGTGACGATCCGGCCTTGAAGCCGGCGCTTGCCGAGATCCTCAGTGCCATCAAGCCCACATCCGGCTTCTTCATGAAACAGGATCCCGGTAACGGAGCAGTGGCTACGGTGCTGTGCGTGCAGGACAACGATCTGGCCGGCATTCTTTCGCTTGCCGTTGCACCATCCCATCGCCGCGAACGGCTCGGCACAGACATGTTGTCCTCGGCACTTCGCTGGGCACGGATCAGCGGTGCACGCACCGCTTGGCTGCAGGTCGAGTCAACCAATGAAGCTGCCATCGCGCTCTATCAGAGGTTCGGCTTCAGCAAGGCCTATTCCTATCGTTACTGGCGGAAATCATGAGCGAACCGAAAAAGCTTCTTCTCGTTTCCGCCTGCGCGCTGATCGATGCCGACGGCCGTATCCTGCTTGCGCAGCGGCCGGAGGGGAAATCGCTGGCGGGGCTGTGGGAGTTTCCGGGCGGTAAGGTCGAGCCCGGCGAAACGCCGGAAGAGACGCTGGTGCGGGAGCTTCATGAGGAACTCGGGGTCACCACGAAGGTCGCCTGCCTTGCGCCGCTCACCTTTGCCAGCCACACCTACGACAGCTTCCATCTGCTGATGCCGCTTTATGTCTGCCGCCGGTTTGAGGGTGTTCCGACGGGCCGCGAGGGGCAGCAGATCAAATGGGTGAGGCCGAATGCGCTTCGCGACTATCCCATGCCGCCGGCGGATGAGCCGCTGATCCCTATGCTGCAGGATCTGCTTTAATTAAAATTAGAGCTGTCGGATTTATCTCGCGTTAACAGTTCGTTCAACGGATTCTGGCATCTTTGTGGCCAGGCACGTAATGATCTGACGAGGCTTCGGGACAATGGACGACGAGTTCTGGAAAACTGTGCGCAATCGCCAGCGGGCGACGTACAGGTCCGGCAGGACCGGAGCGCTGAATATTGCGCTGCTTTTCGGAACAGCCGTAATTGCCCTGTCGCTGATCGTGACGCCGATGCTGGCGGAGCGGTCGGACCAGAAGCGCCTTGCGCATGTGCAGGAAGACTTCGATATGCTGACGACGGGATCGATCAAGCCCGCCGAAGGTGGTTCGAAGCACTACACGATCCGCAGGAGCGTTCTGCAGGAGACACCCGGTTCGGTTTGCATCGTTCAGGGTTACGGAGCGGACGGCGATTGCTGAACCACTTCGACGCATGATCGAACCGCTTAGATTCCAAGGACGACCTATGCGCCTGTTCCGCAGCTTTATCAGCGATATCAGTGGTGCAACGGCAGTGGAGTACGGCTTGCTTGCCGCAGTCCTCGGCATCACGCTTGCTGCTGCGCTCGGCAATTATTACGAGGCGATGGGCAATATGTTCAACACCATTACCAACACCTACACCAATGCGTCCAAATAAGACGGTTTAAAGCCGTTTCCGCTTTTGCGGAAGCGCTAGCCGTCCAGGCCCTTAAGGGCATCTGCAAGACGCACCTTGGCAGAACCTGGTTTCAGCGGCTGCTGCTGGCTCTCATGATGCGCCCATCCGGAGGCGTAGATGATCGAGAACGTGGCCCTGATCCTGCCATCGGGATCGGAATAACGCTCTGCATAGATTTCCGCAGCCCTCAGGAAAAATGCGCGCCCAAGGGGTTTTCTGCTGCGACCCCTCAAGGGATTGGCCATGCCCATGGCGCGCAAGTCGCGCATCAGCGGAAACAGGCTGTCATATCGAACCGTATAGTTTTCTGCGTCCACCACCGGAAGGGCGAAACCCGCCCGCTGGAGAAGGCCACCTATATCGCGCACATCGGCGAATGGGATAACGCGTGGGCTTGCGCCGCCTGTCAGCTCGGCCTCGGCCGCAAGCAGGACATCGCGCAACTCCGACAGCGTCCCCGCACCGGGAATGGCTGCGAGGAACAGGCCATCAGGCTTCAGACCGCGGCGAATGCGCACCAGCGTGCCTGGCAGGTCATTGACGGCATGCAGCGCCATCGGGGACAGGACGAGGTTGACCGATGCCGTCTCGATCGGCACGTCATCAAGACCGGCGGACAGGATATGCTCTCCTGCCTTGGCGAAGCGTTCGCTGGTTTCTGCGCGCTGAATTGTTTCGATCTTGCCGGTTTCGATTGCCTTTCGCGCGGCGATCCCCGTTCCTCCATGCAGTTCGATGGCAAGAGGAAACTGCCGCTCCACGACGGAAAGACGCTCGGCCAATTCGCCTGCCGCCAGATCCAGCAAAAAATCCGCATTGCCGGTGTGATTTGCCAAGGCTCGTTCGCGTCTGCGTGCCAGCAGGTCTTCGTCGAAGAGAAATTCCATCATCACCACCCGATTATGCTTCGCTAAGGCGCATTCCGTCGCTTATTGTCAAGTCCATGCCCGGCAATTCGGCCAATAGTCTCGTGAAAATGCTTTCGCAATCCGCTTCGGCCTGTCTGCAGCGGATCGCTGATGTCGTGTACCCTCCGGTATGCCTCGGTTGCGGCGTTCTGACGGGACGTCATGGGGCGGTCTGCGCCTCCTGCTGGCGTGAGGTCCGCTTCATCGAGAGGCCCTATTGCGACATACTCGGCCTGCCGTTCTCCTATGATCCAGGGCCAGGCATGCTCTCGGCACAAGCCATCGCGCATCCTCCGGTTTTCGATCGCCTGCGCGCAGCCACTGTCTTCGATCGTACCGCGCGCAACATGGTTCATGGGCTCAAATATAGGGACCGAGGCGATCTTGCACCAATCATGGCGAGATGGATGGAGCGCGCGGGGGGGCGATTGCCTCCGTTGCTGCGATGCAATCCTGCCGGTGCCTTTGCACCGGACGCGTTTTGCGCTCCGGAAGTTCAACCAGTCAGCCGAGCTCGCGCGGCATCTCGCAAGATCGACGGGGAAGCCCTATCTGCCGGCGGCGCTTGTGCGAACGAAGAGAACGAAGCGACAGGTAGGGCTGACGGCTCGGGCTCGCGAAGACAATGTCCGGGCGGCTTTCGCCGTCGCCGAGGGACGGGAGGCCGAGGTGTTCGGCAAACACATCGTGCTTGTCGACGATGTCTACACGACCGGGGCCACAGTTACCGCTGCGACACGGGCGTTGAAGAAGGCGGGTGCCACCGAAGTCAGTGTTTTGACCTTTGCAATGGCTCTGGCCGAAACTATATGAGAAACAACAGTCGGCGCGTATTCCTCCCAGCGCGCCCGGAGATTATCATGACGGATGTTACCATCTACACCCGCGAATATTGCGGTTATTGCTCACGTGCGAAAGCTCTGCTCCAATCAAAGGGCGTCGATTTCGTCGAGCATGATGCGACCTATAGCCAGGAGCTTCGCGCCGAAATGATCGCCAAGTCGAATGGTCGGTCGACCTTTCCGCAGATCTTCATCAACGGTGAACATGTCGGCGGCTGCGATGATCTGCATGCGCTTGATCGTGAAGGCAAGCTGGACTCGATGCTTGCGTAACAGGACGTTTAGACGATGATCAAGGTCGCTGCAGTGCAGATGCGTTCCGGTGTCGATCCGGTCAAGAACGCGGCCGACATGTCCCGGCTGGTCCGGGACGCGGCGGCGCGCGGGGCGACTTACGTCCAGACGCCGGAAATGACGGGTATGCTGCAGCGGGACCGCAAGGCTGCCCGCGAGGTCCTGCGCGGCGAGGCGGATGACATAATCGTGGCGACGGCGCATGGGCTTGCTGCGGAGCTCGGCATTTTCCTGCACGTCGGTTCGACGGCAATTGCTCGTGATGACGGCAAGATCGCCAATCGCAGTTTTCTCTTTGCGCCCGACGGTCGCCTGATCTCGACCTACGACAAGATCCACATGTTCGACGTGGATCTCGACAATGGCGAGAGCTGGCGGGAGAGCTCTGCGTATGAGCCGGGCGACGTCTCCAAGGTGGTGGAGCTGCCTTTCGCAAAGCTCGGTATGTCGATCTGTTACGACTTGCGGTTCCCTCAGCTGTTCCGCGCACAGGCTGTAGCCGGAGCGACGATCCTGACGGTGCCGGCTTCCTTCACGCGACAGACGGGCGAGGCGCATTGGGAGATCCTGCTGCGGGCTCGGGCCATCGAGAACGGCGCTTTCCTGATTGCGGCAGCGCAGGCCGGGGTACACGAGGACGGCCGGGAGACCTATGGCAATTCTCTCATCATCGACCCCTGGGGCAAAATTCTCGCACGAGGTGGCGATGCGGGTGAGGAGGTTCTCGTTGCCGATCTCGACCTGGACAGCGTTGTGATTACTCGCAAAAAGGTGCCCAATCTGAAGAATGCACGCGAGTTCGTGCTGGAGGATGTTACCGGCCCGGATGCCGACCGGGGTGCCGGTGGAGTGGCAGTGTGATCAAATATTCGCTGTGCTGCGACAACGCACATACCTTTGAGGGCTGGTTTTCCGAGAGTGCCGATTTCGACCGGCAGGTGGAGAGCGGCTTTCTGACCTGTCCGATCTGCAATTCGGGTTCGATTTCCAAGTCGTTGATGGCGCCTTCCGTTTCCACCGCGCGGAAAAAGGAAGCCAAGAAGCAGATGGCGATGGATCTCGCCCGGCAGGAGGCGATCGTCAAGCTTCGCGAAGCTGTCGCCAATATTCGCGCCAATTCCGAGGATGTGGGGGAGAAGTTTCCCGAAGAGGCGCGCAAGATTCATTATGGCGAGGCGGATGCTCGCGGCATCATCGGACAAGCGAGTGCCGACGAAGTGCGTGACCTGATCGACGAGGGGATAGAAGTCGCGCCGCTACCCGATTTTACGGACGATACGAACTGACATGGCCAACTGAGGTGACCAGCGTGGCGAAACTGGCGATCTACAATTTCGGCCTTTTTTTCGCTCCTTATGACAGCCCCGAAATTGAGGGTTTTCGCTTGCGGGAGCCTGCCAATTTTCTTGCCGCCGAAACTGCGGAAGGGTTTATCGGACGTTCCGGCTATGATGGCGAGATCGGTCCGGAGAGCTGGGGGCAGCAGGTTTTTCCGCGTTTCATAAAGGGGAGCGGTTTTGAGACCGCACCCTCCTCGTTGTCGATGTGGGCCGATCTGGAATCGCTGACGGCGTTTTCCTATTCCGGCGTCCATGCCGACGCGTTGAAACATGGCCGAAAATGGCAGGTGGAGCGGCGCTGGCCTGCACTTGTCCTGTGGTGGACGGATAGCCGGCCAAATTGGTCTGACGGCGTAGAGCGTTTCGAGCGTCTGCACGACCATGGGACTGGACCGGACAGTTTCAATTTCAAAGATCCCTATGGACCGGATGGTGAGCGGATATCCATCGACCGTGCACGGGTGCGCGAACTGGCTGCGCTCAATGCGGAAAGACACAAGGATCTGATGGCACACGTGCTTGTGCAGAAATCCTGATCAGCTCT
Source organism: Rhizobium sp. ZW T2_16 (assembly GCF_044987325.1). Taxonomy (NCBI): domain Bacteria; kingdom Pseudomonadati; phylum Pseudomonadota; class Alphaproteobacteria; order Hyphomicrobiales; family Rhizobiaceae; genus Rhizobium; species Rhizobium sp. ZW T2_16. The sequence goes on from NZ_JBJDRG010000007.1 coordinate 232,175, forward strand.
CGCGTTTTGCCAGTAGCATGTAGTTTACGTCCATGTCGGGCGAGAGGTTCCAGCGATCCTGCAGTGGATTGAAGAAGACGCCTGTGCGGTGAATGATGTACAGACCGGAGGTCTGGAGCGGGCGTTCGATCTCTTCCGGGCGGACCAGCTTTTCATACTGATGCGTGCCGCGGGGCAGCCAGCGCAGGACATTTTCGGCGGCGAAGATCGCGAGTGCGCGGGCCTTCAGCGTGCGGTTGATCGTCGCCATGAATATCAGGCCGCCGGGGCGCACCATGGAGGCGCAGGTGGTGAGGAACAGGTTCACATCGGCAACATGTTCGACGACTTCCATGTTGAGGATGACGTCGAATGTTTCTCCCGCCTGGGCAAGATCCTCGGCGGTGACGGCACGGTAATCGATCTGCGTGCCGGTTTCCTGCGCGTGGGTCGAGGCGATGCCGATATTCTTCTCCGACGGGTCGGCGCCGATGACGGTTGCGCCCATGCGGGCAACCGGTTCGGACAGAAGGCCGCCACCGCAGCCGATATCGAGGATGCGCAGACCTTCCAGGGGGCGATGCGCCTTCGGGTCACGGCCGAAATTCTGGCAGATGCGTTCGCGGATATAGGCAAGGCGAACCGGATTGAACTTGTGCAGCGGACGGAATTTTCCGGTGGGGCTCCACCATTCGGCAGCCATTTTCGAGAACATCTCGACCTGATCCTTGTCGACCGTCGTTCTGGCTGCTTCCGTCATCGTCTCATCATCCTTCGCGTTTGCGTGTTGAAGTCGGACGTTGAGACGATGAAGTCAAGAGGTTGATGGGCTTTCCCGATGTTGGCCGCCAATGCCCTGCGAAGTAGACCTCGCCACGTATGCCAGTTGGTGTAGTCGACAGCCGAGGCTCGCTTCCAACGCCGCGAGCATGATATCGTGGACTTCTATCCAGATCACTGATTTCACTCCATTGCGGCAGGCTACTAATCCTATGCGCTGCAAGCGTCCATGACGCTTAATGAATGCCCAATAGGTCATTCATGACCTATTCAGGCGAATGCTGGAACAATTGGGGCCAGTCGACATTTTATGGCGATAAAACTCGATGCGGAAAAATGTCCGTTTCGATAATTTCCTCAGGAGGAAGCCCGTGAAAAAGTTCCTGATGAGTGCTGCGGCTTTCTGCACGCTCCTGGTGGCGCCCGCGATCGCCGAGGCGGCGGTGCGCGGTTACGCCACCGCAAACGTCAATATGCGGTCCGGCCCCAGTACCGGTTATCCGGCGGTTACCGTTATTCCTTACGGCGCGCCCGTGACGATCAACGGCTGCATGAGCTCGGTCAATTGGTGCGACGTCTCCTTTGCCGGTGGACGTGGCTGGGTGTCCGGCAATTACGTGCAGGCATCCTATCGATCGAACCGCGTTTATGTGGCGCCGGATTACTACGGCGGTCTCGGCATCCCATCCGTCACGTTCGACGTGGACAATTATTGGGGCACCTATTACCGCGACCGCAATTTCTATCGGGAGCGTGATCGCTGGCGGGATTACAACTGGCGTGCACAGCGTCCACTTCCGCCCCCGCCGCGCTGGGATGATGGTCGCCGTCCGCCTCCGGGCTGGGATCGCGACCGTGATCGCGATCGCTGGGACCAATCCCGTGATCGGGATCGCTGGGATCAGTCCCGTGATCGCGACCGGTGGGAACGTGACCGAAATCGTGACAGAGATCAGGCCCGTGACAGGGACCGTGACCGGCCGCGCTTTGACGGCAACGATCGGCGCCCGCCTCCCGGTTGGGATCGCGACCGCGCGCGAGAGCGTGATCGTGACAGGGATAGGGATCGTGCCCGTGAAAGAGAACGGGATCAGGCCCGGGATCGGGATCAGGCGCGCGAGCGGGACAGAGATCGCGATCGTGATCGCGAAAGAGCCCGCGAGCGAGACCGTGAACGCCCGCAGCGCGAGGAACAGCAGCGTCCGCAGCGTAACCAGAACTGCGTCGTCGGGCCAAATTGCAACTGACGATTTCGAACAGATCGACGACAGATCGGCAGGGGGTCGCGCAAGCGGCCCCTTGTTCTTATCGACTGCCATTTGCGTGTGATGATCGCTTCTTCAGTTTTATGACAGGCGTACTGTTTGCCCATAATCCGGCCATTGCGTGTGCCCCCCCTTTTCGCTAAGAGACCCCAACTCGATATTCAGGCAGCCGCCGGGATATCCAGCGTTAGCAAATAGACGCCCCGGCTTGGCCGAGGGCGAGTTGGTGGTTTTCGTCGTATGGCTCGCATCGTCATGAAGTTCGGCGGCACGTCCGTCGCCAATCTCGAACGCATTCACAATGTCGCACGCCATGTGAAACGTGAAGTCGATGCAGGGCACGAAGTGGCCGTCGTCGTCTCCGCCATGTCCGGCAAGACCAACGAACTGGTGGGCTGGGTTCAGGACATGCCGAAAGTAGCAGGTGCCAATTCACCATTCTACGACGCGCGCGAATATGATGCGGTCGTTGCTTCCGGCGAGCAGGTGACATCCGGTATCCTGGCGATCGCGCTGCAGTCGATGGGCGTCAATGCACGTTCCTGGCAGGGCTGGCAGATCCCGATCCGCACCGACAACGCACACGGTGCTGCACGCATCATGGAGATTGACGGTTCCGACATCATCAAGCGGATGGGCGAGGGCCAGGTGGCTGTTGTTGCCGGTTTCCAGGGGATAGGTCCGGACAACCGGATCGCGACGCTCGGCCGTGGCGGCTCCGACACGTCCGCCGTGGCGATTGCCGCTGCCGTCAAGGCTGATCGCTGCGATATCTATACGGACGTCGATGGCGTCTACACGACCGATCCGCGCATCGTGCCCAAGGCTCGCCGGATGAAGAAGGTGTCGTTCGAGGAAATGCTCGAAATGGCGTCTCTCGGCTCGAAGGTGCTGCAGGTGCGCTCGGTCGAGCTTGCCATGGTCCACAAGGTCCGCACCTTTGTGCGCTCCAGCTTTGAAGATCCCGATGCACCGGGCATGGGAGACTTCTTGAACCCGCCCGGTACTTTGATTTGCGACGAGGAAGAAATCGTGGAACAGGAAGTCGTCACCGGCATCGCTTATGCCAAGGATGAAGCGCAGATTTCGTTGCGTCGTCTGTCCGACCGTCCGGGCGTATCGGCTGCGATCTTCGGGCCGCTCGCGGAGGCCCATATCAATGTCGACATGATCGTCCAGAACATTTCCGAGGACGGTTCCAAGACTGACATGACCTTTACCGTGCCTTCTGGCGACGTGCAGAAGGCGATGAGCGTTCTGGAAGCCAACAAGGAAAAGATCGGCTTCGATGTCGTGCAGACCGAATCAGGTCTCGCAAAGGTATCGGTCATTGGTATCGGCATGCGCAGCCACGCCGGCGTCGCGGCGCAGGCTTTCCGGGCACTTGCCGAAAAATCGATCAACATCAAGGCGATCACGACCTCGGAAATCAAGATTTCCATTCTTATCGACGGTGCATATTCGGAACTTGCGGTTCGGACTTTGCATTCCTCCTACGGTCTCGATAAAAGCGAATGATGTCTAATCCGGCATGATGCTCCTTTCGGTGCGTCGTCGCCGGGTCGGCGATGGTTGGGCTGTAAGGGGAGCATTATGCCGATTAGAGACCTGTCGGCCGGTCCGCGCGTTTTGTTGAAGCGCCTGCGCGAACTGATGGCCGAACCGCTGGATCCGCAGGAACGCCTTGATCGGATCGTCAGCCAGATTGCCAGCAACATGGTGGCCGAAGTCTGCTCGGCCTATGTACTGCGCTCCGATGGCGTTCTGGAGCTTTACGCGACCGAAGGCCTGAACAAAGAAGCTGTCCACCTTTCTCAGCTGCAGATGGGACAGGGTCTCGTCGGTACGATTGCCGCATCCGCCCAGCCGTTAAACCTTTCCGATGCCCAGGCGCATCCGGCGTTCCGCTACCTGCCGGAAACCGGCGAAGAGATCTACCATTCCTTCCTCGGCGTGCCGATCCTGAGGGCGGGACGCACGCTCGGCGTTCTGGTCGTGCAGAACAAGGCGAGTCGCAACTACCGCGAGGATGAGGTCGAGGCGCTCGAGACCACCGCGATGGTGATCGCCGAGATGATCGCTACCGGCGACCTCAAGAAGATCACAGCTCCTGGGCTGGAGCTCGATCTTACCCGCGCGGTGACGATCCAGGGCAATGGTTACAACGAAGGTATCGGGCTCGGACATGTGGTGCTGCACGAGCATCGCATCGTCGTAACCAATCTTCTGAACGAAGATTCGGAAAAGGAAATCATCCGGCTTGCGGAAGCGCTCGGCTCGCTCAGGATCTCGATCGACGACATGCTGTCGCGGCGTGACGTGGCGCAGGAAGGCGAGCATCGCGAGGTGCTGGAAACCTACCGGATGTTTGCCCATGACCAGGGCTGGGTTCGCCGTATGGAAGAGGCGATCCATAACGGTCTGACGGCGGAAGCGGCCGTCGAGAAGGTGCAGAGCGATACCAAGGCGCGGATGATGCGCATGACGGATTCGTATCTGCGTGAGCGGATGCATGATTTCGACGATCTGGCGAACCGGCTGTTGCGCCAGCTCACCGGCTATTCCGGGCGCAGCATGGACGAGCTGCCGTCCGATTCCATCGTGCTTGCGCGCGCCATGGGTGCGGCTGAGCTGCTGGATTATCCGCGCGCCAATCTTCGCGGTCTGGTGCTGGAAGACGGTGCGGTGACCAGCCATGTGGTGATCGTCGCGCGTGCCATGGGCATTCCTGTCGTCGGACAGGCTGTGGGTCTGGTGGCGCTTGCCGAAAACGGCGACGCGATCATCATCGATGGAGACGACGGGCAGGTGCATGTGCGGCCGATGCCGGATCTGCAGAACGCTTATGAGGAAAAGGTTCGCCTGCGCGCCAAGCGGCAGGAGCAGTTCCGGGCGCTCAGGTCCGTCGAGTCGCTGACCCGGGACGGGCGGCATATCAGCCTCAACATGAATGCCGGCCTGCTGGTGGATCTGCCGCAGCTGGCCGAATCCGGCGCGCAGGGTATCGGGCTTTTCCGCACCGAGCTCCAGTTCATGATCGCCTCGACCATGCCCAAGCTGGAAGAGCAGGAAGCCTTTTATCGCAGTGTGATCAAACAGGCGGCGGGGCGTCCGGTGACTTTCCGAACGCTTGATATCGGCGGCGACAAGGTCGTTTCCTATTTCCGCGCCCAGGAAGAGGAAAACCCGGCGCTGGGATGGCGGGCGATCCGGCTTGCGCTCGACCGGCCCGGTCTATTGCGCACCCAACTCCGCGCGCTTCTGAAGGCTTCTGCCGGTGCCGAACTGCGGATGATGATCCCGATGGTGACCGAGGTTTCGGAAATCCGTGCGGTGCGCGACCTGTTGCAAAAGGAAGTGCAGTATCTCTCCAAGTTTGGCCACACGCTGCCGCGCAAGCTGCAGTTCGGTGCGATGCTGGAAGTGCCGGCGCTGATGTGGCAGCTCGACGAGCTTATGGCGGAAGTTGATTTTGTTTCCGTCGGGTCGAACGATCTCTTCCAGTTCTCGATGGCGGCCGACCGCGGCAATGCACGAGTTTCTGAACGCTTCGACATTCTCGGAAAACCGTTTCTCAGGATGCTGCGCGATATTGCGCGGGCCGGCGAGCGTAACCGGACGCTGGTGACGCTCTGCGGCGAAATGGCGGGCAAACCGCTTTCCGCCATGGCGCTGATCGGCGTCGGTTTCCGCTCGGTCTCGATGGCGGCGACCTCGATCGGTCCGGTCAAGGCGATGCTGCTTGGTCTCGATGCGGGCCAGCTCGAAGCGGAAATGAATGCGGCGCTGGACGACATTCGCTCGCACGAATCAATCCGGGAGCTGCTGTTGAAGTTCGCGGAAGCGAATAACATTCCACTGTAGGCCTTGAATGCGGCCTATTGGTCGAGCTATGTGCTCACCGTCATCCTCGGGCTTGTCCCGAGGATCTGCTGACCTCTCGACGTGGATAGATTCTCGGGACACCCTCGGGTTAAACCCGAGGGCTAAAATAACGAGCGGCATATCTGGAGTTCTTTAATTGGCTAAGCTTCCTGTCGAAAAGATGCGCGAGCTGGAACGCCGTTTTGGCGAGATCGAGGCGCGTATGTCGGAAGGCCCGGCCGCCGATGTCTATGTGAAGCTGGCTTCGGAATATTCCGAGCTGCAGCCCGTTGTTGCCAAGATCCGTGAATATGAGAAGACCATCGCTGAGATCGCCGATCTGAGGGCGATGCTTTACGACAAGGGCACGGACCGCGAGATGCGGGAGCTGGCCGAGATGGAGCTTCCGGACGCGGAGGAGCGGATCGAGGCGCTGGAAAAGGATATGCAGATCCTGCTCCTGCCGAAGGACGCGGCCGACGAGAAGAGCGCTATTCTTGAAATTCGTGCCGGTACCGGAGGCAACGAGGCGGCACTTTTTGCCGGCGACCTGTTTCGCATGTATGAGCGTTATGCCAGTGCGCATGGCTGGAAGGTGGAAGTGCTTTCGGCCAGTGAAGGCGAAGCGGGCGGTTATCGCGAAATCATCGCGACCGTGACCGGACGCGGCGTGTTTTCCAAGTTGAAATTCGAAAGCGGCGTGCACCGGGTGCAGCGTGTGCCGGATACCGAAACGCAGGGGCGCATTCACACGTCTGCGGCAACAGTTGCGGTCCTTCCCGAGGCAGAAGAGGTCGACGTGGAAATCCGTCCGGAGGACATCCGCATCGATACGATGCGTGCATCGGGCGCCGGCGGGCAGCACGTCAACACGACGGATAGTGCTGTGCGTATCACCCACCTGCCGACCGGGATCATCGTTGTGAGCGCGGAAAAATCGCAGCATCAGAACCGCGCCAAGGCGATGCAGGTCCTGCGCTCGCGTCTCTATGACATGGAACGGCAGAGAGTGGACAGCGAACGCTCTGCAGACCGCAAGAGCCAGGTCGGCTCCGGCGACCGTTCGGAGCGTATCCGCACCTATAATTTCCCGCAGGGCCGTGTCACCGACCACCGCATCAACCTGACGCTCTACAAGCTCGACCGAATGATGATGGGTGAAATCGACGAAGTGGTTGATGCACTGATCGCCGATTATCAGGCGGGACAGCTGGCGTCGCTCGGCGAGCAGCAGGGGTGACCAAGGGGATGTCGGGCCGATGACCACACTGGGCGAAGCCGTCGCCGATGCGAGAGGCCGGTTTTCGGCAGCCGGTTTTGCCGATGCGGCGATCGAGGCGCGGATTCTGATCGGCGGCCTCCTGGAGCTTTCCTCTACTGAGGTCTTCGTTGGTGGCGATCGCGAGATCGATGCCGCTTCGGTTGCCAAAATAGAAGATGCCGTCGCCCGCCGCTTGAAACGGGAGCCGGTGCATCGCATATTAGGTAAACGAGAATTTCACGGGCTGGATTTCCTTATTTCGAAGGAAACCCTGGAACCAAGACCGGATACGGAAGTTCTGGTGGATAGTGTTCTCGATGAGGCCCGGCAGTTTGCGGGCGACAGAGACATCCGCATTCTCGATATAGGAACAGGCACGGGCGCGATCATTCTGGCATTGCTGGATGGTCTACCATCAGCAACTGGGATCGGTAGCGATATTTCCGTCGATGCGTTGAACACGGCGGCGGAAAATGCGCGACGTCTTGGTCTGGATCAGCGGTTCCAGGCGGTGGAAAGCCACTGGTTTGACAAGATTGACGGGTGTTTCGACATAATCGTGTCAAATCCGCCCTATATATGTAGCGATGTCATTCCCGACCTGGATCCTGAAGTCCGCGACTTCGATCCAATGGCAGCATTGGACGGCGGGGCTGATGGATTAACCGCCTACCGCGAGATTGCAGACCGTGCCGGGGAGTTTCTCGCGGCTGATGGTTTCGTCGCTCTAGAGATCGGTTTTGATCAGAAACATGCGGTGATCGAGCTATTCGAAGCAGAGGGTTTCAATCTGTTGCTGGCACGTAAAGACTACAGCGAGAATGATCGCGTATTGATATTTGCCAAGTCTGTGGTTGATGCTGCGAAGCAAAAGAAAAAGCTTGGAATTCCAAAGGAAGCGGGATAGTTTGCGGCTACGCATCGGGGCAGCTGGGAATGAACAGCGATTCGTTCGGGTTACGGGTCAATCCTTAATTGCGCTCTTTTCGAAGAGCCGACGAGGTTGAGCACTCTCGATGCGTGAATCAGGTAATTTGACTTTGAAAGCGGCAGGCCGCGTTGGTCGACCTGTACGTAACACGCGAAGTCTTGTACCGGCTTTGACCGGCGAGCCGCGTGGCCCCTTATCAGCGAAGACAGAGAGTTGGTGAACGATAAATGAGGCCAGGACAGCAGAACAAGCGTGGTCGAGGGCGTGGTAGCAACAATAACGGCGGCGGTGGCGGAGGTGGTAACAACAACTTCCAGCGCAAGGGCGGAAACCCGCTCAGCCGGACTTATGACAGTTCCGGGCCGGATGTAAAAATCCGCGGTACTGCCCAGCATATCGCAGAAAAATATGCGACTCTTGCCCGTGACGCGCAAAGCTCCGGCGACCGTGTTATTGCAGAAAACTATTTGCAGCACGCAGAGCATTACAATCGCATAATCGCAGCTGCGCAGGCCCAGATGCAGGATCGCTTCCAGCATCAGGATCGCGGCGAATTCCAGGATCGCGATGGCAACTCCATCGATCAGGACGATATGGATGGTGGTGATGGTAACGATCTCGGCTACGCTCCGCAGCCGATGATGGAAGACCCGCAGCCGCAGCAGCGTCGCGAGCAGAACGCGCAGCCCAATGCCCAGGGCAATGGTAATCAAGACCAGCCGCCGCGCGAAAACCGCCGTGACCGCAATGAGCGTCGTGAACGTCGCCCTGATCGCCAGGAACGTGGCGAGCGTGTGGAGCGTGGCGAACGTTCGGCCGAACCGCGGGCTGTCGAGCCGAAAGCTCCGGCCGCACCTCAGGTAGCGGAAGCTGCCGAGATTTCGGCACCCGTTGTCGAAGACGGTTCCGGTCCGCAGCCGGTGATCGAAGGTACCCCCGCTGAAGTGGCTGTCGAGGAAGAAGCGCAGGCAGAGGCCACTCCGCGCCGTCGCCGTGCTGCTAGCACGCGTCCCCGCCGCCAGCCTCGCAAGAGCGCTGAAGCTGCAGAGGGCGATGATACCGCGCCTGAAATGGCGGATGTGGCCGGCGAATAAGCCTGGTCACATGAAACAAGTTGAAAAATCCGGCCTTTGGCCGGATTTTTTCGTTTTAGGTAAAAATCCGCTCTTTGATGGGTAAAGCCCGCATCGAAACGATTGAATGGCAAGTTTTGCGCCGATAGCGTGCAACCGTTCCCGGATTTTTCTTCATATCCTGATTTTTTAAACGATTATAATGTCTTACCGCACTGCGGAAATTCGTTGCGTTGTCGCAAAATTCCGCTCTAGATAGGTTTTTCGACGGCATAGCGCCGCGATTTTTCCAAAAAATCCGCAGGGAGCGATTTCATGACGACATTCGAAACCTACCTTGAAACCCGCAACGGCACGGTGCTGGACGACGATCTCGTCGTTGTTCTTCGCAACATCGCCGAGGCGACACGGGAGATTTCGGACAAGCTCAGAACATCGTCCCTGGACGGCCTCACGGGTGCCACGGAAATCACCAATGTGCAGGGCGAGGCGCAAAAGCCGCTCGACATCCTTTCCAACGAGATCATGCTGGAGGCCTGCCGCAAGTCCCCTTCAGTTTCCTTCGCGGTATCGGAAGAACTGGATAGCGAAATCGCCATTCATGGCGACGGCAAATATGCGGTGATCTTCGATCCGCTTGACGGTTCCTCCAATCTCGACGTGAACGTCACAGTCGGCACGATCTTCTCAGTGATCAGAGCTTCCACTTCCGGCGAGATTCTGAAAAACGGCCGTGGCCAGCTGATCGCCGGTTACGCCGCCTATGGACCGCAGACGACGCTGGTGCTGACTGTGGGCAAGGGTGTGCAGATCTTCACGCTGAACGCCGAAGGCGTTTATTTGATGACCAGCGCCGATGCGAAGATCGTGCCGGAAGCAAAGGAATTCGCCATCAATGCGGCACGCCGGTCATCCTGGGATGACGCTGTCGCATCCTATATCGAAGAGGCGATCGATACTGGCCACAACATGCGCTGGGTCGGTTCCATGGTTGCGGACACGCACCGCATCTTCAATCGCGGCGGGGTATTTCTCTATCCGGCCGATCGTAACAAGCCGGCCTCTGGCGGTCGTCTGCGGCTGCTTTATGAAGCCAACCCGATCGGTCTTCTGGTCGAAGCCGCCGGCGGTGCGGCAATCATCGGAACAAGCACGATCCTCGATATCGAACCCACTTCACTGCATCAGCGTGTGCCGGTGATTTTCGGATCAAAGAACGAGGTCGACAAGATCAGCGCCGCCTACAGGGAACGTATTGTGGAAGCCGCTGCGGCAGAATGACCGTGCCTTGAACGTCTCAACTTTTAAAAGCCAGGACATCCACTGATGTCCTGGCTTTTTATCTGCAAGCTGGGGATTGAGCGATCCACATATCGCTAAGAAAATTCAGAAAAGCGAGTGCGAATGAGGCTTGTTCTAGGCGGCAAATTATCGGTACTTTTTAGTACCCAAAATTAACGGATGGCTGCGATAATCATTCCGGTTCAACTCGGAGATTCATCATGATCAGTTCCGTAACAAGTTCGACAACCTCTACGCTCCTGTCTTCATCATCGACGAGCAGCAGTACGGCTGCAATCGAAAAACAGATAACCGCGAAGGAAGCTGAACTCGAAGAAGCGAAGGACGCGGAGGAGAAGGCTGAAATTCAGGCGGAGATCGATGCGCTTGAACAACAGTTGCAGGCCGCGCAACAATCCAGCAGTTCATCAGAAAAGCCTTCTGCCGAAAGTAGCCGGCCAGCGGACAAGTTTTCGGGCGAGAGCAGCAGGCTCGGGACCGGAAATTTCGACGAGACAACAGAGTTCGGAGAGCGGGTTCTCTACGTCTGAGATCTGATTGCTTTTGTACTGCAGGATCAAGCCGACCTCGTTGCACAATCAGATTTTGTTGAATTTCGAGCTCGACGGGATCTCTGCGACTTTCGGTATGCGGGGTGGCGGAGAAAAATCCGCCTCTTCTGGAGCAATCCTCCAATTTCGCCTGCTGTGCCGTAGATTTTTGTTTTTGCACATACCTCTATCGAGAAGCAGCCGACAGCTTTCGGGAGAGATGCTTTAGAGACTGTTCGCCAGTTTTTCTTCGATTGCGTCTACACGAATCGATACTTTGATGATTATTGTCTCAAGATCATCTTCGAGATCGAATAAATGTTTTGCGCGATCAAGTATCTCATCGTTTGGCCAATATCGATAACCAACAAAACAACAGATTGGGCGCCGGCTGTATTCTTGCGCAGAAGGCGCCTGATCAGCGGTGAATATGCCGCCGGGTGCCTGATGATGCGCTTTGTCAGCGGCAAGCCTATCTATCGTGCAATGACTGCAGAAGAAGAGCAGGACTTCAGAGAAGAGACATCCATCTGAACTCTGGTCTCATGATCGAGTTCTGCAGGCGATGATGGGATGATTGCGATGGAAAATCGCGATGCTTCTACCTCGGGGCCTAAGCCCAGGCCGACTTGGCTGCCGGCCCGGGTGAAAGTCAAAACAGAGTGCGGATGCTTTCGCATTCGTCGCGTGCCTCATCGAATTCATCGACATGAGCTGCGGCGAGTGCCTGAAAATCTGGGTCCGTGATCTCCGTGATCGCCTGCGGCATGCCGTGGTCCATGATCAAGGTCTTGAATATTCCGATAAGCTGGGTGCTTTTGTCTTCCGACATTAGATCTACCTTTGGTGATACAACGAAGCCTGCCCCCAAAAGCCTCGACAACGATGTGGGTGTGCGCCTCCTGCGACAAAATGGCCAATCACGAGTTTCTGATCGTTAGATCACGGTGGGGTGATCAGAGACGGGTAGTGCCAGCGGCGATCCCGTCTGTTTAGACAAGCGCTAAAAGCTTCAACATGCTCCTTTAAAACCGGAAAAAATGCTCCCATATCTTGGCGGAAGCCAACGGCTGCGAGAGCGCATCCTGCGGCAGGGCTTGCCTCATGAAGGGAGCTCAATCTCAATCATCGGCCTGTGCCTTTATGGAGGGCAGGGCGATTTCTGGAGGTATGAAATGAATATCGAGAAATATTCCGAGCGGGTGCGCGGTTTTCTGCAATCGGCCCAGACCCAGGCTCTATCCGACGGACATCAGCAGTTCGCGCCCGAACATGTCTTGAAAGTGCTGCTCGACGACGACCAGGGCATGGCTTCGTCGCTGATCGAACGCGCAGGCGGCAACGCCAAGGAAGCGCGGATAGCCAACGACGCTGCTCTCGGCAAGCTGCCCAAGGTTTCGGGCGGCAATGGCGAGATCTATCTTTCGCAGCCGCTGGCCAAAGTGTTTTCCACTGCCGAAGATGCCGCCAAGAAGGCTGGTGACAGCTTTGTCACGGTCGAACGGTTGTTGCTTGCGCTTCTGATCGAAAGCTCTGCTTCGACCTCGGCCAGCCTGAAGAAGGCGGGACTGACGGCTCAGGGCCTCAATCAGGTGATCAACGATCTGCGCAAGGGCCGGACCGCCGATAGCGCCAATGCCGAACAAGGTTTCGACGCCTTGAAGAAATATGCACGCGATCTGACCGCAGATGCGCGCGACGGCAAATTGGACCCAGTGATCGGTCGTGACGACGAAATCCGCCGCACGATCCAGGTTCTGTCACGCCGCACCAAGAACAACCCCGTGCTGATCGGTGAACCGGGCGTCGGCAAGACGGCGATCGCCGAAGGTCTGGCGCTTCGTATCGTCAATGGCGACGTGCCGGAAAGCCTGAAGGACAAGCAGTTGATGGCGCTCGACATGGGCGCGCTGATTGCCGGTGCGAAATATCGCGGCGAGTTCGAAGAGCGGCTGAAGAGCGTGCTCAACGAAGTGCAGGCCGAAAACGGCAATATCATCCTGTTCATCGATGAGATGCATACGCTGGTCGGCGCGGGCAAGTCGGATGGCGCCATGGATGCGTCGAACCTGTTGAAGCCGGCGCTTGCGCGCGGCGAGCTTCACTGCGTCGGCGCGACGACGCTCGACGAATATCGCAAGCATGTGGAAAAGGATCCAGCACTTGCCCGTCGTTTCCAGCCCGTCATGGTGGAAGAGCCGACGGTCGAGGACACGATCTCGATCCTGCGCGGTCTGAAGGAGAAGTACGAGCAGCATCACAAGGTGCGGATCTCTGACTCGGCGCTTGTCGCCGCCGCTACGCTCTCCAACCGCTACATTACCGACCGGTTCCTGCCGGACAAGGCGATCGACCTGATGGACGAGGCCGCTTCGCGCCTTCGCATGCAGGTGGATTCGAAGCCCGAGGAGCTGGACGAACTCGACCGCCGCATCATGCAGCTGAAGATCGAGCGCGAAGCGTTGAAGAAGGAAACCGATACGGCTTCCGCCGACCGGTTGCAGCGTCTGGAAACCGAAGTGACGTCTCTGGAAGAAGAGGCGGATGCGCTGACGGCCCGCTGGCAGGCGGAAAAGCAGAAGCTCGGCCTTGCCGCCGATCTGAAGCGGCAGCTTGACGAGGCCCGCAACGAATTGGCGACCGCCCAGCGAAAGGGCGAGTTCCAGCGCGCCGGCGAGCTGACCTATGGCGTCATTCCGGATCTCGAAAAGCGGCTGATCGAGGCCGAAGCCCAGGATACGACCACCAATGCAATGGTGCAGGAAGTCGTCAATCCGGATGCGATCGCGCATGTGGTTTCCCGCTGGACCGGCATCCCGGTCGACAAGATGCTGGAAGGCGAGCGTGACAAGCTTTTGCGAATGGAAGACGAGCTGGCGAAATCGGTTGTCGGTCAGGGCGATGCGGTTCAGGCCGTATCGCGTGCCGTTCGCCGTTCGCGGGCAGGTCTGCAGGACCCGAACCGACCGATCGGCTCGTTCATCTTCTTAGGCCCTACCGGTGTCGGCAAGACGGAACTGACCAAGTCGCTCGCACGCTTCATGTTCGACGACGAGACCGCGATGGTGCGCCTCGACATGTCGGAATACATGGAGAAGCATTCGGTCGCGCGGCTGATCGGTGCGCCTCCGGGTTATGTCGGTTACGAAGAGGGTGGTGCACTGACCGAAGCGGTGCGGCGCAAACCTTACCAGATCGTGCTGTTCGACGAGATCGAGAAGGCGCATCCGGATGTGTTCAACGTTCTTCTGCAGGTGCTCGATGACGGGCGCCTGACGGACGGGCAGGGGCGCACGGTCGACTTCAAGAATACGATGATCATCATGACTTCGAACCTCGGCGCCGAATATCTTACCGCGCTGCGGGAAGACGAGGATTCGGAAAGCGTGCGCGAGCAGGTGATGAGCGTCGTGCGTGCGTCGTTCCGGCCGGAATTCCTGAACCGCGTCGACGAGATCATTCTCTTCCACCGCCTGAAGCGGAACGAGATGGGTGCGATCGTCGATATCCAGTTGCAGCGCCTCCTGAAGCTTCTGGCCGATCGCAAGATCGAGCTGGAACTCGATGGCGACGCCCGCGAATGGCTGGCTGACAAGGGCTATGATCCGGTCTATGGCGCGCGTCCGTTAAAGCGGGTGATCCAGAAATTCGTGCAGGATCCGCTCGCCGAACAGATCCTCGGCGGTCATATCCCGGACGGCTCAACCGTCAAGGTAACCTCCGGTTCCGACCGGCTGCTGTTCCGTATCAAGGGCAGCATGAGCGAAGCGGCGTAAGGCGGCTTAATCAAGGACATAAAAATGGCGGCCTCGGCCGCCATTTTTCGTCAGAGCTATCAACTCAAGCGACCTATTTGCTCGCGACTTCGCTCGGTGTCTGCGTATTCAGCAAAGTATCGATGCGTTTGCGCTCATCCTCGAAACGGGCCAGCGCCGTGCCTTCAAGCGATTTGCCGCCGGGAAGACGCACCTTCATCGCATCCACCTTGGTGCCGTTGACGATCAGTTCGTAATGAAGGTGGGCTCCGGTGGACTGGCCGGTGGAGCCGACATAACCGATGACCTGGCCCTGGGTGACCTTGGCGCCTTCGCGCACACCGCGGGCAATCGCGCTCTGGTGGTTATAGGAGGAGACGTAACCGTTTGCGTGGCGGATCAGCGTCTGGTTGCCGTAACCGCCACTATCCCAGCCTGCCTTTTCGACGATACCGTTGCCGGTGGCGATGATCGGTGTTCCGCGGGGCGCTGCCCAGTCTGTGCCGGTATGCATTAGCGCGCGACCGAGGATCGGGTGGCTGCGCATGCCGAAACCGGATGTCATGCGGGCGTTCGGAACAGGGCTGCGCAACAGAAACTGCCGGATGCTGCGACCGTCCTGGTCGAAATAGTCGACCGAATTGTCGTCGTCCGCATTCTGGAACCGGTAGAAGCGCGTGTCGGTATCGCCGAAATGGGCGTTGACATAGAGGAGCTCGGAGTCCTTGGAGGCCTGTCCCTTTTTGTCTGCAACCGAGAAAAACGCCTCGATCTTGTCGGTTGAGCGCAGCTGCGCTTGAAGGTCGATATTGCTGGCAAGCAATTTGACAAGCAGAGCAGTCATGTCGGTGCTCATGCCATAGGAAAGAGCCGCGCGATAAATGCCGTCATAGACGCTTGGCAGATCGCGGCCCGCCATGATCTGGGGCGGCTGGTCGCTGAAGGCGGATGCAACCGCATCCAGCATTGCCGGCTCTTCGGCATCGACAAAGCGGCTATGGTCATCGAGGCCGATGGTGACGCGGTGCTGGCCGCGCTGATAGAGGCTGGCCCTGACCACCATGACCATCTGGCCTTCCTGGATCACGCCAATGCGGATCACATCGCCAGGGAAAACCTTGTCACTGCCCAAGCGCGCCTGAAGATATCCGGAGAGTTCCTTCGCCTTGCCTTCCGGATAGCCGACCTGGGTCATCGCTTCTGCGATCGACATGGGCCGACGCACGGGAATGATATCGTCTGCATATTCTCGTGTATGCGGTGTTATCGGCTCGGGCGCGGTCACCGACATATTTTCTTCGACAACACGGGCGCTGAGGCCTGATGTCAGATCGACATCTTCGGATGTGGAGAAGCGTTGCGGATCGACATAATAGAGTGCGGAAAGCTGTGCGTCGCCGGCGGTCAGAACCGAGCCGTTCGAGCGCACGTTTTCCTCTACTTCCTCAAGCGTCATCGGCGCGGCGTAAGCGTAGGTGCTGCCCGATGTCGGGAAAGCAAGCGTCTGAAGACTGACTTCGGATTCGACGTTTGACCCGTAAATCAGGCCGGTTCTATTGCCCGGCTGAGGCGGTGCTTCGCTCGAGGCGAAGATCGCAAGAGGATCGAATTTCGGATATGCTTCCGGAGCGACATGGTCTGCGGCAAGATTCATCTTCACATGGGCGAAGGGGCGGCGGCGCACGAGCTCGCGATTGCCCTCGTGGACCACCGTCGACACTTCCATGATCTTGCGATCCGTCGGCATCGCGACGATCTTGCCGCCGAGCAGGCGTTTGCCGCGCTGGACTGAATCATTGTCGTGGTCGCTGGGAACCGAGGCAGATGCCTCTGCCGGGATGGCGAGCTGCTGGCGTCCATCAAGTGCTGCAAAAAGTGCGACACCCATCAATACAGAAGAGGTTATGCCTGTCAGGAACGTGCCGGAGAGCCAGCGGAGCGAAATCTCCCGCTTGTCCGGCGCGCGGCGACCATCAGCAAGAATGGGCGGTTCGTTGCCAAGCGATCGGATCGTGTTGCGGGCCGTGTTCATGCCGACTTAGCCAGTCCCTATATACGCGTTATTGCCATAGGCAGCTTGATGCTGCCTGCAGGACCTTGGGCCAAACATGTGCCCTTTTCCTCGAAATGAGTCAAATCCGCCGCGAACTGCTGTCATATGGCGAGAAGTCCCAAGACGATTTCGAATGCCCTGTAACGCTCTTTCCATGGGATTGTGAATTTGTCGGGGCGGTTTTGAGGCGGGGCGTCACCATCCCGCTAATTTGGCCGGCCTATATAAGAGGACTGGTCGGTGAAATCAGCCGAATTCAGAAAAATATCGAAATTTCGCAATGAATTCATTTGCTTGTCATTTTTCTGTAAAATTTCGAATTGAGCCTGTTGACGTTTTCGGGGGTGTGGGACTATAACCCGCTCACTGACGAGGGCGGCGGCGCTGCTAGCGACGAAGTTTCTCGTTCTAAAGAAAACCACTAAAGATTGGCATTTGCTGATTGGGACCGGGCTCCGGTTAGGTCTCGAAGAACTGATGCGTTTTGGTGTTTTTTTGTGACGGTTTAGGCTTTCGGGTTTTGGATCGTCTGTTATTTGACAATTGAATATGAGAAGAAAGAGAAACGTGGTCGGCGGGTTTTCGCGGACGGTTCTTGAGCTTTAGGGTTTGGGAACGGTCTGTTTAGAAGACAAAATGACGGTCACGTTTTGAAGTGAGAACGATGGAAACGATCGCAGAGATGCGATTGGTGTACATATAAAAATGTTCTCGTCGATTCAGAACAAAGTGATTAGTCATGATTGAATTCTCAACTTGAGAGTTTGATCCTGGCTCAGAACGAACGCTGGCGGCAGGCTTAACACATGCAAGTC